>NZ_JBHVSD010000041.1:0-56593 GCF_042885395.1 Kitasatospora sp. NPDC058063
CGCCCGGACGGCACCGGCGCGCGGGCCGGTGCCGTCCGGGCGGTGGCGGGGCCGCGGGGGGCCGCGGGCGGGCGGGGTTCAGACGGCGACGAAGCGGCGGTGGCCGTCGGCGGCGAGGACGCGGCCGAAGCGCATGCCGGGGAAGTGGGCGGCGACGAGGAGGTCGTCGGTGTCGGCGGCCCGGTCGGCGATGCGGTTGCGCGCGGCGGAGGCGGCGGCGGGGTCGATGTCCCAGACGACCTGCCAGTCGCGTTCGGCGAGTTGGACGACGGAGTGGACGACGTCGCCGAGCAGCAGGGCGCGTCGGCCGCCGGAGGAGAGCACGTAGACGGTGGTGCCGGGGGTGTGGCCGGGGGTGTGGAGGGCGTCGATGCCGGGGGCGAGGGTGGTGTCGGCGTCGAAGAGTTCGAGTTGTGCCTCGACGGGGGCGAGTTTGGCGACGGCCTCGGGGGGTGCGCAGTCGCCGGTGACGAAGTGCTGCCAGTCGGCGCGGTGGGCGCGGTAGGTGGCGTTGGGGAAGACGGGCCGGCCGTCGACGGAGGCCCAGCCGACGTGGTCGAAGTGGAGGTGGGTGAACAGGACGTCGGTGATGTCGGCGGGGGTGGCGCCGTGGGCGGCGAGCGAGTCGAGGAGTGCGCCGCCGCGGTACTTGCCGTCGTCGTGGGGGCCGACTCCGGCGTCGACGAGGACGGTGCGCTGTCCGCTGCGCACGAGGAAGCCGCCCAGGGGCAGGGTGAGGGTGCCGTCGGGTTCGAGGTGGTGGCGGTGGCAGGCCCAGGGGTCGTCGGTGCCGGGGCGGGTGAGGATGTCGGCGGCCTTCTCGGTGCCGGTTCCGTCGGTGATCGCCTGGACGTCGATGTCGCCGATCCTCATGTGTGTGCCCTCCTGTGGCCGGTTGTCGGTGTGCCCGTGGCGGACCGGGGTCCGTTCGTGGGCTGTCGACTGCAACCTGCCCGGTCGGCACGGGATTCCCGTGCCCGGCGCGCGCGGGGGGGCGCGGGGGCGGGCCCCGCCGTCCCCTTGCCCGGGGGGGACGGCGGGGCTTTCCTGCCACCCTGCGCCAGGTGGTCGGTGGGTCCTCGTCAGACGGTGGCGAGGGCGGGGGCCGGCGCGGCGGAGGGCGCACCGGCGGCCGGCACGGCGGGTGCGGCGGGTGCGGCGGGTGCGGCGGGTGCGGCGGTGGCGGTGGCGGTGCGGGTGAGGCAGTCGTCGGTGAAGGCGAGGGCGCGCAGGTGGTAGGGGCGGGCGGCGTGGCCCAGGGAGAGGTTGTGTCCGGCGCGGTGGGCGGTGACCAGGTGGGCCAGGCCGGTGGGGAAGGCGGTGGTCAGGGCGGTGCGGGAGGCTTCGTCCAGGCGCCACCAGTGTTCGTGTTCGGCGAGGGTCAGGCGCACGGGGACGCGTACGCGGGCGGCGAGGGCGCTGTAGCGGGCGGGCCAGGTGGCCAGTTCGCGGGATTCGAGGGCGGGGACGGGGGTGAGCAGGGTGCGGGCGGCGTGGAAGGTGCCGGGCGGGTAGAGGTTGAGGGGGCCCCAGTTGAGGCGGCCGCCGCCGGCGAGGTCGTCGGGGCGCTCCCAGGCGCCGGGGGCGTAGTGCTGGGCGAGGCCGGAGATGTCGCAGCCGAGCAGGGGCAGGCGGGGGTCGTCGGGCCAGTGGGCGGCGAGTTGGAGGGCGATCTTGCCGCCGAAGGAGTGGGCGAGGAGTTGGACGCCGGCGCCGGTGTCGTGGGCGCGGGCGTAGTCGGTGAGGGCGGCGTGGAGGGTGGCGGCCTGGTCGGCGATGAGCTGGCCGGCCGGCAGGCGGTGGGCGGAGGCGCCGTGGCCGGGGCGGTCGACGGCGAGGACGGTGTAGCCGAGGTCGGCGGCGAGGGTGAGCAGGCTGGTGTCGGGGTGGGCGGGGCCGGCGAAGTAGGCGGCGCGCATGCCGCGGCCGTGGACGGCGAGGACGACGGCTTTGGGGGCGCGGTCCTCGGGTTCGGCGACCAGGGCGGACAGCGGGATGCCGGCGGCGTCCAGGACCAGGGAGCGGGTGCGCAGGTCGGTTCTCACGCGGCGACTCCGGTGCGGGCGTTGTCGAGGTCGGCGAGCCAGCCGGTGAGGTCGGGGTTGCGCATGAGGGAGGTGCCGATGAGCAGGGCGGCGTAGCCGGCGTCCAGGAGGCGGGCGGCGTCGGCGGG
This sequence comes from Kitasatospora sp. NPDC058063, assembly GCF_042885395.1. Classification (NCBI taxonomy): domain Bacteria; kingdom Bacillati; phylum Actinomycetota; class Actinomycetes; order Kitasatosporales; family Streptomycetaceae; genus Kitasatospora; species Kitasatospora sp. NPDC058063. The sequence continues at coordinate 2,174 of NZ_JBHVSD010000041.1, forward strand.
GTCGGTGATGGCGGAGGCGGAGACGGGGGCGCGGCAGCCGGCCGCGCGCAGGGCGGGCAGCAGGCGCAGGCTGCGGCCGAGGTCGCCGCGGTCGCGTTCGCGGGTGCGGATGTCCTTGTTGTTGACGGCGACGACGCAGTCGGCGATGCGGGGCAGGGTGTCGAGTTCGCGTTCGTCGGTGATCTCGACGAAGGGGGTCAGGCCGAGGTCGAGGGCGCTGGTGACCAGGCGGGCGAGGGAGGTGGCGGGCAGCAGGGCGGCGGTGAGCAGGACGGCGGAGGCGCCGAGTGCGCGGGCGGCTTCGAGTTGGGCGGGGCGGGTGAGGAAGTCCTTCTGCAGGACGGGCAGTTCGGTGGCGGCGGTGACCTCGCGCAGCAGGCGGGGGGTGCCGCCGAACCAGCGGCCGGTGACGACGGACAGGCAGGGGGCGCCGGCCTGTTCGTAGCGGGTGACGAGGTCGGTGACGGTGCGCGGGCCCAGGAGGTCGGTGCCGTGGGGGTCGCGGAGTTTGACTTCCATGACCAGGGGGCGGGCGGCGGTGAGCAGCGCGTCGATGAAGCTCGGGCTCATGCGGTCGTCTCCTGGAGGCGCGGGTGCCAGGCGCGGGTGAGGGCGGTGACGTTCTCGTGGGTGAAGCGGCCGGTGCGGTCGCGGGCGGCGGAGTCGATGTCGGCGCCGGCGTAGAGGGGGTGGTCGGTGATGGTGCGGTAGGTGTCGCGGTTGGTGGTGCTGAGGCCGCCGGCGAGGAGGAAGGGGATGGTGAGGCGGGGCAGCAGGGCGTGGACGTGGGCGGGGTCCAGGGGTTGGCCGGTGGAGCCGACGCGGCCGTCGTCGGTGACGGTGTCGAGGAGGAACAGGTCGCAGCCGGCGCGGGCGAAGGCGCCGGTGAAGGCGCGCTCGAGGCAGCGTCCTCGGGAGAGGTGGAGGACTTTGACGAGGACGGCGTAGGGCAGGTGTTCGCGCAGTTCGGCGACGAGGGCGGGGCTCTGGTAGGCGTGGAGCTGGATCCAGCGGATGCCGGTGGCGCGGGCGAGGGCGGCGAGGGTGGGGGCGTGGTCGAGGAAGGTGACGAGGACGGGTTCCAGGCCCAGGCGGATGGCGGTGGCGGCGAGGTCGGCGAGGCGGTCGGCCTCGAGTTCGGCGGGGCCGCCGGGGATGCCGTGCCACAGGCCGACCAGGGTGGGGCCGGTGTCGGCGAGGAGGGTGAGGTCGGCGCGGGTGCGGGCGCCGCAGACCTTGAGGTGGCCGCTGCGGGTGGGGGCGAGCGGGGCGGCGGGGGTGAACGGGGCGGCGGGGGCGGTCATTTGCCGAGTCCGAGCATGGCGGCGATGCGGTTGTACTGGATCTCGTTGCTGCCGGAGTAGATGGTGCCGGCGACGGCGTTGCGCACGTCCTTCTCCAGTCCGTATTCGGACATGTAGCCGTTGCCGCCGAAGACCTGGACGGCGGCCAGGGAGGTGGCGAGGTTGGATTCGCTGGTGAGGAGTTTGGCGATGGCCATGTCGACGGTGACGTTGTCGCCGGCTTCCAGTCGCTGGGCGGTGTCGTACAGCCACTTGCGGGCGGTTTCCAGGCGGATCTTGGTGTCGACGATCTTGTTGGCGACGGACTGGTAGGAGCCGATGGGTTTGCCGAAGGACATGCGGGTCTTGGCGTAGTCGAGGCAGCGGGCGAGGCGGTGCTGCATCTCGCCGGTGTTGACGATGAAGGTGTAGAGGATCTCGCGTTTCATGACGTGGTCGAGGACGAGGAAGCCGCCGCCGACGCGGCCCAGGACGCGGTCGGCGCCGACGCGGACGTCGTCGAGGTAGAGCTCGGAGAGGGGGGAGGTGCGCAGGCCCATCTTCTTGACGGGGTTTCCGGTGGTGAGGCCGGGGGTGTCGGCGTCGACGAGGAAGGCGGTGACGCCGAGGGCTCCGCCCTGGGGGTGGGTGCGGGCGTAGACGACGACGACGTCGGCGACGGGGCCGTTGGAGACGAAGGTCTTGGAGCCGTTGAGGACGAAGTGGTCGCCGTCGCGGACGGCGCGGGTGCGCATCTGCATGGCGTCGGAGCCGGATTCGGACTCGGTGATGGCGTGGGCGCCGATGGCGTCGCCGGAGGCGATGCGGGGCAGGTAGGCGTCTTTGAGGGCGGGTGAGCCGAAGGCCTGGAGGGGGACGCCGGTGGAGGCCATGGAGGTGGTGACGGAGAAGTTGAGGCCGCCGTCGCGGCAGGTCTGGCCGAGGCCTTCGAGGACGTACATGGTGGTGAGCAGGGACTGGCCCAGGCCGCCGTGGCGTTCGTCGAAGGGCAGGGAGAGGATGCCGGTCTTCTGGATCAGGCGCCACTTGTCGTGGGAGAAGGCGGCCTGTTCGTCGCCTTCGATGTGGCCGGCGCTGAGGTCGTCGCCGAAGCGGGCCAGGCCCTCGCGCAGGGCCGTCTGGTCGGCGTTCCAGCGGATCATCGGGGTGCCGCCTTCCTCCCGGGCCGTCGGGGCCCGGGGTGGCAGGCCGGCGCCCGGTGGCGCCGGCTCACGTCGGTTCCAGGGCCCGTGCGGGGGCCCGGGCCCCCGGGCGGTGGGTGGGGGCGGCGGGCCCCGGTGGGGCGCGGGGTGCCTGGCGGGGGTGCCTGGCCGCGGGTGCCTGGCGGGGTGGCTAGTAGGCGGAGGAGGAGTGGGCGTCGAGCTGGTGGACCTCGTCGCCGCGCAGGGCCGGGGAGAAGACGCAGACCAGGCGCAGGTCCTCGTGGGGGCCGGCGATCAGGTAGTGGGCGTCGTGCTCGTCGAGGGCGTAGAGGCGTCCGGGGGTGATGGGGTGGGAGTTGCCGTCCATGTCGACGACCTCGCCGGAGCCGGCGATGCAGTAGCAGGCCTCCAGGTGGTTGCGGTACTCCAGGCGGGACTTGGTGCCGGCGTTGACGATGGTGTCGGTGAGGCTGTAGCCGAGGTTGTCGCTCTCGACGAGGAAGCGGCGGGACAGGCCGTTGCCCCACTCGACGGTCTTCACGTCGGCCAGGTCGCGGATCAGCATGCGGGTTGTTCCTCTCGGGTGGTGGTGCCGGGGGTGGTGGGGGTGTGCGCGGTGGTGCGGGGTCCGCCTCCTGCGTCCGGGTGAGGGGGGCGGGCGGGGCGGAGGTCGGTGAGGAAGGCGCGCAGTTCGGTGACGGCGTCCAGGCCGTGGGCGGCTGCGTGTTCCAGGCGGGCGACGGCGGCGGAGCCGACGATGGCGGCGTCGGCGCCGGCGGCGGTGACGGCGTCCAGGTCGGCGGCGGTCCTGACGCCGAAGCCGATGGCGACGGGGGTCGCGGGGGCGGCGGTGCGCAGGGTGGCGACGGTGGTGGCCAGGGCGCGGTGGCCGGTGGTGGGGGTGGTGCCGGAGCGGCCGTAGTGGGCGACGAGGTAGACGTAGGCGCCGGTGGCGTCGCGGGCGGCGGCGGCGAGGACGTCGGGGGCGGAGGCGGGGTAGCAGGTGGTGACCTGCGGGAGGCCTTCGTCGCGCAGGGCCTGCTGCCAGGCGGGGCGCAGGCGTGGGGGCAGGGCGTGGACGAGCAGGGCGCGGGCTCCGGCGGCGGTGGCGGCGCGCGCGGTGGCGGCGGGGTCGCGGTGGCGCAGGCTGTGGCTCCAGTCGGCGAGCAGGACGACCTTGAGGTGGCGCAGCCGGGGGGTGAGGTCGGTGAGGTCGGCGAGGACGGTGTCCCAGGTGGTGCCGGCGTGCAGGGCGCGGGCGGCGGAGCGGCGGATGACGGGGCCGTCGGTGGGCGAGTCGGGGAAGGGGACGGCGAGTTCGAGGACGTCGACGCGCTGCTCGTCGAGCATGAGGGCGAGGTCGGTGAGGCGGTCGGCGGGGTCGCCGGCGTTGAGGAACAGGGCGAGGCCGGGGCGGTTCCGGGGGAAGAGGGGTTCAGGCACGGGTGGCCTCCGGTCGGCGGGCCGCGGGGTCCGGGGCGGCGGTCCCGGCGGCCGGCGGCGCGGGCGGCGCGGGTGGCGCGGGGCGGGCGGGGCGGGCGGGTGCGGTGGCGAGGCGTTCGGCCAGGGCGCGGGGGGTGCCGTCGGCGAGGGCGTCCAGGGCGGCGGTGTAGGCGGTGTTCCAGTGGGTGTGGCGGCCGGAGGCCAGGGCGAGGGCGGCGGCGTTGAGGGCGATGGTGCGGGTGGCGGTGGTGCCGGCCTGTCCGGCGAGGGCGCGCAGGAAGTGGCCGGTGAGGTCGTCGGGGTGGGGGGCGAGGTCGGCGAGGGTGCCGGTGTCGGGGGCGACGCAGCCGGCGGGCAGGTGGACGGTGCCGGTGGGGGTGTGCAGGGTGTTGTCGGCGAAGGGCAGGAGTTCGTCGGCGCCGGTGCGGTTGTGGGCCAGCCACACGGTGCGTCCGGGCAGGCGGGCGGCCAGGGGGCGCAGGGCGTCGAGGGCGGCGGGGGTGGAGACGCCGGTGAGCTGGGCGGTGACGGGGACGGTGGCGAGCAGGGGGCCGAGGGTGTTGAGGAAGGCGCCGAAGGGTTTGAGGGTGAGGGGGTAGAGGGTGCGGGCCAGGCGGGTCAGGGGCGGCGGGTAGACGTGGGGGCCGGCGAAGGCGATGTTGTGGCGGGCGAGGTGGTCGGCGGTGGCGGCGTGGCCGGAGGTGAGGGTGATGCCCAGGCGTTCCAGGAGGTCGACGGAGCCGGCGGCGCTGGTGTAGGCGCGGGAGCCGGTCTTGACGACGGGGATGCCGATGGCGGCGGCGGTGAGGGCGGCGGCGGTGGAGAGGTTGAAGGTGGCCGGTCCGCCGCCGGTGCCGACGATGTTGACGCTGCGGGGGTGGGCGGGGCCGGGGTGGGGGGTGCGTTCGGTGAGCGTGGTGACCAGGGCGGCGAGGGTGTCGGGGTCGGGCAGGCGGGTGGTGAGGCCGGCCAGCAGGGCCGCCGCCTGGGCCCGGTCGGTGTCGGCCGGGCCCAGGGTGCGGTGTTCGAGCTGGTCCCACCACGAGTGCCAGGCCTCGGCGTCGACGGGGCGGGCGGCGAGGAGCGCGGTGAGGGCCGGGTGCACGGGTGTCAGCCGCCCACGGTGGCCGTGGCGGCGGCGGTGGCGGCGGTGCGGCGTTCGGTGATGAAGGCGTCGATGGCGGCGACCGAGCGGAAGTTGTTGGGGTCGAGGTCGGTGTCGTCGACGGGCAGGGCGAAGTGGTCCTCGACCCAGGCGATGAGCTTGAGGACGCCGAGGCTGTCGATGACGCCGTCGGAGAGCAGGTCGTGGTCGTCGGCGAGCTGGTCGGGGGTGATGTCGGGCAGGAACTCCTCGATGAGGAACCGCTTGATCCGGTCGATGTTGCTCATGGCGGGCAACTCCCTTGCGTGGATGGGTGGTCGGTGTTCGGTGGCGCGGGGCGCGGGGCGCGGGGCGCGGGGTGCGGGGTTTCAGGGGGCGGGCAGGACGGCTTTGCGGTCGACCTTGCCGGTGGCGGTCTTGGGCAGGGGGGTGTCGTGGATGGCGAGCTTCTCGGGGACGGCGGCGCGCGGCAGGTTGCGGGCCAGGTGCTCGCGCAGGACGAGGCTGTTGAGGGTGGAGCCGGGGGCGCGCCTCACGGCGGCGTGCAGGCGTTTGCCGGTGAGCGGGTCGCTCGCGGCGGCGACGGCGGCCTCCTGCACGTCGGGGTGGGCGAGCAGGACGCGTTCGATCTCGGCGGTGTTGACGGCGACGCCGCGGACCTTGACCTGGAAGTCGGCGCGGCCGGTGAGGTGGATGCGGCCGCTGTCGTCGCGGGTGACGAGGTCGCCGGTGCGGAACCAGCGCCGTCCCTCGCCGGCGCCCTCGGGGCGGGTGGTGAAGCGTCCGGTGTCGCGGGAGCGGTCGAGGTAGCCGGCGGCCTGGAAGGGGGTGGAGACGTGGAGTTCGCCGCTGCCGGGGCCGGTGAGGGGGGTGCCGTCGTCGGTGGTGATGAGGGTGCGCACGCCGGGCAGGGGCTCGCCGATGGGCACGGGCAGGGCGGCCGCGGCGTCCAGGCGGTCCAGGCGGTGCAGGAAGCTGTCGTTGGTCTCGGTGCAGCCGTAGATGTTGTACAGGTGGGCGTTCGGCAGCAGGGCGGGCAGCGCGGCCAGGGTGCGGGCGTCGATGGCGTCGCCGGTGAACGCGGCGTGCTCGACGCTGTCCAGCACGGCGGCGCCGGGGCCGGCGGCCTGGGCGAGCAGGGCGTAGGCCAGGGGGACGGCCTGCAGCACGTGGGGGCGGTGGCGGGTGAGCCGGGTGAGCAGGTGGCGGGCGTTGAGGGCGTGGGCGGGGTCGATGAGCAGGCAGGTGCCGCCGGCGGCGAGGGTGGCCCACACGTCGAGCAGGGCGAGGTCGAAGTTGAGGGGCGCGTAGTTGGCGACGACGCGTCCGGGCCCGAGGTCGAAGGTGTCGTGGGCCCAGGCGGTGAAGCGGTCCACGGCCGACTGGGCGAGGGGGACGATCTTGGGCAGGTCGGTGGAGCCGGAGGTGGTGAGCATGAAGGAGGTGCCGGCCGCGAGGGTGGGCACCGGTGCGGGGTGGGGCAGGGCGGGCAGGGCGGGGGTGTCCTGGCCGAGGGGGGCGAGCAGGCGCCGGGCGCCGGCCTGGGCGAAGAGGGCGGCCAGCAGGGCGGGGGCGAGCTGCGGGGAGGGCAGCAGGAAGGGCCGGCGTTCCATCAGGCAGGCCAGCACCAGGGCGATCGCGCCGGGCGACTTGACGGCGTACAGGCCCACCGGCTCCCCCGGCGCCAGCGGCAGGGTCCTCAGGCGGGCGCGTTCGGCCTCGGCGGCCTCGGCGAGCTCGCCGTAGGTGACGGTGTCCTCGTGCCACAGCAGGGCCGGGGCGGTGGGGCGGGTGCGGGCGTGGGCGGTGAACGCGTCGGGCAGCGCCAGCGGCGCCGGCGGCGCGCCCGTCGCGCCGGTGGCGGTCGCGGGGTTCGCGGCGGTGGGGTTCGTGGTCACGGGGTTCACTCCCCCGCCGGTGCGATGCGCGCCCAGCCGGCCTTGACGGCGGTGCCGGTGTCGGTGGCGACGGTGAAGCGCACCACCGTGCCCCGGTCGTGGGGCTGCAGGGTCAGGCGCAGTTCGGTGCCGGGCACGGTAGGGGCGGCGAAGCGGGCGCCGAGCGCGGTGACGCGGGCGGGGTCGCCGTCGGCGTGCAGGTCGGTGATCCGTTCGGCGGCCAGGGCGACGAGGTGCATGCCGTGGGCGATGGCGGTGGGGAAGCCGGCCGCCCTGGCGGCGTCCTCGTCGAGGTGGATGGGGTTGAGGTCGCCGGAGGCGTGGGCGTAGGCGGTGGTGTCGGCGGCGCTCAGGACGTGGGTGGAGAGGTGGCCGGTGCCGTCGGGGGCGGTGCCGGGGTGGGCGGCGGCGGGCAGGGTGCCGTGGGGTTCGGTGCGGGTGGCGCCCAGCAGGAGGGCGGCGGTGGCGAGGTCGGCGACGGGGGCGCCGGTGGCGGCGTCGGTGAGGCGGGTGGTCAGGGCCAGGCGGGTGCCGCGGGCCTCGCGGCGCACCGCGGTGACCTCGACGGTGATGTCGAGGTCACCGGGGGTGAGGGGGGCGTGGGTGCGGATCTCCTGGGCGAGGTGGACCACGCCGGTGAAGCCCGGGTCGCCGGCGGTCAGGGCGGTGACGGTGTGCTGGGCGAGGGCGTGGGCGGCGACGAAGGGGTGGGCGGGGCTGGCCCCGTCGCGCCGCGGGGCGCCCAGGTGGGCGCGGGCGGCGGCGCGGTAGGCCGTCAGGTCCTGCGCGCGGATGTGCAGGCGGGTGCGCGAGACGGGTCCCACCGCCGCGCAGGGGGCGGCGGGTGCGGTCGTGGGCGGGGTCATAGCGGGGTCACCACCAGGGTCGTGTTGTGGCCGCCGAAGCCGAACGAGTTGGACAGGGCCGCGCCGGCGCGGATCGGGCGCGGCGCGGTGTGCACGACGTCGAGGTCCAGGCCCTCTTCGGTCTTCTCGTGGTTGGCGGTGGGAGGGACGGTGCGCTCGTTCATGGCTTCGATGGCGGTGATCAGCTCGACGGCTCCGGCGGCGCCGATCAGGTGGCCGATGGCGCCCTTGGTGGAGGTGACCGGCACGCCGTGGGGGCCGAACACGGCGCGCAGGGCGGCGGCCTCGGCCCGGTCGTTGTGCACGGTGGAGGTGCCGTGGGCGTTGACGTGGGCGATGTCGCCGGGGGCCAGGCCCGCGTCGGCGAGGGCGGCGCGCATCGCGGCGACGGCGCCGGCGCCGTCGGGGCGCGGGTTGGACAGGTGGTAGGCGTCCGCGCTCGCCCCGTACCCGGCGAGCAGCGCGTAGGGGGTGCGGCGGCGGGCGCGGGCGTCGTCCAGGCGTTCCAGGACGAGGAAGCCGGCGCCCTCGCCCATCACGAAGCCGTCGCGGTCGGCGTCGAAGGGCCGTGAGGCGCGGGCGGGTTCGTCGTTGCGCAGGGAGTGCGCGCCGAGGTTGCCGAACGCGGCCAGGGTGACGGGGGTCAAGGTGGCCTCGCAGCCGCCGGCGATCACCACGTCGGCGCGTCCGCTCTCCAGCAGCAGTGCCGCGTGGCCGATCGCGTCCGCGCTGGAGGCGCAGGTGGTGGCGATGGTCAGTGCCGGGCCGCTCCAGTGCAGGCGCATGGCGATCTGGGCGGCGGCGGCGTTGGGCATGGTGACCAGCGGCATCAGCGGGGAGACGCGCAGCGGGCCGTGCCGGGTGTACAGCGCGGACTCGCGGTCGCTGGTGGTGCGTCCGCCCACCGCGGTGCCGACCACGACGGCGCTGCGCCCGGGTTCGGGCTCGGGGTGGCCGGCGTCGGCGTGGGCGGCGAGTGCGGCGAGGGTGCCGTAGCGGGCGAAGGGGTCCAGGCGGCGGGCGTCCTTGGCGGGCAGCTGGTCGGTGTCGGGCGGGTCGGTGACGCGGCAGCCCAGGCGTACCCGGTGGCGGGCCAGGGCGGGGTCGGTCAGGGCGGTGGCGGTGGAGCGTCCGGAGGCGACGGTGCGCCACAGGTCCTCGACGCTGTGGCCGGCGGGGCTGACCACGCCGAGGCCGGTGACGGCGATCGGGGGCCGGTGGTGGGGGGCCATGGCTTCGTCTCCTTCGCGCTGCACGCGGGCGGCCCGGCGGTGGGGGAAATGGGGGGTGTGGGGGCGGGGCCGGTCAGATCAGGCCGGTCTGGGCGGCGGCGGTCAGGAACGCCTCGGCGGCGAAGTCGATGTCGGCGGCGGTGTGGCGGGCGGTGACCGCGATGCGCAGCCGGGCGAGGTCGTTGGGGACGGCGGGGGTGACGACGGGCAGGCCGATGACGCCGGCCTTGCGGCAGGCGGTGGCGTAGTCGTAGGCGGCGTCGTCGCTGCCGGCGATGACGGGCAGGACGGCGGTGGTGGAGTGCATGGTGGAGATGCCGGCGTCGTTGAGGCGCTTGCGCAGGCGCCGGGCCTGGGTCTGGGTGTGGGTGACGCGTTCGGGCTCGCGGCGCAGGATGCGCAGGGATTCCAGGGCGGCGCCGGTCTGGGCGGGGCCGAGGGCGGCGGAGAACAGGAACGGGCGGGCGGCGTAGCGCAGGTGGCCGATGAGGTCGTGGCTGCCGGCGACCCAGCCGCCCATGGAGGGGATGGCCTTGGAGAGGGTGCCGAGTTTGACGTCGACGCGGACCTTGTGGTCGAAGTGTTCCTCGATGCCGCCGCCGGTTTTGCCGATGACGCCCAGGGCGTGGGCCTCGTCGACCATGAGCAGGGCGTCGTAGCGGTCGCAGACCTCGCGCAGTTCGGGCAGCGGGGCGATGTCGCCGTCCATGGAGTAGACGCTGTCGACGATGACCAGGCGTACGCCGGTGGGGGCGGCGGCCTTGAGGCGGCGTTCGAGGTGGTCGACGTCGTTGTGGCGGAAGCGGGTGACGGTGGCGCCGGAGAGGCGGCAGCCGTCGACGATGGAGGCGTGGTCGTACTTGTCGATCAGGACGGTGTCGCCGGCGCCGACGAGGGCGCCGACGGTGCCGACGTTGGCGGCGTAGCCGGAGCCGAAGACGAGGGCGCGTTCGCGGCGGGCGAAGCGGGCGACCTCGGCCTCCAGTTCCTCGTGCAGGGGGATGGTGCCGGCCAGGGCCCGTACGCCGTGGTTGCCGGTGCCGTAGACGTCGACGGCGGCCTTGGCGGCGGCCACGACGCGTTCGTCGCCGGCCAGGCCGAGGTAGCTGTAGCCGGACATCATGAGCAGGCGCTCGCCGTCGAGGTCGCAGTAGGCGCTGTCGCGTTCCATGGTGTAGGCGACGAAGCTGTTGCGCCGGGAGGGGTCGGACTCCAGTGCGGCCACGCGGGCGTTGGTTGCGGCGAGCTTCGGCTCCAGGCGGTTCCATGCTCCGGTGGCGTTCACGGGCGTTTCTCCTTCACGGCGTCACGGTTTTCACGGCTTTCGCGGGCATTCGGCTTCCCGTCCGCGGGGGCGGGGGCCCGGGGTTGCTGCGGGGGTGTTTTCTCGAAGCCTTCACGCGGGGTGCTCAAGGATGGCTACATTTCTACGGCAGGATGCGCAAGGCGTCCGCAATAGCTGCTTTCCTGGCCTGCGGGAACGCTCTGACGTGCAGAAACCTTGCGTCCACGACGCATTGACCGGCCGGTGGGTATGTTTTCCCGGCCGGTGTTGACACCGCGCGATGCGGCGAATGTATGGTCGAAATCCGCTGAAACCGAACGGCTGGTCGGCGGTTTATTGTTCCGATCCGCGATTTCCCGCGCCGACGGCCGATACGGGCCGTCACTTCTGCTTTGACTCAAGGGGGTTGGAGCTCGTGTCGAAAGGCTTCAGGGAAGACGGTCCGTCCGGCAGATCGGGGGCGTCCGCATGCTGATCCGCCTCACCGGTCTGGTGGCCGTCGAGCACCAGGACGGCGCCCCGCAGCACCTGTCCAGCGCCCAGGCCCAGGTGGCGTTCGCCCGCCTGGTGCTGGAGCGTTCCAGCGGTACCAGCCGCGACCAGCTGGCCGACACCATCTGGCCCGACGGCCTGCCCGACACCTGGGCCTCCGCGCTGCGCAGCGTGGTCTCCCGGGTGCGGGCCTTCGTCACCGCGCCGGGTCAGGGCCCGGGTGCGACCCCGTTGATCGCCCAGGGCGGGCGGTACGTGCTGCGGCTGCCCGCGGACGCGGCCGTGGACCTGGAGGCGGCGGCCTCGGCGGTGGGCGAGGCCGGGGAGGCGCTGGCGGCGGGCGGCCACGCGGTGGCCCAGCAGCTGGCCGCGGGGGCGCTGTCGAACCTGCGCGGGGCGTTCTTGCCCGATCACGAGGGCGAGTGGGCGCAGGGGGTGCGCGAGCACGTGGAGGAGTTGCGCATCGGTGCGCTGGAGACGGCGAGTCTGGCTGCCTCCGCGCTCGGTGAGGAGCACCACGCGCTGCGCTGGGCCGACGAGGCGGTGCGCCGGGCCCCGTTCCGTGAGAGCGCCTACCGCTGCCGGATGGAGGCGCTGGCCGCCGCCGGGAACCGGGCCGAGGCGCTGCGCTGCTACCAGCAGTTGCGTCAGGTGCTGGCGGAGGAGTTGGGCATCGACCCGGCCGCCGAGACCCAGGAGCTCTACCTCGCGCTGCTGCGCACCCCGGCCCCCGCGGCGCCCGCTCCGGCGGCGGTGCGGGCGGTGGACCCGGTGCTGATGGGGATCTTCGAGCCGCTGGCGCTGGCCCGCCTGGCCCGTCCGGCGCCCGCGCCGGTGCGGGCCGCCTGAGGCCCGCCCGCCCCTCCCCTCCCCTCTTCTTCCCTCCGCCGCCCGGTGCCCGGTGCCCGGCGCCGTCCGGCCCGGCCGGCGCGCCCGGCCCGTGCGCCGTGTCCGCCGTGTTCCGCCGCCCCGCCGGTCCCCCCGTCCGGCGGGGCGCGCGCGTGCCGCCCGGTCGCGGCCCACCGGCGGCCCGCCGGTGTCCCGGGGGCGCGGGGCCTGCGGCGATGCCCGTCGCCGGTGCCTCCCGTGCCGGCGCCGTGTCCGGGCGGCGCGGCGGCCGTTGCGCGGTCGCGGCGCCGGGCCGCCCGGCCCGGGGGCGTGTTGCGCGGCTGTTGCGGTGAGCGTGGCGGCCGGGTCGGGCATAGTAGCGTCGTGTACGTGAAGTCGCGCACACGGCGCGGTCTTTGGCCATCGAACGGACGGGGGTCGAGTGTTGGGAAGGGGTGGTGGGTGTGGGACGGGCACGCGTGGCGGCGCGGGTGATCGTGCACCCTGGTGTGGAGGACGTGAGCGTCCAGCAGGTGCTGGAGGCGCTCGCTGATCCGGCCCGCAGGACGGTGGTGCGCACGCTCGCGCACTCGGGAGCCGATCTGAGCTGCGGTTCCTTCGACCTGCCGGTGGGGCGTTCGACCTCCAGCCACCACTTCGGTGTGCTGCGCGAGGCGGGGCTGCTGCGCCAGTACTACGTGGGCACCACCAAGATGAACGCGCTGCGCAGCGAGGAGCTGGAGCGGCGGTTCCCGGGGCTGCTGGCGGCGGTGGTGGCGGCCGCGGACGCGGAGGCCGGGCAGGGCGGCGGGGTGTGCGCGGGGCCGGGGGTGTGAGGGCGGGCCGGCCGGGCCGGTGGTGACGAACGCGCGGGCGCGGCGCGGGCGTTCGTCGTCGCGGGCCGCCGGGCCCCGCCTCCGGGCGTGTGCCTCCCGTCGAACTTCGACAGGCGCCGGAACAAGGGGGTCGGGGCCCCGGCCGCACGGGGGTCGGGCGTGCGTCGGCCGGCTCCGGCACCCCGCGGGGGCGGGGCGGGCGGGGGCGGGGCGTAGGCTTGCCGCCCATGATCGACAGCGACGTCCCCGGCCGGGGACGGGACGGCACGCGCCGGTGGGTCCAGGGACACCTCGGGCCCGGTGAACGCGTCACCGCGGTGACCGCGCTCAAGGGCGGCTGGACCTCGCGGATGCGCCGCCTGGACGTCGAACGCCCCGGCGGCGCGGACCCGTACGCGCTGGTGCTGCGCTCCTTCGTCAAGCCGTTCTACCGCCGCCACGCCCCGGGGCTGCTGGCCCGCGAGGCCGCCGTGCTGCGCCTGCTGGAGGGCAGCGGCGTCCCGGCGGCGCGGCTGGTCGCGGTGGACGCGGCGGGGGCGGTGTGCGAGCACCCGTCGCTGGTGATGACCCACCTGCCCGGCAGCGTGCGCCTGGCCGAGGACGGTGACGCGCCCGCCCGCGCCGACCTGCTGGCGGCCCAGCTGGCCGCCGTGCACGCCCTGGCGGTCGGCGAGCGGGAGCGGCCGCGCGCCTGGCAGGCGTGGACGGCCCCCGACCGGGTCGCCGTGCCCGCGCACACCGCCCGTACCGGCCTGTGGGAGCGGGCGGTGGAGGTGATCGGCGGCGAGGTGCCCGCGCACCGCGCCTGCTTCCTGCACCGCGACTTCCACCCCGGCAACGTGCTGTTCACCGGCACGGGCACCGGCCTCGCGGTCGCCGGGGTCGTCGACTGGGTGGAGACCTCCTGGGGCCCGGCCGACCTGGACGTCGCCCACTGCGCCACCGCCCTGGCCCTGCTGCACGGCCCCCGGGCGGGCCTGGCCTTCGCCGACCGCTACACCGCCGCCGGCGGCCGCGAACTCGCCGAGGGCCGCGCGCACCTGTACTGGCGGCTGCTGGACGCCCTCGCCTTCGCCCCCGACGCGCAGAAGGTCGCCGAGCCCTGGCGGGAACTGGGCCGCACCGACCTGACACCCGCCGTGCTGACCGGGCGCCTGGAGGACTACCTCCAGGGCCTGTTCGACCGCTACGCCTGAGGGGCCCGGGCGGTTCGGGCCACGGGCGGTTCGGGCCGCAGCGGGTTCGGGCCCCGGGCGGTTCGGCCGCGGCGGGTTCGGGCCCCGGGCGGTTCGGGCGGGTGCGGGGGCCGCAGGCGCGGGCGGCGGTCAGGCGTGGGCGGGGCGGTCAGGCGTGAGGGCCGGCGTGGGCGAGCGGCGGGGCGATGGCCTGGGCGTCGGCGCCCTGGCCCACCCACAGACCGATCAGCAGCGCCGCCGTCGCCTCCAGCAGGTGGGCGCGCTCCAGCGGCCCGGCCGTCAGCGGCTCGCAGCCCGTGTCCCGGACCAGGGCCGCGACAATGGCCAGCGCCCCCTCGTCGTCCCCGCACAGCGGCACCGCCAGCGCCCGCCCGTCGAAGACCGGCGGGCGCAGGTCCCACACGCTCGCGTGGCAGAGGTTGAACGCCTTGACCACCCGCGCCCCGGGGGCGGCGGCCGCGATCCGCTCGGCCGCCGAGGGCCCCCGTCCGGTGGTCAGGGCGAAGCCCTCGCCCACCGGGTTGGAGCAGTCCACCACGGTGCGCCCCGCCAGCGCGAGCGCGTGCGCGCCGGCGACGGCGGGCGCGGCCCGGTGCGGGACGGCCAGCAGCACCGCGTCCCGCCCGTGCGCCACCGCCTGCCCGACCCCGCCCCACCGGGCACCGCCCGCGTCCCCCGCCGCACCGGCCGCCCGGCCCTCGTCGCGCCCGCCCACCAGCACCTCGTGCCCGGCCCGCACCCACGCGCCGCCCAGCGCCCGCGCCATCGCCCCGGTACCGACGATCCCGATCCTCATGCCACAACTCCCCTGTCCCCTGCGGCCCGTACGGCCCTCGCCACGACAGTAGGCGCCGGATCGGGCACCATCCGGTACATGACCGACCACCAGGACCTTCTCGCCGACTGCCCCGCCCGCCTCGCCTTCGACCTGCTCGCCCACACCTGGGACCCGGTCGTCCTGTGGGCGCTGCGCCACGGCCCCGTGCGCCCGCACCAACTGGTGCGGCGCATCGGCGGGATCAGCCCCAAGGTCCTCAACCAGTGCCTGCACCGCCTGCGCGACGCCGGCCTCGTCGAACGCCTCCCCCGCCCCGGCACGCCCCCGCACGTCGACTACGCCCTCACACCCCTGGGCCGCACCCTGCTCGACCCCCTCACCGCCCTCGGCGCCTGGGCCGCCGACCACGGCGACGCCGTCACCACCGCCCGCACCCGAGCCACCGGCTGACCACCCCTCGACCGCCCCGGCACGGACGCCCCGGGGGCGCGGCGAAGTGCCGCCCCCGCACGGACGGCCCGGGGGCGCGGCACAGGGAGACCGGGTGGGGCGGCGCGGAGAAGGTGATCCACCCCGTTGATCCGCGACGGTACGCGGGGCCGCCTTCCCCGGGGGCCGGTCCCGGACCGTGCGCCGCCGCAGTTCGGCGGTTCATGCCGGTGTTCGGCCGGCGGGATCGGATCGAGGGAACACCACCGGAGGCCGGACAGGAATATCGCGACCTGCTCCAGGGCGAGATCTGCGCGGACTGCGGGCTCGCGCGGGACGTGCCGCCGGCTCCGGTCTCGGTGAACGACGACGGATCGGTGGGGATCTTCATGATCCCGCCCGGGGCCGGTCCCGGGCGGTTCTTCTGGGTCGGCAACGGCGACCGGGCGTTCTTCCCGACATTCCGGGAGATCTTCGAGTGCGCGGTCGAGCCCCAACGCCGGCGGAACTACGCCGTCGGACAGGTCACCGGAGACCTGGCCCGTGTTCCGGCTCACCCGCTACCGCAGAGCCGGCTGCCGGCCCGGGACCGACGGATCGGCACGGCGATCCCGCCGGATCCTCTCGAACAGCAACTCGCGCGGCAGAGCCACCCCGGCCTCCTGCCATCACCGTGATCAAGGACCACGGTCCGACAGCGGCCGACCGGAGCAGTTGATCGCCGTCCTCCGAACGCGGCGTGCCGCACCCGTACCCGGGGTGGCTCCCGATCTCGGTGTCCGAACCAGTGGTTCCCGATCCCACCGCCCGACCGGCTCTCGGAACACCTGCCCGATACGGGCGCGGCATCCCCCGGACCCGCAGCCCCGCAGCCCCGCCGGACCCGCAGCCCCGCGCCGCCCTCCCGGGGGTGGCGCACCGGGAGGCGCACGCGCCGCGCCGCGCCCCGCGCGGGATCGGCGGGGCGCGGCGCGCGGCCGGTGGTCTCCGGGGGCCGGCCGGGGCCGGGGCTGACGGCAGGTCAGGGGCTGTGGCCGGTGCTCCTCGGGGCGGGGCCGGTGCGGGTGCGGGTCAGGGGGTCGGGGCGGGGTGCGCCCGCTCCGGCCGCTCCGAGGGGTCCTGGCGGTCCTGGCCGGGGTCGAGGCGGCGACGCAGGAGGACGGCGGTGAGGGCGGCCGCGGCGAGGGCGGCGCCGGCCAGGGGCAGGTGGCGGGGGCCGGCGGTGGTGACGACGGCTCCGCCGAGGGTGGTGCCCAGGGTGATGCCGAGGTTGGAGAAGGAGATGAAGAGGCTGTTGCCGAACTCGGGGGCGTCGGTGGCGTCGCGGGCGAGCCAGGCCTGGGTCACGGCCAGGCCGCCGGAGTGGACGGCGCCCCAGAGCAGGACGGCGGCGAGCATGGGGGCGGGGTGGGGGCCGGCGGCGTCGAGGAGGAGGTAGAGGGCGAGGTAGAGGATCGGGTAGGCGGTGACGGTGCGCAGGGGGGAGCGTTCCAGCAGGCGGCCGAAGACGAGGTTGCCGGCGGTCATGACGACGCCGAAGGCCATCAGGGCGGGGCCGGTGAGGGAGGTGTCGAGGCCGGTGACGTTCTGGAGGTATTCGGCGATGTAGCCGTAGCCGCTGAACATCGCGGCGAACACCAGGGTGACGGCGGCGACGGCCAGCCACAGCCGGCCCCGGCGCAGGATGCCCAGCTGGCCGCCGTAGGTGGGGCGCTGGGTGTCGGGCAGGTCGGGGAAGAAGGCGAGGACGCCGGCGCAGGCGATCAGGTTGAGGGCGGCGGCGCTCCAGAACGCGGCGGGCAGGCAGAGGTGGTCGGCGAGGTAGGAGGTGAGGGGGACGCCGAACGCGAAGCCGGCGCTGACGCCCGCGAAGACGGTGGTGGCGGCGCGCGCGGCTTTTCCGGGCGCGGCGAGGCGGGTGGCGGCGGTGAGGGCGAGGGCGAAGAAGACGGGGTGGAACAGGGCGGGCAGGATCCGCAGGGCGAGGACGAGGGGGAAGGAGTCGCTGAGCGCGTAGAGCGCGTTGGAGCCGGCGAAGACGGCAAGTGCCGTGGCCAGCACGGTCTTTCGGCGCAGGCGCGAGGCGAGCAGGACGCCGGCGGGGCCGGTGGCGGCGACGGTGAGGGCGAAGGCGCCGACGAGCCATCCGGCGGTGGCGGGGGCCACGTGCAGGCGTTCGGCCAGGGCGGGCAGGACGCCGACGACGCCCATCTCGGTGGTGATGATGCCGAACACGCCCAGAGCCAGGACCGGGACGGCCAGGGCGTTTCGGGCGGGAGCGGTGCGGTGCACGACAGCCTCCAATGGATACACAAATCTAGATAGTTGGATGCGTAAGGGCCGAAGAAAAGGGGGCGCCGACCGGGCGCCCCCGCCAGGAGGGGGGTGCGGTGCGCACGTGTGTGCGTGCGGGTGTGTACGCGCGGGTGTTGTGCGTGGGCGCCGTGCGCGGGTGTCAGAGTTCGTCGCGCACGTAGGCGGCGAAGGCGGCGATGGTCTCCTCGTTTCGCCGGTAGAAGGTCCACTTGCCGACGCGCTCGGACACCAGCAGTCCGGCCTCGCGCAGGATCTGGAGGTAGCCGGAGACCACCGACTGGGCCAGCCCCGAGCGTTCCTGGATGTCGGTGACGCACACGCCGATGTGGAAGCCGACGCCGCGCTCGCGGTAGTACGGCTCGTCGAAGTAGCGCTCGGGCGTCTTGAGCCAGCGCAGGAAGTCCGCGCGCGCCGGGTTCGCGAGCGCCTTGTGCACGGCCAGCGGGTCCAGCTCCACCGCACACCCTCCTTCCCGTCGCCCGGCCCCTCGCCGGACGTATCTAATATTCTGGATACGACCTTGAGGTGTCAAGGCGGGCCCCCCGGGCCGGGGCCGGCGGGCGGGGTGGGTGCGCGCCGGGTGGCGTGCGACCTCGGACCAGGGCGGCGCGGGTGGTGCGGCGGCGCGCCGGTGCTTCACCCCCACGAGTGATTGTGACGCTGTGCGCAGCGACGGACACTCTGGGTATCCGGAGGGCTCGTGGGGGGCTCTCCCGGCGCGAGGAGAGCCGTCATGGCCGCAAGCGAACCCACCGCCTCCCAGGTCCCGCAGATCACGGGCCACCTGCAGTCCGCCGGCGGGGAGCAGCGCCTCGCGGACGTCGGTGGCAACGTCGGTGCCGTGTGGCGGGGGTGGGTGATGTGGGGCCCGGGCAACGGGACGTTCAACCTGCAGATCCCGTGGAACGTGATCGGGATCGACTCGACGGTGGTCATCACGGCTTCCGAGACCGATTCCAACGGGAACCGGTTCGTCGGTGCCGCGCCCTTCCAGGTGTCGAGCATCGCCCCCGGGAACGGGGTGGTGACCTTCAAGATCAGTATCGGCTGGAACAGCCCGCTGACGATGCGCACCGACATCGTGGTCCTCAACTGACCCGGCCTGCCGGGCCGGTGGCCGCAGCCTCGCGGTGACGGACCGGTGCCCCTCGCCCCGTCGCGTTCGCGGATCCCCCCGCGGACGCCGCGGGGTGAGCGCCTTTCCGGGCGACGCGCGCCGGGCGCGGGGGGTGTCCGGGGCGGGTCAGTCGTCGGCGGCGACCAGGAGGGTGACGGTGTCCGTGGCGCGGTCGACGAGGACGAGTTCGTGGAAGTCGGTGTGGACGGGGCCGTAGTCGTGGCGGGCGTCCTCGGGAGGGTGCACGAGCAGGTAGCGGGCGTGGGCCCGGCGGGCGGGGGCGTGGACCTCCCGTTCCAGCCGTGCGAGGAGCGCCGGCGGCACCGGGCCGTGCTGCAGCGTCCAGGCCTCGAGGAGGTCGACCGCCGCCTGCGCCGGTACGGGCGCGTAGCTGTCGGGCGTGATCCGCTCCACCCACCACTGCCCGTGCCGCGGCCAGTCCCGGGCCCCGGCCCCGTCGTAGGTGTCCCGGAACTGCGGGTGCGCGATCAGTGCGGCCAGTACGTCCCGGTCGTGCGTCCCGGCGCCGCCCAGCCCGAAGCGCTTGATGTCGACCCACCGGAAGGCGTGCCGGTTCCCCTCGAAGCCGAAGTCCCCGAAGTCGACCAGTGTCCGCTCCAGGTGGACGAGTTCCGCCGTGGTCTCCATGCCCCGCATCGTAGGGGGTTCGCGCGCTTGCGCGCCTCCCTCCCCGCCCGCTCCGTCCCCCGGGCCCCGCCCGGCCCCTCCCCCGGGACCGGGGTGACGGGCCCGGGCCGTGGCGGGCCCGGGCCGTGGCGGGCTCAGGCCGTGGCTCGGGCCCCGCCGGGGGCGGGGGTGCGCACGACGGCGTCCAGGGCCGGGGCGATGACGGCGAAGCAGTTCTCCGTCAGCACCGCGATGTCCACCCCGCCGCCGTCCCCGCCCGCGCCCTCGCCGTCGTCGGCGCCCTCACCGCTGCCGACGCCCTCACCGTTGCCGGCGGCGGCGTCGGCGGTGCTCCAGCGCTGCAGGACGGTGTGGAAGGCCGCCAGCGCCATGTCCGCGGCCAGCCGCGGGTAGAGCTCGCGCGCGGCGTCCAGGCCCAGGCGGCGGGCGAGCTGCGCGGCGAGCTCGTCGCGCCACTGCGCCTGGCGTTCCAGGAAGCGGGCGAGCAGGGCGGGGGTGGTGAGGATCAGCCGCACCACCCTGCGGGCGCGTTCCTCGTGCCCGGCGCAGTCCTCCACGCAGCGCCACACCGCGTGCCGCAGCGCGACCGAGGGCGTCTCCTGGGCCGGGCGGGCGGCCAGTTCCTCGCGCATGGCGGTGCCGAGCGCGGCCAGGAACTGGACGACCACGTCCTCCTTGGACGCGAAGTAGCGGAAGAAGGTGCGCTTGGACACCCCCGCGGCGGTGGCGATCTCGTCCACCGTGACGGCGTCGAACCCGCCGCCGGCCAGCAGGTCCAGGGCCGCGCGGGTCAGCTCGTCGGCGACGAGCTGGCGCTTGCGCTGGGCCAGGGTGGCGGCGGGTCGGGAGGTCACCGCCCCATCCTAGCCCCCACGCCATTCACGTCATCGAACGTCAGTCTTGACACTTGGTGACATGCAGGGCAGCGTGAGCCGTATGACACCGAGCAACCGGACCCCCGACCCCGCCCCGGACCTCAGCGGGCGGGTGTTCGTCGTCACCGGCGCCGCCGGCGGCCTGGGCCTGGCCACCACCACCGCCCTCGCCCGCCGCGGCGCCCATGTCGTCCTCGCCGTACGCGACGAGGCCAAGGGCCACCGCGCCACCGCCCACCTGAACACGCAACGCGGCGGCGCCCGCCTGGACGTACGCCGCCTGGACCTCGCCGACCCCGACAGCGTGCGCGCCTTCGCCCGGCGCCTGCGCGAGGACGGCGTGCACCCCGACGTCCTGGTCAACAACGCCGGCGTCATGGCACCCCCGCGCACCCTCACCCCCCACGGCCACGAACTCCAGCTCGCCGTCAACCACCTCGGCCACTTCGCCCTCACCGCCCACCTCATCGACCTGCTCGCCCGCGGCCGCGACCCCCGCGTGGTCACCGTCACCTCCGCCAACCACCGCCGCGCCCGCATCGACTTCGACGACCTGAACGGCGAACACGCCTACTCCCCCATGGGCCACTACAACCAGTCCAAACTCGCCAACGCCGTCTTCGCCCTCGAACTGCACCGCCGCCTGAACGCCGCCCGCAGCCCCGTGCGCAGCGTGCTCGCCCACCCCGGCTACGCCGCCACCGCCCTGCCCCGCGCCGGCACCGTCGCCGGGGTGCGGCTGCTGTTCGGACACCTGCTGCGCCCGCTCGCGCAGTCCCCCGCCCGCGGGGCGCTGGCCCAGCTGCACGCGGCGACCGCGCCGCAGGTGCGCGGCGGGGAACTGTACGGACCGAGCGGCATCGGCGAACTGCGCGGAACGCCCGCGCTCACCTCGCCGGCGCCCCGCGCGCGGGACGAGGCGGTGGGGCGGCGGCTGTGGGAGGTGTCGCAGGACCTGACCGGGGTGACCTTCACCGTCCCCGGGACCGACGGCGCCTGACCCCGCGCCCGCGCCGGGGTGCCGGGCCGGGTGCGGGGCCGGGGCCGGGGCGGGGACGGGTGCGGGGCCGGGCGGGGTGTCCGGTCGGTGGCCGGTCGGTGGCCGCCCCCTGGCGGCGGCCGGGGCGGGCAGTAGGATCGGCGACGTTGCATCCCGTACACACCGCTGGTAGGAGGCTTTTCATGGCTCAGGTCACGCTGAAGGGGAACCCGGTGCAGGTCGGTGGCGCGCTGCCCGCCGCCGGCAGCCAGGCGCCCGCGTTCACGCTGGTCGGCGAGGGGCTCGCGGACGTGTCCCTGAAGGACTTCGCGGGCAGGCGCAAGGTCCTGAACATCTTCCCCAGCGTCGACACCCCCACCTGCGCGACCTCGGTGCGCACGTTCAACGCCAAGGCCGGTTCGCTGGACAACACCGTGGTGCTGTGCGTGTCGGCCGACCTGCCGTTCGCGCAGGCCCGGTTCTGCGGCGCCGAGGGCCTGGAGAACGTCAAGACCCTCTCCACCCTGCGCGGTCGGGACTTCCACGACGTGTACGGCGTGGCGATCGCCGACGGCCCGCTGGCCGGCCTGACCGCCCGCGCCGTCGTCGTCCTGGACGAGAACGACACCGTCCTGCACACCGAGCTGGTCGCGGAGATCGCCGACGAGCCGAACTACGAGGCCGCGCTCGCCGCCCTCAACTGACCCGCCCGGCACCGCACATCCCCGGTGCCGCCCCGCGGTCCGCGGACCGTGTCCGCGGACGCGTCCGTGACGGCCCGCCCCGCCCCTCCCCCGCCCCGAAGGCGGCGGGCAGGGACGGCGGCGGGCCGCCGCACACCCACCCCCGGCCCGCACCCCCCGGCCCGCCCACCCGGCCGCCCGCCCCGGGACGCTGCCCGGCCCCCACCCTCCGGGAGGCGGCGCGGCGGACCTCCCCGCCCGCGACGGCGCCGGGGCAGGGACCCGGCGGCGCCGACGCCGCGGCCGCCCGGCCGCCCTCACCGTGACACGACCGGCACAGCCCGGTCGAAGGAGCAGCACGCATGGATCTCACCGGGAAGACCGTGGTGGTCACCGGCGCCGGACGCGGCTTCGGCAGGGCCCTGGCCCTGCACGCCGGCCGCAGCGGCGCGCGCCTGTTCCTCTCCGCCCGCACCGCGGCCGCAGCCCACGGCACCGCCCGCGAGGTGACGGCCGACAGCGGCGCGCACGTGGACGCGTTCGCCTGCGACCTCGCCGACCCGGCCACCGTACGGGACTTCGCCCAGGCCGTCGCCGCCCGCACCGACCGGGTGGACGTGCTCGTCAACAACGGCGCCCGCTACCTGCACGGCCCCGACCTGTGGGACGCCGACGACGAGGCGATCACCGACACCGTCGCCTCCGCCGCCACCGGCACCCTGCTGACCGTCAAGCACTTCCTGCCCCTGCTGCGCGCCTCCGCCGGCGCCGACGTCGTCAACCTGGTCTCCTCCGCCGCCGAGACCCGCGACCACCGCTCCGAGGCCCACCCCGCGTTCTACGCCGCCAAGGCCGCCCAGGCCGGCTTCGCCGACGTCCTGTCCCACCGGCTGCGCCCCGAGGGCATCCGGGTCATCTCGCTCTACCCGCCGGACTTCACGGACGGCGACCCCCTCCACCCCGACTGGGACCACGCCCCCCGCACCGCGCACGACCCGCTGAGCGCCCGGTCCGTCCTCGACTGCGTCCTGTTCGCGATCGGCCAGCCCCGCGACTGCTTCATCCGCTCCTTCCACTTCGAGCAGCTGTAACCCCCGGCCCCCGGCGCCGGCCCCCGGGCGCCGGGCGCAGCAGCGGGAGGCGAGGGCGGTGCCGGCCGCGTCGGGACGGTCCGGGTGGTGGCGGCGTCGGGAGGGTCCGGGTGGTGGCGGCGTTCGGCCGAACGCCGCCGTGCCTGCCGCGCGTTCGCGCCCCGCACCGGCCCGCACGCGCGGCCGGGCCGCCCCGGCACCCCCTTCCGGGAAGCCGGACCGCCACGACACAATCGGCGCATGAGCGATCCTCTGAGCCAGGCGTGGGACTTCCAGCTCCGGGCCGCGGCGGACCAGGACGAGTACTGCCGCGTTCCCGGCCGGTCCTGGATCCCGCCCATCCTCGAGGACCTGGTCCTCGCCGCGCGAAACACCCCGCTGAGCCGCTACTACCCCTTCACCAGCCATGCGTCGCTGCGCTTCAGCACAGGGCCCCGCTGGTGGCTCGGCGACGGCGAGGTCCTGGCCCACGCGATCGCCCTCGTCCCCGAAGGCCACTACCTCGTCCACACCCAGGCCTCGCCCGACCGGCCGCCCACGGTGGAACTCGAAACCGCCAGCGCCGAGGAGGCACTGGCCAGGCTCGCGGAACTGGCCTCCTCCTCCTCCTGAACCCCGCCCACCCTCCCACCGGCCCGAGCGCCCGAGCGCCCGGGGGCTCAGGGGCTCAGGGGCTCAGGAAGGACCGGTCCCGGGGGCGGCGGGGGTGCGACGGCGCACCGGACGGGCCCGGCGTCACGTGAGCCGGGGCCGTCACGGGGATCCCGGGCGTCACGAGCGTCGCGGGGGCCGGCCGGTCGAAGCGGCCGGCCGGCCAGGGCCTCCTGCAGGCGGACCACGAACGCCGGCGCGTCCGGCGGCACGGCCCCCGAGGGCCTTGCCGCTCACCTCCACGGCGTTGTTCCCGACCGTGCCCTCCCCGACCCCGCGGTCGCAGGACACGATGTCGTCGTGCAGGCCCACCGCGTCCACGAACGCGTTCACCGCGGCGCGCAGCGCCCGGTCGTGACCACGTGCCGCTGCTCGCCGCCCCCTGTCACACCGTCCTCTCCCGCTGTCGGACGACGGCGGTGCCGCCGGCCAGGTCGACACCCGTACGCGGCGGGGCACCGGCGTGGTCGTCGTCCCGCACGACCAGTTGAGTGCGCCGCTGCTCGATCTGCACGCGCTTGTTGGCGTTGAAGAAGGCGTGCAACTCCTCGGTCGCGGTGGCGCCGAGGCCGAGCCCGCCGCTTCGCGGCCGCGTGGTCAGGCGGCGGCACAGCCATCCCGGACGGCCGGATCGCACCACGAGATACCGGATCGAGGCCAGTGTGAAAGGCACGATCACCAGCACTGCCATGAAAAGCAGACCCGCCGTCATCACCATGGCGGCCCAACGCGCGAAGGCGACACATCCGTTCCCGGCCGGTGCCGCCCGTCGAAGCGGCGCCCGTCGAAGCGGCGCCCGTCGAAGCGGCGCCCGTCGGAGCGGCGCCGGTCAGGGCCATTCGCCGATCGCGGCGACCGGCACCGTCGTTTCGCAGCGGACAGCGAGCCTGTCGCACCGTGCGGCCGTCGCGCGGTTTCGCTTCAGCCGGTCACTCCCGCGCTCCACCACGCGGCACTGCTCGCGGACGTCCTCGTCGAACTCCGGCGGCCGGCCACCGCGGGAGCCGCGCTTCTCGCGGTCGGCGGACCGCTCGCGCTTGTCCGGGCCCGTGCACCGGATGCCACGCCCGCGCCACACGCCACACGCAGCCCGCAGCAGGCGCCGGAGCACCGCACGCAGGTCGCGGGCGGTACGCACCACGCGTGGACAGAGGGCCTCGACCGAAGCGAGCGGTGACCAGGAACGCCACCGCCGGACAGGAGCCGGGCCACGCCCGCCGCGCCGACAGCAGGACCCCGCTCATGCCCGCACCCCCCGCACCCCACCGCGCCCTGCTCTGCTCTGCTCTGCGACGTCGGAGTCCGACAGGACGGAAGGACGGAAGGACATTCCGAACGGCCGGGCCCCACAGGCCCCGTCGGACCCCGAGGGGAGGGGACGACGCCCTGTCGGGACGGCTCCCGCGGCACCGGCACCGGTACCGCGCAGGCACCGGCACCACCCACAGGTCGGCCCCGGCACGGGACGGGCACCGCACCGCTGCGGCCCCGGCCACGGCCAGGGCCGGGGCCGCGAACAGCGGCGACCTCACCGGCCACCACCGGCCGGGACCCGGCCCGACCGGCGAGACCGCGCACGAGCCGGACGGGACACGGCGGACACGGGTACGCCCCCTCGGGATCCCCCGGGCACAGCACCCGACGGGACCGAAGGAGGGCGTGTGGCCTTCGGAGCGGGCCCGGCGGACGGGCCCCCGGCCCCGGCCCCGCCGACCCGAACACGAGCCCCGAAGCGGCCCGGGCCCGGCCGGCACCGGTCCGTCACTCACTCACTCACTCACTGCGCTGGATGCGCCCGGAGAGCTTCGGCGGCGGCCTCTCAGATTCCGTCGCCGCTACCGGAATGGGCGCTGGAGCCGTGCGAGTCGCCCTCGGATCGGGCGACGCTCTCCCTGGTGGCACGGCCACCGAGCATGCCGGCGCGGGCGGCGAACTCCGGCACCAGCACACGCAGCGCCCGGCGTCCGTGCAGCGCGACAAGGAGCCCGGTGTGCCCCGGCCCGGCCGGGGCGGCAGCGGGAAGGGGATGCAGGCGGCGCATCTCGCGCAACAGCCGGTACCCGGCCGGCGTCCGTGCCGGGGCGCACAGGACGGTGAGCGAGAGCACGGCCAGGGGCAGACCCGTCCAGAGGGCTCCCCGCGCCGCGACGGCCACGGCCGCACCGCCTGCCGCAAGGGCCGGCAGGGCGGCAGCGGTCAGCCTGGCCCGGCCGCACCGCAGGCCACGCCCGGCCAGTTCGGCGCGCACCTGCTCCCGGGCCCGCCGCACAGCCGGAGCGGCGGCGGCGTCGGCCAACGACAGCTCCCGGCCCAACGCCGTCCACACGGCCCGGTGCAGGGGGGTCGCGTCACGTCCGGGTCCGGTATGCACCACCCGCCGCAGCAGGCCACGCCGGCCGACATCGACCGCCCCCGCGAGGTGGAGTTCCACCACGGCCACCGTCAGCGCGGCCTTCGAACCGCCCCGCACCGCCGCGACGCCGGCCGCCGTCAGGCCGTCCGCCCGCCCCCCGGCGGGCAGCCACCGCAACAGCCCCGCACCGACGAGCCCGGCCACCACCCACACGAGACCGATCGATCCCATCACGCCCCCCGTCAACGGACGGCAGGCCCTCCCCGGCCTGCCCCCGGAAGAATGACACGGCCCGATGACCGCCGCTCGGCGGTCGGGCCCGGCCCTGCGTCCGCCGCAGGCCACCGGCAGATCGCAGGGACCACCGTCCGCCACCACCGACCACGCGACAAAAACCTCAGCGGCCGCCAACCGTGGGAGCCGCGCTCCTCACCGTCGGCGGACCGCGCCGGCACGAGCGCGCCGGTACGGAGCCGGCCGGTACGGAGCCGGCCGGTACGGAGCCGGCCGCCCCGGACACGGGCGTGCCACCCCGGACACGGGGTGGCACAGGCCCGGGGCGGCCGGCGGGCGGCGGCCGGGGGCGGGTGGCCGGGGGGCGGGTGGCCGGCGGCCGGCGGCCGGCCGCCCCCCGGGTGGTGTTCAGGTGATGGAGGCCCCGGAGTCGATGCTGATGACCTGACCGGTCATGCAGTCCTGGTCGAGGAACAGGGTGATCGAGCGGGCGACCTCGCGCGGGGTGACGAACCGCGGCACCGGGACCTTCTCGCGCATGCCCGCCACGACGTGCTCGGGCAGGGTGTCCGTCATCCCGGTGATCATGAAGCCGGGTGACAGCGCGTTGACGGTCACCCCCCTGCGCCCGCACTCCGCCGCGAGGGTACGGGTCAGCCCGATCAGCCCGGCCTTGGACGCCGAGTAGGCGGTCTGCCCGGCGGTGGCGATCAGCGCCGACGGGGAGACGATGTTGACCACCCGCCCCCAGCGCGCCCGCAGCATCGCCGGCACGCACGCGCGCGCGGTGTGGAAGGAGCCGACGAGGTTGGTGTCGATCACCTGCCGCCACTGCGCCGGGTCCTGCATCGCCATCAGCGCGTCCTTGCGGATCGCCCCGTTGTTGACGAGCACGTCCACCGGCCCCAGCGCCGCCCTGATCTCCTCGTACATCGCACCGACCGCGTCCCAGTCCGCGACCGAGCCGGTGACCAGCACGTGCTCGTTGACGAGCCGGGCCGCGACCTTCTCCGCGCCCTCGCGCGAGCTGTTGTAGTGCACCGCGACCCGGCAGCCCGCCGCGTCCAGGGCCAGCGCCAGCTCACTGCCCAGCCCCCCGGAGGCACCGGTGACCAGCGCCACCGGCGACGGCGGCCGCACACCGAAGACGTCCCTGCCGCTCACCGCGCCACCCCTCCCCACGTCAGCAGGACCGAACCCCACGTCATGCCCGCGCCGAACCCGGCCAGCAGCACCGTGTCACCGTCCTTGATCCGCCCCGCGTCCAGCGCCTCCGCCAACGCGATCGGGATCGACCCCGACGCGGTGTTGCCGTAGCGCTCCAGGTTCGTCACCAGCCGGTCGGCCGGGATACCGGTGTGGGAGAGCACCGAGTTGATGATCCGGATGTTCGCCTGGTGCGGCACCACGTGGTCGACCTGCTCCGGCGTGATCTTCGCCTGCTCCAGCGTCTCGCGGATCGTGCGCACCGTGTAGCGCACCGCGTTCAGGTAGATCTCGTTGCCGTTGATCTGCGCGTAGTGCAGGCCCCGGGCGACGGTGTCCGCGGTGGTCGGCATCCGCGAACCCCCCGCCAGGACCTTCAGGCTGTCCTTGCACGAGCCGTCCGCGCCCAGGTTCCACGCCCGGATCCGGTCCACCGCGCCCGGCCGCAGGACCACCGCCCCCGCGCCGTCGCCCACCAGGATCGACAGGTCCCGGTCGGCGGGGTTCGCGGTCAGCGTGTGCGTGTCCGAGCCGATCACCAGGATCGGACGCGGATCCATCCGCAACAGGCCCGCCGCCGTCACCAGCGCGTACACGAACCCGGCGCACTCGGAGTTCACGTCGTGCGCGCTGCCCGCGATCGCGAGCTCGTCGTGGACGAACGCCGACGTCGCCGGCGAGGGCTGCTCCGGCGTCGCCGTCGCCACGATCAGATGCGCGATGTCCGCACCCGTCAGCCCCGCGCGTTCCAGCGCCCGGCGCCCGGCCTCCACGGCCATCGACGCCGTGGTCTGCCCCCGGCCCACGGCCCTGCGTTCACGGATCCCGCACCGCGAGACGATCCAGTGCTCGTCCACACCGAAACGCTGCGCGAGTTCGGCACTGGTCACCACCCGTTCGGGAACCGACATCCCCCAGCCGGTGACGTCGAAACCGCTCACCACGCGACCCCTCTCCCTCTCCCGGTCCGCCGCTCGCCCGGACTCAGTTACCGGCGGCCGGCACGAGCGCCAGGATCCGCTCGTGGACCACGCGCAGCGTCGTGGTGTCGTCGATGTCCGCGAACAGCGACTCGTCCGCCGGGATGTGCGGGTACTGGTTCTGGAAGCCGTACAGCCACTCCATCAGGTCCAGCGAATCGACGTCCGCGATGTGCTGCAACGCCGCGTCCGCGTCGATCTCCTGGGCACCGGAGACCGCCTGGAGCTGCTGGGCCAGGTCCTCGATCGTGGGGATCTGAGACATCAGTGATCGTTCCTCTCCACGCCCACCACACGGTGGACGCCGTCAACGCATCGAAAGAAGCAGGACAGAAAACACCGCCGACACACCACCACCCCCGGCCCGCACCCGCCGCCCGCGCCGCCGCCCGCCACGGGCCCCGCCCGCCCCCGCACCCCCGGCCCCGGCACTCCCCGCACCCCGGCCCCCGGGAACACACCACACACAACCGACAACCGAAGAACCGGGGGCAGGAACGAACAGGAACACCGACAACAGGCCGGCCGACAGACACGAACACAACACACGGACAAGCGGGACAAGCGAACGAACAGACGGGACGGACGGACGAGCGGACGAGCGGACGGACGGGCGAACAGGCGGGACGGACAGGCAGGCGGGCGGGACGGGCAGGCGGGACAGCCGGCACCGACAACACCGGGAACACAACGGCGACAGCGCCCACAACCCCCGTACCAGCGCACAACACGCCGACCGGGAACCGAAGCACCCCCCGGGGACGAACCCCGGAAGCCGTGCGTCTTGCCGAAACCGCATGAAACCCGCTCCCACGCAACCGGCCCGCAACCCACCCGGCCCCCACTGCCTTGCGCACCGCTTGCGAGACACACGCTTACCTGACCCACAACACACCGCACCCGCACGCAACCACCCGCCCCCGGTCAGCACCCGGCCACCCGCAACCACAAACACCACGGCCCGCGGCCCGGGCCACCGCCCGAACAGCACCAACCACCCGCCACCACCACCCGGTCCGGCCGGCACACCCCATCACGGACACCACCCGGCCACCCACAACAACGGCCGACCGAACACCCCACCCCGTCCGGACAACCGACCCACCCCACCGACCGCACCGACCGTGCCGGGCAGCACCCAGCCACCCGGCACGACAGGCACCCAACACACCGAACACAGCAGAGCCGCCGGCCCCGGGAACCAACCACCCAGGGCAGCAGCCCGGTCCGACCGGAAACACCGCACCACGGGCGGCACCCAACCGCCCGAACACAGCAGAGCCGCCGGCCCCGGGAACCAACCACCCGGGGCAGCAGCCCGGTTCGACCGGAAACACCGCACCACGGACGGCACCCAACCGCCCGAAACGGCACGGCACGACAAGGCACCGGGGCGGCTGCCCGGGACGGCCGTCCACCCCGGACAGCGTCAAACCCCGGGAACCTCGGCCCGGCCCGGCCGGCACACCGCCCACCGGTCGGCACCCAACCACCCGCCCGCGCCGGAAGCCGGGTTCAACCGGCACACCGCACCACGGACGGCACCCGGCCGCCCGGCACGGCAGGCACCGAGGGCAGCGGCCCGGCCGGGCCCGATCACCGCCGCACCGCGCTCCCCGCGCGGCGCCGAGGACCACCCACCGCGTACCGGGCACCGCACGCCGGGCCACCCGCGGCCCGGCCCCGGCACAGAACACCGCCCGACCGGCCGCACCACAACCGGCCCCACGGCGGCCCGAGCGGCACCGAGGACCACGCACCGGCCATCGGGCACCACGCACCAGGCACCACGCGCGGCGCCGAGAACCAAGCACCACGCACCGCGTACCACGCACCACGCGCGGCGCCGAGAACCAAGCACCACGCACCGCGTACCACGCACCACGCGCGGCGCCGAGAACCAAGCACCACGCACCGCGTACCACGCACCATGCCCGGCGCCGAGAACCACGCACCAAGCACCACGCACCGCGCCGCGCACCGGCCTTCGGGCACCGCAGGCCGGTCCACCCACCACCGGGCACCGGGCGCCGGCCCCGCCGCCGCCCACCCGTCGTCCCGTCCGATACCCACCACCGTCAACCGAGGGGCCCCATCCCATGACCACCGTCGAAGCCCGCTCCATCAACCCCGACGTCGAGGCCATCCGCCACCACTACGAGGTCCCCAACGAGCTCTACCGGCTCATCCTGGGCCCCACCATGATGTACTCCGGCGGCTACTGGGAGGACGGCGAGGACCTCGTCGCCGTCCTCGACGAGGCCCAGGAACGCAAGCTCGACGCCTTCACCGACCTCGCCCGCGCCGCCCACACCGACACCGTCCTGGACATCGGCTGCGGCTGGGGCACCATGCTCAACCGCCTCACCACCGTCCACGGCGTCAAGAAGGCCGTCGGCGTCACCCTCTCCCGCACCCAGGCCGACTTCGTCGACGCCCTCGCCAACCCCGCCATCGAAGCCCGCGTCGAAAGCTGGGAGGACCACCGCCTCGCCGACGGCCAGGCCCCCTACGACGCCGCGTTCTGCATCAACGCACTCGAACACTTCGTGCTCTCCTCCCTCACCCCCAAGGAGCGCACCCAGCGCTACCGCGTCTTCTTCAAGCAGGTCCACTCCCTCCTCAAGCCCGGCGCCCGCTTCGTCCTGCACACCATGACCGTCGAGAACCCCCCGCTGCGCCGCCAGCTCCTGGACGACCTGAAATTCCTCCAGCGCGAGGAGTTCGAGGGCTGCCACATCCCGCGCCTGCCCGAACTCGCCGCCGGCCTCGACGGCCTCTTCGAGGTCACCGAGATCCGCAACGAACCCGAGTCCTTCGCCCGCGCCTGCCGCGCCTGGCTCCAACTCCTCGCCGCCCGCCGCGACGAGGCCGTCGCCATGACCGACGAAACCACCGTCGCCCGCTTCGAGCGCTACCTCGACATCTTCGCCTACACCCTCGAAGACCACATCTTCAACAACTTCCGCGTCACCCTCACCCGCCGCGCCTGACCCCCGGGCCCACCCAGGACACCCGAGAAGAGGACACCGACGCCATGACCACCACCCCCGCCCCCGACCGCACCACCACCAACACCCCCACCGCCACCCCGGCGGCACCCCCCACAACCCCGGCGGCGGGGGTGACCCCCACCCCCAACACCACCACCACCGACGCCGCCGGCACCGGCACCGGCACCGGCAGCACCACGGCCGCCACCGCCGCGGGCACCGGCACCACCACCGCCGGCACGGCCGTCGGCGCGGGCACGGCCGCCACCGCCACGGACACCCGCCCGGACACATCCCCCACCACCGCCACCGCCACCGCCGCGGGCACCGCCGGCGACCTCGCCGTCCGCCACCTCGAAGTCGCGATCATCGGCGCCGGCATCTCCGGCCTCGGCACCGCCATCGGCCTCCTCAAGGCCGGCATCGACGACTTCCTCGTCTTCGAACGCGCCCACGACCTCGGCGGCACCTGGCGCGACAACACCTACCCCGGCTGCGCCTGCGACGTCCAGGCCCACCTCTACTCCTTCTCCTTCGCCCGCAACCCCGAATGGAAATCCACCTTCGCCACCCGCACCGAGGTCCACACCTACCTCAAGAACTGC
This sequence comes from Kitasatospora sp. NPDC058063, assembly GCF_042885395.1. NCBI lineage: Bacteria > Bacillati > Actinomycetota > Actinomycetes > Kitasatosporales > Streptomycetaceae > Kitasatospora > Kitasatospora sp. NPDC058063. The sequence continues at coordinate 33,739 of NZ_JBHVSD010000041.1, forward strand.
GCCACCCGCTACGGCGTCGACCCCCACCTGCGCTACGACCACGAACTCCTGAACGCCACCTGGAACGACACCCACCACCACTGGGACATCCGCACCAAACACGGCCGCTACACCGCCCAGGTCCTCGTCACCGGCACCGGCTACCTCTCCGACCCCGCCGTCCCCGACCTGCCCGGCCTCGACACCTTCACCGGCACCGTCTTCCACTCCTCCCGCTGGCGCCACGACCACGACCTCACCGGCCGCAACATCGCCGTCATCGGCACCGGCGCCTCCGCCATCCAGTTCGTCCCCGCCATCCAGCCCCACGCCGCACACATCGACCTCTACCAGCGCACACCCCCCTGGGTCGCCGCCAAACCCGACAAACCCAACACCCCCCGCCACACCTGGATGCTGCGCCACCTCCCCGGCTACCAGCGCTTCCGCCGCGCCTTCAACAAACACGGCCGCGAAATCGTCGCGTTCTTCATGTCCCGCCCCTCCCGCACCACCGGCATGAAGAACATGGCCGCCGGCCACCTCAAAAAATCCGTCCCCGACCCCGCCCTGCGCGCCCGCCTCACCCCCGACTACACCGTCGGCTGCAAACGCCTCCTCTTCTCCAACACCTGGTACCCCGCCATCCAGCAACCCAACGTCGACATCGTCTCCGACACCATCACCCACATCGGCCCCACCCACATCACCACCACCGACGGCACCCGACGCCACATCGACACCATCATCCTCGCCACCGGCTTCACCGCCACCGACCGCCCCGTCGCCCACCTCATCCGAGGCCGCCACGGACACACCCTCCACGACACCTGGAACCGCGACGGCATGACCGCCCACCGCGGCACCACCATCCACGGCTTCCCCAACCTCTTCATGCTCCTGGGCCCCAACACCACCCTCGGCCACTCCTCCCAGACCGTCATGATCGAAGCCCAGATCACCTACATCCTCGCCGCCCTCAAAACCCTGCGCACCCACCACCTCACCACCCTCGACGTCCACCCCCACGCCCAGACCACCTACAACACCACCCTCCAGAACCGCCTCAAGAACACCGTCTGGAACACCGGCGGCTGCACCAGCTGGTACACCGACACCCACGGCAACAACCCCAGCATCTGGCCCACCTACACCTGGCGCTTCCACCGCCAGACCCGCACCTTCGACCTCACCAACTACCGAACCACCACCCACACCAACCCCTAACACCCCACCCGCACCCAGCCCCCGACGGCACCCAGCCCCCAGCCCCCGGCCCCCGGCCCCCGGCACACCGCACCACCGGGACAGGCCGGCCCGCACCACAGGCCGGCCCACCCGAACACCACCACACCGCACACAGCACCACCACCACCGGCAAAACCCGCAGAACCGGCAGGACCTCTCAGGCCGACAGGAGCGGCACGGCCGGAACGGCCGGGGGGAACGGTGCGGCCGGTACAGCCGGGAGGAACGGTGCGGCCGACCCACCACGCCACCGCACCAGTCGGGACCGGAAGAGCCGCCGCGAACGGCAGGCAAAGCAACCGGCCCCCGTACCAACACAACAAGCAGGACCAACAGGTCAGTTGCAGGCGGCCGGAACCCCTACGGCACACACGACCGGAACACCCGGCCCAGCACACAGGACCAGCAGACGGGGCCGGCAGGCAAAGGAACCGGCCCCGCACCAGCACCAGCACCAGCACAACAAGCAGGACCAGCACAGCAGTTGCAGAACGCAGGAACACCCCTGCACGCACGACCGCAACGGCCGACAGAACCAGCAGGACCGGAACCACCGACCGGCGCCCACCACCCACCGCACACCACCGGCACCCGCACCCGCGCCCGCCCGGCCCGCCCACCACCCCGAGGAGACCACCGCGCATGAACCGAACCCCCCTGTCCAGGCGCACCCTGCTCACCGGCGCCGCCGCCACCGTCATCGGCTACAACACCACCACCCGCACCTGGGCCACCACCGACACCCCCACCCGCGGCCGCATCACCCCCCTGCCCCCCATCCAAGGCACCCTCACCACCAACCCCACCACCCGCAACACCCACGCCCACGACTTCGGCCGCCTCACCACCAACACCCCCTACGCCGTCCTCCACCCCGCCGGTGCCCCCGACATCGCCACCATCATCGACTTCGCCCGCCGCAACAACCTCAAAGTCGCCATGAACGGCCAGAGCGGCACCGGAAACGACCTCGAATCACACTCCAACTACGGCCAGGCCGGCGTCGCCGGCGGCATCAGCATCAACGCCCGCGCCCTCAACCGCATCCACACCATCACCCCCACCAACGCCACCGTCGACACCGGCGTCACCTGGGCCCAACTCACCGAAGCCACCCTCGCCCAGAACCTCACACCCCCCGCCCTCACCGACTACCTCCACCTCTCCATCGGCGGCACCATCAGCATCGGCGGCATCGGCTCCACCGTCCACAAACACGGCCTCCAGGCCGACACCGTCGAAGCCATCGAAATCGTCACCGGCACCGGCCGCATCCTCACCGCCACCCCCACCCGAAACCCCGACCTCTTCCACACCGCCCTCGCCGGCGCCGGACAGGTCGGCATCATCACCAAAGCCACCCTCAAACTCGTCCCCGCCCCCCAAAACGCCCGCGTCCTCACCCTCACCTACACCGACCAACACACCTTCCTCACCGACCAACAAACCATCCTCAACGACGGCCGCTTCCCCTCCCAAGTCGGCGAAATCCTCATCCAACCCAACGGACAACCCCCCCACTACAAAATCGAAGCCGTCACCCACTACAACGGCACCACACCCCCCGACCCCACCCCCCTCCTCACCGACCTCAACCCCACCACCACCACCATCACCGACCAGACCTACCGCGAATACACCTACCGCGCCGACACCTTCGCCGACACCATCAAAAACCTCGGCTACTGGAACACCCCCAAACCCTGGCTCTCCCTCTTCCTCCCCGCCACCACCACCCCCACCTTCCTCAACCACACCCTCCCCCAACTCACCCCCGACGACATCGGCCCCGGCCTCCTCCTCTGCTACCCCTTCCACACCAACAAACTCACCCACCCCCTCGCCATCACCCCAAACGAACCCACCGCCTACCTCTTCGACCTCCTCGCCTTCCCCAACCCCACCACCACCAACCCCACCACCCACCTCACCCGCAACCGCAACCTCTACAACACCGCCACCCAACTCGGCGCCAAACGCTACCTCGTCGGCGCCATCCCCCACATGACCCCCACCGACTGGCAACACCACTACGGCCCCCACTGGACCACCCTCACCAACGCCAAAAACACCTACGACCCCACCCACACCCTCACCCCCGGCCACAACATCTTCCCCTAACCCCAAAAACACTCCACTCACCGCAATGGAAAACATCAAGCACGAATCCCGGGATCGGAAACACGGATACCGTTCACCGATCGTGGAACCGAGCCGGAGCCCGGGCACCAATGACCAGAACCGCCAATTGAATGAAAAGCCAATGCAAAAGCCGCCAATGAGCCGGGCATGATCAGATGCTTGCGGCTCATCGCGCTGTCCGCCCGAATCCTGGGCGCACTCCGGGAACCGAGCGCCAACTCCCACGACCCACCAGCGGGACCGCTGCTCGTCACCCCAGCCCGCGTCGTCGTCGCTGGAATTGCCCTGAGCATTGCTGGGCGTGGAACTCCGTCCAGGACGGTGTCGTTCAGAGGTGCTGCCCAGTTGAATACCGGTTCAGGCCCCGTGCAGGGCTGATGCGTTCTCAGGAGATGGGACGTGACGGTTCACCAGCTTCGGGGTGAGGTGTCCGAGCAGAAACGAACGACGCGACGCCAGATGATCAAGGTTGCTGACACCGAAGATCGACCTGGAGTCGCGTCCGCGTGCCATCCTCAGGTTCGGGCGCAGGTCTGTGTGGTTCAAGCGCGACGGGTCGGCGGCCCTCTCGCCGCTCTGTTCCCCGAGGACCGGACGCCGAAGGCCCTCCCGCCCCCGGTCGCCCCTGCGCCACCCGCACGAAGGCTTCGCCGACGGGCGGCGCCGGACCCGACCGCGTGATATCCGCCGACCGACCGTCGGAGGGCCGTGGCATCATGCCGCCATGACGACGAGCGAAGCCCCCGCGACGGCGGCCGAGGCGGTGCAGGAACTTCGGGAGATCGCCCACGGGTGGGTCAACGGCCGACGCGCTGAACCGGATCTTCTGATCCGGGCCGCGCTCCGCGTCCTGGTCGCCGGCGTGGACACCCCGTCGCTGGTCCTCCTCGCCGCGCTCTTTCGCGGTGAGGAGGACAAGGCCCCGGAGCTGTTCGACCAGGTGATGGACGAGCTCGGCTTCGGCTTCCACTCGCCCGAGGACTACTGGGAGGGGCGGCTGGCGCTCGCCCGCTGGTGGGCCGCCGAGATCGTCGACGGGTGGCTCGACCCCGTCGAGGGCGCCTCACTCATCGTCGAGGATGTGGCCGAAGCCTACGGGAAATGCGAGGAGTTGGCACCCATGGTCGATGCGATGGTGGCGCTCATGGACCCCGCCGGCGCCGCATACCCGGACGATGTTCCCGCACATCTGACCCGGGCCGCCCACGAACTCCTGGCCCGCATCCCGCCCCCGTCCACCCCTCTCTGACAGCATGAGGGCGCCGTGTCCGTCGGAGGTCGGCTTTCGCCCGAGCGTTCGATGCACATGGTTTGGGGGCCGGTCACCCTGGAAGCTGTCTACGCGGCCCCGATCCGGCACCCGGTCGTACCAATGCCACCGAGAGCGCACAGCGCGGGGTCTCCTGCACCAGGCGCGTGAAGTCGGTGAACCGTGGGTCCGCGGCGTGGACGGACACATCGTCCGGCAGCCCTTGCAGTCCCAGATGCCGGTTCTGGCCTGGTCCCGATGCTCACGCACAACTGACGACGGATCTCCAGCGCGGGACCTTGCTGATCGCTTCAGAATGAATCGAGTCACAGGTCTTGCGTTCGGCGATCTTGGTCGGCAGGGCGTCCGGGTGCGTGGTGATCTTGTTCTGGACGGCCCGGGGAAGCACGTGGCTCCGCTGCTGCCACCCGTGCCGGGTAGTGTGCGGATACAAAGGATCAAGTGATTCCGCGGGCCGCACCACGGCCCGCGGACATGGGGAGGTCAACGTGATCGTGGGTACCGGCCGGAGGCTCGTCCTGATCCGTCATGCGCAGGCCGAACGGGCGACGGCGGTCGACAAGGAACGGCGTCTCGACGAGCGGGGGCGGGCGGAGGCGTCCCGGACCGGACGATGGCTCGCGGGTTCCGGTATCACGCCCGATCTCGCGCGGGTGTCCGGCGCCCGCCGGACCAGGGAGACCTGGGAACGCGTGGGCGCCGCGTTGCCGCGGCTCTCCGAGACGGTCCACGAGCAGCGGCTCTACGACCTCAGTGTGGGGATCCATCGGGGAGAAGCGGGAATCGGCGAGCTGGTCGCGATGGTGCGGGAGACTTCGGACGACGTGGGCGACCTGGTCGTCGTCGGACACAATCCGAGCCTGCCCGAGCTGGTCCGGCTCCTTGTCGGTACGACCGACGGCGACCTCTCGCGGCGGGTGGAGGAGTCCGGGTTCCCGACCGCCTCCGTGGCCGTCCTCGAGTTCGACGGTTCCTGGCAGAGGATCGGGCCCGGAGCAGCGAGGATCACCGCGTTCTGGACGCCGTCGCAGGGTTGAGACGGTGCACCCCGGGGCGTCGGCGCGTCCGACCCCCACGCGCCACCATCATGGCCGGCCCCACCAGCGACTGAAGGTCTACCGGTTCCAGACCGCCCGGCGACATCATCGCCGACGACATCCGGCGGTCGATGTCTGTCCGATGAGGTGTTCAGCTGGTCATTTTGCCGGTCACGCGGGGCGCCAGGAGGCGCCAGCCGGGCCTGCGACCTGGCCCGTGGCAGCCAGGTGTCCACCCGTGCCGCCGCATCGGTCCGGACACCGTCCAGGTCACGGACGTACGGACCGGGCGTATCGGACGGGACGGCCCGTCACGATCCATGATGAACTTCCGCCAGGAGCGACCTCACGCGGGCGTCCGCGTCGCCAACGGTCGCCGGAAGCCGGGTGCGGCGGCGGCGTCCCACCTGGCATCATGACTCCCGTGATCATGTGTCGAAAGGCCGATGCCGCGTAGGCGTCCACGCGCGCTGCGCGCTGAGCGACCGGTCCCCCGCATCTGGGGGCCGGCCCCGCCGTTCCGGATTCACGGGCTCTCCGCCGGGGCGAGCCGGGCGGTGTACCGGGTCGAGCGCCTGAGCGCCGGCTTCTACCTGCGCCCGGGGGCCACTGACCGGGCGTTGCGGCGATACCGCGAGTTCCTGCATCCGCCGGGGAGGCGTCCGCTGTACCCGCGGGAGTCGTCCTGCTCGTGCTCGGGGTGTTCCTTCGAGGACGTCAGGCACGCACGTGACGTGCTGGAGGAGGTCCTGGAGAGACTGCCGGGACGGGCGCGCGCCGAGCTCGGCCGACTCGTGAAGCCGCTGGATGCGGTGTTCCTGCGCCGCACTCTCCCCGACCCGTTTCGCTCACCGGCGCCGGTGGCGCACGGAGTTCTGGTGGGATCGCCGTCTGGCCGAGCGGTCGGAGTGGGGGTGAAGGGGCCCGCGGCCCGGTGGGGGCGGAGATCGGCCACTCCGGGTGGCCCGTCGGCCCGGGCGGCCTCGGGCAAATCTCCCGGCTCGTGACCTGCCGGGCCTCCGGCGCCCGTCCGTTGCGCCGCCCCCGGCCGCGGCCATCGCAGGTCAGCCACGTGTCGGGGTGTGGTGGGCGCGACGTGGCTGAAAATCGTGTGCCATATAACCTGTGACATTGTTCTGATGGCCGGTCGGTGACAGGATCCACGCCAATCTCCTCATCTCCTTCACTCAGTCCGACCCCACGTCGGGCTGCCCCCACTCGAAGAAGGACTCGGCGTGCTCCTGCGCACAAGACTCTCCACGCTCGCGGCCGGCGTCGTCGCCTGTTGTGCCACGGCCACCGCCGTGCTGCCGGCCCAGGCCTTCGCGGCACCCGCCGCCGTCACCGCCGGCCCGGCCCTGACCGCGGCCGCCACGAACCCGACCTCGACCAAGACCGACCCGAACGCGCCCGCCGCACCCGCCGCGCCCACGGCCGGCGCGACGACGGGCTCCGAGGAGCCCGCCGCACCCGCGGCCCCGCTGCCGCCGGCGCTGATCGGCGAGCGACTCATGGGCGGGCCGGCCACCACGGCCGCGACGGCCGCCCCCGTCGCGCCCAAGTCCCTTGCCCCGCAGGCCCTGTCCGGCGCGGACGCGGCCGCTGCCGCCGCGCAGGCCTGCACCCCGGCCGACTTCGCCGCCCGCACCGGGGCCGACCTGGTCGCGTTCATCAGGAGCTCGACCCCGGAGTGCATCCGGGGTCTGTACAGCAGCGGTGGCGCCGACCCGACCATCTTCCGGCAGTCCCGGATGCTGTCCGTCGCGGCCGCCTTCAAGGACCTGGCGGCCGGCTACACCGGCGACAACTCGGCCGGCATCCAGCAGCTGGCGCTCTACCTGCAGGTGGGCTACTACATCCAGTTCTACTACCCCGACGCGGCCGGCCCGTACACCGGCGAGCTCACCACCGCCGTCCGGGCCGCCCTGGACGCGTTCTTCGCCGGCGCCCGCTGGCACGACGTCACCGAGGGCAACGGCACCGTGCTCAGGGACGTGGTGTGGCTCACCGACAGCGCCAACGTCCAGGCCGGCTACCTGGGCGTCTACAAGCGGATACTGGACGACTACAACAACTCTTACAACGCGGTCCCGAAGATGGTCGGCGCGGTCAACTCCGTGCTGCAGTACCCGCTCTGGCGGGGCAACTCGAACCAGGACTTCGTCAGGGCGGTCGCCGCCGACCCGAGCCTCGCCGTCTCCCTCGCCGACTTCGCGATCAACCACAAGGACCTGATCGGCGGACCCAACGAGGTCCTCGACACCAACGCGGGCAACGACCTGGCGCGGATGGCCGGGAGCGGCCCCGCCGTCGAGGCCGTGGTCAAGCCACTGGTCAGGAAGGTGCTGGACGCCGCCCCGCTGCTGACGCCGGCGGCGCCGCTGTACGTGCACACGGCCGTCCAGGCCGCGTACTACAACAGCGGCCAGTGCTCGTACTACGACATCTGCAACCTGCCCGCCAAGCTCACCTCGGTGGTCCTGCCGCACCAGTTGGTCTGCGACAACCGGACCATCCAGGCCCAGGCGCTGTCGGCCGAGGAACTGGCCACCGTCTGCGCCAGCCTGCGCAACCAGGACGCCTTCTTCCACGGCGTGGTCAAGGACAACGGGCCGATCCCGAACCAGTACGCCCAGAACGTCACCTTCGGGATCTTCGCCAACAAGACCGACTACACCACCTACTCGTGGGCGATCTTCGGCAACGACACCGACAACGGCGGCCAGACCGTCATGGACGCGACCGACCCGAACAAGCCGGCCGCGACCGTGATGTACCAGAAGACCTGGAACAACAACGACCCGGCCCGGGTGTGGAACCTCAACCACGAGTACACCCACTACCTCGACAGCATCTACGACCTCAAGGGCAACTACCGCACCCAGATGTCCGTCCCGGACATCTGGTGGGTCGAGGGCCTCGCCGAGTACGTCTCGCACAGCTACCGCGGCGCCACCGACACCGACGCGATGGCGCAGGCCGCCAAGCACACCTACAAGCTCAGCACCCTCTTCCAGAGCACCCCCGGCAACTCGGACTCGACCCGCGTCTACCCGTGGGGCTACCTGGCCACCCGGTACATGGTGGAGAAGCACCCGGCCGACGTCCAGGCCATGCTGGCCCGGTTCCGCGTCGGTGACTACCCCGGCGGCTACGCGGTCTACAACAGCCTCGGCACCTCCTACGACGCCGACTTCGACGCCTGGCTCGACGCCTGCGCCGGCGGCGCCTGCTACAACCCCGGCCCGACCGCCCTGTTCGACACCTCGGTGAACGGCGCGACCGTCAGCGTGAACGACCGGTCGGTGCAGACCGGTTCCGGCCGGATCACCGCCTGGCACTGGACCTTCGGTGACGGCACCTCCTCGGACGAGCGCAACCCGAGCCACACCTACGCGGCGGCCGGCAGCTACACCGTCGCCCTGACCACCACCGACGACACCGGCCGGATCTCCACCACCCCGGCCACCGTCACCGTGACCGCCGCCCCGGTCGTCCTGCCGGCCTGCACCGAGCAGCGCGCCGACGCGATGGGCCGGAACTGCTCCCGCGGCGGCCGCGCCGCGACCGCCGGCAACCTCGACTACCTGTACGTCTACCTGCCGGCCGGAACGACCACGCTGAAGGTCACCACCTCCGGCGGCACCGGCACCGCGCACCTCTACTACAACGCGGACACCTGGGCCTCGCCGAAGGCCTTCACCGCCTCCTCCACCGGCACCGGCACCACCCAGTCCCTCACCGTCACCAACCCCACCGCCGGCTACCGCTACCTCAGCCTGTACGCCGTCACCGACTTCAGCGGCGTCACGGTCAGCACCCAGTTCTGACCCCGACCCACACACCTGAGCGGAGCGCCCGGCCGGGCTTCCCGGCCTGGCGTTCCGCGTGGGCGTTTCGCGTGGGCGTTTCGGACGGGCGGTCCGGACCGGCGTTCCGGATGGGCGTTCCACCGGGCCGACGGACGGGACGGCGTACGGGACGACCGGCCGGGCGTGCGAGCTCCTCAGCGGCGGCTGAGGTAGGTGAGGACGGCGAGGACGCGGCGGTGGCCGCTGTCGGCCGGCGAGAGGCCGAGCTTGGCGAAGATGTGGCCGATGTGCTTGTGGACGGCGTTGTCGGTGATGACGAGCCGGGTGGCGATGGTGGTGTTGTCCTTCCCTTCGGCCATCAGGGCGAGGACCTCGCGTTCGCGCGGCGTGAGGGCGGCTATCGGGTCGCGGGCGGGCCGGGTGAGGAGCTGGCCGATCACCTCGGGGTCCATGACGGTGCCGCCGGCGGCGACCCGCCGCAGTGCGTCGGTGAACTCGCTCACCCGGCTCACCCGGTCCTTGAGGAGGTAGCCGACGCCGCCGCGGCCGTCGGAGATCAGCTCGCCGGCGTACTGCTGCTCGACGTACTGGGAGAGGACGAGCACGGGCAGGCCGGGGTGCAGGCGGCGGGCGCGGATCGCGGCGTGGATGCCTTCGTCGCGGAAGCCGGGCGGCAGCCGTACATCGACGATGGCGACGTCCGGGCGGTGTTCGGTGACGGCGGCGACGAAGCCGGGGGCGTCCGGGGTGATCGCGGCGACCTCGAAGCCCGTGGCGGTCAGCAGGAGTTCCAGCCCGTTGGCCAGCAGGACGTTGTCCTCGGCGATCACGACGCGCACGGCAGGCTCACGGTGATCGTGGTCGGGCCACCGCCGGGGCTGTGGAGGTGGACGGTGCCGTCGAGCGCCAGGACGCGGTGGCGGATTCCGGTGATGCCGGTGCCCAGCGTCTCGTCGGCGCCGCCGACGCCGTCGTCGGTGACCTCGATCGCCAGCCGGTCGCCGTCGCGTGCGACGCGGACGGCGGTCCGGGTGGCCCGGCTGTGCTTGGCGGCGTTGGTGAGCGCCTCGGCGATCGTGAAGTAGGCGACGGCCTCGACCGCGGCGGGGACCGTGTCGAGGTCGCCGGAGCCACCGGAGCCGATGTCGAGGGTGGTGTCGATCGCCGATCGGGACGCCAGCGCGGTCAGCGCCCCGGCGAGGCCGCGGTCGGCGAGGATCGGCGGGTAGATCGTCCGGATCACCGCCCTCAGCTCCGTCATGGCCTCCTCGGTGTTCTCGTGCGCCTCCTCCAGGAGCGCGGCCACCAGCCGGGGGTCGTCGCTCAGCAGCTCCCGGGCCACGCCCAGCCGCATCGCGATGGCGACCAGCCGGGCCTGGGTGCCGTCGTGCAGGTCGCGTTCGATCCGGCGGAGTTCCGCGCCGTGCGCGGTCATGGCGTGTGCCCGCGTCTCGGTCAGGGTCTCCACCCGCTGTGCCAGCCGCGCGGCGGTCGAGGGGGACAGCAGCGCGACGCAGGTCCGGGCGTGCAGGCGGGCCAGCCGGGGAGCCAGCCAGTAGGTCAGGGCCGCGAAGGCGACGGCTTGTGCGGTCCCGAGGGTCAGCGCCGTGCCCCACCCGGTCAGGGGGACACCGGCGGCGAAGCCGCCCGCCCGGGTGCCGGCGGGCAGCGCCCACCACAGGGGCACCGTGACGGCCGTGGTCACGGCGTTGCTGGCGCACAGCAGCAGGACGAGGCCGAACGCCAGGGCGGTCACGGTGCAGGCGCAGAGCCAGCCGAGGACCCGCCACGGGCCGACCCGGAGCGGGCCGGAGCGCGGAGAGCCCAGCAGCCGGTCGGCGCGGCGGCGATGCCAGGACGCCCAGGAGCGGGCCGTGACCGGGACGGCGAGTACGGGCAGCGCCAGCACGGCGACCGCAGCGGTGAACAGGCTCCCCAGCAGGTAGCCCAGACCGCGCCACATCTCCGAAAGCCGACCGGCCCCATGGTGCTTCATCCGCACCAGTCTGGACCATGGGGGCCGGGCCTGGCATTACAGCCCACTACCCTCTTTTCAGACGGGTGAGCGGTATCGTCCGGCCTCCCCACCCGACCTAGCGTCAACGCCCATGACGACTTCACCGATTCGTGCCCCGCGGCGGCATCACCGATCCGTCCGACGGAACGTCACGCTGGCCGCCGTCGCGGCCGTGACCCTTTCCACCGGTGCGCCCTCGGCGCCGGCCGCCCCGCAGCACGACGACCGGCTCCGGATCCGGCTCCAGCGCGACGCCGACGCGCTCATCGCGGTCGGCGCCACCGGAGTCCAGGCCCGCGTGGTCACCTCCGACGGCCGGAACCTGACCGCCGCCGGCGGCGTCGCCGATCTGACGGGACGCCGGCCGGTGCCCCGGAACGGCTACTTCAGGATCGCCAGCATCACCAAGACGTTCGTGGCCACCGTGACCCTGCAGCTCGCCGGCGAGAACAGGCTCTCCCTGGACGACCCGGTCGATCGATGGCTGCCCGGCGTGGTGTCCGGAAACGGCAACGACGGTCGCGCGATCACTGTCCGCCAGCTGCTCCAGCACACCAGCGGCATCCATGACGACTACCCGGACTACACCTCGGCGGAGGACTTCCAGGAGCACCGGTCGGACGCGTACACACCCGGGCAGATCGTCGCCCGGGCGATGGCCCACCGCCCGGACTTCGACCCCGACACGGGCTGGAACTACAGCAACACCGGTTACGTCCTGCTCGGGATGATCATCGAGCGGGTCACCGGGCACCTCTGGCACGAGGAGGTGAGGGACCGGATCGTCCGGCCACTGGGCCTCGATCACACCTTCCACCCGGGAACGTCGCCCACCCTGCCCCGGCCGCACGCCGAGACCTACCAGAGGTTCGCGGCCGGCGAGCCGTTCGTGGACGTCACCGAGCAGATCGGCTCGGGCACCAACGGCGAGGCCGGGCTCGTCTCCACCACCGCCGACCTCGACCGGTTCTTCGGCGCCCTGCTCGGCGGCCGGCTCCTGGCACCGACGCAGCTGGCGGAGATGACCCGGACCGTCGAGGTCAGCGAGAAGTTCGAGCGGTTCATGCCGGGCGCCCGGGCCGGGCTGGGGATCTTCTCGCGTCGGCTGTCCTGCGGCGGGGAGTACTGGGGCCACGAGGGCGGTGACGCCGGGTGGATCAGCACTACCGACGTCACCGCCGACGGCCGGCGCGGCGTCACGGTCTCGCTGTCGGGCGTCCAGGCCGCCACCGACGGGGACGTCCTGCGGGTGGCGGAGGCGGAGAACAGGCTGGTCGACGACGCGCTGTGCACGAGTCCGAACGCGGGCGGCCGCCAAGAGCGGTGAGCCTCGCCGCGCCGCGAACGGCCCGCTTGAGGACAGGCCTGCGGACAGGTTCGAGGGCGCGCCGGGGCGTCACAGCGCCCCGGCGTACTCCGGCAGCCGCAGGTCCGAGTGCGCGGCCCGGCCCGCCTGCGCGCGCCCCGTCGCCAGCTCCTTCCCGACGGACTCCGGATCGCGCACCAGGGCGTTGCGGGCCTCCAGTTGTTCCCGCGTGGTCGGTGTCACCGCGGTGCCACCGCTGGTGGCCAGCGCCTGGTTGCGTTCGGCGAAGGGGCGCATCCGGCGCTCGTAGGCCGCGAAGGCGGCGCTGTGGTCGGGGTGGGTGGCCAGTTCGCCGGCCAGGACGTACGCGCCGACCAGGGCGACGCTCGACCCCTGGCCGGACAGGAAGGAGGTGGCGTGCGCGGCGTCGCCCGCGAGGGCCACCCGCCCGCGCGACCAGGCCGGCAGGTGGATCTGGCTGACGATGTCGAAGAAGAGGTCGTCGGCGTCCCGCATCGCCTCGACGAGGCGGGGAACGTGCCAGGCCCGGTCCGGGAAGCGGGCGGCAACCAGTTCGCGCTGGGCCCGCGGGTCGCGGAAGGCCTCGAAGGGCGGGATGTCGCGGGTGAAGGTGAGGAATCCGTGGACCCGGTCGGCGGGCGCGTGCGCGTTGAGGACCGCGCCGCGCCCGACCTCGCTCCAGATGACCGCCTCACGCGCGAGACCGAACTCGTTCGGGAGGGTGAAGCCGGCGAAGACGTGGCCGAGGTAGCGGTGGAAGGGCTCCTCGGGGCCGAACACCAGCCGGCGCGTGTTCGAGTGCAGGCCGTCCGCGCCGAGCACGAGGTCGAAGGTCCGGCGGGCGCCGCTGTCGAACAGCACGTGGACGGCGTTCCCGTCGTCGTCCAGGGCGGCGATCGAGTCCCCGAAGAGGAACTCGACCCGGTCGCCCAGCAGTTCCTGGAGGGCGTAGGCCAGGTCCCCGCGCCGGACCTCCAGGTCGAGGCCGGCCTCGCCGCCGGTCAGCTGTTCCGGGCGCAGCGAGCCGATGCTCCGCCCGGCGGGATCGATGAAGGTGATCCGCCGGCTGTCGACGTGGGCGGCGCGCAGGCGCGGGAGCAGTCCCATGCGCCGCACGACCTCGCGGGCGGTGCCGCGGATGTCGATGGCGTAGCCGCCTCCGCGTACGGCAGCGGCCTTCTCGACGACGGTCACCTCGAAGCCGTACCGGTCGAGCCAGTACGCGAGCGCGGGGCCCGCGATGCTCGCTCCGGAGATCAGGACGCGACGGGCGGGGCGTGACACGGTGTTCATGGCTCTCATTTCCCCCGGCGGGCTGTCCCCGCCGGCACGTCGGTGGTACGCACCGGACGAGCAAAAGATACGTACCTCAGGTATCTTTATGGAGGCCATACGTCGCCCTCGCGGGCGGCGGCCACCCCCCCACGATACAGATACCTAACTTAGGTAGGCAAATGGAGGCGTCCATGTCCGCCGAGGCCCCCGCACCGGACGGTCCGCGCCCCGACCTCCTCTCCGCGCTGACCCGGATCAGCCGCCTCGGCGCCGCCCTCAACCGGGGCCGGCTCGTCGAGCGTGCCGCCGAGGACGCCGGACTGGGCCGCGACCGCGCCGCGGTGAGCGTGCTCGTCACCCTGCGCACAGCCAACAAGCCCCTGCGGATCGGCGAGATCGCCGAGCGGATGCAGGTCGTGGGCCCGCACATCACCCGCCAGGTCCAGGTCCTGGAAAAGCGCGGCCTCGCCCGCCGCATCCCCGACCCGCACGACGCCCGGGCCCGCCTCATCGAACCCACCGGCGCCGGAGCCGAGGCCACCGACCGCTATCTCGCCTTCCTGCTCGGCTGGTTCACCGACACCCTCGCCGACTGGCCCCGCCAGGACCGCGACGACCTCACCCGTCTCCTGGCCCGCTTCGCCGACGACGTGACGGCCCGGCTCTCCGGGCTCGACGACCTCGACGACCTCGACGACCTCGACGACGAGGAGAGCTGAGGCTCCGCCCCCGCCCGCCACTGCGCGGACCCGTCCCCCGAGGCCCCCGGAACGGCGTTCCACCGGGCTGGTACCGTCCGGCATGGACTTCTCCTCCGCCGGAACGGACGGGCCGCGCCTGGACCCCGCCGCCCTGGCCCGCATCGAACTCGCCAACAACGTCCGGGGATCGCTGCCCTCGGCGGCGGACGCGGGACGGGCGGCCGCGCGCTTCCGCACCGCCGGGTGGCGGGTCCGGCGGTCGGGGTGGACCGAGTTCGAGGTGGAGAACGCGTTCGCCGAGCTGGAGCTCCTGCCGCTGGAGCCCGTGACGTTCACCGGGTTCGTGGACCCCGACCGGATCGACGTCCTTCTCGCGGCGCTGGCGGAGGCGGGCCTGTCCTTCGAGATCGAGTTCACCGACGCGGACGGACGCGAGCACCTCCATCGCTCGGCCGACTATCCGGCATGACAAATGATTGTCAGGTTATCGACATGGGAAGGGGGCTGGCCACAGACCGCACCTCCGGAAGGACACCCGTGCACCGCACCACCCTCAGGACCACCACCGCCCTGCTCGCCACCGTACTCGCCGGAACGGTACTGGGGGCCGCACCGGCCTGGAGCCGCCCCGCGGACGGCACCCCGCCGACCCGTCAGGTGGAGGTGTTCGCCGAGGACGGCGGCATCTCCCGCGCCCAGGCCCCGGCCGCCTCCCCCTACCTCGCCGGCCACCCCCAGGGCCTGGCACCCGTGCAGGGGGACGGCGAGGTCACGGCACTGGTCCACAACGGCGAACCGGCCACCAAGCTGGACGTGGTGGTGATCGGCGACGGGTACACGGCGCAGGAGCAGGACAAGTTCCGTGCGGACGCGGACCAGAAGTGGCGCGAGATGACCTCCGTCGAGCCCTACGCCACCTACCGCTCACTGTTCAACGTCTGGACGGTGAACGCCGTTTCCCCCGAGTCGGGCGTGACCGGGGACCCGGACCGGGCGACGGTGCGGCACACCGCGCTGGGCTCGTACTTCTGGTGCGACGGCGTGGAGCGGCTGCTCTGCGTCGACGAGAAGGCCGTCGAGTCGTACGCGGCGAAGGCCCCGCAGGCGGACCTGGTGCTCGTGGTGGCCAACACCGCCAAGTACGGCGGCGCCGGCTACAACGACGTCAAGTCCTCGGTCGGCTACGAGGGCATCGCCACCGTGGCGGGCAGCAATGCGAAGTCCGGGCAGATCGCGGTGCACGAGACCGGGCACTCGCTGGGCAAGCTGGCCGACGAGTACGCCTACGACGGCCAGGGGACGTACCAGGGCGACGAACCCGCCGAGGCCAACATCAGCACCCTGACCGCCGACCGGATGCGCGGCCAGGGCACCAAGTGGTCGCGCTGGCTGGGACAGGCCTCGCCGGACGGCGGCACGGTCGGCACGTACGAGGGCGGCGGCTACTACCCCACCGGGCTCTACCGGCCGACCGAGAACTCGATCATGCGCTCGCTCGGACGCGAGTTCAACCTGCCCGGGCGTGAAGCGATGATCGCGGGCTTCTACCGCCACGCCACCCCGCTCACCAGCCCCACCCCCGGCGGCAGTCGGCTCACCCCCGCGGACCGCCTCACCGTCGACCTGCCGGTGCCCGCCACCCGGCTCCGCTGGTACCTGGACGGGCGCGAGCTGCCCCGGCTGAGCGGCCGCACCGCGCTGGACCTGGCCGAGCTCAAGCTGACCGGGCCGCGCTCCCGGCCGCACACCCTCACCGCCGTCGCCACCGACCCGACCCCGGCCGTCGCGGACCCGGCGCTGCGCGCGAAGCTGACCGCGAGCCTGTCCTGGGTGGTCACGCGCTGAGGCGAGTCCTGACCTGCCGTTCGACCGGACCGGCACCCGACGGAACCCCGCCCCGGCCCCTGGAACTCAAGGGGTCGGGGCGGGGTTCCGTCGGCGCGGGGTTCCGGGCGGGCGGGGTTCCGGTCAGGGCTTCACAACATCCACCCAAGTTGAGCGGTTCGTGAGGCAGCCGTGACGACACCGTGCTAAAACCTTCGGCGGGCCGCAACTCCCGTTGTCGGCCCGCACGGTACCGCATGTCCCGTTGTTCCCGCGCCGGACCCCGGGTCCGGCCACGACCCTGGGAGAACCATGCCCACCGCACACGCGCACACCCGCTTCGCCCGCCTGCTGCTCGCCGCACTGGCCGCCTCGCCCTCCTGCTCTCGGGCGCGGTCGGCGCGACCCCCGCGAAGGCCACCACCACCGGCCTCGACGGCTCCTGGGCCTGCGAGGTCCCGGCCGGGTACGTCTACGACCAGGTGTCGATGAACCGCAGCTGCAGCGGCGGCGGCAGCTGGAACTCACCGCAGTTCCACCTGCGGACCCCCTACGACGGCCTGACGGCCTGTCGGAGCACGCCCGGCTTCGTCTACGACAACATCACCTGGGGTCTTGCCTGCAGCCAGATCAGCGGCGTGCAGTCCAACCAGTACCACCTGCGCAAGCCGGTCGACGGCCTGGTCGCCTGCATGGGCACCCCGGAGTTCACCTACGACTACCTCGTCTGGGGCACCGCCTGCAACCTCACCACGGGCGGCGGCCAGTCCAACGCGTTCCACCTCCGCAAGCCGTACAGCGGCCTCTGGGCCTGTGACGTCCCCTACGGCTTCACGTACAGCACGACCACCCAGAACACCGACTGCAGCACCTACCGGAACACCCCGTCCACCAAGTTCCTGCTGCTCGGCTGACCGGTCCCGCTCCGAAGGAAGGGAGCAGGAAGTCGGCCGGGCCGACTTCCTGCTCCCTTCCTTGTGCCGGTCTCCCCCACGTGCTGGGGAGACCGGCACCGTGGGCCGGGCCCGCTACGGCAGCGGGATCCGCACCACCTGCGGGTCGTGGTCGCTGAGCTGCGTGCTGAACTCGCTGTTGATGTGCACGATGTCGTAGCTGTACGCGGTGGCCGCGAGCGCGCCGGAGATCAGGATGTGGTCCAGCACCTGCGAGTTGCCCTCGTACACGTAGGTGTAGCGCTCGGGCAGCGGCAGGGTGCGCGGCAGGTCGGTGAGCGAGCCGCCGGCGGTGAGGATGTCGGCGGTCTGCGAGAACTCGAAGTCGTTGAGGTCGCCGAGCACGATGACCGAGGCCTTCGGGTCCACGGCCAGGATCCGGTCGGTGAAGTCCTTCACCACGGTCGCCTGGTCGTGGCGCTGGCTCTCCGAGGGGTGGGCCGGCTGCTGGTAGCGGCCGAAGAGGGGCTGGTCGCCGCCCTTGGAGTTGAAGTGGTTGGCGATCACGAAGACCGGCTTGCCGTTCCAGCGGAACTCACCGGCCAGCGGCTTGCGGCTGGAGTTGAACGCCGCGTTGGCCGGGTCGATCCGTCCCGGCGAGTAGGCCAGCTGCGGCGTGCCGCCCGCGTTCACCACGGAGTCGGCGGTGGTGGAGCCGGCGCCGGGGCGGTCGGTGAAGGAGAGCCCGCGGTCGGTGCGGTACAGGAAGACCTGGCGGATGTTGCCGCCGGGCTGCCCGCCGTCCTGGCCGTCCACCGGGTCGATCTCGCGGTAGGAGTAGGAGGGCCCGCCGGCCGCGGTGACGGCCGCGGTGAGCTTGGCCAGGGTCTGGGTGGCGCTCACCGTGCCGTCGCTGGTGGCGCCGCTGTTGTCCTGGATCTCCTCCAGGGCGACCAGGTCGGGCGAGCGCAGGTTGGTGACGATGCCCGCCGCGAGGCCGTCGAACTTGCTCTGCGGGTCGGACGGGGCGAGGTTCTCCACGTTGAAGGTCGCGACGGCGAGCTGGCCGGCCGTCGGCGCGGCGGTGACCTCGGGGGTGGTGGTGCCGGGGGTGACCGTCGGGGTCGCGGTGACCTGGAGGGTGAAGTTGCCGAAGGCGTAGTCGAGCACGCCGACGGTGGCGCCGGTAAGGGTGTCGCCGACGTTGGCGGTCGGGGTGGGGGCGAGCGCCTTCCCGAGGACGACCCGCTCCGGGTTGCCGTCGTTCGCCTGCAGCAGGATGCCGCCCCGGTTGGTGCGGGTGCCGCTGCCCTGCGGGACGACGGGGAGCTCGCCGTACTTGTTGGTCGGGCCGACCACGGCCGCGTCGTCGATCTCGACCCGCATGCCCTCCAGGGACTCCCAGAAGTCCAGGCCGTCGGTGGCGGGCTGGTAGTTCCCCGCGGTCTCGACGTCGCCGGAGGTGACGCCGGAGATGACCGCGGACGGGGGCACCCGCCCGCCCTGGCCGACCAGGGTGGCGGCGGGCAGCGGCGCGTTGTGGGCGACCACCGTGACGGCGGGCGCGGTCAGTTCGGTGATCGACAGGTTGGTGGTGCCGCCGGTGCCGCCCGGGCGGAACTGGCTGACGGTGGCGCTCACCGTGACCGAGTCGCCGACCGCGACCGAGGGCGCGCCGGAGGTGTAGACGTAGATGCCCTCGCTGGTGCCGGGGTCGTTGTCGGGCTGCGGGTCCTGGTACCAGAAGCCGTTGGGGCCGACGGCCGTCACCACGCCGGGCACGGCGCTGACCGCGCTGCCGGCCAGCGGGGAGACCCGGGCGGCGCCCTGGATGTCGTGGATGCGGGTGCCGCCGGGGTTTCCGCCCCCGCCGGTGGAGGAGTTGCGCGGCGCGGGCGAGCCGATCGCGAAGTCCGTCGCGTTGTTGTCGGTGTCGGTGGCGCCGCCGCCCGTGCGCAGGGCCGCGGTGCCGTTCGACAGGTTGCCGGTCGGCGAGCCCTCGGCGGAGCCGGCGCTGGTGCCGTAGCCGACGAAGTCCTTCACCCCGGCCTGGGTCGCGCAGCCGGTGGAGCAGGTCAGCGCCGTGCCGTTGGTGACGAGGGCGATCTTGCCGGAGGTCGCGGACATCGCGATCGTGCCGGTGGCGTCCGCCGTCGGCAGCGCGGCGCCGGTGCCGGCCCCGGCGGCCTCCTGGACGAGGAAGTAGTGGCCGGGCGCGATCGTCCCGGAGAGGGTGGTCCGCGACCAGCTGGACCCGGTGGCCGAGGCGTACTGCACCGTCCAGCCGGTGACCGACACCGGCGTGGTGCCGCGGTTGTACAGCTCGACGAAGTCGTTGGCGTACGGGGCACCGGAGTTGCCGCCGCCGCCGTACACCTGGCTGATCACGATGTCGGGCGAGGCCGCCTGCGCCACGCCGCCGGGCAGCGCCACCAGCGCCGCCACCACGGCCGCGGCGGAGGCCGCCGCCGACGTCCGGCGCCGCACTCGCGCCGCTCCCGGGGTGATCCGGGGGTTCAAGGTGCTCCGCATGAGGCTTCCTCCTGACCACCGTCCGGGCTCGTGGCCCGGCGGTGTGACCACGGACAAGAAAGGTCGGGCGCTGCGGTTCTAACAGCGCCACCAGATCCCTACCGGGCGCATCGGGCAACGGCCAGACATACGGCGGAAGAACGTTTCTACGCGCGACAAGTGGGAGGGCGAACTCCGGATGGCCGGAGGCGACTTCCGCTCCCCACGGCGCCTCCGGCCCGACCGGGACAGCACGGAGCCCGGGCCCGGCAGCGCCTCCGCCGCCGGACCCGGGCCGGTTCCCGCCCGCCGGGTGGTCAGCCCGGACGGTGCTGCCGCGGCGGCGTCACCGTCGGCGTCGCCCGGGGCGGGCGCAGCCGCAGCGGCGCGAGTTCGCGTTCCAGGGCCCGCACGTCCAGCGCTATCCGGGACGCGATCTCGCGCGGGCCGGTGCCGGCGGGCAGCCGGCGCGACCAGGAGCGGGGCTTGGCCGGGCCGTCCTGGACCATGTCGAAGTTGAGCCGCACCACGTCGGCGACGTCGACCAGGCTCACCAGGATCCTGGTGTCCGCGAGGTCGATGCTGACTTCGTTCCCGATGCACGAGCAGGCCACCAGGCCCTCGATGTCCGCCTCCGCCAGGTATCTGGCCAGGGGGACCGCCTTCCCCCGGACCAGAAACGGACGTTCCGCCGGATTCACCGGAACCGCCTCCTCCCCCAGCAGTCGAACGGTGCCTCGGCCGCGGCGCAAGCGCACCGCAACAGACCGGGCCCGGCCTATGCTCCACCACATCCGGTCGGTTCGCCAACTCGGGGTCTCACCAACTGAATTGGGAGAACGCACCGACCCGGCGCACCGGCGCACGCCCCCGCGCACCGATCGGGTCCGACGGCCCGTGGGCAGGGGCGGTCGCACGGCCCGGGAACGCGCGTGTGCCCGCCCGCACGAGGCGGACGGGCACAGCGGCGGTACGCGGGACGGGCGTGGCTCAGCGGCCGCCGCGGCCGTTCAGCACCAGGGAGCGGGTCAGGGCGAGCAGCCCGCCGGTGCAGAGCGCCGTGCGGAGCATGTTCGCCGGCACCCAGCTGTCCGCGAACCTGGCCCGCACGGCGGCGAAGTCGTGGATCTGCGACGGGTCGCCGGCCGCCGCCAGCTCGTTGTTGAGCGGGATGTTGACGCCCATGGTGACGATCAGCGCCACCACGTACAGCGCCGTCGCCAGGGCCGCCCACAGCGCCGCCCGGCGCCGGCCGGCCTTGTGCAGCAGCCAGGCCGCCAGGCCGGTCGCCGCGAAGGCGCCGACGAAGACCAGGCCGAACAGCCCGTTCTCGATCGACTTGTTGATGTGCTGCATCGCCGTCACGTAGGTACGGTCGTCCCCGGCCGCCAGGCCCGGCATCACCGACACGTCGAAGGCGAAAAACAGCCCGGCCATCAGGCCCATCGCGACGGTGGCACCCACCAGCAGCGGACCCGCGGCCCTGCTCTGTCCGACGCTCTGCACGGAACTCCCCATCCCCACACCCCCGATGGTCGACGGCGCCGTGTACGACAGCGGAACCGCGGTCTGATCCGAACGCATCCCAGGACCCTCTCACTCTTCCGGCTCCGCGCAGTGCGGCGCCGGCGAACGTGGAACACTCGACACCGCCCACCGTGCGGCGAGCCGCGCAACGAAACCGCGACAACCGGAACCCGGTTCCCCGGCAGGGCACGCGCCGCGGTGGCGCGTGCCGCGGTGCCGCGCCCGGGGCCGGGGCCGGGGCCGGGGCCGGGTCCGGGGGGCGAGGTTCCCGGCCTCGTCAGAGCACCGGGTCCAGGCCGCGCCGGTACCGCCGGTCCAGGACCGTCCGCCCGAGCAGCCGCACCGGGGCCGGGATGGTCGCCGAGACCGCCCGGACCGAGGCCGCGTCCGCGCCGTCGAACATCCAGGGCTGGAGGTAGGTCATCACCTGGGTCGGCGCGCTCCCGATGATCCGGCGCTCGACCCGCAGGTACTCGTCCACCGACAGGCCGGCCAGCGCCGGGAAGACCACCGGCTCCTCGTGCCGCAGGTGCTCGCGCACCAGGCTCTCGAACGCCCGGGCCACCTCGGGGAGTTCGGCCCGCAGGCCGGAGCCCAGCACCCCGGCCACCCGCCGCATCGAGGCGTCCAGCGCCTCGTGGTCCTCCTCCAGGACCCCGCTGCCGTCGAAGCCCGCCACCCGGCCGCGCAGGTACGGCCAGAGGATCTCGTCCTCGCTGTGGTGGTGCCAGTCGATCACCGAGCGCAGCCGCCCGAACCACTCCGCGAGCGCCGCGGAGGAGCCCGCCGCGCCGCGCTGCGCCACGGCGGTCAGCCGTGCCGCGTCCCGGCGCATCGCGACGTGCATCAGGCCGAAGCCCTTGAGCTGCTCGGGCAGGGCGCGGAGCCCGTGCTCGGTCGACCAGATCGTCGTACCGTCCGTCATGACCAGACCTCCAGAGTCCGTTCGGATTTATCGACCAACGCCCGCCCGCAGGCGGCCGGTCGGAGCCGCCCGGACGGGTCGGCTCACGCGTTCCACACGCCGGAGGCGGCGGCCTCGCGGGCGTAGTCGGCGAAGTCCCGCGGCTCGCGCCCCAGCGCCCGCCGCACACCGTCGCCCAGCGAGGCGTTGCGGCCGTCCAGGATCACCGAGAACAGCTCCGCGAAGTCCGCCGGCAGCCCCGCCGCCTCCAGCACCCCCCGGTACGCCTCCTCCGAGACCGCCTCGAACCGCACCTCACGCCCCGTCGCCCCCGACAACTCCACCGCCACGTCCGCGAACGACAGCAGCCGCGGCCCCGTCACCTCGT
>NZ_JBHVSD010000042.1:0-55604 GCF_042885395.1 Kitasatospora sp. NPDC058063
CGGAAATCTCGCGGTCATCGTGCACCCGCGAGACTGGCGCACCATCATGATCACCCGCAGCCAATCACCAAGATCCCCGACAGAGTCAAGCTCAGTGGCTGTTGTCTTTCCGGGCGTGAGGGCTGCGTTTCCGCTGCTCAGGCATAGGGTCGGTGGCCTCGGGGAGTGGTGACGTGTTGAGTCGCCGCTCGTGTGGAGGTCGGGATGCCGTCGGTCGTGGGGCTGCTGGAACAGCGTGAGCTCACTGCTCGCCGTCGTCTGGACGACCTTCGGGAGGAGGCCGACCGTATCCAGGCCGAGCTGGTCGTGGCCGAGTGGGAGTGGAACGAGTGGGTCATCGCCCGTTCGCGTGTCGACGAGGTGCTGTCCCCGGGCGGAGGCGACGGTGCTCGCCCGGATGCCGCCGCGGGGCTGTCGGATCGCGGTGAACCGCCGACTCTGCCTGCATCTTTGGCGGCGGCGAGGCCCAAATCAGTGGTGCCGATGTGGCGTGCGGGGCTGGCCTGGTCGGCACTGTCGGTGGACTACCAGCGCATAGTGCAGGTTCTCGCGGACCGGAATCGTCTCGGCCAGGGGCCGCTGACGTGCCAGGAGATGGCCGGCTGCTTCGGCCTGGACCCGGTGCCCGGGACGGTGGAGGCCCTGCGGTCGAAAATGAAGCGGCTGACAGCGCGGGGGTGGCTGGCCGAGCCAGCGCCGGGCCGGTTCACGCTCGCGAAGGCCGTGGCCGGGCAAGGCGCCGGGTCATGAGGAGCGTCATCGACCAGTAGACCATCGCCTCCGCGCTGGTGGTGGAGCGTTCGAAGTCCCGCACCAGGCGGCGGTTTCGCATCAGGTGGGCGAAGAACCGCTCCACGATCCACCGCTTGGGCAGCACGACGAAGCCGCGCATGTCGTCACTGCGTTTGACGATGGCCAGGACCAGGGCGAGGGCGGCCAGGCAGTACTCGACGAGGCTGCCGGTGTAGCCGCCGTCGGCCCAGACCAGCGCAAGCAGGTGGTGCGCGGCAGCCACCTGGGCGAACAGGACATGGGCGGCGGCGCGGTCGCCGATGTCCGCCGAGGTGACCATCACCCCCAGCAGCAGACCGAGCGTGTCGACCACCACGTGGCGCTTGCGGCCGTTGATCAGCTTGCCGCCGTCGAAGCCGCGGCTGTCGGCGCCGACGACGGCGTCCGCCTTGATGGACTGGGAGTCGATCACGCCCGCGCTCGGCTCCGGATCCCGCCCCGCCCTCTCCCGGCCCCTTCCACGCAACCGGTCGTGGAACTCCTTCACCAGACCGTGGTCGCGCCAGCGGCGGAAGAACGCGTAGACCCGGTCCCACGGCGGGAAGTCGGCCGGCATCGCCCGCCACTTCGTTCCGTTGTCGACGAGGTAGCGGATCGCGTCCAACATCACGCGGTGGCAGTAGGCCTCCGGCTGACCGCCCCGGCCTCGCAGCCGGGCCGGCACCGGAAGCAGCGGCCGCACCACCACCCACTCCGCGTCCGACATGTCCGTCGGGTAGCGGCGCGCACGGACCCCGCGGTCGGCGGCATTCCCGAACCGGTGAGCGAGGCAGTCACACGCGAGGGTGACCGAAGTTGATGGGGATCTTTGAATCTCCTCACCCTGTGCTGAGGATGGCCCCGGAGTTGCTCGCCTTGATTCCTCAGGCGTGCACGTGCTGACCTGCGGGTGGATGCCGAACTCGACGGCTGGCTCTTGATCGGGTGGCTGGGTGGGCACGTGGGAGCGGTCTCAGGGTTCGATGGAGAGGTGTTCGATGAGGTCGTCGCGCAGCGTGAATCGATAGCGGAGATCGATGGTGCCGCCGGGGAAGTTGCCTTCGAGGTGGTGTGTGGCGATGTAGTGGGCCGTGTCGGTCTGCTGAGCGTTCGTGAGGTCGATGGTGTAGGTGAATTCGGTGGCGGAGTGGTCCAGCCACCGCTCAATCGCGACGGTGCCCTGGTAGGTGTTGCCGTCGTCGATCACTGTGGCGTCGTCGGTGAACGTCGTGACCGCGGTGGCGGTGTCATGGGCGCGGTGCGCTGTGAGGTAGCGGGTGATCACCTCGGGCAGGTCGTCCGGGGTGATGGTCCGGGGCTGGTTGTCGTGCATGACGCTCCTGATGGTGGTGGCGGGTTCAGACGGTGGGGGTGGTGCCGCCGTCGATGACGTGTTCGGCGCCGACGATGGCCGAGGCGCGGTCGGAAACGAGGAAGGCGACGAGCTCGGCGACCTCCTCGGGCCGGTTGGGACGGCCGAGCGGGATGCCTCCCAGGGAGTCCATCAGCCGGCCCAGCGCCGCTTCCTGGCTGATGCCGGCGTCGTGGGCGATCCGGGCGACGAGGTTGTCGGCGGCCGAGGTCTGGACGAAGCCGGGTGAGACGGTGTTGACGCGGACGCCGTGCGGGGCGACCTGGGTGGCCAGGCCCTTGCTGTACGTGGTCAGGGCGGCCTTGGCGGCAGCGTAGGCCAGGGTGCCGTTCCACAGCGGCATGCGGCGCTGGATCGAGGTGACGTGCACGACCGCGCCCTTGCCCGTGGCGATCATGTGCGGCAGGAGTGCGCGGTCCAGGCGGACGGCGGCCAGCAGGTTCGTGTTCAGCTCCCGGGCCCAGTCGTCCTCTCCGAGCGCGGCGAATCCTCCTGCCGGTGCCTCGGAGCCGCCGAGGGTGTTGACCAGGATGTCGACGCCTCCCACGCGGGCGTCCACCTCGGAGGCGACGTGGGCGGCGCCCTGGGCGGTGGACAGGTCGGCGGTGATGAACGCCTTCTCCTCGACGTCGTCGGGGCGGCTGCGGGCGGTGACCAGCACGGTCGCGCCGGCCTCGGCGAGGCGTCGGGCGATCGCGGCTCCGGTGCCCTTGGTGCCGCCGGTGACCAGAGCGCGTCGGCCTTCGAGGGATTCGCTGATGGATGTGGTCACGGTGTGCTCCGTTCCCGGGTGCGGGCATACGAGGCGCCGCCCCGTCTCTACTGCTAAAGTAGAAGCTACTAACTTCGACTTTAGCAGTAACTGAGGGGATGGTCGCCGTGGCGAGCCGGATCAGGCTGGAGGACCGGGAGTGCCCGCTGTCCACGACGGTGGAACACGTCGGCGAGTGGTGGACGCTGCTGATCCTCCACGACGCCTTCGACGGCTACACCCGCTTCGACCAGTTCCAGGAGAGCCTGGGCATCTCCTCCAGCATGCTCACCACCCGGCTGAAGACCCTGGTCGCGGACGGTCTGCTGGAGCGCCGGCCATACCAGACCAGCCCCGTCCGGCACGAGTACGTACTCACCGAACTCGGGCGCTCGCTGCGCCCGGTGATCGTCGCCCTGGCCGCGTGGGGCAATGCCCGCCTCACGGCGGCGGAGCGCAGCATGATCCTCGTCGACGCGCACAGCGGCGAGGAAGTCGAGCCCGTCGTCGTCGACGCCAAAACCGGCCGCCGACTCGACGACAGCACCGCCTACGTCTTCGCCGCGGGCCCCGCAGCCAGCGACGCGATGCGCAGCCGCTACGCGGCACGGCCGGCCATTCCCGCGGAAGAGGCGTAAGCCCGCCCGGAAGAGCCTCGTACAGCCTTTAGCAGGGCCGCGAGCACGGGCTGCACCTGACCGCCTCGCAGCGCCGGTTTGTCGCTGGCGTGATACCTGCCAACCCTCCCAAGTCGTTGAGAACTGAATCAAGTGAGGCGAGGAGCAACGCCGGTCGTTTCCAAGAATCCCCATCAAAGTGGACCCCGCTCCCGCGATGGCGTACAACTGCGACAACAGGGCCTCCTAGATCGCTCTTTGGCGTAGACACCCTTCGAGCTACCAAGAGGCCCTGTTCTCATGCCCGGCACCCACCGAAGTCACCCGATCGAGACTCCCGTTCGACCAACACCGCTCAGGATCGGAACGACAACAGCCACTCACCTGCGTACACCGGTTCCCCGGCAGCGGTGTACGCGCCGGTGAGGTGGACGACGACGACCTCGGGCGGCCCGTGCCGGCCGGGTGGGCCGGGCAGGGTGACCGCGTAGCGCTGGGGTCTGTCCATCGGTCGCCTCGCCTCATCCGGTGTGCGGTCGGGTGCTTGCCAGGGCGGCGCGAAGCACTCCCGCGCTAGTGGGTCGGACCCGCTTCTTCAGGCGACGGCGGCCAGGTCGGCGCGGCCGAAAAGCAGGGCGTAGCCGCGGGGCAGGTGAGCGAGGAGGCGGTCGGTGAGGTTGTCGTCGGTGAGGGTGGTGAGGGCGGCCAGGACGGAGGAGGCGTCCCAGCGGGCGGCGGTGAGGCTGGTGCCCAGGGTGTGGGCGAGGCTTTCGACGAAGGCGGGGGCGGTGACGGGCGACGGGAGGGGGATCTGGGCGGCGAGGACGGCGCGGGCCCGTTCGGGCAGGGCTGCGGCGAGGTCGCAGCGTTCGTCGCCGGTGAGCTGGGAGCCGAGGAGGGCCAGGACGGCGTCGAGGACCCGTTCAGCTTCGTCGTCGGTGGTGTATCGGCCGAGGTTGCGGACCTGCTGGAGGAGGTGGCGGTAGCGGGTCATGACCGTGGGGCCTTCCTGGGGCTGGCCGCCGGCGGGCCGGCGGCGCGTGAGGGTGGTCAGGGTCGTGTCCTTGCGGCCGGGCGGCCGAACAGCAGGTCGTAGCCGGGCGGCAGCTGGAGCAGGACGCGCCCGGTGAGGTCGTCGCCGGCGGCGTCGGCCACCGTGGACAGGATGGCGCCGATGTCCCACAGGGCCGTGGCGTCGGTGGCGCCCTCGATCCAGGCCGCGGTCGCGCGCACGAACCGCTCGGCGCTGAGGGGCTCGGCGGCCTGCAGCGGGTTGAGCAGGATCAGGGACATGGTCTCGGGCAGTCGGGCGGCCAGTTCCGCCCGCACGTCGCCGACCAGGTGGGCACCGAGCAGGGCCAGGACCACCCGGGCGGCCCGCTCGGCCTCCTGCGGGCTGTCGTACTCACCGCGCTCCCGGACCTCTTCCAGGAACGTCTCCCATCGAAGCGTCATCGCGGTTCTTCCTCCGTCCCAAGGCCCGGCGCGCCCGGGCGACCTCAAGGCTCGACGGCCAGGGCCGGTGCAGACCGGTCAGTTTGAGCAGCCGCACCACGCGGCGGTCGGCCCCGCGCAGGACCAGGCGGGCACCGCACCGGTCGGCCTGGTTACGGGCCCGGACCAGGGCGCCCAGGCCCGCGCAGTCCATGAACGTCACCTCTGACAGATCCAGCACCACCTCCTGGTGCGACTCGAGCGCGGTGGCCAGAGCACGGCGCAGCGAGGGTGCGGCGTCGAGGTCGATCTCGCCGTGGGCTCGCACGATGAAGGGCTGGTTGCTCTGGCCGTTCATGGCGTCTCCGCGTCGCTACGGGTAGGCCGGTCCAGGCGAGGCCGGCCCGGCGGTCGAGGGGTGTTCCGGCCGCCCCTTTCGATCGAGGGGGGAGAGATCAGGGGCGGCCGGAACGGCATCGGGGAACGGGTCAGGCCTGGATCTGCTTGCGGTCGCCGCTGTGGCTGATCTCGATCTTGCGGGGCTTGGCCTTCTCGGCGACCGGGATCTTCAGGGTCAGCACGCCGGCGTCGTAGTCGGCGGTGATCCCGGCGGGGTCGAGGGTGTCGGAGAGCATGACCTGGCGGGAGAACACGCCGAGCGGGCGCTCGGACAGCTCCCACTTGATGCCCTCGCCTTCCTGGCGCGGGCGGCGTTCGGCCTTGACGGTGACCATGTTCCGCTCAACGTCGATGTCGATCGCGTCCGGGGCAACCCCCGGCAGGTCGAAGCAGATCACGTACTCGTCGCCGGCCCGGTAGGCGTCCAGCGGCATCGGCGTCGGACGCGACCAGGTGCCGGTCGTGTTGAGGAACTGCTGGGTCAGCCGGTCCAGCTCGCGGAACGGGTCAGTGCGCAGCAGCATTGCGAAACACCTCCATGGATCGAACGGGTGCCAGTGCGCTTCACCTGACTCCTTTCTAGCGCGTCATCCATCCGATGACAAGTTGCTGTGTCGCCTATAGAGTGACTGCATGAGCGAGAAGTCCCGCAGAGCCGCCCCCGACGCCTCCCCGCCGGCCGGGCCCGCCTCATTCCTGGCGGCCGCGGCGGCGCTGGCCGCCATAGACGACGCCGTCCGCACTGCCCAGAACCCCGCCTCCCAGCCCCCGGCCGCCCCTGACGAGCAGGAAGGCCCCGAGCAGGCCCTGGCCGCACTCGTCCTGCTGCGCGAACTGCGCGGCCGGCTCGCCGGCTGGGAAGCCGGCCTGGTGGAGAGCGCCCGGGAGGCCGGCGCCACCTGGGCCGACCTCGCCTGCCCGATGGGCGTCGCCAGCCGCCAGGCCGCCGAGAACCGCTACCTGCGCCTCAAGCCCGCCACCAGCGACGCCTCGCGGTCCGGTACCGGCGCGGAACGGGTCAAGGCCGTCCGCGACCGGCGGGCCGCCGACCGATCGGTCACCGTCTGGGCCCGCGACAACGCCGCCGAGTTGCGGGTCCTCGCCGCCCGGATCAGCACGGCCGCACTCGCTCCCGGCGCCCGTCCCGCCCAGGTCGCCCTGACCGCCGCCCTCGGCGCCACCGACCCCGCCGACCTCATAGAGCCCCTCGCCGCCGTCCGCCCCCACCTCGGCACCGGTCAGGGCGACCTCGCCACCCGCCTCGACGCCCTCACCCACCACACCACTCAGCTGCGCGATGACAGTGACCGACGCCGTGCCTGACCCCGTCGCCGCCGCCGATAGGCGCTGGCAGGACCTCCTGGGCCGGATCCACGACCTCGAAGCGCGAGTGGCCGCCACCACGAGCACCGTCAACGCCGCCCTCGACCACCACCTCGCCCGGTTCGACGTCCTGCGCCACCACCTCGCCCACCCCAACTGGCCACTGCCCGCCCCTGATCCGGGCGGTCCGCAGACCACACCGGCGAACAACCGGCCGGCCTGACGAGGCCGGGATCCACCGCAACCACCCCGGCCGTCAGAACCGGCTCCCGTGCACCCCGGCACGCCCAGGGCCGGTCAGCGCTGGTGGCCTCCGGCGGCATACCGGCTCCAGGCGGCCCCGATGTCCATCGGGGCCTGCTCGGTGGTGAAGTGGGCGTAGCCGAGCGCCTTCGCGGCGACAGGCGGCGGTGTGTGGGCGACGAACCGGCGCAGCGCCTGGGCGCGGCCGGTGCCGGGTTCGGGAACCGGCATTGGCGGCTCGCCCAGCGTGATCGTGAGCGCGGCGCCGTCGGCGGCGATGTGCTCGGTCGTGAGTTTGACGATGCGGGTGACCGGCTGGGCGTAGAGGAGGACGAGGGCTCCCGCGACCCTGGTGCGCCGAGGAAGGTCTTCATATGTAGGACGCGGGAGCGCTGCCCCTCTGGTTCGCGTGGGGTGCGACCTGAGGTAGCCGCCGGGGCCTGCACAGCCCGTTTCAGCTTGGGCATGCAGCCGTTGTGCATGGACCAGCGCAGGAACGTCTGGGCGGCCCTGTTGGAGTGCTCCCGGTGCCAGGCTTCGAGGTCCGGTGGGAGTAGTTCCACTGACTGGGGAATTCGAATGATCACGGACCGTGCACGTTAGTCGCAGTAGTGATTCAGAACGTACGGCAGGTGCCGAGCCCATCGGTCGTACGTCACGTCGTCGGGCGCGGTCAGCGTGCAGTCGTACGGAACGTCGTCGGTGCACTCGATGAACAGCGTGCACCGCAGGCCGGCTTTCTCGAGGGCGTGGCCGATGCTCGCGATCTCGCTCCAGGGGAAGTCGATGCTGATGTCGTTGGGTCCGAGCAGCCTGATCTCGACCCCGTGGGCATCGATGACCATGGCACGTTCGTCGTCCTCGGCGTGGAAGAACACGGCATCCTCGGAGGTGACTTCCTGGGCCTCTCCAGGGCCGTCCTCGGTGGGTATTGCCACGAGGGTGGGTGATGGCACCACGAGCGTGGGCGGGTGCGAGGCGTCCACGACCCCGGTGAACGCGTCGAGCAGTTGCTCCGTGGTGGGCCGCCGTGCAGGGTCCTTCTCCAGGCAGGCCCCGACGGTCGCGCATATGCCCTCCGGAACCGGTGACAGGTCCGCTTCCGCGTGCACCGAGCGGTACATCAGCATCATCGGTGTGCCCTCGCCGAAGGCGCTGCCGCCCGCAGCCGCCACGAGGACAGCGCCGAGGGCGAACACATCGGCGGCGCCCGTCACTTCCCGGCCCTCCGCCTGCTCGGGCGCGAGATAGCCAGGGGTGCCGAAGGCGTGTCCCGTCATCGTCAGCCGGGTGGACTCAACGGCCCGGGCGATGCCGAAGTCCACGACCCGGGGGCCGTCCGGCGCCATGATGATGTTGCCTGGCTTCAGATCGCGGTGCACGAGCCCGCACCCGTGCACCGTCTGCAGCGCCTCCGCCAGCGCCGCGCCGAGCTGTCTCAACTTACCCTCGGTCATGGGCCCTTCGGTGGTTATCAAGTGGGCGAGCGTCGGGCCCGGCACATACGCCGTGGCCAGCCAGGGCGGCTCACCGTCCGGATCGGCATCCACCACCTGCGCCGTGTGGAAGCCGCCGACCCTGCGCGCCGCTTCCACCTCGACACGGAACCGGGCCCGGAAGGCAGTGTCCGCGGCCAGCTCCGGCCTGGCCACCTTCACCGCCAGCAGACGCCCGCCGCGCGTCCGGGCCAGATACACCGTGCCCATCCCGCCCGCGCCGAGTTCCCGCACCACGGCGTACGATCCGATCCGTTCCAACTGATCTTCCCCCGCTCGCACTTCACGTCTTCTTGTAACTACCGCGTCCCGTCCGTACCAGCCCTCGGGAGTGTCTCCCCGCAGGACTGGCCGTGCACAGGAATTACTTACCCGAGCCCACAGCGCCAATGAGGTGAAGACGATGCGAGCGGGTTACTCCCACCTAGGGTGGATTACCCGCTCCTGCCCGTGGTGGGCTGGTGCGAGTCGTCACTGCGCGTTGTACGCCGAGCGCACGGGCGGGTTGCTGGCGCAGTTGCTGGTTCTCCTCGGCGAGCCGCCGGATGCGGGCGTTGGCGGCTTCGAGCCGCCGCAGCAAGGAAGCGTCGGAAGTACGCTGACGTGCGGGAACCGGCGATCTGGGCTCCCGGCGGTGTGCCGCCCGCAGTCGCTCGATCTCCGCCCGCAGGTCCGGCTGGGCATAGAGCCATGACCGGGACACTCCGGCCCGCTTCGCGACGGTCTCGAAAGTTGGCCGGCGCGAAGAACCCGGACGAGCTCCTGGCCGGCCGCTGGACCGGACGCACCAGCATCCTCGACCCCTGCAAGCCCTACCTCCACCAGCGGTTCGCCGAGGGCCACACCATCGCCCGGCGCCTGTTCGAGGAGATCCGCCAGCGCGGATTCCCAGGGCAGGAGCAGATCGTGCGCGTCTACGTGCGCCGGATGAGGGAGGCGTTCCCCGACCAGGACCCGCCCCGACGAAAGCCCTCCGTCAGGGACGTGACCAGCTGGATCACCCGCCGCCCCGACAGCCTCCGCGACGAAGACGCCCAACAGCTCAAGGAGGTTCTCGCCCGAGTCCCGGCGCTGGCCACCTTTGCCGAGCACGTCAGGGCTTTCGCCGAGCTGATGAACGACCGCCGCGGACAAGAGCTCAAGAACTGGATCGCACGCGTCGAGCGGGACCAGGCCCCGGCCCTTCGCAGCTTCGCCAGCGGTCTTCTGCAGGACCTCGATGCGGTCGTCGCCGGCCTGACCCTGAGCTACAGCTCCGGCGCAGTCGAGGGCCACAACAACAAGATCAACTGCTGAAGAGACAGATGTACGGCCGGGCCAACTTCGACCTCCTGCGACGCCGCATCCTCCTGTCACCGTGATCAACAAGAAGGAACCCCTCAATCAGCGACAGAGCCCGGAAAGTGATCCAGAACCACGGTTCAACCGTCGCCGACACTCCTCATCGTGCCGCGAGCTGCCGCCAAGCGCGCGGCATGGACCGCATGGGCGGGGCGTGGCCTACTCGGCGCTGCCAACAAGTCGCAAAGACGGTGGAGTAGGCCGGTTGAGCGGCCTGCCCCCGTGACCGCGCCCGCCGCCCGACCCAGAGGGCCACTGGGCCGAACGGCGCCCTGCATCGCGGCACCTGCCACGACCGCCGATCCTGGGGAAGGCATCGTGCCCACCCAGCGCCCCGCACAGCGGGTCGGTCGAGGCATGTAACGCGCTGCGGACCGGGCAACGGTGGCCGGACGCCCTGGGGTCTCGCTGTGGCGGGCCACCGCTCGGAGTCGACCAGTGGCGCCGGGCGCCCGGGTGTGTGCCGCTGAGCCGTCCGCCCCGATCTGGCTGGGCCGGAGTTCGATCTGGAGAACCAATGACCAAGTCCCACCCTGTGCGCAAGCTCGTGGACGCCGTGACGGACGCCGTCTCGGACGACAAGGACCGCGACCGGGCGGAGGTGCCGGGCGCCCCCGGCGCGCAACCGCCGCCGGTGGCGGAACCCACGCAGCCGCGCGCCCCGCTGCCGTCCAAGCCCGACCAGAGCCCACCTGCCGTCCTGTCGGCGACCGGCCGTAGCGGCGGCGGGTCCGAGGACGCGCGGGCGCAGAGCGGCGGCTACCTGACCACCGCCCAGGGCACACGCCTGGCCGACAGCGACCATTCCCTGAAAGCCGGCCCGCGCGGACCGGTCCTGTTGCAGGACCACCACCTGCGCGAGAAGATCACGCACTTCGACCACGAGCGGATCCCCGAGCGGGTCGTCCACGCCCGCGGTGCCGCCGCGCACGGCGTGTTCCGCGGCTACGGCACCGCGAGTGCCGTGAGCAGGGCGGCGTTCCTCGCGGAGAACGTCGAGACGCCGGTGTTCGTGCGGTTCTCCACCGTGCTGGGTTCGCGGGGCTCGGCGGACACCGTGCGTGACACCCGTGGTTTCGCGACGAAGTTCTACACCGGCGAGGGTGTCTTCGACCTGGTCGGCAACAACATCCCGGTGTTCTTCATCCAGGACGCCATCAAGTTCCCGGATGTCGTCCACGCCGCCAAACCCCACCCCGACCGGGAGATCCCGCAGGCGCAGAGCGCCCACGACACGTTCTGGGACTTCGTCTCGCTGCACACCGAGGCCACCCACCACACCCTGTGGAACATGTCCGACCGGGGCATCCCCCGCTCCTACCGCATGATGGAGGGCTTCGGCATCCACACCTTCCGCCTGGTCAACGCCGACGGCGCAAGCACGCTGGTGAAGTTCCACTGGAAGCCCAGGCTCGGCGTGCACTCCCTGGTCTGGGAGGAAGCCCAGCTGATCGGCGGCATGGACCCCGACTTCCACCGCCGCGACCTGGCGGACGCCATTGAGGCCGGCGCCTACCCGCAGTGGGAGCTCGGGATCCAGACCTTCCCGGACACGCCCGAGCAGACCTTCGAAGGCATCGACCTGCTCGACCCGACCAAGATCGTGCCCGAGGAACTGGCCCCGGTGCGCCCGATCGGCCTGATGACGCTCACCGCCAACCCGACCAACTTCTTCGCCGAGACCGAACAGGTCGCCTTCCACCCCGGCCACCTGGTGCCCGGCATCGACATCACCGACGACCCGCTGCTCTCCGGGCGCCTGTTCTCCTACCTCGACACCCAGATCACCCGTCTCGGCGGCCCGAACTTCGCGCAGATTCCGATCAACCGCACCCATGCCCCCGTCAACGACATGCTCCGCGACGGCTTCCACCAGGACGCCGTGCACAGCGGCGTCGCCCCGTACAAGCCCAACTCCCTCGACGGCGGCTGCCCGTTCTTCGCCGGCGCCGGCGAGCACCCCTTCGTGGAGTACCCGACGCCCGTCACGGCCTCCGCAAAGGTCCGCCAGGCGCCGGCCTCCTTCAGCGACCACTTCACCCAGCCCCGCCTGTTCTGGCTGAGCCTCACCCCCGTTGAGCAGCAGCACGTCATCGCCGCCTACACCTTCGAGCTCTCCAAGGTCTACGAAGCGGCGATCCGGGAACGGGCCGTGGCAGTCCTGGCCAACGTCGACCCGGTCCTGTGCGCCGAGGTTGCCGCCGGGCTCGGCCTTCCGGCCCCCGAAGCCACGGTGGCGCTGCCGCCGGTCGAGCCCAGTGCCGCGCTCTCGCAGCTCGGCACATCCTGGCCGGTCGACGGTCGGGTGGTCGGCATCGTCGTCGACTTCGTCGGCACCACGGACCACGTGCGAGCGGCCCGTGACGCTGTGCGCGGAGCCGGAATGACGGCCCTGATCATCGCCCCCACCGCGGGGCCCCTCGCGGACGGCCTGCCGGTACAGCGCACCTTCGCCGCGGCCCGCTCCGTCGAGTTCGACGCTCTGCTTGTGCTCGGCACGCCCGCGCGAGGAGCCGACGACCACGGGGCACGCGACGCCAAGTCCAGCGGCTCGTCGCCCGTGGACTCCCGGGTCGCGTTGCTCGTCAACGAGGCTTACCGTCACGCCAAGCCGCTCGGCGGCCACCCGGCGGCCCGCGCCGTCTGGGCGGCCGCGGGCATCGATCCGCACGCACCCGGTGTCCTGACAAGCGAAGATCCGGACGAGGTCCTGGCCGGCATCGTCGGCCTCCTCGGGACCCACCGCGCGTGGGACCGCTTCCCGCCGGACGCCCTCCTTCCGTGAGAGTCCTGGGAGATCCAGGCTCGCCCGCGTCAGAGCGAACGGCGGGGGCCGAGAGCCGCAGCAGCCCGGCGGACACCGGGGGGCGCGGGCGGGATCCGGAGGAGGCCCTTGATCAGCCTGCGAGCCCTCAGGTGCACCGCCATGCAACCGGTTCGTCAGATCGGCCTGCGCTCACAGCACGTGCGCAGCATGGTCCCCTTGCCAGTCGGCAGCGGCTCCGGACCGGCTTCCCGGTGGACCGATCGAGTGGCCCGCACACGCCCCCAAGCCGCGCCACGACGGGCCCGAACGCTCGCCAGCAGGCAGGCCCCGGACGCGGCCCCCGTGGGCCCTGGGGCATCACAGCCGGGGCATTGGGGTTCCAGCATCATGCAACTGATGCCAGGAGAGGCCCTTCACCCTTCGGTGGTGCGCGGCGATGGGGGCTCAGGACGTAGCGGCTCTGCGGGAGCTTTACCACCCCGAGAGTCCCCGCTGCCCCCAGCCCGCGTTTCTGATGTCGGGCGCGGGGCAGACGCCCGGGCATGGATCAGTCCCAGGCCCCGGTGCTCGAAGCCCTTGCGGCGTTCCACGCCAACCCGCTGACGTGCTTCACGCCTCCCGGGCACAAGCAGGGCCGCGGCGCCGACCCGCGTGTGCTGGCGACGCTCGGCGCCGATGTCTTCCGCGCGGACGTGCTCGCCACCGGCGGCTTGGACGACCGTACCGGCTCCCGCGGCACCCTCCAGCACGCGCCCAGGCCCTGATGGCGGAAGCCGTCGGCGCCGACCGCACCTTCTTCTCCATCTGCGGCAGCTCCCTGTCGGTCAAGGCCGCAATGCTCTCCGTAGCCGGTCCGCACGAGGAACTGCTGGTGGGACGCGACGCGCACAAGTCCGTCATTGCCGGGCTCGCCCTCGCCGGTATCCGCCCGGTCTGGGTCGAACCCCAGTGGGACCCACGGCTGCGCCTGGCGCACCCGCCCTCCGCGAACTCCTTCCGCGCCATGCTCGCCCGGCACCCGGACGCCCGAGGGGCGTTGGTCACCTCCCTACGGCACGTGCGCCGACCTGCCGGCCATCGCCGACACCTGCCACGCGGCCGGGAAGCCCCTGATCGTGGACGAGGCGTGGGGAGCACATCTGCCCTTCCACCCGGACCTGCCGACCTGGGCGATGAACGGGCGCGCGGACGTGTGCGTCACCTCCGTCCACAAGATGGGCTCCGGCCTGGAACAGAGCTCCGTCTTCCACCTCCAGGGCCGGCTCGTGGACCCGGCCGTCCTCAAGCAGCGCGAGGACCTGCTGGGCACCACCAGCCCCTCCGTCCTCGTCTACGCGGCCCTGGACGGCTGGCGGCGCCAGATGGTCCAGCACGGGCTCCTCCCGTCCCCATCGGAAGGGGTTCCCGCAGACCGTCGCGTTGTTCGCTGCCGCAGCGGCCTGTCACCTGATCGGGTAGCGCCGGGGCCCGGGCACTGGGAACACCTCGCCCTGGGCCGTCTGACGTCAGAAGGTGGTACTTGCCGCGCGAGTGGGATGGCGTAACAGGGGTAGGCGCTCGGGCGCAGCGCCTCCGCCCCTTCCGTGCCGGGCACGTCTTGGAGCGCCGAGGCATCTCGGAAAGGAACCTCCCATGCTCGCTCTTGTCCTTGTCCTGCTGCTCGTGCTGATCCTCGGTGGTCTGGGATTCGCCGTCCACGTGCTGTGGTGGGTCGCTCTGGTGGTCCTGGCGTTGTGGCTGCTCGGCTTCGTCTTCCGTGGTGCCGCGGAGGGCGGACGCAGCCGCTGGTACCGGTGGTAGACGTACTCGGTCCAGCCGGACCGGCTGACCTGACCTGACCCGGCCCCGAGGGGAGGGAGGTTGAGCGCGAGCGGTGTTCTTGGCGCTGAGGTGATTGCCGTAGTCCTGCGGCGTGGTGGGCGTCGTCGACGGAGTGCTGTACCTGCTGTTGCTCGGCATCGCGCGTTCGCGCCTCCTGACCGTCCGGCGTTCGCCAGCTCCGCAGATGCCCCGCGTGGGTCCGTCGGCCGCATCCAGTAGGCCTGCGACCGAATCGCGTCCTAGGTTCGGGGTAGCCGATGCAGCACACCACACGGAGGAGGAACCATGCCTGCGGGTTCGAGCAAGAAGCGTGAACGACAGTACGAGCACATCAAGGACAGCGCTCTGGAGCGCGGGGAGAGCCAGAAGCGGGCCCAGGAGATCGCGGCCCGGACCGTGAACAAGGAACGGGCCCAGCACGGCGAGTCGAAGACCGCCAGCCGCTCCTCCACCCACGACATGTCCTCCTCCCGGCGCGGCGGACTGCACTCGCACTCCGGCTCCCAGGGGCCGACGAAGGAGCAGCTGTACAACGAGGCCAAGCAGCGCAACATCCACGGCCGCTCGAAGATGAACAAGAAGGAACTCGCCAGCGCCCTCGGCCACTGAACCGTTCCCCGGCACGACGGCCGGCGCGAGACCGCCGCCGTCCAGGGCCGCCTGGGCGCATCCAATCCGCCACCATCACGACGAGATGAGCACGGACGACACGGGCGCCCGCAAGAAGGACGCCTCACGCGAAGACGACACGGTACGGGAGCGGTCCGCGGAGGAACGCAGCATCACGGCACCCACCCCCGAGGACGTCCGGGCCAACGCCGACGACGTCCACGAGGGCGAGGCCGACGAGGAGACCGAGCCGCCCACGGTCGGCACTCAGGCCACCTGACCCCCGTCGCCTTCGCCCGTCCCCGCTCGACTTGTAATGACGGATTGAGGCTGTGATGGCCGCGATCGTTCTACTCAAGGACGACCACAAGACGCTGGAGAAGCTGTTCAAGGCCTTCGAGAAGGCCGGCGGCGGCGCCCACGCCGAGAGGCGCCGCATCGCCGACCAGGTGATCGAGGAGCTGACCGTCCACGCCGTGATCGAGGAGACGGTGTGTTCTACCCCGCGGCCCGCGAAGCCGCCCCGGACACCACCGACCCCGTGCTGGAGAGCGTCGAGGAACACCACGTGGTGGTGTGGATGCTCTCCGAGCTCGCAGACCTGGACCCGAAGGACGAGCGGTTCGACGCCAAGATGACCGTGCTGATGGAGAACGTGCGCCACCACGTCGAGGAAGAGGGAAAGGACTGGCTCCCCCAGGTGCGCAAGGCCATAGGACGCAACCGCCTCGTTGCCCTCGGTGAACAGCTCGAAGACGCCAAGAAGACCGCCACACCCGCGACCCGCTGAAGGTGCCCAGCGCCACAGAGTTAAGGGGTCTCTTCTGACCGGGCACCGCCCCCATCCCGTCAGGACGGCGGTCGCAGACGGCTTTGCAGAAGACACAGGGCTTCGGCGACGCACTCCTGTTGAACGGCGTGCCGGTCGCCGTCCAACTGCCGCGAGATGACGCGCGTGCCATCCGCGTCCGCGAGTGCGATGAACACCGTGCCCACCGGCTGGCCGTCCTGGGACTGTGGACCGGCCACCCCTGTGGTGGAGAGGGCGTAGGTGCTGTCCATCAGCCGCCGCACACCGCACGCCATCTGCCGGGCCACCTCGGCATCGACCGCACCGCGCCGCTCCAGCAGGGCACGCTCCACGCCCAGCACACCATGCTTGACGCCGTCGGTGTAGGCCGTCACCGAGCCGACGAACACCCCGCTCGCGCCAGGCGCCTCGGTCAGCACGAGCGCCAGGAGACCGCCGGTCAAGGACTCCGCCACGGACACTGTGCTTCCGGCCGCCTGAAGCGCCGAATGAAGCGCACGCACCACCCGGCCCTGGCCCTCCTCGCTCGCCGGGACCGAGCTGCTCACAAGGCGCTGCCCGAACCGGCACCTGGTTGCCCTGGTCCGGGCCGGTGAGCAAGGACGGCCGCGCTGACCGCTTGGTGCCAGCCGTTCAGCGTACGAGCCTGCGCGGCAGCCCGCTCGGAAAGCCGGTCCAGCTCCGCCTGGTCGAGGCGTTCGTCCGTGTCGGCAATGGCGCGCAGCGCCCGCCACACCGCAGCCTTGCCCTCGACCCCGGTACGCAGCGTCTCCAGCTCGACCAGGTCGCTGAGCGGGGCGCGGCGCACGACGGTCCCGTTCGGCTTGAGCCGGCCGAGGCGCTCACCCGCGAGGCCCAGCCAGGTCCGGTAGCGCCGAACCGGCACGCCGAGCCGGTTCATGATCCGCACGAGGTCGTCCCGGTCCTGCTCGATGTCGCGGGCCAGACGCCGCAGATCATCGGCACGGCGACTGTCGGGATGGGTGCGGGCCATCCGGTCGGCGAGCGCGGCCCCGCCGAACGCGCCGGTCAGGTGATCGTTCAGGTAGATGTGCAGAGGCTCGGCCAGGGTTTGGTGGGACATCTCAGTTCCTCCAGGTCGACGGCCGATCACCGGGGATCGTCGAGCGAGTAGGTGCCACGATGCGGAGTCGCGGTCACGGCACCGCAACGATCTGCTCATCCCATCTTGCCGCGCAGCGGCACCAAGTGCGCGTGCGCTGGCAGCTCGGGCCCGGTTTGCCCAGCGCCTGCGCGGGTCAGCCGCAAGGCTGTGGCGGGGGCCGGTTGAGCGGTCGGCCCCGCCACCCTGCCCGGTGGACTGACGGGGGCGTCGGAGGCAGGATCGATTACGGACAGCTTCCCTGCCGGATGGGAGCCCGCTCATGTCTACCCGGCAAGACGAAACCCCCGAGGACAACAGGCCCACCGCACCGCTGCTGCGGATCGCCATGACGGACGTCCCCCACACCGCCCGCGTGCTGCACCTGCACGGCGAAGTCGACCGGGACCAGCGCACGGCCCTGGAGGTCGCACTCACCCGGGGCGTCAAAGACGGGCCACAGCTACTCGTCGTCGACCTGGCCGACCTGTCCTTCTGCGACTCCACGGGCCTCAATGCCCTGCTCACAGCCCGCCTGGAGGCCCAGGCGAACAGCGTCCAGCTCATCCTGGCCGCCCCACCATCCCAGCTGCAACGGCTCCTGGAGATCACCGGAGCCGACGAAATCCTCACTATCCGTGACAGTATTCAGGCCGCCCTCGCCAAGCCCACCGACGCGGGCGCCGAGTGAGGCACCCGATGGACACCACCTCCCGCTACGCGATCACCCTCCCCGGCCCGCCCGGAAGCCACGGCCCACCAGAGGTCGTCCTGGTCCAGCCCACCGGCGAGGTCACAGCGGAGGGCCGCCCGGTGTACGCCGACGCAACCGGGAGCCTACGGGTAGAGATCATCGGCGACATCGCCCGACCGCTCACCGCCGGACCCGGACCCGGTCGTCATACCTGCCTCCACGCCACAGCGCTTCCTTGACCAGCGGCGAGGTGCTGCGAGGGGGGCGTCGAATGGGCGGGCGGACGCCATCCGGTGGCCTCGCTGAGGCCGGGCAGGTGGCGCCGCACGCGAGGCCGGCCCGCCCAGGAGCGGGCAGGCATCGCCGTCCCGCGTATCCCCGCCTTCCGCGAAGGTACGCCGGGCGACGAGCAGAACAGATGTCAGGACTCGTCGGCGCCAAGCCGACGGGGCCGGCCGGGTTCGGCGGTGGTCGCGTCGCCCTGTTTTTCGGTGGGCACCGTGTCCTCCTCGGGACCGTTCCCCTCCGCTCCGGTGACTCCCGGCAGACGGGGGTCCCGGCGCTCGTCGGGTTCCTCCG
The DNA here is from genome assembly GCF_042885395.1 of Kitasatospora sp. NPDC058063. Classification (NCBI taxonomy): domain Bacteria; kingdom Bacillati; phylum Actinomycetota; class Actinomycetes; order Kitasatosporales; family Streptomycetaceae; genus Kitasatospora; species Kitasatospora sp. NPDC058063. Next base: position 18,131 of record NZ_JBHVSD010000042.1, read on the forward strand.
CTTCGTGGTGCAGCGGCACGCCTCCTGCACCGCCCTGGGGGATGTCGTTCACTGCTGCCTCCCGGTCTCGTGACGTGTTCACCGATCGCTGCGCGGGTGCCCAGCCCGCGACGACGTAACCGCACCATCGACGGCGAACCCGCCGGGTGCCGGCCCGGGCAGCCGGGGCAGACGCGGCGCGTGAGTTCGATCGAACGGAGCGTGGCGACCCCCGGCCCCTGGATCTCGACGCTACGCGGCGCGGCGGTAGCGTCGCCGATCGCTTCGCGTGCCTTCTCGAACGACCGCGCGACTCGGTGGACGTACCGCCGGAGCGTGAAGGCAGGGTCTTCGTGACCGAGGAGATCGGCCAACGTGTCAGGGCAGCGTCGTTCAGGGGATCTGCCCGACATGATGCCGCTTCAGGCGGCGGACGTGACTGTGGCGTTCGCGGACGAGGCATGAGCGGAGACAGGCATGGCCTCCGGGTGATCATGAGGTGGCGAAGCCCTGATCACCACGAGGGAGGACCGTGTCTGCCCGCTCGTCATCGCCCGTCCCCGCCGGCCTGGACCAGCTCGCCACCACCCGGCCTGTCGAGCCCGGGGAACACCCACAGCTGCTGGGCGCCTCGCGGCGGTGCCTGATCCGCGCCGGGCCAAGGGCCGCCGCCACCCCGTCGCCTTCGTCCTCGCGCTCGCCGCGTGCGCGGTGCTGGCCGGCGCGAAGTCCCTGGCCGCGATCGCGGAGTGGCCGCCGACGCGCCGCCCGCCTTGCTGACCGCTCTTGGCGCCACCGTCACGTGATCAAACCGGACAGACCCTCTGAGTCCACCGCCCTGGGGCGGATGCGACCGCCGGGAGACTGCACATGATCGACGCAGGAACGGCCGCGCGGCCCGGGCGGTGGAGCCGACTCAGGAGGTCGCTGCGGGAACGAGGTGGTCGAGTCCCTGCGCGCTGCTCGTCGCGGCCTTGATCGAGCGCGGCAGCATGATGCTCTCGTAGGCGCGGACGGCGTCGTCGATGCTGGGTTCGGTGACGAGGGCGTGGGCGAGGTCGGAGCCGTCGAGCATGGCGAGATTGGCGCCGAGCCCGACCGGGGGCATCAGGTGCGCGGCATCGCCGAGCAGCGTGACGCCGGGAACGTGCTGCCAGGTGTGCGGGGCGGGCAGGATGAACAGGGGCCGGTTGATGAACCCGCTGTCGCTGTTGCGCAGCATGTAGCGCAGGCTCTCGTCCCAGCTGTCGAACGTCTTCAGCAGGTGCGCGCGTACGGCCCGCTGGTCGCCGAGGTCGATACCGGCGGCCATGTGCCAGTCCTGCGGCGTGCGGAGCGCGATGTAGGCGCGGATGTGGCCGTTGCTGTTGCGCTGGGCGACCAGGGACCTGCCGGCGCCCTTCGCCAGCATCGATCCGTTGCCGACCAGCCGCGCGAGGTCGGGGTGGCGGGTGTCGCAGTGGTCGAATCCGGTCTCGACGAAGGTGACGCCGGTGTAGCGGGGTACGGCGTGCGACAGGGCCGGGCGGACGCGCGACCAGGCGCCGTCGGCGCCGATCACCAGGTCGAAGTCCTCGGCGGCGCCGTCAGCGAAGAGCAGCCGGCAGGTGCCGTCCGGGAGCGGGGTGACTCCGGTGACGGCGTGGTCCCACCGCACCGTGCCCTCGGTGATCGAGTCCAGGAGCAGTTCGCGCAGTTGGCCACGGTCGATCTCGGGTCGGCCGCCTGCGGCGGCCGGCCCTTGATGCGCCAGGAGGGCGGCGGTGGCGAAGTCGAGCACGCGCCACTCCTCTCCTTCGGGGCGGGAGAGGGCTTGGAATCGGTCGAGGAGCCCCGCCGTCCGCAGGGCGGCCTGACCGGTTTCGGCGTGCAGGTCGAGGGTGCCGCCCTGCGGGCGGGCGGCGGCGGAGGCGTCGCGTTCGAAGACGGTGACGGAGCGGCCGTGTTGCTGCAGGACTCGGGCGCAGGTGAGGCCGCCGAGGCCGGCGCCGACAATCGCGATGCGGGGATCACGAGCAGGGCTCATGGGAGTGCCCTTCGGGAGGTGGGTGAGCCGCCGGGAGGTCCGGCCTCACCAAGAAAGCACACTCACCAAATAAGTGCAACGACTCAACTTTTGCAGTCGATTCACCCTGGGGTACGGTATGCGAGTGACCGAACCGACCGGGCGCCGCGAGCGCAAGAAGGCCCAGACCCGCCAGTCCCTGGCCGACGCCGCACTCGAGCTCTTCCTCGACCGCGGCTACGACCAGGTCGGCGTCAAGGACGTCGCCGACGCCGCCGACGTCTCGGTGACCACCCTGTTCAAGCACTTCTCCGGCAAGGAAGCCCTGGTCTTCGACCAGGAGGACGACCTGGAGGCGGCGCTTGTTGCCGCCGTGCGCGACCGCACCCCCGGCACGTCGATCCCGCACGCTCTGCGCGAGCACATCCTGCTCAAGCAGACCCAGCTCGCCGTCCATGCCACGGACCCGCGGTTCGCCGACTTCACGCGCATGGTGCAGGAGACCCCCGCGCTACGCGACTACGCCCACCGCATGTGGACGCGCCACGAAGAGGCCCTGGCGCGGGCCATCGCGGAGGACGTCGGCGCCCCCGAGGGCGACGTCAGCTGCGCCGCCCTGGCTCATTTCGCCCTTGAGGCCCGCGGCTTCATCCTGCGGCACGCCGAGCCGCACCGCGCGGCCGACGAGGCCTTCGCATTGCTCGAACACGGCTGGGCGGCCTCCCACCCGAGCAGATGACCCGCTCTGCGCGGAGCCCTGGTGTGCGTGGACGTGTTGCCGCCCTCGCAGGTTCAATCTGAGTAACTGGGCTTCCGCGCAAGCCACCTGAACCGGCATCCAGCCGGACAAAACCTCTGAACGACACCGCCCTCGGTTCGACCGGCACTCATTTGAATGCGATTGGGGGTCGGTTGACCTCGAAGCGGTCGAATCCGCCATCGTTCCTGAGCTTCGCCGGACATCGCCTGGCAAGGTCGGGGCCTCGGGGGCGAGTGAATGTCGCCTCGGAGACCGTGATGGTCGGGGTGGGCCCGTGAGTGGTTGTCGGTCAGACTTGCTCGCGATCGATGTGGGCAAGGTCGGCGGGCAGCGGGGGTGGGAAGAGGCTCTGATCGCGCAGTGCCCGGCGGGCGGCGAGGAGGTCGCTCCGGTCCGCCTGTGCGACCTGCTCCAGCTGGGCGGCGGCGGTGTCGGTCCGCTCGTAGTCGTCCGGCGGTGCGAGCTGGGCGTCCCGACGCCGTTCGGCGGCCATCCGGGTGGACAGCAGTGCTGTGCGGACGAGCCGGTCATGGCGGCGGAAGGCGTCAAGGATGGCCTGGGGCGAACCGGCTTCCGGGGTCTCGGGAAGGGCCGCACGATCCTCCCCGGTGAACCAGGCAACTGCCTCCCATGGAGTGGACTCCGAAAGGGGCGTCGGCCGGGTCGTCGGCCCCTGGCCGAGCGGCAGGATCAGGCTGACCGGTGGCATTTCCAATGCGCGTGCCAAGATGAGGAGTTCTGCGGGAGCCGGCCCGCTCCGGGCGCCGGACTCCAGCTTGGCGATCACCTGCCGGGTCAGTGGATAGCCGAGGTCGGCACAGCGGGCCCCCAGGGCTTCGGCAGACAGTCCCAGCTCTGCGCGCCGGCGTTTGATCTCGCGAGCGATGGCCGCGTCTACGACGGTCGTGAAGGCCGAGGAAGCCGGCTCGCCGCACATCGGCGGCAGGCCGCCGTACGGCTACCGGATCGAAGGGAAGGGCCTCAAGGGCTCTTACGCCTGGCGGAACAGGACGAGATTCTGGGCCTTCTCGACGTGAAGGTCACCGTCGAGGGTCCCGTGCCCCTTCGCCGCGGTGGCGCGCGGTGCACCGTTCAGAAGTGGTACCAATCGGCACACCTGGATGTTCCGGCTGCTGACCTTTCCGAGGAGCAATGGGAGTTGGTGCGCCACCTGCTTCCGCAGGGGTATCGCGACCGCGTCCGCCGCTCCGTCGACGCCATCTTCGCGAAGGCCCGGACGGGACTCCCGTGGCCGCACCTTCGCGGGAAGTACGGCTCGACGAGCACCGCGTCGAAATATTTCACCGAGTGGGCTGAGGATGGGACTTGGGCCGAACTGAATAGCGTACTCGCGGACGTGGAGCGCGTGCCGACCCCTGCTCTCGATCTCACGCCGCCAACGCGAATCGAAGGGCGCGTCGATCCCCGCGTGATCCTGATCCCCGGCGAACGATCCCGAACGGGATCGTGACGATGAGTACGCAGCAGATGATTCCGGCGAGCGTGTAGGCAAGCGCCATCCAAATGCCGCAGAAAATAAACCAGATGACATTGAATCAGCCGTTCCGGCGCATGTGGTGGGCGCCGGCCTGCCAGTCACGCGGCGTTATGCCGTAGGCCGCGCGGAAGGCGCGGGTGAAGTGGCTGGAGTTGGCGAAGCCCCAGCGCCGGGCGATCCCCGCCACCCCGAGCTCTCCCGCCATCGGCCGGAGCAGGTCCCGGTGGCAGCGCTCCAACCGCTGGGTCCGGATCCACCCGCCGACCGTGGTGCCCCCCTCCTGCTGGAACAGCTTGTGGAGGAAGCGGACGGACATGAAGTTCGCCGCCGCGATCGTGGACGGTGACAGGTCCGGATCGCGGAGGTTGCGCAGGATGTACTCCTTGACCCGCTCGAAGGAGGCCGCTGTCCGTGAACCCTGCGGCCGGGCGCGCCCGGCCCGGTCGTCGACGAACAGCGCCAGCAGGTCGAGTGCCGTGGCCGCGGCCCGGCGCCCGACGGCCTCGTCCAGCTCCGCCGCCTCGTGCGCCATCCTCGACAGGTAGTCCGTCAGCAGCGCGGCGCTGCCCTCGGCGCCGCTGAACGCCGTGGCGGTGAGTGCCCGCAGGTCCTTCTCCCGCACATCCAGGTCGGCGCGGGCGAAGTGGAAGGAGGTGAAGACGAACTCCTCCTCCATCCTCGTCCGGAAGACCCGCGAGGTGTCGGTGATGGAGAACCCGCCGGGCCGGATGAGCGTCTCCCTGTCGTCCTGCTCCTTGAGGGCGGTGCCCCGTTCCTGGAGGCTGAGGACGAGCGTCGGCGAGTCGCCGTCGGCAATCAGGTGCCTGCGGCGGGTCGCCATCTGGGGCCCGGCCTGGACCCTGGAGATCCGCAGGCAACCCAGTCGGTCGCCGACGATCTCCCCGGGCGACGGCTCCTCCTCCAGGAAGTCCACGGTCATCGGCACGAAGGTGCGGGACACGGCGTCCCGCCAGCTCTCCGCCCGGTCGGAGGCGGACAGCGACGCGGTGGAGAGAGATGCGGACATCGGCTTCCCCTCGGGTCGATCGGTCATCGGGACACCCGGCCCCGGGGGTCCCGCGGCTCGGACGGCCCGGTGCCGCCGCGGGTGTCGCGCCACTGGCTCGGTGAGATGCCGTACGAGGCACGGAAGAGCCGGCTGAAGTGGGCCGGATCGGTGAAGCCCCACCGCTGCGCCACGCCGGAGACCGTGCTGTCGCCGCTGTCCTCGCGGGAGAGGTCCTCGGCACTCGCCTGGAGCCGGCGGCGCTGGATCAGGCGGCTGACGGTGGTCCCCTCCCCTTCGAAGAGCTTGTGGAGGGAGCGAACGGACATGCGGTGCGCGGCCGCGATCGTCTGCGGCCCGAGCACCGGATCCTTGAGGTGCCGGTCCACGTAGGCGTGGATCTCCCAGATCCGGGTGTGGCGGGAGTCCGCCGCGGCCGGCGCGTCACGGGCGGCCTGCTCGGTGACGAGGATGGCCACCAGGTCGGCGAAGTTGCCCGCCAGCCGACCGGCGACGAATGCCGGGCAGTCATCGGCCGTCTCGACCAAGGCCAGCAGGGACTGCTTGACCAGGGCGGCCACCGGGCCGCCGGCGTCGGCCGCGGTGGCCGTCACCCGTTCCAGCTGCTCGTCGCGCACGCCGAAGGCCCGGCGGGGAAGCAGGCACACCCTGACGTCCACTCCGTGCGGGTAGTCGACCACATGGGGGGTCTCCGTGTACCAGAAGGAAACCGCTCCCGCGGGGACCTCGACCGTCCGGCCGTCCTGTTGCACCACGGCACCGGTGGCCCCCATGACGGCGACCACGACGTACCCCTCGGCCTGCCGGGTGCCGCGGGCGATCTCCCGCAGGCCGCGGGTGAAGCGGCAAGGGCCGGCGTGGGTCGTGATGAAGAGCAGGTGTCCCAGCTGCCGGGTCGTCATCCGGCCCGGGGCCGACGCAGGCTCGTACGGGGCGACCGTCACGGGCATGGCGGCGATGGAGGCGGCCCGGCTCCAGCGATGACCGGTGCTCCCGTCCTTCGGGAACCCGGCCGGGTCGGTCACGGATGTCATGGGTCCTCTCCCTCCGCTCGGCACGGCATCCAGCATGGAACACGGGATGACTTACGTCGGCGGCCGAATGACTGTGAAGCGACTGCGGGTGGTGTGTCGCCGGACACATGACTCTCAGCGCATTCCAACCGTGCAATGCGTGCACCTACACTGCAACGGTCCAGGTCAGAGCACTGGCTTAGGCGCAGAGGAAGATCGGATGTCAGGCACCACACTGTTCGGCCGGGACGAGGAGCTGGCGGCCGTCGACGCACTGGTCGACGCCCTGCCCGAGCGTGGCGACGCGCTGCTGATCCACGGGGCCCCCGGGATCGGCAGGTCCGCCCTCCTGGACCACGCCGCCGCCCGGGCGCGCGCCTGCGGATTCACCGTCCTCAGGGCCTCGGGTGTCCGGGCCGAGAGCGATCTGCCGTTCGCGGGGCTGCACCAGCTGACCCACACCGTGACGGACCTCGTCGCGCGCCTGCCCACCCCCCAGGCGCAGGCGCTGCTGGGGGCCTTCGGCATGGCGGAGCCGTCCCCCGGTGCCTCCGGGCCCCAGCTCTTCGTGCTGTCCCTGGCCACCCTCGGCCTGCTCGGCGCGGCGGCCGCCGAAGCCCCCGTTCTGATGGTCGTGGACGACGCCCAGTGGCTGGACGGGCCGACCCTGGACGTCCTCGCGTTCGTCGCACGCCGCGTCGGCGCCGAATCCGTCGGCCTGCTCGTCGCCGTCCGCGAGGACCGTACGGTGTGGCGGGGCACCCCCGGCATCCGCGAACTGCACCTCGCGCCCCTGGCGCCGGTCGCGGCCGACGCCCTGCTGGACGCCCGCCACCCCGCTCTCGCCCCGGGGACGCGCCGCCGGGTGGCGGAACTGTCGGTCGGCAACCCCCTCGCACTGACCGAGCTCCCGCTCACCCTGGGGGCGGACGGGGCACCCGCGGACTCCAGGGTGCTGCCGGAGCTTGCGCTCACCACCCGGCTGGAGCGCGCCTTCTCCGTTTCGCTGGCCGACCTTCCGCCCGGCACGCGGCACGCGCTGCTGGTCGCGGCCACCGCCGACGACGGCGCACTGACCGAGGTGCTCGCCGCGGCCTCGGCGCTGACGGGCACCGAGATCTCCGTACGGTCGCTGGAGCCGGCCATGGCCGCGGGTCTGGTGCGCGTCGACGGGTTCCGGATCGACTTCACCCACCCGCTGGTGCGCTCCGCCGTCCTGGGCTCGGCCCCGCTCGCGGACCGGCTCGCCGCCCACGACGCGCTGGCCCGCACCCTCCAGGGACAGCCCGACCGGCAGGCGTGGCACCGGGCTGCGGCCGGCGGCCGTCCCGACGAAGCGGTGGCGCGGCAACTGGACCGGGCCGCGTTCAGCGCGAAGGAGCGCGGCGCCGCCGCGGCCGCCCTGACCGCGCTGGAACGCGCCACCGCGCTGAGCGAGGTGCCGTCGGGCAGTGTGGCCCGACTCCTCGGCGCCGCGGAGCTGCGCTTCGAACTCGGGCAGGCGGATCGCGTGTCGGAGCTGCTCCAGCAGGCCGAATCGCTGGGCCTTGACGCGCTGGAACGGGCCCGCGTGGTCCTGCTGCGCGAATGGCTGGAGTCGGAGTCCGACACGAGCACGTCCCGGATCCACCTGCTGGTCGCCACGGCCGAGCAGGCCGCCGAGGCCGGCGATCCCGACCTCGCGCTGCGGCTGCTGCGCGTGGCCGCGTGGCGGTGCTGGTGGGCGGACCCGGGGCGAGAGCTGCGGGAGCGCGTCGTGACGGCCGCCGAGCGGCTACCGGTGCCGGAACTCCACCCGGACCTGGTGTGCACGCTGGCGGGGGCCGCCCCGCTGGAGGCGTCGGCGACGGTGATCGACCGGCTGCGGCGCCTCGAGCGTGCGGGCGGGTACGACGTCGTGACCGCCGCCACGCTGGCCAACGCGGCCATCATGGTGAACGGGTTCGACCAGGTCACCGGATTCGCCCGCCACGCGGCGAACGGACTGCGTCGTCAGGGGCGCCGGGGCCCGCTGACCAAGACACTGGTGCTCCTCGCCCTCGCCACCGTGCACACCGTCGACTGGGAGACCGGACTCCCGGCGGCGGCCGAGGCCGCCCGGCTGGCCGAGGAGACCGCACAACCACGGTGGCTGACCGGTGCGCGGGTGGCGAAGGCCCAGTTCGCCGCGCTGCGCGGGGACCTGGACACCGCGCTGGTCGCGATCGGCGAGGCGGAGGGCCAGGGGCTGACCGTGGTCGACCCCTCCAAGCTCGCGTACATCCAGATCACCCGCGGCCTCATCGGCCTCGCCGCGGGCCATTTCGCCGAGGCGTTCTCCTGCGTCTGGCGGGTCTTCGACCCGGCCGATCCCTCCTACCACCCGTTCATGCAGACCATGGCCATCACCGAGTTGGCCGAGGCCGCCACCAGCGACGAGCAGCGCGCCATGGCGAAGGCCGCCCTGCGACAGCTCCTCACGTCCGCCGGGGCGAGCGAGGTCCAGATGATCCGGGTGAGCCTGGGATTCGCCCGGGCGCTGCTCGCCGACGACGAGCACGCCGAAGAGCACTTCCGGGCGGCGTTCGACCTGGACATGTCCCGAACCCCCTTCGTCCGTGCCCGGCTGATGCTCGCCTACGGCACCTGGCTCCGGCGCCGCCGCCGGGTGATGGAGGCCCGCACCCCGCTGCGGATCGCCCGGGAGTCCTTCGCGGCCATGGGCGTGGAGCCCTGGCGCGAGCGGGCGGCCCAGGAGCTCCGCTCGGCGGGCGAGGGCAGCAGGAGCCAAGGCCGCCCCGACCGGGACCTGCTCACGCCCCAGGAGGTCCAGATCGCCCGGCTGGCGGCGCAAGGGCTCTCCAACAAGGAGATAGGCCGGCAGCTGCACCTGTCGCCCCGCACGATCGGCACGCACCTGTACCGGACCTTCCCGAAGCTCGGGATCACCTCCCGCAGCCAGCTGAGCGAGAAGCTGGGCGCGGACTGAGCCCGACCCGTTCGCGGGGATGTTCCGGTGGTGCACGGCGACGTGACAACCTGTGCACCTTGCGGCCGCCGGGCCGGCCGGGAAGGGGGTTCGTCGTGGCCGTGCCCGGTCTCGGCGAGGGGTGCGGTCAGGCGGTTCCACCGACCGCCGTCGCTCCGGTTCATGTGGCCTAACTCCTGTGTCCTGCAGGCTATTCGGTCTTCAACCCGAGGTGTTTTCAAGGCCTTCTCCGAGGAGCGGGTGCCACTCGGGACGAGCACCGTCCGGGTCGGGCGGAGCCGACGGAACCTCGGTTTGTTGAACGTTTGTCCAGTCGTTCCGCTCCTTGTATGAATGGCGCCAGAAGAACGTCCTCCCCTGAGCGCCCCGTTGCCGGCCCCGCCGCCCCGCCGTCCGGCGAGCCGCCCCCGCCGGCATCCGCACAGCACCACTTCCAACCGGTCGGAGTCCCCCGTGAACCAGTCGGGTCCCTCGCCCATGCTCGAAACCCCCACGCCCGAAGCCGAAACCCACCTGCTCGACCAGGCCGCGCGCGGCGGGGGCAACGGCTGCATCGACATCCTCTCCCCGCCGCCCGGAACCGACCCCGAGGACTGTCTCTACGTCGCCCTGCACGTCCGCGGTGCGGCCTCCGTCCGACGCGGCGGTGTCAGCAGCGTGCTGGCGCCGGGGGACCTGCTGATCAGCGCCACCCCGTACCCGGCGGGCCTGTTGCAGGACTCCGAGTGCCGGATGGTCCGCTTCCGTGTCCCCTGCTTCTACCTGGACGTCCGGCAGGGCGACGTCCGGCGCGCGGGTGGGCTGGTGGCGCGCGGGAACAAGGGGATCGGTTCGCTCGCGTTCCAGTTCCTCCACGCCCTGGCCACCCAGGCGCGGGACCACCGGGCCCGGCGGGACCACCTCCTCGCGCTCAGCGCCTCCGACATCGTCGCCATCCTGGTGGCCGAGCTGCTCGACCGGAAGGACCCGGAACACCCCAACGGCGCGGCCGAGCTGCTGTCCCGGATCCGCGCCCACATCGAGCAGAACCTCGCCGACCCGAACCTCTCGCCCGGATCGATCGCCCGCTCGCAGCACATCTCGGTGCGCTACCTCCACAAGCTCTTCCAGCAGGACGGAATGACCGTGGGCCAGTGGGTGCGACGGCGTCGGCTGGACGCCTGCCGTCGGGAACTGGGGCGCCCGTCCCGCCGGCAGGCCAGTGTGGCCGCCGTCGCGCACCGCTGGGGCTTCGTCAGCCACTCCCATTTCAGCCGGGCGTTCCGCGACGCCTTCGGAATCTCGCCCCGTGAGTGGCAGGCCTACGCCGCCCGGACCGAGGGCAACCACCGCGCGTCCTGATCGCGGACGGCCGCGGTCGGGGGAGCGCGGCCGGCCGGACCGGGCCCGCCGACCGCTTCAGTGCGCTGCAGGGCCACTGGTCATGCGCTGCGGAAGTCCTTCGCGCACCGTCGGTTGCCTAGGTTTCGCCGGGTGGCCCCGTCGGGCCGCGATCAGTCAGTGGAAAGGCAACAGCCCATGCAGTTCGGGATATTCAGCGTCGGCGACGTGACGGTCGATCCGACCACGGGACGGGCGCCGAGCGAGCGCGAGCGGATCAAGGCGATGCTGGCGATCGCGCTCAAGGCCGAGGAGGTCGGCCTGGACGTCTTCGCCATGGGCGAGCACCACAACCCGCCGTTCGTCCCGTCCTCGCCGACGACCATGCTCGGCTGGATCGCCGCGAAGACCGAGCGGATCGTCCTGTCCACCGCGACCACGCTGATCACCACCAACGACCCGGTGAAGATCGCCGAGGACTACGCGATGCTGCAGCACGTCGCCGACGGCCGCGTCGACCTGATGCTCGGCCGCGGGAACACCGGCCCGGTCTACCCGTGGTTCGGCCAGGACATCCGCCAGGGCATCCCGCTCGCGGTCGAGAACTACGCGCTGCTGCACCGGCTCTGGCGCGAGGACGTGGTCGACTGGGAAGGCCGCTTCCGCACCCCGCTGCAGGCCTTCACCGCCACGCCGCGCCCGCTGGACGGCGTGCCGCCGTTCGTCTGGCACGGCTCGATCCGCAGCCCCGAGATCGCCGAGCAGGCCGCGTACTACGGCGACGGCTTCTTCCACAACAACATCTTCTGGCCGCAGGACCACACCCGGCGGATGGTCGAGCTCTACCGCGAGCGCTACGCGCACCACGGCCACGGCACGCCCGAGCAGGCGATCGTCGGCCTCGGCGGGCAGGTGTTCATGCGGAAGAACTCCCAGGACGCGGTGCGCGAGTTCCGTCCGTACTTCGACAACGCGCCGGTCTACGGGCACGGGCCCTCGCTGGAGGAGTTCACCGAGCAGACCCCGCTGACCGTGGGCAGTCCCCAGGAGGTCATCGAGCGCACCCTCGGCTTCCGCGAGGCCGTCGGCGACTACCAGCGCCAGCTGTTCCTGATGGACCACGCCGGCCTGCCGCTGAAGACGGTGCTCGAGCAGCTCGACATCCTCGGCGAGGAGGTCGTGCCCGTCCTGCGCGAGGAGTTCGCCAAGGGCCGGCCCGCGACCGTCCCCTACGCCCCCACCCACGCCACGCTCCGGGACGCCGTCCCCGCTGCCTCCTGACCAGGATGGAGTCCCCCATGGAACCGAACTCGCCGATCACCCTCGCCGTGATCTCGGGCGGGCTCAGCCTGCCCTCCTCCACCCGCCTGCTGGCGGACCGTCTCGCCGAGGCCACCTCCGCCCACCTGGCCGACACCGGCCGTGAAGTCCGGGTGCGCCTGCACGAGTTGCGCCCGCTGGCCACCCCCATCGCGCACCACCTGCTCTCCGGCTTTCCTTCGCAGGCACTCGGCGACGTCCTGGAGGAGGTGGGCACGGCCGACGCGCTGATCGCCGTGTCCCCGATCTTCTCCGCGTCCTACAGCGGCCTGTTCAAGTCGTTCTTCGACCTGCTCGACCCCGGCGCCCTGGCGGGCAAGCCGGTGCTGATCGGCGCGACCGGCGGCACCGCGCGCCACTCGCTGGCCCTGGAGCACGCGCTGCGCCCGCTCTTCGCCTACCAGCGCGCCTTGGTGGCCCCGACCGCCGTCTTCGCGGCCTCCGAGGACTGGGGCGGGGCGGGCGACGCGCGCACCGACAGCCTGCCGGCGCGGATCGAACGGGCCGGGGGAGAGCTCGCGGCGCTGACCCGCGCGGCCCTGGCGAATCCGCGGCCCGCCGACCGGCCGGCGGTGACGCCCTCCGCGCTCGGCTTCCACTGACCCGACGCACGCCGGTCCCCCCGCGCCTGCGAGTCGGCGCGGCCTTGCGTCCGGGGCGTCGCCTCGTCGCGCCCGCGTTGTCGCGTTCTCGTGCCCGTCGTCGTCCGACTCCCGCCGTCACCTTCGCGACGGCGGGAGTGTCGGCGCCCGGTGCGTTCCACCCGGCCGGACCGGTCCGGGACGCAGTCCCGGGTAGGGGTCCGGGTGGCGTCAACGCTCCGTGAGGATTGTCCGGGTGTGTCGCGACGGACTGTCGGATATCGCTTTTCCCTTGGTGGCGGCGCCCGGTGGCGGGGTGCCGATGACGGAGGACTCGTCGTGGGCGAACCGGTGAACTCACGGTTCCCCCGGCTCTGCCGGGCCGGCGGTCGAAAAGCGGGCTGGGGGAATCATCCGTATCGGTGCGAACCGGTGCGCGCGCGGTGGCCGGCGGGTGCGGGTGACGGTCCGCCGTCCCGGCCGCTGCCTGCGCGGGGCCGGTCCCGGATGCGGCCGGACGGGTTCGGGGTCGGTGCGCTCCGTTGTCGCGGGCGGAAAGTTCGTGCGTGAAACGTGATAAAAGCGGCTGGATCAAGCTCTGCCACAAACGTGATCGCGCCGTTTTCCGCGCGGTGAGTCGGTTCGTGTCGCTACTGGGTGAGGATCGGACCGGGACGGGAACGTCACGGTATTCCCGCGGAAATGCGGATCCGGTGGCCCCGGGCGGCGATGCCCGGGCGGGGGAGGCGGGCCCGGGCCGGCGCCGCGGGTGGACAGGACGAAGGGACGGGATCGGATGCTCCTGGAGCGCGACGAGGTTCTTGGCATGACTGCGACAGCAGCGGCGGCCGTACGGGCGGGCAGCGGGCGCTCGGTCCTGCTCTCGGCGCCCGTGGCCGGCCGGGGGCGGACCGCCGCGTTGGAGGCGATCGTCCGGCAGCAGGCCGACGGCGACGCCATGCGCGTCGGACGGGCACGCGGCGTACCGGAGGAGACGGCGTTCCCGTTCGGCCTGGTCCGGCAGCTCTTCGCGGACGACGAGGCCGTTCCCTTCTCGGCACCGGGCGGACCGGACGAACAGCGGCTGTTCCACCGGCTGGTGACGCGCCTGGCCCGGTCGGCCGCCGAGCAGCCGGCGCTGCTGGCGGTGGACGACCTCCACCACGCCGACGAGCCGTCCCGGCGCTGGATCGGCTACCTCGCCCGCCGCATCGCCGACATCCCCGTCCTGCTGGTGGCCACCGAGTGCGCCGACCGGTCCGGTCCGGCCGCCTTCCCGCCCGCCACGGGCGTGTCCGTCGCCCTGCACCCGCTCAGCGTGTCGGCGGTCATCCGCATCGCCCGAGCCGCGGGCCTGGAGCAGAAGGCCGTTGTGACCTGCGTCGAGGCGGGTGTCGGCAACCCGGCCCTGGTGCGGGCGCTGGTCGCCGACCTCGGTGACGGGCCGCTCCCTCGCCCGCCGTCCGCCCGGTCGCACAGCCGCTACCGCGACACGATCGCCGACTGGCTGCGGAGGGCGGACCCCTGCCTGCGCCACGCCTGCCTCGCCGTCGTCGTCGCGGCCGAGGAGGGGATGCCGGCCGGCCCCGGCCTCCTCCGCCGGCTCTCCGGCCTCTGCACGTCCCGGCGTCCCCCGGGCGAGCGGTCGGTGCGCCGCCTGAGCAGGCTGCTGAGCCACCCCCTCGCGAGGGAGGCCGTGCTCGCCGCCGCCGAGCCGGAGGAGGTCGCCGAACTCCACACGCGCATGGCGGAACTGCTCGACGAGAGCGGTGCGCCGGCGACGGCCGTGGCCTCCCGGCTCCTGCGGGTGGACCGGCCCAGCGAGGTGTGGATGGCCCGCTCGCTGGCCGACGCCGCCGAGGAGGCGATGCGCGCCGGCCAGGTCGCGGAGTCCGCCGCGTATCTGCGCCACGCGCTGAGCGGCCCGCTCGATCCCGACCGGCGTGCCGCCCTCTGCCTGCGCCTCGGCGCCCTGGAGCTTCCGAACAACGCGACCGCCGGCATCCGCAGGCTCCACACCGGGCTGGAACTGCACACCGATCTGCGGGAGCGGGCGACCGCGGCGACCGCCCTGAGCGCGGCCCTCGTCGCGGGCCGGGATCCCGACACCGCGCTGCGGGTCCTTCACCAGGTGAGCCGTGCCGCCGACGACGACGAGCTCGTCCAGGTGCTGCAGGCCCTCGGCGGGCTCGTCTCCTCCCACGACAGCGACGCCTGGCGCGGCGCCGTCGCGGGCCTGCGCGCGCTGGCCCCGACGGTGCCCCCGGCCATCGAGCCGCTGGTGTGCGGACTGATCACCGAGTACGAAGCCGGGGCCGGCCTCCGTTCGGCGGCCGAGGTGCTCGCCCGGGTCCGGCCGCGCCTGGCGGTGCCGGTGGACCCGCGGCTGCGGACCGCCTGGCTCGGCAGCGCGGCCACCCTGCTGCAGTGGGCGGACCGCCTGGAGGAGGCGCGTGAGCTGACCGGCCTGTGCCTGCCCGTCCCGCCCGTCCCCCCGGACCTGACGGACGTGGGTCTGCAGTGCCTGCTCAGCGTCCGGGCCGAGGCGGCGCTCTGGGCGGGGGAATTCGACCGCGTCATCGCGGAGAACGCCGCCCTGGTGGCGGCGACCGCGGGGCAGGGCGTGCGACTGCCGCATCTGGCGGCCATGGTGGCGACGGCCCTGTGCGAGACGGGCCGGCGCGCCGGGGCGTGGGAGGCCGCGGCCCTCGCCGGCCCGTCCGGCAGCGACAGGTCCTGGGAGTGGAACGAACTCAGCTACACCAGGGCCCTGCTGCACGCGGCGGACGGCGACTGGCAGGCCGCCCTCGACGACTACCTGCGCTGCGGAGCCGGCCAGAGCGCCCGTGACTTCGTCAGTCCGGTCGCCACACCGTGGCGTTCCGGGGCGGCGCTCGCCCTGGTGCGGCTCGGGCGGCGGGAGGAGGCGCGCGAACTCGCCGAGGAGGAGCTGCGCCACGCCCGGACCTGGGGCACCGCGCGTACCGTCGGCCGGGCGCTGCGGGCGTACGCCGCGACCGTGGGCGGCAGGCTGGCCCTGTGTTCGCTGACCGAGGGCGCCGAACTGCTCAGGCCGGCTTCCGCGCCCGTGGAACTCGTGGAGATCCTGGTCGATCTCGGCCGGGCCCACCTCGAAGCGGGCAACGGCCGCAAGGGCCGCGACACGCTGCGCGAGGCGCACGCCGTGGCCCGGCGACTGGCCGCGCCCGCTCCGGAGGCCGGGGGGCCGGCCGCCGTCGGCCGTCTCCTCGGCCTGACGCAGGAGGCGTTGCGCGAGGGCGGGGTGCGGAACAGGGACGGCGGACACGCCCTGACCCCCGCTGAACGGCGCGTGGCCGAACTGGCGGCGGCGGGGCACACCAACGCCCAGATCTCCTCCGCGCTCTGCCTCACCCGCCGCACCGTGGAGACGCACCTCACCAACGCCTACCGGAAGCTGCGGATCGCCCGGCGCACCCAGCTGGTGGCGGTGTTGGAGCGGTAGCGACCGGGTCCGGGGCCGCGGCGGACCGGGGACCGACCGCGCCGCCCCCGTCCGGGGTGCGGGGTGCACCCGGCCCGGACGGGGGCGGCGCCGGTTCATGCGGTGCGATCAGGACTTCGACAGGGTGAAGGAGACCGCGGCGTTGTCACCGCCGCCCCCCTGCCAGGTGCACTTGTACCCGGCCGGGGCGTCGCAGCTGTAGCTGTTGCTGCCGGTGTAGGGGTTGTTCCAGTGCACCTTCACCTTGTTCTGCTCCCCGAGCACGTCGAAGGTGACGTCGCCCTCCGTGCCGGTCATGAAGCCGTCCGACTCGCTCGCCCACTTCGCGGTGACACCGGACTGGACCATGGACGGGGGCATCCCGCCGTCGGACCAGATCCCCCACTGCAGGCTCGCGCCGGAGCGGGTGAGCAGCTTGCCGGAGTTGTTGGTCAGGTTGACGGAGGTGCTCCGGGCGGCGGAGAGGAGGCTGGGCGACTCCGCGGCGGCCGGGGACGCGGCGGCCAGGGACGCCCGCCCGATGCTGAACGTCACCGAGGTGTTGTCCCCGCTGCCGCCGCTCCGGGAACAGGTGTAGCCGTACGGGACGGAGCAGCTGTAGTCGTTGCTGCCCCAGTAGGGGTTGTTCCAGTGCAGCTTGACCTCGCCGCCGTCGGCGAGCGTGTACGTGATGTTCCCCTCGGTCCCGGTCGCGAAGCCGCAGGACTCGCTCTGCCAGCTGGAGGACTTGGTGTTGGGGACGTAGTCGGACGGCAGCATGTCGTTCGTCCAGCAGCCGTGGTCGAGCTTCTCCCACGTCTTGGTCAGGCCGGACCCGCTGTTGTTGGAGAGGGTGACCTTCGTGGAACGGTCCGCGGTGATCCGCGGCACGCTCGCCGACTCGCTCTCGGCGGCCGGGCGCTGCGCCGCGGACGCCTGCGGCCCGGTCTGTCCGGCCGCGGCCTGGGCGGACGGGGCGAGGGCGACCGCTCCGGCCGCCATCAGCAGGGCGGTGAGGGCGCCGGCGGCCGTGCGGCCCAGACCGGTGATGGACGTCGTACGCTGCATGGGTCTACCAACTCTCTTCGAGGCCGGGCGAGCGGACGTGTCTCACGCTCGCCTTGTTTCCGTCCGGAGGGCGTCTCGGCTCGATGCCGGCGCCGGGGGACTCACTGGATGTAGAGGTCCCACCGGTACGCGCCGTCGACCACGACCTGCTCGATCTTGTCCTTGATGGCGCTTCCGAGGCCGTAGAGCACCCAGTAGGCCGCCTGCGCCGCGACGAACGAGTCGTACCGGCCGGCGTAGTGCCAGATCTCGATCGCCTGCGTCGAGGTGCCTTCCTGGACGGCGGGCGTCGCGGCGGCGTGCGCCGGGGCGGGGGAGGCCGCGGCGGCGTAGGCCTGGGCGGTGCCGCCGACGAGAACCGCGGCGGCGAGAGCGGCGCAGAGCGAAGCCGCGCGAATTCGCCTGTTCATGACAAGTCCCTCCTGGTGTTCCACGTGAACGGCCGGTCACCCGTGGCGGATCGGTCCCGCCCCGGCCCGGCCGTGGGGTGCGGTGGTGGTCACAGACTGGCACGCGACCGCCACGCTCGGGCATCGTGGAAAACCGCGAACTTGGCACGGAGCGCGCCCAGGCCCACGGGCGCGGACGGGGCGCGGGTCGGTCGGCGTGGGCCGGGGCCTGTCCCGCACGACAGGCCCCGACGGCGGGACGGACGGTCAGGCCGCGGTGTCCAGCCGCCGGCGCTGCTCCTCGTCGAGGACGAGGTCCAACGCGGCCAGGCTCTCGTCCAGTTGGGCGACGGAGCCGACGCCGACGACCGGCACGGTCGGGACGGGATGGCCGATCAGCCAGGCGAGCACCACCTGGTTGACGGTGGCGCCGGTCTCCTCGGCCACCTCCGCCAGCGCGGCCAGCTGCGCCCGCGCCGCCGGCCATCCGTACTGCTCGGGCAGCGGCCGGTCGGGGCGGCAGTACGAGCCGCCGAGCAGCGGGGAGTAGGCGAGCAGTGTCAGCGCCGGCCGGGCCGCGAGGTGGGAGAGCAGGGCCTCGTCGGCGTGCCGCTGGATGCCGAAGTCCGCGCCGGGCCGCGGCCGCAGGTAGCTGTGGCGCTGCTGGACGTACCGGTAGCCGGGCCAACTCCGTTCGGCGGCGAGGTCGTTGGCGGCGGCCAGGTCGGCGGCGCGGTGGTTGCTGCAGCCGAGGGCGGTGACCTTGCCGTCGGCGACCAGCCCGGCGAAGGCGCCCATGGTCTCTTCGAGCGGCGTCGCCGGGTCGGTCACGTGCGCGTAGTACAGGTCCAGCCGGTCGGTGCCGAGGCGGCGCAGGCTGCCCTCCGCGGCCTCGCGCAGCGTGCGGGCGGACAGGCCCTCGACGTGTTCGGGGAAGGGCAGCCCGGGCACCGGGCGGGCGCCGGCCTTGGTGGCGAGCACCAGGTCGTCGCGGTTGCCGCGCCGCGCCAGCCAGCGGCCGAGCAGTTCCTCGCTCTCGTAGCCGTTCGCGCCGGGCGACCAGAAGGCGTAGTTGTTCGAAGTGTCGATGAACGTCCCGCCGGCTTCGGTGAACCGGTCGAGGATCGCCGTCGCGGTCCGCTCGTCGACGGTGGTGCCGAAGGTCATCGCGCCGAGACAGAGCGACCTGACGGGCCGTCCGTCGGGTCCGGGGCTGCGATCGCGCATCAGTCTTCCCTCCAGGGTGTCGTCCAAGGGGTCGCCGGTGGTGACCCGGTCACCGGAATCATGACGCGGCGCGGCCGCCGGGCGGCCGCCGGTCCACCTCGACCGGACGGTGGCTGCCCGGCGGCCGCATCCCGGCGGTCACCTCGCGGCCGCTCGGAGGTTCACTCGGCGCGGGGGAGGTAGGCCAGGCCGTGGGCGCCCGGGTCGGCGAGCTTGGGGACGGTCAGGCGGGAGACGGGGGTGAGGGTGGCCAGGTCGACGACGTCGACGGTGGAGGAGACGACGCTGGCGACGTAGGCGAGGCCGCCGTCCGGGGAGGAGGTGATGGTGAGGGGGAAGAGTCCCACCTCGACGGAGCCGAGGCGGCGGTGGTCGTCGGTGGCGAACACGGTGAGGCGGCCCGGGAGTTGGCGCCCCAGGGCGGAGTCGGGGGCGGGGGCCGGCCGGACCTCGCCGGCCAGGAGCAGGCCGGTCGGGGTGAGGTGGACCGGCAGGGCCGGGGAGTCCGTGGGGAGGACGGCCGTGACGGTCGCGGTCGGGACGTCGATGACGCGGATGCCCGGCGCCGCGGCGGGGGCGGCGGAGGTGGAGAGGTACGGGCCGGCGGCGTAGACCCGGGTGCCGTCGGGGGAGACGGCCAGGCCCTCGCTGCCGGGGACCTCCACCTTGGCGGTCAGCGTGCCCCGTTCGAGGTCCACCACCGAGACGAAGGGTGCCTCCTTGTTGGTGGCGAAGCCGGTCCGGCCGTCCGGGGAGACGGCGAACCAGTGCGGGCCGGGGGCGTCGGTGTCGATCCGGCCGAGCGGGCGGCGGGTCGCGGTGTCGATGACCACGACGCCGCCGGGGCGGTCCTCGCCGCCCTCCACGCTGACGTAGAGGCGGCCCCGGGCGGTGTCCAGTGCCAGCCCGTGCGGACCGTGCTCGGGGGCGAGGTCGATCACCTCGACGATCCGGCGGGTGTCCGCGTCGATGACGGTCAGCTCGGTGCGGCGGCCGCTGTTGGCGTGGTAGTAGCCCGAGTGGTACGCGCTGCTGCACCAGAGCAGCCGCTGGGTCGGGTCGAAGCACAACTCGTGCGGCTCGGCGAGGACTTGGATGGTGTCGAGGTGCCGGTCGGTGGCGGCGTCGAAGAACGAGACGGTCGGGCCGCTCTGGCTGACGACGGCGAGGACGTCGCCGGCGCGGGCGGCGCGGGAGGGCTGGGACACGAGGGCTCCGAGGGGTGGTCGTGGAGGGGCAGGTGATCACCTGTCACCTCCACCTTCGGGGGCCGGCGCCGGCAGGAACAATGCAAGGATCGGCATCGGATAGTTGCGCGGAACGCAAAGACACAGCTCAGGAGCGTGTGATCGATGGACCTCAACCTGCTGCGGGCCCTGGACGCCCTGCTCCAGGAGAACAGCGTGACCCGTGCGGCCGAGCGGCTCGGCACCTCGCCGGCCGCGGTCAGCCGGATGCTGGCCCGGCTGCGCCGCGCCGTCGAGGACCCGCTGCTGGTGCGCGCCGGGCAGGGGCTGGTCCCGACCCCGCGGGCGCTCGAACTGCGGGAGGAGGTCGGCGCGTTGCTGCGCGGCTGCGACAGCGTGCTGCGCCCCGGCGCCGGGTTCGACCCCGTGCACCTCGACCGCTCCTTCACGGTGCAGGCCGGAGAGCTGATGCTGGCGCGGACGGCCGGCGCGCTCGCCGAGCGGATGCGGGCCGAGGCGCCGCGGGTCGACGTGGTGTTCCTGCCGGAGACCCTGGAGGGCGGCCCGGCGCTGCGGCAGGGCCTGGTGGACGTCGAGCTCGGCGTGCTCGGCCACCTGGACCCCGAGGTCCGCACCCGTCGGCTGATGAGCGTCCCGCTGGTCGGTCTCGCCCGCGGCGGCCACCCGCTGCTCGACGGCCGTCGGATCACCGCCCGTCGCTTCGCCGCCGCCGACCACATCGGCGTCTCCCGGCGCGGCAAGCGCCTCGGCCCGATCGACACCGCGCTGGCCGCGCTCGGGCTGAAGCGCCGGGTGGCGGTCGTCGTGCCGAGCCACACCGGTGCGATGCTGCTGGCCCGGGACAGCGACCTGATCACCCTCGCCCCGGCGGACTGGCTGCCGGACACCATCGCCGCGCTGGGCCTGCGCACCTTCCCGATCCCGCTCGAACTCGCCCCGCTGGAGCTGGGGATGGCCTGGCACCCGCGCAATGCGGCCGATCCGGGCCACCGCTGGTTCCGCGAGCACGTGGCGGCGGCGGTGCTGGGCGCGGACCAGCACGCCACGGAGTGAACAGGAGAGCGGCCCGGCCCTGCCCGGCCGGGCTCGGCCGGCGGCGTAAGGTCGGGATACCCTGCGGGGGTACATTTGGCGGGCGTCGGGGACGGGAGGCGGAGGATGGCGCGGTCGCGGTCGCGGTCGCGGTCGCGGCCGTTCGGTCCGCCGGTGCCGTGGGCCCTGCGCCTGCTGCTGCTCGCCGCGCTGCTGCTCGGCGTCGTGACCATGCACACGCTCGGCCATCCGGTCGGCGGGCACGGCGGGTCCGCCGGACACAGCGGACAGAGCCGAGCGAGCGGCCACGGCGGGCAGAGCGGGCACGAGGGCGCCGGGACGTTGGCCCCGCCGCCGCACCCGTCGGGCGCCGTCCGGCACGGACCGGCCGCCGGGCCCGCCCTCGGCCGGCCCGCCCCGGTTCACCTTGCCGCCGACCACCTCACCCCCGTCCACCGGGCCGCCTCCGCGGTCGGCACCGTCGGCGCCCTCGACCCCGCCGCCCCCGGCGGCATGGACCCGATGGCGGTCTGCCTCGCCGTGCTGGCCGGCTGGACCCTGGTGCTGCTCCTCGCCGGCCCGCTGCTGCGCCGCAGCGGCGACGCCGCCGCCGAGGTGCGGGCCCGGCTGCTGCGGGCCGTCCGCGCGCTGCCCCCGCCCGGAGGCGGACGGATCCTCCTCGCCCGGCTTTCGGTGCTGCGTCAGTAGGCGCGCGCCCGCCGTCCCGTGCCCGCGCCCGCTCGGGAGCGCCCGCGCACACCTCCATGTGCCCGCTCGCGCCCCGCGGCGCCCGCGCACGGAACGGCCGACGCGACGCCCTGTACGCCCACCCACCGCACGAGGTGCACTCCGTTATGCGCACACCCACCCGTCGTACCGTCCTCGGCGCCGCGCTCGCCGCCGCCGGGACCGGCCTGCTCGCCGCCTGCTCCTCCGACTCCATGCCGGGCATGGACCACGCGTCCATGAACCACGGCCCCACCACCGGAGCGACCGGCCCGAGCGGATCGGCCGGCCCGTCCGCCGCCCCGGCCGGCTACCTCACCCCGAACGGCCCCGAGGTCGCCGCCGCCGAGGCCGCGCGCAACCCCGGCCCGGAGCGCAGGATCGCGCTCACCGCCACCGAGGCCACCCTCGACCTCGGCGGCCGCACCGTCCGCAGCTGGGCGTACGGCGACCGGCCGCCCGGCCAGGAGGTGCGCGCCACCCTCGGCGACACCCTCGCCGTCACTCTGGCCAACCACCTGCCGCAGTCCACCTCGCTGCACTGGCACGGCCTCGCCCTGCGCAACGACATGGACGGCGTGCCGGGCGTGACCCAGGCCGACATCAGGCCCGGCGGCTCGTTCGAGTACCGCTTCGCGCTCTCCCACCCGGGCACGTACTGGTTCCACCCGCACTCCGGCGTCCAGCAGGACCGCGGCCTCTACGCGCCGCTGATCGTCGAGGATCCCAGGGAGCCGCTGGCCTACGACAAGGAGTGGGTCGTCGTCCTGGACGACTGGGTGGACGGCGTCGACGGCAGCACCCCGGACGCCGTCCTCGCCGAACTCGCCAAGGGCATGGGAGGGATGGACCACTCGGGCGGCTCCGGACACGACATGCCGGGAATGCCGGGAATGTCGGGGCACGACATGCCGGGGATGCCGGGGACGCCCGGGACGGGAGGAAGCGCCCCGAGCGGCGCGGCCCCCGGCCGGATGCTGATGGGCGCCCGGAGCCCGCTGCTGGGCGGTGACGCGGGCGACGTCGCCTACCCGTTCCACCTGGTCAACGGAAGGCTCGCCACCGCGCCCGAGACCTTCGCCGCCAAACCCGGCGACCGGATCCGGATCCGGCTGATCAACGCGGGCGGCGACACCGCCTACCGGGTCGCCCTCGGCGGCCACGAGCTGACCGTCACCCACACCGACGGCTTCCCGGTCGAACCGGCCACCACCCAGGCGCTGCTGCTCGGCATGGGCGAGCGCTACGACGTGCTGGTCACCGCCGGGGACGGCGTCTTCCCGCTGACCGCGCTGGCCGAGGGCAAGAACGCCACCGCCCTGGCCGTGTTGCGCACCGGCGGCGGTGCCGCCCCCGGGGCCGCCGTCCGCCCGGCCGAGCTGGACGGCCGGCTGGTCACCGCCGGGCAGCTCAGGGCGGCCCCGGGCGTGCGGCTGCCCGCCAAGGCGCCGGACCGCACGGTGAAGCTGGAGCTCACCGGCGGGATGGCGAAGGCCGACTGGGCGTTCAACGGCCGCAGGTACGACCCGGCGCAGCGCCACCCGGTGGCGGCGGGCGAGCGGGTGCGGCTGGAGTTCCGCAACAGCACCACCATGTGGCACCCCGTCCACCTGCACGGCCACAGCTTCGCGCTGCCCGGCGACGGCCCGCGCAAGGACACCGCGGTCGTGCTGCCGGGCGCGACCCTGGCCGTCGACTTCGACGCGGACAACCCGGGTCTGTGGATGGTCCACTGCCACAACGTCTACCACGCGGAGACGGGCATGATGACCGTCCTCGGCTACCGGGCCTGACCCGGGGCTCCCCCCCCCCCGAGGAAGGGGACGCCGGACTTGACCCCCGAAATGACCCCGAACCGGCGGAACGGTTCGGGGTCATTTCCTCCCCGGGCACCCCTCCGGTCGCACCGTGCCACCCCGTGCCACCTCGGCCACCCGCGCCGACCTGCGCCGTAATGACGTTTTCTTAACGCGGCCCGATGACGGATCCTTAACGGCCGTCGCATAGCGTTTCGCACGGCCGTCGCCCGACGGCGTTTTACGGGGTCTTTAAACAAGAGGTGCAAGGTGGTTTCGTCGGGTACGACGGGGACGGCGGAGACGGACGCGCCGTCGGCGCGAATACGCCTCCGCAGCTGGCTGCTGGAGGACGTGACCGCGGAGAAGCCCGCCCAGCCGACCGCGGCGGAGGACGGCCCGGAGGCGTCGCCCGAGGGCCCGGCGGCCGGGGACTCCGCCGGGCACGGCGCGCAGGCCGGCCAGCGCTGGTGGCGGGTGATGTGCCTGACCGGCCTGGACTACTTCTCGACGCTCGGCTACCAGCCGGGCATCGCCGCCCTCGCCGCGGGCGTGCTGTCGCCGATCGCCACCATCGTGCTGGTGGTGGTCACCCTGCTGGGCGCGCTGCCGGTCTACCGGAGGGTGGCCAAGGAGAGCCCGCACGGCGAGGGCTCGATCGCGATGCTGGAGCGGCTGCTGTCGTTCTGGAAGGGCAAGCTGTTCGTCCTGGCGCTGCTCGGCTTCGCGGCCACGGACTTCCTGATCACCATCACGCTGTCCGCCGCCGACGCGAGCGCGCACCTGGTGGAGAACCCGCACCTGACCGGCTTCCTCGGCGGCAAGCAGGTGGTGATCACGCTGGTCCTGGTGGCGCTGCTCGGCGCGGTCTTCCTCAAGGGCTTCAGCGAGGCGATCGGCCTGGCGGTGTTCCTGGTCGGGACCTACCTGGTGCTGAACGTGGTCGTGGTGGCCGTCGGCCTCTGGAAGATCGTCGAGGCGCCGCACGTGGTCACCGACTGGTCGCACGCGCTGACCCTCCAGCACGGCAACCCGATCGTGATGGTCGGCGTGGCCCTGGTGACCTTCCCGAAGCTGGCGCTCGGCCTGTCCGGCTTCGAGACCGGTGTCGCCGTGATGCCGCACATCAAGGGCGACCCGACCGACACCGAGGCCGAGCCGGCGGGCCGGATCCGCGGCACCCGCAAGCTGCTGACCACCTCCGCCGTGATCATGAGCTGCTTCCTGATCGCCACCAGCTTCATCACCACGCTGCTCATCCCGGCCGACCAGTTCAAGCCCGGCGGCGACGCCAACGGCCGCGCCCTGGCGTTCCTGGCGCACGAGTACCTGGGCGGCGCCTTCGGCAGCGTCTACGACCTCTCCACCATCGCGATCCTCTGGTTCGCCGGCGCCTCCGCCATGGCGGGCATGCTCAACCTGCTGCCCCGCTACCTGCCGCGCTACGGCATGGCCCCGCACTGGGCGCGCGCGGTGCGGCCGATGGTGATCGTGCTGACCCTGATCGGCTTCCTGGTCACCTGGATCTTCGACGCGAACGTGGACGCCCAGGGCGGCGCGTACGCGACCGGCGTGCTGGTGCTGATCAGCTCCGCCGCCATCGCGGTGACCATCGCCGCCTACCGCAAGCGCGAGCGCGGCTGGACCGTCGCCTTCGCGGTCATCTCGGCGATCTTCCTCTACACCACCGTGCTGAACGTGCTGGAGCGGCCGGACGGTCTGAAGATCGGTGCCTGCTTCATCGCCGGGATCATCCTGGTCTCGCTGCTCTCCCGGCTGCGCCGCGCCTTCGAGCTGCGTGTCACCAATGTGGCCATGGACGATGTGGCGGAACGTTTCATCAGGGACTACGCGCACCGCCCGCTGCGGCTGATCGCCAACGAGCCGAGCCACCGCGACGTCGCCGAGTACCGCGACAAGATCCGCCAGATCCGCGCCGACAACGACATCCCCGGCGAGGACGACCTGGTCTTCGTCGAGGTGACCGTCCGGGACGCCTCCGACTTCGAGGCCGAGCTCACCGTGCGCGGAGAGGTGCTGCACGGCCGCTACCGGGTGCTCACCCTGGAGAGCTCCAGTATCCCGAACGCGCTCGCCGCGCTGGCGCTGAACATCCGGGACCGCACCGGGCAGCAGCCGCACCTCTACTTCGAGTGGACCGAGGGCAGCCCCTTCGCCCAGTTCCTGCGGTTCTTCCTGTTCGGGCAGGGCGAGGTCGCGCCGGTCACCCGCGAGGTGCTGCGCGAGGCCGAACCGGACCGCTCGCGCCGCCCGCGCGTGCACGTCGGCTGACCGGGCCCGTCCGCCCGGTCCGACACGCCGACGGCCCGTCCGCTCCGAGTGAGCGGGCGGGCCGTCGGCGTTTCGCGCGGGAGCGGCGTGAACGACGGACCGCCGCCCGCGCCGGGGCGGGCGCGGGCGGCGGGTCGGTGGGGCGGTGAAGGGGTCGCGGGCGGGGACGGGGTCAGGAGGGGAGGTCGAGGACCAGACCGGGCTCGATGAGGTCCGGGTCCTCGCCGACGGCGGCGGCGTTGAGCTCGTACAGTGCGGGCCAGCCGCCGGGGACGCGCAGGACTTCGGCGATGCCGCCGAGGGTGTCGCCCTCGCGGACGGTCCAGGTGCCGTCCTTGGACACGGCCCTGGCCGGGGCGGCGGTCGGCGCCGGCAGGACGCCCTCGCGGCCGTGGCCGCGGGTGGCGCGGGCGCCGCAGACGGGCCAGGGGGAGAGGCCGCGTTGGCCGGCCAGGTGCTCGGCGACGGCGATCTGCTGCTCGCGGGTGGCGAGGTCCGCACGCGATGCGTAGGCGAGGCCGCCGTTCTCCCGCCACGTGGGCCGGTCGAACTGGAGGCCGCCGTAGTAGCCGTTGCCGGTGTTGATGCGCCAGTTGCCGCTGCTCTCGCAGGCCGCGACGCGGTCCCAGTCGTAACTGCCGCCGTCCGCCCTTCCGGGGTCGGACCCGCCGTCGCGGCCCGGTGGCGCGGCGTGGGCCGCCGGGGCGACGGCGAGGGCCACGGTGAGGGCGCAGAGCGCGGTCGGGACGATGCGGCGCAGACAGACGGTGGGAGGCATGGGCGGCTCTCGGACTGGGGGACAGAACCTGCGCCGTCCGCGGACGGCGCCCTTCCACCCATGCACGCCGGACGGGGTGTTCCGGCGCCGACACGTCGGGCAGGTCACCCGCACGGCGGCCCGGTACCACCTCGGTGGCCCGCGGCCGATCGGCCGTCGTCCTCGTCGTCCGCCGGTAGCGGGCCTGCCACCGCTGTCCGCGGAGGGTCCACCGAGGGCCCGTCGCGCACCGTGCGCGGCGGGCCCGGGCGGGCTCTCCAACTCGCCTGCGGTGCAAGGGAATCGAAAATACATCCGGTGGTGTCGGGCCTCTTGTCGAAGGTTAGGGAAGTTTCCTAACTTGATGTCATGTCCGAGACCGAGACCCCACGGCACTCCCGGCGCGACCTCCTCCGGGCCGGCGCGGCGGGCGGCGCCGTCCTCGCGACCGGCGGCCTGCTGCTGCCCGGCACGGCCCTGGCCGCCCCGCGCCCGGCCACCCTCGACGCCCCGACCGCCCGCGCCGCCACCACCGGCCCCGCACCCCGGAGCGAGCGGACCGCCGGGTCCGCGCTGCGACCCTTCGGCCGTCACCTCGCCTTCGGGGCCGACCCCTCCCAGCAGGTCGTCGTCTCCTGGCAGGTGCCGGACGCGGTGACCGCGCCCTTCGTCCGGATCGGCGTCCAGCCCGGCGACTTCGGCGCCCCGATCGCCGCCGAGGTCCGCACCCTGGTCAGCAAGCTCTCCTGGCAGCACCCGGTCGAGGACCAGCCGCTGATCAAGCCCACCACCGTCACCCAGTACTACCTGCACGCGCAGCTGGACCAGCTGATCCCGGACACCACGTACTACTACGTCGTGGGCCACCAGGGCTACGACCCGGCGGGCCAGGGCGCCCGGCTCGGCGACGTGGCGAGCTTCCGCACCGCACCCGCCCCCGGCCGCGGCGGCGGGTTCACCTTCACGGCCTTCGGCGACCAGGGCATCGGGTACAACGCGGCCGCCACCGGCAACCTGATCGCCGGCCTCGACCCCGCCTTCCACCTCCACATGGGCGACCTGTCCTACGCCAACGCCGGCGGCAGCGGCAAGACCAGCGACGCGTACGACGCCCGCCTGTGGGACTCCTTCTTCGTGCAGAACGAGCCCGTCGCCGCACGGACCCCGTGGATGCCGGCGATCGGCAACCACGAGATGGAGCCGTGGTACGGGACGGACGGCTACGGGGGCATGCGCGCCCGGTTCACGACGCCCGACAACGCCTGGAGCCGGTCCACCGGCATCTACTCCTGGCGGTACCAGAACGTCGGGCTGATCAGCCTCGACGGCAACGACGTCTGCTACAACACCCCGGCCAACCTCGACTACACCAAGGGCAAGCAGAAGAAGTGGCTGGAGAGCCGGCTCACGGCGCTCCGCGCCGACACCGGCATCGACTTCATCGTCGTCTACCTGCACCAGTGCACGTACTCCACCTGCCACGACAACGGCGCCGAACTCGGCGCGCAGCAGGACTGGGCCCCGCTCTTCGACAAGTACCAGGTGGACCTGGTGCTCAGCGGCCACAACCACGTCTACGAGCGGACCGACCCCATCCGGGCCGGCAAGGCCACCCGCAAGGCCGCCTCCGGCGACACCGTCGACCCCGCGAAGGACGGCACCACCTACGTCGTCGCGGGCGGCGGTGGCGGCGGGCTCTACTCCTTCCCGGCCGCCGACACCTACCTCGGGCACGAGAGCGCCGACGACAAGCCCGTGCCGATGGTGGTCGCCGACCGGAGCGGCCACAACCAGACCGTCAAGGTCACCTGGTCCAGGGTCCGCTACACCGGCTACTGCCTGGTCGCGGTCGAGGTGACCCCCGCCGCCGCGGGCCGGCCCGCCCGGATGGAGGTGCGCTCCCTGACCGAGGACGGCACGGCCGTGGACCGGGTCACCGTGCAGCGCGGCTGACCCGGCCGGCACCCGGCCCGGTCTGAGTACGGCTACTCAGGCGGCCGGTGGCGGCGCTCCGCGAGCATGGAGGTGTCACTTCGCCGCGGGACACGGGGGAACAGCCATGCTCAGCACGATCGCCGCCGTCCTGGTACCCGTCCTCGGCCGGCTGTCCGTCACCTCCGAGACGGCCGGCCCGGTCACCCCGGGCAGCATCGTCGCGGCCAACCACAGCTCCCTGGCCGACCCGGGAGTGGTGCTGGCCGCACTGCGCCGGCTCGGCGCCGAACCGGTGGTCATGGCCGCCGCCGGGCTGTGGCGGGTACCGGTGCTCGGCAGGGTGCTGCGGTCCGGCGGGCACATCCCCGTCCACCGCGGCACCGCCCGGGCGGCCGAGGCCCTCGACGCGGCCGCGGCGGCGCTGGCGGCCGGCCGGGTTGTCCTCATCTACGGCGAGGGCGGCCTGCCGAAGCACCGGGACTCCCGCGACGCGGAGCCGGGCGCCTTCCGCACCGGCCTCGCCCGGCTCGCGGCGGCGACCGGCGCCCCGGTGGTGCCGCTCGGCCAGTGCGGCGCCCGCCGCCTCAGCTCGGGCAGCACCGCCAAACAGCTCGCCGGCTTCGCCACCGCCCCCCTGCGCCGCCCCGCCCTGCACGTCCACCTCGGCACCCCGCTCCACCTGCCCGGCGACATCCCCGAGGCCACCGCCGCCGCCCACCGGGCCGTCACCGTCGCCTGGCGCACGGCGGCGCGGCACTGCGGCCGCCGGAGGTGACGGGGTGTCGGTGCGGCGTGAGACCGTACGGGGCCTGGGTATTCCACGCAGCGAACGGGTGACCGGGGAGGCGATTGTGAGCGGGGAACCGACCATCGACTGGGAGCCGCAGTACCGAGGCGCCTCCTCGAATCTCCAGGTCGCCGAGTGCTACGAGCGGTTCGTCGCCACGTCCGACCCGGGGTGGCTGGCCGCCCTGAAGGAGCTGGCCCGGGCCGAGGGCGCGCAGGTGGGGGACCTGCACGCGCTGGCGTCGGCCCACCTGCTCGCGGGGCGGCCGGCGGAGGCCGTCCCGCTGCTGGAGTTCCTGGCGTTCCTGGAGCCGGACGATCCGGCCGTGCGGTACGACCTGGCCGGAGCCTACGTCCGGATCGGCAGCGTGGACCGGGCGGGGAGGGAGCTGGAGCGGATCCTCGCGGACCGGCCCGGATGGGCCCCGGCCGTCCTTCAACTCGCCGAGGTCCGGGCCTGGTTGCGGTGGCACGAGGACGCCGTGCACCTCCTGCGGCAGCAGGCCGAGGTGCTCTTCTCGCTGACCGCCGACGGGGCCGGCGGCCCGACCGGCCACCTCGCCCGCGGCAAGGTGCTGTACCAGCTGGCCACGGTCCCGCGCAGCGGCGTCGACTGGCCGGACGTCGTGGGCGCCCTGGAGCGGGCGCACCACCTCGACGACGGCAACGAGCAGGTGCTGGAACTCCTGGCGGCGGCAGCTCACCACGCGGGCGCCGAGGCGCAGTGGCACGCGGCGCTGCTGGCGCTGGAACGGGTCGCGCCCGGATCCGAGCACCCCGATCACTGGCGTTCGGGCCCGCCCGCCGCGCCGCCGAATCCGGACCGGCTGCTCGCGATCGCCGCCTCCGAAACCGAGGACGCCCACGGCGCGCTCCGCGACCTCCGGGCGCAGTACCGGACGGCTCCGAACAACCCGGACGTCCAGCGCTGCCTGGCACAGGTGGAGGTCGGCATCGGAAACGTGGCCGAGGCACTGTGGCTGGCCGAGGGCCTCGCCGCCACCGAGGGGCTCGACTGCTACGGGCACGGCGCCCTGATGGTGGTCTACGGAATCCTCGGCGACGGACGGGCACGCCGGCACCTCGCCGCGGCCCTGGAGCTCGCGCCGGACCAGGCCACGGCGGAAGAACTCCTCGACCAGTACGACCAGTTGAGCGCCGGATGACGGCGGATCGGGCCATCGGCCCGGGTGATTCCTCCGCCGGCCCGCGGACTGCGCCGGCCGGCATGGACTGGCTGGATCGGGTGGCGCGGCTGAGGCGCTGGACGAAGGGCGGCGAGCGTGCGCCGCACAAGCCGCTGCTGCTGCTCTACGCGCTCGGCGGGTACCAGCGGGACGCGGAGGGCGAACTGCGGTACAGCGCGGTCGAGGAGGAGCTGAAGCGGCTGCTCGCCGAGTACGGGCCGCCGCGTCCGACGACCCCCGCCTACCCCTTCCACCACCTGGTCAGCGACGGGGTGTGGGAGGTCCGCACCGATCAGGGGACGGGAAGCCCCGGCAGCGGGGTCGGGATCCTCCGGTCGAGCGGGGCCGCGGGCAGGCTCGCGCCCGCGCTGCGGGCGGCGCTCGGCGAGGAGCCGGCCCTGCTGGGCCGGATGGCCAGGGTGCTGCTGGACGCCCACTTCCCGTCGTCCCTGCACACCGACCTCTGCGAGGCGGTCGGCCTCGACCTGGAGCGGGCCGAGACCGGGGCCGTGGGCGGGGCCGAGGCCGCGGCCCGGCGGCAGCGGGACCGGCGGATGCGCGAACTGATACTCACCGCCTACGAGTTCCAGTGCGCCTTCTGCGGATACGACGGCGCCCTCGGGGGGAGACCGGTCGGGTTGGAGGCCGCGCACGTGCGCTGGTGGTCGCACGGCGGGCCGGACGAGGTCGACAACGGCCTGTGCCTGTGCTCACTGCACCACAAGCTCTTCGACAAGGGCGTCCTCGGCCTGGGCGAGGGCCGTCGCATCCTGGTCTCCGACCGCTTCGTCGGCCGCAGCGAGGCCAGTCGCCGCCATGTGCTCGCGCTGTCCGGACGGCCGGTCATCGGCCCGCAGCCGGGCCGTCCGCCGGTCGCGGACCGGCACCGGGAGTGGCATGCGGACCAGGTGTTCCACGGCGTTCCGCGCCAACCCGTGGAGTCGGGGGCCTGGTCTGGACAAGAGCGGATCCGAGATTCCGGCCCGCCGAAGGGTCGAGGGTGCTGCGTGTCGCACCGGCGGGCATCCTGCTGATCGGAGCCTCGGTTGTTCGGGGCTCGTCGCCCATGGCCATGGGCAGCAGCCAACGGCCCGTTCAGTGGATCGGCATGCCTCCGTGCGGACTGTTGACCACCATGAGATCCACTTCGCCGTACACGGGGTCGCGGACGAGTCCCACGCGGTCGGCACTCCTTCAAGATCGGAAATCCCTGATACTGGTGAACCTGAGCGGGTGATGCCGGGGAACGGTGAATGTGCCGGTGCCCCGGACTGTTCCGCGGGCGGCTGCTGCGTCAAGATGAGCGTATGGCCGAGAGTGAAGCGGATCTGCTGGCGTTGCTGCGCAAGCTCGATGATCCGGCGTGGCTGGAGTGGCCGCAGCGCTACGACCGTCGCGAGACCGCGGTTCACTTCGGTGCTCTGGTGGCTCGGCTCGAAGGAGACTTCGCGGTTCCCTGCACGGCCGAGCAGGACGCCCAGGACTCCAGCGAGTACGGACGCGTCGTCGTTCCCGGGGACGCGACCGTCTGCGGAACCCGGATCGTCGTCTGCGTCAGCAAGTTCGGCTCACTGGCTCTGGTCTGCGCCGACAACCCGGGCGCCTTCCTCGGAACGGAGGAAGCCCGGGCCGAGGGCGAGTTGGACGGCGCGGACCTCGCCAAGGTCACCCGGGCGCTGGTCGAACTCGGCTATGTCGTGGTTGCCGAGGAACTACTGGAGAGCGACTACGACGGGCCGAGCCGACTGCCCTCGTACATTCAGCGGCCCACCTGGTCGGATCGTTTCTTCGGCTACTTCTGACGACCACGTCGACAGGGCCGGTCCGGCACCCGTCGGGCGACCGTCGACCACCTCCGGCCGGTACCACCATCGAAGCGATTCACAGCCCGGAACCGGACAAGCCCGGGAAGAGCCGCCCGAGGTGGTAGCGCAGGACGGTGGTCGCCTGGTCCGCCGTCCGCTGGTCGAGCAGGACGCTGAGGCCCAGGCCGGCGGAGACGGCGAGCAGGACGACGGCCTCGTGGCGCGCGTCCAGCCGGGGGTCGGCGGCTCCGGCCTGCTGGGCGGCGGTCAGCTGGGCGGTGAGGAAGGCTTCCATCTCGTCGGGCGCGGCGAGGAACTGGGGCCCGCCGAGCGCCGGATCGGTGACGGAGAGCACCGCGTACTCGGTGTGGATGAGGTGGAAGGCCCGGCTCTCCTCGTCGGTGGGGACGGCTTCGAGCAGGACGGCTTCGATGATGCCGCGCGGGTCGGCGGCGCCGCTCGCGCGGACGCGCCGCTGGACCCGTTCGCCCATGCGGGCCGTCAGCCGGGTCATGGCGGCGAGCAGCAACTGCTCCTTGGTGTCGAAGTAGTACTGCACGAGGCGCACCGAGACGCCCGCCTCGACCGCCACTGAACGCATGGTGACGGAGTGCAGGCCGCTGCTCGCCGCCGAGCGGAGCAGTGCGTCGATGATGTGGGCCCGCCGTTCCTCGTGATCCACCAGCTTCGGCATCGGGTTCCTTCCGAATATTTTTGTGGTACAACCATACCATCAAACAGGGGAGGGATCATGACCAGGACCAGCGTCGGACACTTCGTCAGCGAGGCCGCCCGGGCGAAGTTCCTTGCGGCGTACGACCGGGCGATGGAGCTGTGGCCCGGCCAGCGCCAGGAACTCGACATCGAGACGGCGTACGGCAGCGTCCACGTCCACCGCTACGGCGCCACGACCGGCGAACCCATCGTGCTGCTGCACGGCCACGCCGGACACCCGTCCAACTGGTACCCGCAGATCGCGGCGCTGGGCGAACACCACCCCGTCTACGCCATCGACACCCTGGACGACCCCGGCCGCAGCGTGCAGCGCGCCGTCGCGGCCGGGTCGCAGGAGAACGCGACCTGGCTGGGAGAGGTCCTGGCCGGCCTCGGCCTGGAACGGGTCCACCTGGTCGGCGTGTCGTACGGCGGCTGGCTGGCGCTCAACCAGGCGATCCACGCGCCCGAGCGGCTGGCCTCGATCACGCCGCTCGACCCGGGCGGGATCGAGAAGGTCCCCGCCCGGTTCTACGCCCACATGATCGGCGGCCTGTTCGGGATGCTCGCCCCGCGCCCGCTGCGCCCGGCGGTCGGCCGACTGCTCGCCAACCCCGCGCTCAGCGCGCCGCGCGAGATGATCGCCCCGCTGATGCTCGCCATGCGGAGCTACAAGCCGGGCAGCCGCCCGCCGGCCCGGCCGTTCACGGACGAGGAACTGGCGTCGATCGAGCTGCCGGTGCTCGTCCTGGTGGGCAGGCGCAGTGCGCTGCTGCGGCCGCGCCAGGTGGTGGAGCGGGTCACGAGGCTGGTGCCGGGCGTGCGGGCGGAGATCCTGGAACGCGCCGGGCACGGGCTCAACCTGGAGCGGCCGGAGGCGGTCAACGAACGGCTGCTGGCCTTCATCGGCGCCGTCGGGCGATAGCTCGGGAAGGCCCGAAGGGCCCTCGCGTGGAGCGGAGGGCCCTTCGGGTTTCCGCGCGGCGTGTCAGGAGAACAGGCGGGCGTCGTTGTTCGCGGCGCTGTTGAGCGAGCCCGCGTACCCCGATCCGAAGGCCACCCAGAGGCCGTCGCTGATCCTGCTGACCCACACCGTGTGGTCGGTGTTGTTCACGATGGAGGCGGCGTTGTTGTACATCGTCACCCCGTAGCCGGAGCCGTTCGCGTAGCGGGCGAACGTGTAGTTGTGCAGGTCGAGGTTCTGGTTCGGCGAGAAGTTGTCGAACGATCCCCAGCCGACTCCCGGTGAGTTGTAGTACAGGCAGACGCTGCCGTTGGGGCAAGCCTCCACCCCGCCCGGCCCTGCGGCGTAGGCGCTCCCGGTGGCCATGGCCACCGCGCCGGCCGTCATCGTGGCCACGGCCGCGATCGCGGCCGTGCGCCGCCCGATCTTGATGCGCATTCCGTACTCCCGTCCCAGTCGACAGTGCAGGAAGGCCGGGCGGGCCGAGTCCCGTGCGGACCACTGCCCCCGAGGCCTCGAACAGGCTGGCACGGGTGCCCCGTTCGCGCTACGGTTGCGCGCGGTTCCGCTTGTGAACAGATCTGGAGGGCGCCGGCTCGGGCTCAGGCGGCTTCGGCCCGGCTCGCCGCGGCGGCCTCCCGCTGCGCGAGCCGGATCAGTCGGGCGGTGACATCCGGCCGCCTGGAGAAGTGACGCACGGCCCGCTCGGCTGACGCGAGGGTCATGCGCGTCCGCCCGTCGACGCCGATCACGTGGGTCCGGCCGTCCGAGTCGGTGAGCCCCCAGGCCGCGGACCCACCCGTCAGCGTCCTCGCCGCACACCTGGACGACGGCGAACAGTCGGGGCGCGGTGTCGATCACGAGCCCGCGCAGCTCCTGGTCGAAGGTCAGAGCGGCCGGCGGGCGGGGCGTGGCCGAGTGGGATCTCATTTCCTGCGTCGAGAAGGACATCTGAGAGGAAGCGCGCATGGCATCTCAACTGGCAGAAGTCCAGTTACAGTTCCGAGTCGGCCAACTGCATCTACCTTGCCGTAGCCCCCGAAAGCGGCATCAAGCTCCGTGAGAGAGATGACCCCGACACCGTCCTCACCACTTCGCCCGGTGCGCTCGGCGCGTTCCTGTGCGGCGTGAGGGCCGGGGAGTTCGACCACCTGACGACGTGACCTGTGCGGTGTGCATCTTTCGGCCCGTGTCCCCGGCGTCCTGGGCCACGGACTGCCGTCATCTCCAGGTACGCGTGGGAAGTCGGCCGGGTCGACTTCTCACGCACGCGCAGCAAACTGCCTCTCGTGCTCCAGCTGCAGATCGTGATCACGTAGCGAGACCGCATCGCGGGCAGTCCGCCATGTGATCGGTCGGGTCAGCGGATCACGTCCGAAAGATCCAGTTGCTCCATGCGGTCCAGGCACCGGCCGATCTCGATGCCGAGATCGTCGGCGCTCAGGGGAAACTCCTCGGGCCCTGTGGACAGCAGTTCCGCGATGTTCCCCGCATCGTCCTCGACGGAGACGCCGGCCAGCATGTCCGTGCCACTGGCCCTGAACCTGATGGACAGCTCGAAGACCACTGTGAGGTTGCCCGCCAGCCCGAGCACGTGGCCGTCGGTGTAGGAGGCGTCGTCCGGGGCGTCCGAGTACTGCCAGAGCGGCCCCAGCGACTCACGCCCGCGTGCGGCACCGGCCGGTGCGCGTTCCTCCCAGGCCTGGGCCAGCCGTTTCAGCCTGAAGTGGGCATCTCGAAGGGCCACTGCCAGTGCGACGGCGCCCTGCCCCGTGTCATCCATCACGTTCCGCTCCCCGCCCGGCACTGTTGGCCGAGTCTTCGACAGCCCGCCTCGCGCCCCCACGGTTCTGTCTGCTGGGCGCTTCCGGAGGTGGAGACGACCACCGTTGATCATCGTCGGTTGTGTGGACAGACGAAGATCAGCCGGTGGCCGTGGGCGACAGCGTAGACCCCGCCCGGTGGCAGCATGTCTTCGAGGGCCTGATGAGCCGGGTGGCGGGCCGGTTCTCCCGAGTGGAACCTTGCCGCCGTGCACGGGCGTTCGTGCTGGGCCTGCTCGCGGACCTGCCAAGGAAGAAGTGCTGGACGAGTTGAAGATCAAGATCTGCAGCTGGAGTACTGACTCGCGGCTGCTCCGGACAGCACTGTCAGGATCCGCGGGAGCGATGACCCCGACACCGTTTTCACCGCTTCGCCCGGCGCGCTCGGCGCGCTCCTGTGCGGCGTGAGGGTTGGGGAGTTCGACCATCTGACGATGTGACCTGTGCGGTGTGCATCTCTCGGCCCGTGTCCCCGGCGTCCTGGGGCACGGGCTGCCGTCATCTCCCGGTGTGCGTGAGAAGTCGGCCGGGTCGACTTCTCACGCACATCCTTGAGGTGGGACTGGTCGGTCAGGCGGCCGACCGCACTGCCATGGCTGCCCGGGCCTCGTCGTAGCGCCGCAGGACCAGGCGGGCGACGGACGGGTGGGCGCCCGGCGGAACCTGGCATTCTCCGTGCTCTGCGAACACATCGGCTTCTCCGTGTGGAGCCTCTGGTCGGTGCTGGTGCCGTTCCTCGACCCCGAATACCACATCGACACGGCCGGGAAGTTCACCCTCACCGCCCTGCCGACCGCCCTCGGCACGCTGCTGCGGCTGCCGTACACCTTCGCCGTCGCACGCTTCGGCGGACGCACCTGGACGGTGATCAGCGCACTCCTGCTGCTCGTGCCCACCACGCTCGCGGCCCGGGTGCTGGAACCGGGCGTCGCCCACGGGACGCTGCTGGCGGTCGCCTGCGCGGCCGGGGTCGGCGGGGGCAACTTCGCCTCCTCGATGGCCAACATCAACGCCTTCTACCAGCACCGGCTGAAAGGCCGGGCGCTCGGCGTCAACGCGGGCGGCGGCAACCTCGGCGTACCCGCGGTGCAGTTGCTCGGGCTACTGGTCCTGGCCACCGCCGGCGTCGCCCACCCCCGGCTGCTGCCACTGCTGCTGTACCTGCCGCTGATCCTGCTGGCGGCGGCCGGGGCGTGGCGGCGAATGGACAACCTGCCCGCCGGCCGGGCCGGTTCGGGGGAGGGCCGGGCGCTGCGAGAGGTCGCCCGCGATCCGTACGGCTGGGCCGTCTCCACCCTGACATCGGCACCTTCGGCTCCTTCATCGGCTTCGGCTTCGCCTTCGGACAGGTGCTCCAGGTGCAGTTCCACGAGCGCTTCGACACCCCGGTCAAGGCTGCCGCGCTCACCTTCCTCGGTCCGCTGCTCGGCTCGCTGCTGCGACCGGTCGGGGGACGGCTCGCCGACCGGTACGGCGGTGCGCGGGTGACCCTGGGCGCCTTCGCCGCCATGGGCGCCGGTACGGCCGTGGTGCTCGCCGCCTCCCGGGCCGACTCGCTGCCGCTGTTCCTGGCCGGGTTCGCCGCCCTGTTCGTGCTCAGCGGCATCGGCAACGGCTCGACGGGCAAGATGATCCCGGTGCGCTACCAGGCCGTGGCCCGGTCGGCGGTCGCGGCCGGGGCCGACCCGGCGGCCGTCGAGGCCGACTCCCGGCGCAGGTCGGCGGCACTGATCGGGCTAGGAGCTGTTCAAGGTTCGGATCTTGCAGTGACTCAGTTCCGGGTTGGTGTCTCTGGTAGAACTCGGGGTCGTGGCGCGATTTGACGTGACGG
>NZ_JBHVSD010000043.1:0-52821 GCF_042885395.1 Kitasatospora sp. NPDC058063
GCCCGGAGGGGTGGCGCGCGGCGTTGCCGATCAGGGTGGTGCCGACCGCGGCGCCCACCAGCGGCGCCCCGGCCGGGCGCTCGCGGGGCTCGCGCACGGGCGCGGTGAAGGTGGTACCGGCCTCGGCGGCGAGGTCGGTGAGCGTACGGCGAACGGCCAGGCGTATCGCGGCGACAGCGGGGTGAGGGCCCACGGCGGAAGACTCCTCGTCGGAGGGGACAGGACTCGCGGCGGACGCGGCGGGGACCGCGCACCGCATGAGCGCCCTGTTACCGGGCGCTCACAGATGGTGGCAGAAAGGAGCGACCCGCTACGCCACCCGCGCCACCGGTACGACCACCGTCCCACGTACGGGTGAATGAAGAAACGCTTCTTCACCCGTCGTCTGGCCGATTGGACCACTCGTACGAGCGGGTTTGACCGACGCGCGCCGCTTGCCGCCCGGCTCACGGCGCGCCCGCGTCAGGAGCGCCCGCTCAGCGGGCCACCCGGGCCACCCAGGCGGCCGGATCGTGGATCTCGTCCTTGGTCGGCAGGGTGTTCGGGGAGGTCCACACCCGGTTGAACCCCTCCATGCCGACCTGCTCCACCACGCCGCGCACGAACACCGCGCCGTCCTGGTACTGGCGCAGCTTCGCGTCCATGCCGAGCAGCCGGCGCAGCAGCAGGTCGAGCCGGTTGGCGCCGCGGTCCCGGCGCTGCTGGAACTTCTCCCGGATCTCGGCGACCGTCGGCACCACGGCCGGGCCGACGCCGTCCATCACCACGTCCGCGTGGCCCTCCAGCAGCGACATCACGGCCGTCAGCCGGCCGAGGATCTCGCGCTGCGCGGGCGACTGGACGATCTCCAGCAGGTTCCCGGAGGAGGCGCTCTCCCGGTTGCCGCCGCCCGGCAGGCCGCCGAACGAACCGGCCGCGTCCCGCAGCCGCTCCAGCAGGGCGCCCGGGTCGACGTCCGTCTCGGAGAGGAAGGACTGCACCTCGGACTGGATGTGGTCGCGCAGCCACGGCACCGCGGTGAACTGCGTCCGGTGCGTCTCCTCGTGCAGACAGACCCAGAGCCGGAAGTCGGACGGGTCGACGTCCAGCTCCCGCTCGACGTGCACGATGTTCGGCGCCACCAGCAGCAGCCGGCCCGGCCCGGGGCCGTCCGGCCCCAACCGCGGCTTGTCGAACAGCGCCGCCGGGCTGTCCGGCGCCTCCAGCGGAGGCTCCGCCGGGGCGAAGGTCTCGTACTGGCCCAGCACCTTGGTGGACAGGAACGCCAGCAGCGCCCCGACCTCGATCCCGGTGGCCTTCTCGCCCACCGCGCCGAACACTCCGGCCGTCGCGCTGTTCGCCCGACGCGCCTGGAGCTTCTCCACCAGCGGCTGGACGACCGTGCGGAAACCCGCCACGTTGGCCCGGATCCAGCCGGGTCGGTCCACCACCAGCACCGGCGTCGCCGCGGCCCGGGACAGGCTGGACGAACGCATGCCGGTGAACGCCCGCACGTGCTCCTCCGCCTCCAGGGCGTGCCGGCGGAGCTCGGCGACCACCGCCGCCGCTTCCTCCCGGCTCACTTCCGGCCCCGGCCGCACCAACCTGGTCGCGGTTGCGACCGCGAGGTTCCAGTCGACCATGTCAGCACCGCCACTCGCGCTCGTCATGCCCTCACCGTACGTGCTCCCCACCATCGGCGGCAGCCACCCGCGGCCAAGACCTCTTCCCCGACGGCCGATCGGCACGGCCGGCGCGACGGGACGGGCGGGGCCGGGTCAGTGGCAGCCGCAGCCGCCGAGGCGGCCGGCGACCCGGTCCATGGCGGCGCGGGCGGTGTCGGCGGGGGCGGTGGTACGGGTCATGACGGCGAAGGCGAGGAGGCGGCCGTCGGCGTCGACGACGGTGCCCGCGAGGGTGTTGACGCCGTTGAGGGTGCCGGTCTTGGCGCGGATCAGGCCGGCCGCGTCGGCGGCGCCGGACCCGGAGCCGTAGCGCTTGTTGAGGGTGCCGGTGAAGCCGGCGACCGGGAGGCCGGTAAGCACCGGGCGCAGGGTGGGGTGCTGCTCGGAGGCGGCCAGCGCGAGGAGCCGGGTCAGGACCGCGGGCGGGATCGCGTTGCCCGGGTGCAGGCCGCTGCCGTCGTTGAGCACCACGCCGCCCATCGGCACCCCGAGCCGGGTGAGCTCCTGGGTGACGGCCGCCGCGGCGCCCTCGAAGCTCGCCGGCTGGTGGGCGGCGACGGCGACCTGACGGGCCATCGCCTCGGCGAGTTGGTTGTCCGAGGTGGTCAGCAGGCGCTCCACCAGCCGGGCGACCGTCGGCGAGAAGACGTCGCCGAGCGGGGCCTGACCGGAGGCGGTCGGGGCGGGGGCGGGCGCCGCGGCGGGGGCGGCCTTGCCCGTCACCGTGATGCCGCGGGCCCTGAGCAGGGCGGCGAAGGTCTCGGCGGCCGCGGCCGCCGGGTCGGCGACCCGGTCCGGCGCGTCCTCCCGGCTCTTCGGGTCCACCCTGCCCTCGTCCACCATCAACGGGACCACCAGGGCGATGTTCTGCCCGTCGTGGTTCCGGTGCTGCGGGCTGCCCGCGTACAGCGACAGGTCGTAGTCCAGCCGGACCGTCGTGGTGCCGAGGCTCTTGAGGGTGTCGGCGGTCTGCCGGGCGAGGAGGTCCAGCGAGGCGGGGGCGGTGTCGGCGTCGGCCGGCTGCCCGCCGATCTGCACCTGGTCGGCGGGCAGTGCGGTGAGCGTCGGATCGCCGCCGCCGACCAGGGTGATCGTGCCCGGGTCCGCGCCCCGGACCACCCGGGTGTGCAGCCGGGTGTCCGCCGGGATGAGGGACAGGGCCGCGATCGCGGTGGCCAGCTTGGTGGTGGAGGCGGGGGTGGCCGGGGTGTTCTCCCCGGAGCCGTACAGGAGTTGGCCGGTGCCGGCGTCCGCGACGGCGAAGGTGACCTCGCCGAGGCTCTTGTCTGCGAGGGCGGCGACGAGCGCCTGCTGGAGGCCCTGCGCGGTGGGGACGGCGGCGCCCGTGGCGCCGTCCACGGCGGCCAGGACGGCGCCCGGCGCGGGCGCCGGGCGCGCGCCGGGCGCGTCGCTGCCGCCGGCGGTGGGGGCGGCGGGCCCGGAGGCCACGGGCGGCACGGCCCGACGGGTGGGCTCGGCACCCGGACCGTCGTTCGACCGCGGTCCGGCGCCGCCCTTCCCGTGGTCGCCCTTCCCGCGGTCGCGGCCGCCCTGCCCGTCGTGGTCCTCGTCCTCGCCGTGCCCGGCACTGTGCCCACCCGGCGGCGGGGACGGCTGCGCGTACGCACCACCCGAGGTCAGGACCGTACCGACGACCAGCAGCGCCGCTCCGACCAGCCCCGCGGCCGTCCCCCCGCGACGGCGCGCCGCCCCTCCCCCTGCTCCCACCGACCGGCCCCTTTCCCGAGCACTCGCTCCCGTAGGAGACACTTGGATTCTGTCAGTCCCTACCTTGGAGGAACCGTTGGAGTTCGACGTCCTTATCGAAATCCCGAAGGGCTCTCGTAACAAGTACGAGGTCGACCACGAGACCGGCCGTCTGCGGCTCGACCGGATGCTCTTCACCTCGACCCGCTACCCGGCCGACTACGGCTACGTCGAGGGCACGCTCGGCGAGGACGGCGACCCGCTGGACGCCCTGGTCATCCTGGATGAGCCGACCTTCCCGGGCTGCCTGATCAAGTGCCGCGCCATCGGCATGTTCCACATGACCGACGAGGCCGGCGGCGACGACAAGCTGCTCTGCGTCCCGGCGACCGACCCGCGCTGGGAGCACCTGCGCGACATCCACCACGTGTCGGAGTTCGACCGCCTGGAGATCCAGCACTTCTTCGAGGTCTACAAGGACCTGGAGCCCGGCAAGTCCGTCGAGGGCGCCGACTGGGTCGGCCGCGCCGAGGCCGAGGCCGAGGTCACCGCTTCGATCAAGCGTCTGGCGGAGCAGGGCGGCCACTGAGCCGTCGTTCCGATCTCATTCGATCGAGAGCGGTTCGAGGCAGGTCGGGACAGCCCGGGGCCGGGGTTCGCGGATTTCTTCCGCGGGCCCCGGCCTCTGTCGTTCCCGGGGACGGGACGGTTTGCCGACACCCTGTCGGCATGATGCGAAGTTAGGTTAGGCTAACCAAAACATTCGGTCCGACTCCGAACGGCCGACCCCGAACGGCCAACTCCGAACGGCCGACCCCGAACCCTGGAGGCCGCATGCCCACGCCCGCGCCCGCCCCGTTCTCCACCGTGCTCCGCACCGCCAGCAGCGAGGAGCACGAGGCCGCCGAGCAGTCCACGTTCATGAGCCGGCTGCTGGGAGGCCGACTCGGGATCGAGGCGTACGCCGACCTCACCGGCCAGCTCTGGTTCGTCTACCGGGCCCTGGAGGAACGGGCGGAGCAGCTCGCGCGGCACCCGCTGGCGGGCCCCTTCATCGACCGGGCCCTGCTGCGCACCGCCGCCGTCGAGCGCGACCTGGCGCACCTGCGCGGGCCCGACTGGCGGGACGGCCTGGCACCGCTGCCGGCCACCGCCGCCTACGTCGCCCGGGTGGAGGAGCTGGCCGCCGCGTGGCCGGCCGGGTACCTCGCGCACCACTACACCCGCTACCTGGGCGACCTGTCGGGCGGCCAGATCATCCGGGGCGTGGCCGAGAAGACCTGGGGCTTCGAGCGCAAGGGCGACGGCGTGCGGTTC
This sequence comes from Kitasatospora sp. NPDC058063, assembly GCF_042885395.1. Lineage (NCBI taxonomy): Bacteria > Bacillati > Actinomycetota > Actinomycetes > Kitasatosporales > Streptomycetaceae > Kitasatospora > Kitasatospora sp. NPDC058063. The sequence continues at coordinate 4,689 of NZ_JBHVSD010000043.1, forward strand.
TACGTCTTCGAGGAGGTCGACAACCCGGCGGCCTTCAAGCGCGAGTACCGGGCCAAGCTGGACGCGGCCGGGGAGGCCATGGACGAGGTCGAGCGGCGCCGGGTGGTCGAGGAGTGCAAGCGGGCCTTCGTTCTCAACGGGGCGGTCTTCCGCGACCTGGATGCGCGTTACCCGCTGAGTGCATAAACGTTTCCCCCTGGTTTTCGAGGGACGGCCCCGACGAGCGGTTGCTCGCCGGGGCCGTCGCCGTCTCCGCCCGCCCGTCAGGCCCGGGCGGCACCGCGGCGGTTGCGCACCAGCGCGGTGGCGCCGCCGCCGAACAGCAGCAGCCCGGCCGCGGTGGCCAGCAGCGGGACCACCGGGGTGTCCGCACCGGTGGCGGCCAGCGAGCCGCCGCCCGTACCGGTCAGGCCGCTCGTGGTCAGCGAGGCGCCACCGGACGTACCGCTGCCGGCGCCCTGGCCGCCGCCGGCCACCGAGCCGCCGCCGGTGGAACCGGCGGGCGGGGCGGTCGGCAGCTCGGCGTCCTTGTCGAAGGCGAGCGTGGCGCTGACCGGGTCCAGGGCCGTACCGGCCGGGTAGTTGGAGAACGCCGGCACGCCCTCGGCCGTGAGGGCGGCCGGGACGTTCGCCAGCGTGACCACGCCGCCGACCGGCTTCAGGGCGGAGGCCGGAACGTCGAGCCTGGCGATCCTGGCACCGCGCAGCGAGGTCGACGCGCCGTTCGGGGACCTGCCGTTGACGTCGGCGGTCAGGAACGCCCCGTCCCGGCCGATCGTCAGGCCCAGCTTGGACAGCGTGGTGTCCAGCGCCCAGCCGTCCTTGCCGGGGTGGCCGAGGAAGCGGACCGAGCCGTCGAAGGCGGCGGTCAGCGAGTGGTCGGCGGTGTTGTACGCGCCGGTGGCGCCGCCGAAGCGGTAGTCGGCCGCGCCGCCGCCGAACTCGACCTTCCCGGCGGCCATCGGGGACGCCAGGTAGGCGCGGAAGCTCTCCTTGACCTTCCAGTCCAGCGCCCCCTTCAGCACCGGCAGGCCGGACGGGGCCGTGCCGGGGCTGCCGCCCGCGGACGGGGTGGCGCTCGGCGACCGGCCGGCCGAGGGCGAGGAGGTGGCCGAGGGCGTGCCGGACGGGGTCGGGGTCGGCACGGCGGTGGGCGTGGCGGTGGGGCTCGCGCTCGGGCCGCCGGTCGGGCTTCCGGTCGGGCTCGGGCTCGCGCTCGGGCTCGCGCTCGCGCTCGGTGAGGAGGTGGCGGACGGCGCCGTGGTGGCCGTCGCGGTCGGCGAGGGCGTGGCCGGGCCCTGCTTCAGCAGCAGCGACAGCGGGTCCATGTCCGCCCCCGCCGGGTAGAAGCCGGCGAAGGCCCGGGCACCCTGCTCGGTCAGCCTGGCCGCGGCGGGCACCCCGTTGGTGGTGTCCCGCGCGACGGTGAACGTCACCAGCGGCACATCGTCCCGGCGGGTGACCTCGGTGGCGCCCGTCGACTCCTTGGAGGCGGTGTCGGCGGTCAGCGTGCCGGTGGTGCCGGAGGTGGTGATCCGCAGATCGCTGAGCGCGACGTCCAGGGCGCCGTGGTGGGCGGTGAAGTGCACGCCGCCGGCGAAGGAGGAGCTGAGCGCGTGCGTGGTGAGGTCGTACGCCGCGTTCGCCAGGCCGAAGTGGAAGGTGCCGTCGGCGTTGCGGGTCGCACCGCCGGTCAGCTCGATCGCGCCTCCCTGGGAGGCCGGGCCCTCGATGTAGGAGCGGAAGCTCGCCTTCACGCCCCAGTCCAGCGCGCCGGTGTCGTACGTGACGCTGCTCGGGCCGCCCGCGCCGAAGGCCAGTGCGGGGGCACCGAGGGCGGTCAGGCCGAGACCGGCGGTGACGGCCGCGAGGGCGGCCGGCCGGGTGCGGTTGCGGGACATGCTGGGTACTCCGTTCGGATGGGGGAGGGAGCGGGGGGACGCTCCCGGGGGGGTCAGGCCGCTTCGTCGGCGTCGGGCCCGGCGGCCGGGGCCCCGGCTGCGGCGGCCGCCCGGCGGCGGCGGACGAGCAGGCCGCCGGTGGTGGCGAGGGCCGCCACCAGCACCGCGCCACCGGCCACGGCGGCCACCGGGGCGCCGTCCGAGGAGGCGGCGGCGACGGGCGCGGCGGCCGGGGGCACGGCGGGGCTCGCGGCGGCGCTCGGCGGGGTGGCCGGAGCGCTGCCGAGGTCGGGCAGCGGGGGAAGCGCGGCGGCCGGGTCGAGGGCGACGGCGAAGCTCAGCGGGTCCATCCCGGTGCCCGCCGGGTACAGCCCGCCGAAGGCCTCGGCGCCGCCCTCGGTGAGTTCCAGCGGCAGTTCGACGGCCCGCAGCAGGCCGCCCTCGACCGTGAGGCCGGCCGGGTCGAAGGTCGCCAGCTCGACACCGGGGAGCTGGCGGGTGCCGCCGTCCGGGGTCCGGCCGGAGACGTCGGCGAGCAGTCGGCCCCGGCCGCCGGAGACGGTGACGCCGGGGTTGGCGAGGGTGAGGTCCAGGCCGTAGCCGTCGCCGGCGCGCATTCCGGTGAAGCGGACGGTGCCGGTGAAGGCCGCGGTCAGCTCGCCGGTGGCCGGGTCGTACCCGCCCTTGGCCGGGGTCCAGCGGAAGAACGCGCCACCGTCCGCCGCCCCGCCGCCGAGCTCCCAACGGCCTTGGGCGACAGCGCCGGTGACGTAGTCCCGGAAGGTGCGGCGGACCCCCCAGTCGAGGGCGCCGTCGGCGAACCCGGTGCGGGCCGGGGCCTGGGCGGTCGGCTCGCCCGTCGGCCCGGACGCCGGCGCGGCGGTCGGACCCGGCGTCGGCGTGGTCGCGGGAGCGGCGGTGGGCGCGGGGGTGGCGGCCGGCGCGGGCGCCGCGGGCTTCTCCTGGGCGGCGGGCAGGTTGACCGACAGCGTGAGCGGGTCGAGGGCCGTACCGGCCTGGTAGAAGCCTCCGAAGGCCTTCGCCCCGGCGTCGGTGAGGGTCGCCGGGACGCCGCTCAGCGTCAGGGTGCCGGCCGCGCCGCGCAGGTCGACGCCGGCCAGCGAGAGGTCGGCCAGCCTGGCCTGGCTCGCGCTGCTCACCTGGCCGGTCTCCCTGGACTTGCTGCTGACGTCCGCGTACAGCCCGGCCGCGCCGCCCTGGACGGCCTTGAAGGTGAGCCGGCCGACGCTCAGGTCGAGCGCGTCGGCGCCATTCTCCCGGTGCCCGGTGAACCGGACGCCGCCGGAGAAGGCGGCGGTCAGCGCACCCGCCGCCGGGTCGTAGGTGCCGTTCGCGGAGTGGAACCGGAAGGTGCTGCCGCCGACCGTCGCCGCGCCGCCGGTCAGCGACCAACTCCCCTGGGCGATGGGCCCGGTGACGTAGGTCAGGAAGGACTGCTTGATCCCCCAGTCCAGTCGCCCGCCGGAGACCCTGCCCTCGGCGGCCGACGCCGGTCCCGGTGACAGGCCCACCGCCAGCAGGGCGGCGAGGGCGGCCACCAGGGTGGCGGCCAGACGGCGGAGCCGGCTGGACAGGGGCACGGCGGATCACTCCTCGGGGGGCGCGGGGGGATGGCGCAGGGGGGCAGGCGACTGCCACCCCCTTGCGGAACTGAGGTAAGGCTAACCTAATATATGAGTCAAGAGCCCCCGCCGCCCCGCTCCCCCACCCCGGGCAGCGCGGCGCCAACTCCCCGCGAAGGGAACCAGGTTGAGCAGCAGTACGATCCGATCCAGGGCGGCCCGCGGGCCCGCCCTCCTGCTGCTCGCCCTCGGCCTGCTGCTCGCCCTCACCGCCTGCGGCACCGCCGGCGGAACGGTCACGGCAACCGCCTCCCGGGCACCCGACACGGTCGAGCCGCCCGCCACCGAACCCGTCCCGCGCCTTCCGGCCACCACCGCCTCCGCCGACGGCCGCCAGGTCACCGTCACCAGCGCCGAACGGATCATCCCGCTCAACGGCAGCCTCGCCGAGCTGGTGTTCAGCCTCGGCCTCGGCCCCAAGGTGGTCGCCCGGGACGTCTCCACCACCTTCCAGCAGGCCGCCGCGCTCCCGGTGATCACCCAGGCCCACGACGTCTCCGCCGAGGGCGTGCTCTCGCTGCACCCCACCGTCGTCCTCGCCGACCGCTCCACCGGCCCGGCCGAGGCGATCGCGCAGATCCGGGCGGCCGGCGTCCCCCTGATCGTCCTGGACGACGCCAAGCGGCTGGCCGACGTCGGCCCGCGCATCGACACCGTCGCCGCCGCCCTCGGAGTCCCCGACGCCGGACAGCAGTTGAAGGAACGCACCGCACAGCGGATCGACGAGGCCGCGGCCGCCGTCCCGGCCGCCGGCCGCCACCCCAGGGTCGCCTTCCTCTACCTGCGCGGCAGCGCCTCCGTCTACCTGCTCGGCGGCCCCGCCTCCGGCGCCGGCTCGCTGATCGAGGCGGTCGGCGGCGAGGACGCCGGCACCGCCGCCGGCCTCACCGGCGACTTCACCCCGCTCACCAGCGAGGCCCTGGTCAAGGCCGCGCCCGACGCGATCCTGGTGATGAGCAAGGGGCTGGACTCCGTCGGCGGCGTGGACGGCCTGCTCAAGCTGCCCGGCGTCGCCCAGACCCCGGCCGGGCTCGACCGCCGGATCGTCTCGATCGAGGACGGCCGGCTGCTCAGCTACGGCCCGCGCACCCCGCAGGTGCTGCGGGACATCGCCGCCCAGCTCTACCCGGCGGACGCCAAGTGACCCTCGCCGCGAGCCGGAAGGCCCTCCCGACCGCCCGCCGCACCACCCTGCTCACCGCCGGGCTCGCCGCCGCCCTGCTCCTCTGCGCCCTGCTCGCGGCCGGGGTCGGCGCCTACCGCATCCCGCTCGGCGACATCCTCGCCTCCACCGCCCACCGCCTCGGCCTCGGCGGCCACGCCCTGGACCGGGTACCGGAGTCGGTGCTGTGGAACGTCCGGCTGCCGCGGGTGGTGCTCGCCCTGCTGGTCGGCGGTTCGCTGGGCTGCGCCGGCGCGCTGATGCAGGGCGTGTTCGGAAACCCGCTCGCCGAGCCCGCCGTGATCGGCGTCTCCTCGGGCGGCGCGGTCGGCGCGGTGGCCTGCATCGTGCTCGGCCTGGACGCCCTGGGCAGCTGGACGGTCACCGCCTTCGCGTTCGCGAGCGGCCTGCTGACGGTCTTCGCGGTGTACGCCATGGCCCGCTCCGGCGGGCGCACCGAGGTGGTCACGCTGATCCTCACCGGCGTCGCCGTGAACGCCTTCTGCGGCGCCCTGATCGGCATCCTGCTGTTCACCGCCGACTCCGCCGCGATCAGCCAGGTCACCTTCTGGCAGCTCGGCTCGCTCGCCCAGGCCACCTGGGGCAAGGTGCTGGCCGTCCTGCCGTTCGCGCTGGCCGGTCTCGCCGTCGCCCCGCTGTACGCCCGCAAGCTGGACCTGCTGGCCCTCGGCGAGCGCCCGGCCCACCACCTCGGGGTGGACGTCGAGCGGATGCGGCTGGTGCTGATCACCGTCGTCGCGCTGCTCACCGCCGCGGCCGTCGCGGTCAGCGGGATCATCGGCTTCGTCGGCCTGGTCGTCCCGCACCTGCTGCGGATGCTCGCCGGCCCCGGCCACCGCTTCCTGCTGCCCGCCTCCGCGCTCGGCGGCGCGCTGGTGCTGGTCGTCGCCGACCTCGCCGCCCGCACCCTCGCCGAGCCGGCCGAACTGCCGCTCGGGGTGCTCACCGCACTGATCGGCAGCCCGTTCTTCTTCTGGCTGCTGCGCCGGACCAGGACCAGGCAGGGAGGCTGGGCGTGAAGCTGCGCCGCCACCGGGAGATCCCCGAACGACCCGTACCCGGAACCGAGTTGCTCGCCGCCGAGGCCGTCCGGCTGAAGGTCGGCGGACGCCCGCTGCTGGCCGGCGCCGCCGTCCGGGTGGCGGCCGGCGAGGTGGTCGCCCTGCTCGGACCGAACGGCGCGGGCAAGTCCACCCTGCTGTCCGTACTGGCCGGCGACGTCCGGCCGGACAGCGGCGGGGTCACCCTGCGCGGCCGTCCGCCGAGCGACTACGACGCCGCCGAACTCGCCCTGCACCGAGCGCTGTTGCCGCAGTCCGCCGCACTGTCCTTCCCGTTCCCGGCCGACGAGGTGGTCCGGATGGGCCGCGCGCCGTGGGCGGGCACGGCAGCGGCCGCCGAGGACGCGGCGGCCGTGGCCGAGGCGATGGCCGCCACCGAGTCCACCGCCTTCGCCGGGCGCCCGTTCACCGCCCTGTCCGGCGGCGAGCGGGCCCGGGTGGCGCTGGCCCGGGTACTGGCCCAGCGCACCCCGCTGCTGCTGCTGGACGAACCGACCGCCGCCCTCGACCTGCGCCACCAGGAGCTGGTGCTGCGGGTCGCCCGGAACCGGGCCGCGGCCGGGGACGGGGTGGTCGTGGTGCTGCACGACCTGTCCCTGGCGGCGGCCTACGCGGACCGGGTGGTCCTGCTGACGGACGGGGCGACGGTCGCGGACGGTCCGGTCGCCGAGGTGCTGCGGGCCCCGCTGCTCAGCGAGGTGTACGGGCACCCCGTGGAGGTGCTGGCGCACCCGCGCACCGGGGTGCCGCTGGTGCTGCCGGAACGCGGCTGAACCGGGCCGGTCCTGCCGAGACCGGTCGGGCCCGGTCGGGCTTCCGGACCCGGTCAGTCCTCCAGCCGGAAGCCGACCTTGATGCACACCTGGTAGTGCTTGATCCGGCCCTCCTCCAGGTGCCCCCGGACCTGCGAGACCTCGAACCAGTCGAGGTTGCGCAGCGTCCGGGAGGCGCGCTCCACCCCGTTGCGGATCGCGGCGTCGACGCTCTCGGTCGAGGACCCGACGATCTCGGTCACCCGGTACACATGGTCGGTCATGGCGGACTCCTCAGCTGTGCGACGGCCCCCGGTCCACCGTGCACCGGCCCGGGTCCGCCCGCACCCGGACGGGCGGCCGCCGACCGCTCAAAAACGCCCTAGGGCCTGTCTTCAAACCCCCGTCGTCCGCCCGGAGGGCGGGCGGGGCGGCGTTGGGGTGCGTGCATCGCAAGGCGGAGGAGGGAGCCACTGCGGTGGGGGCACCTCCCGGCCGAAGGCTGGGGGCCATTGGCGACCGACGACAACGCGGCGAGGTGCGTGCCCCGGCGTCGCCCCGCAGGCGGGGGTTTGAAGACAGGCCCTAGAACGCCGCCCGCACCTCGCCGACCGGCACACCGCCGCCGAGCAGCGGGGCCGCGCCGATCCGCTCGACGGTCCCGTCCGCCCCCGTCACCCCGAGCCGGCGCAGCGCCGCCGCCAGCACCGGGCCGCGGGCCCGCTCGCCGCCGTCCTCGATCTTGAAGGCCAGCGCCCGCCCGTCCGGCAGCGCGACCACCTGGACGGCCTCGGCGCCCATCTTGGACAGCGCTCCCGGCACCGCCCGCATCAGCCGGGTGTCGGCCCGGCGGGTGCCGGCCACGTACTCGGGGTGGGCGCGCATCGCGTCGGCGACGCGACGCGGCTCGGTGCCTTCGGCGGCCAGCACCAGGCCGCGGTAGCCGCGGGCCAGCCCGGTCAGCGACACGGCCAGCAGCGGCGCACCGCAGCCGTCCACCCCGGCGTGGGCGGCGGTCTCGCCGGTGGCCTCCTCCAGGGCCTCGCGGGCCAGCCGCTGGATCGGGTGGGCCGGGTCGAGGTAGCTCCCGGTGTCCCAGCCGTTGGCCGTGCAGGCGGCCAGCCAGCCGGCGTGCTTGCCGGAGCAGTCCATCAGGATCGGGGCGCGGCCGCCGCCGCCGGCGAGCAGCAGCTCCGCCTCGGTCTCGTCCAGCGGCAGGTCGGCCGGGGTGCGCAGGGCCGACTCGTCGAGCCCGGCGGAGCCGAGGATGCTCCGCACACCATCGAGGTGAAACGATTCTGCGGAGTGGCTGGAGGCCGCCAGCGCCAGCAGCTCGCCCTCGATCGCCAGCCCGGCCCGCAGCGTGGCCACCGCCTGGAACGGCTTGGCGGTCGACCGCGGGAAGACCGGGGCGTCCGGGTCGCCGAGCGCGAACTCGACCGAGCCGTCGGCCGCGAGCAGCACCAGGGAGCCGCGGTGGCGGCCCTCGACGAAACCGGAGCGCACGACCTCGGCGAGAACGGGCGTGGTGGCGGGCAGGGACATGGCGGGTGAGCCTTCCGGGGCGAGGGTGGGCCGGGCGTGAGCCGGGCCCACCGCCCGCGGCGACTCACCCGGTCAGAGCGGCCCCCCTGCGAGCAGGTCGTCGACCCGTGCTTCCCCATCACGGTACCTGCGGGTGATCTCGGCATTGCAACCGTCGGCCGTGCGCAGCAGCCGCTGGCGCCGTCCGGACACCTCCCGCTCGTGCGCCCGCAGCCGCTCCAGCGCGGCCAGCAGTTCCTCGGCCGGGTGCGCGGCCAGGTCGGCGAGCTGGACGTCGCCCATCAGGGCGTCCGCCTCCAGCCCGGACTCCCGGGTGCGCGGCGGGCCGAGGGTGACGTGCCGGGCCGAGCGCCGCACGGTGGAGGGCGCGTCGGTCAGGATCGCGGGCAGCCGGTCCAGCAGGTCGCCGGGGGCCGGCTCGGGGCCGGACGGGCCGGCGGTACGGACCGGGCCCGCTCCGGGCCGCCGGTCGAGTTCGGCGCGCAGGATGTCCATCCGCCCGTGCAGCAGCCGCCGCAGGTACGACAGGTCGGCCTCCTGCTCCAGGGTCTCCCGGCGCAGCACCCGCAGCTGCTCCAGGCCCAGCCGCTCCAGGTCGGGTTCGTCCCCCGCGCCCGCCGCCGGGCCGTACGGGGCCCCGGGGGGTCGCCCCACCGGCCCGGACCGGTCCCGCGCCGCGCTGCTCGCGTCCATCACCCAACCACCTGACGTCGTCCGATCCCGCCCGCTCGCGGCACCCCGTGCCTGCCGCCGGTCCGGCCCGTCCCCCGACGGGCCGCACGTCCCGTCCACCGGCACGCCCGGGAACCCCCCGGAGGCTCCGGTCCCCGGCCGCGTCCGCCCACCGGGGCGGCACCGCCAGACGCCTGACCTACCGGCTCGACCGCCAGGCCGAACCCGGCCCGGCGCGGCGGACCTCCTGGCGCCCCGGACCCTTCGTACGGTCCACCAGCGTGCCACCCCGCCCGGCGCACGCGCACCGCCCGTGCACCCGAACGGCCCCCTGGCGAACAGGGGTGGCTGATATGACCGGTCCTTTCCGCAGGAAGAGCAGCGCCCGATTCGGCGCAGGCGCGCACCCATGGGCGCTCAGAGCCACTTCACGCGCCCCTGGTGTGCGCCCTGGGGAGGCAGCCGGGGCGCACGGGAAGGGTGCGGCGCGGGCCCGGAGGCACGACGGGGCGCGGGGCGCCAGGGCGGTGGGCGCACGGCGTCCGGCGCGGGCGGCAACGGGCGCACGGGCCGACGCGCGGGGAGGCCCCCCACGGCCGCCGGGGGCCCTCCGGGGGCCGTACGGCGCTCCGGCACAATGGCGGCATGCGAGCAGTGGTGCAGCGAGTGACCGAGGCCCGGGTGACCGTGGCCGGTGAGACCGTCGGCGCGATCGAGGGACCGGGGCTCTGCGCCCTGGTCGGCGTCACCCACGACGACACCCCCGCGAAGGCCGCCCAGCTGGCCCGCAAGCTCTGGACGCTGCGGCTGCTGCCCGCGAACGACGAGGGCGTCGAGCAGAGCTGCTCGGACCTCGGCGCCCCGCTGCTGGTGATCAGCCAGTTCACGCTCTACGGCGACGCCCGCAAGGGCCGCCGCCCCACCTGGAACGCCGCCGCCCCCGGCCCGGTCGCCGAGCCGCTGGTCGACGAAGTGGTGGCGCAGCTGCGGGCGCTGGGCGCCAAGGTGGAGACGGGCCGGTTCGGCGCCGACATGCAGGTGGCGCTGGTGAACGACGGCCCGTTCACCGTCCTCGTCGAGATCTGAGCGGCCCCTACTGCGGGACGATCACGTCCTGGGTGCCGGGCACCGTCCCGGCCAGCAGCACGGCGTCCACCGGGACGTTCCGCTTGACGATCGCCAGCGCGATCGGCCCCAGCTCGTGGTGCCGGGCCGAGGAGGTCACGAAGCCCAGCGCCCGCCCGTCCGGGTCGGTGGCCAGCCGCACCTCGGTGCCGTGCGGGGGCAGCGACTCCTCGGTGCCGTCCAGGTGCAGGAAGACCAGCCGGCGCGGCGGCCGGCCCAGGTTGTGCACCCGGGCGACGGTCTCCTGGCCGCGGTAGCAGCCCTTCTGCAGGTGGACGGCGGTGCGCAGCCAGTCCACCTCGTGTGGGATGGTCCGGTGGTCGGTCTCGAAACCCAGCCGCGGCCGGTGGCCCTCGATCCGCAGCGCCTCGTACGCCCAGACCCCGGCCGCCGGGCCGTACCCGGCGGTGAGCCGCCCCAGCTCGCCGCGCGGCACGAACAGGTCACGCCCGTACGGGAGTTCGCGGACGGCGGCGGCGCCCTCCACGGAGGCGGTGGAGCCGGCCGGCAGGTGGACCACGGCGTACTCGGCGGTCGCGTCGGCGACCTCCACCCGGTAGAAGAACCGCATGCCGTCCAGGTAGGCGACCAGCGCCTCCTGGGTGCCCGGCTCGACGTGCGCCCAGGTGGTGGTGCCGTCGTCCACCAGGTAGAGCGCGTGCTCGACGTGCCCGTTCGGGGAGAGCACCAGCGCCTCGGCGGCCTGCTGCGGCGGCAGCTCGCTGACGTGCTGGGTGAGCAGCAGGTGCAGCCAGGAGAGCCGGTCCGGGCCGGTCACGGTGACCACGCCGCGGTGCGAGAGGTCGACGAAGCCGGCGCCCTGCGACAGGTTGCGTTGCTCGCGGAAGATGTCGCCGTAGTGGGCGGCGACACCCTCGTCGGCCCCCTCGGCGGGGACGGCTCCGGGCAGGGAAAGCAGCGGGCTCTTCACACCGGTCATACCGGCCAGCTTACGGCTGCTCCCCGGCGGCCTTGGCGGTGCAGTCGGCGCAGCGGCCGAAGATGGCGAAATGCTTGAGGTCGGTGTCGAAGCCGTGCCGCTCGCGCAGGCTGTCGATCAGCGGCTGGGCGATCTCGGTACTGGTCTCGGTGACCTGCTCGCAGTCCCGGCAGACCAGGTGCAGGTGGTGGTGGCGGCCGGCCAGGTGGTAGGTCGGGGCGCCGTGGCCGAGGTGGGCGTGCGACACCAGCCCCAGCTCCTCCAGCAGCTCCAGGGTCCGGTAGACGGTGGAGATGTTGACGCCGCTGGCGGTCCGGCGGACGTGGCAGAGGATGTCGTCGGGGGTGGCGTGGTCGAGTTCGTCGACGGCCTCCAGCACGAGCTGGCGCTGCGGGGTGAGCCGGTACCCGCGTTCGCGCAGGTCGGCCTTCCAGTCGCCGGAGAGCTGCCAGTCGGTGGTGCCGGTGTCCGCCACGGTACTCGTCCCTGCCAATGGTCGGGGGTCCTGGGGCAAGTGTAGGGACCGGCCGCGGGCCGGTCCCTACCTCGTGCACGGAAGTGCCGGTCGTGCGACCGGCCTGCGCCATCGGCCTACTTGAAGAACGCGATGCCGTCGTCCGGCAGGTCGTTGATGTCCTTGATCAGCTGGGCCGGGCTGAGCACCTTCTTCAGCTGCGCGGACATGTACGGGCGCAGCGGCACGTTCGGGGCGGCCTTCTCGCCGACCCAGAGCAGCTCGCCGTTGACGAAGCCGTACAGCCGCTTGCCGCCCGAGTACTCCGGGGAGCCCTCGATCCGGGCGACCGCGTCGGTGGAGACGTCGACCTGCGGCTTGCCGTCGGCCAGCTCGCCGTACCAGATCTCGACCGTGCCGTCGTCGCGCACGGAGGAGATCTCGATCCCCCGGGCGCCACTGGTGCCGTCGTGGTTGCTGGTGATGCGCCAGAACGCGTGCTCGTTCTCCAGCGGACGGACCTTCTCGCCCTCCTCGTTCAGCACCCAGGTGCGGGAGCGGAACTCCAGGAAGGGGCGGCCGTCGTGGCGGATCACGATCTCCTGGCCGAAGTTGCACTTCTCCGCGCCCGGGCCCCCGTCACCCGGCAGAGGGGCGTAGACGCCCGCGCCCTCCCAGGTGCCGAGGAGGAAGGCGAGCGGGACGACGTCCTTGTGGAGGTCGGAAGGGATCTCGATCATGTTCCTGGTCGCTGTTCTCGTCGGTGTGGGCCTGCCTCAACCGTACGGCAGGCTCAGCGCTGGCCCTGGTACAGCTTCATCACCGAGAAGATGGCGAACCAGGTGATCAGCACGGCCATGAGGGCCAGCAGACCGTCGAAGAAGATTTCCAGACCGGACACGGGTGGCTCCCAGGCGGCGACAGTGTGGTGGATTGTGCTCGGCTCACTCTATCCGCCGGGTTCCGGCCGGTCGCGGTGAGCCCCACCACGTCGCGGTTCGCGCCGCCCCACCGCGGCTGCCCAAGCTTTGCCCAAGGGTTCCGGGGATGCCGGACGGCGGGGGCGGCCCGACCTCTATGGTGGCGCCATGCCGAAGAAACTGGTCATCAAGGTCACCGCAGGGGCGGACGCGCCGGAGCGGTGCTCGCAGGCGTTCACGGTGGCGGCGGTGGCCGTCGCCAGCGGGATCGACGTCTCGCTCTGGCTGACCGGGGAGTCCTCCTGGTTCGCGCTGCCGGACCGGGCGGCGGAGTTCGAACTGCCGCACGCGGCACCGCTGCCGGACCTGCTGGAGTCGATCCTGGCGGCCGGCTCGGTGACGCTGTGCACCCAGTGCGCGGCCCGGCGCGGGATCGAGCAGAAGGACACCGTCGAGGGTGTCCGCATCGCGGGCGCCCAGGTCTTCGTCAGCGAGATCATGGCGGACGGCGTCCAGGCGCTCGTGTACTGACGCCTCCCCGGGCCCTACGGGTGCTCCTCGTGGTCGGGGCGGTCCCGGTCGTGGCCGGGCTCGTCCCACTTCGGGTCGTCCCAGCGCGGGTCGTCCCACCAGTCGTCGTCCGGGTCCCGCTTGTTGGCGAACACCGCGGCGGCGGGCGGGATGACCATCGCGACCACGCACATGCCGATCGCCGCGCCCACCGAGAAGAACCGCACCACGCCCCAGGCCATGACGAACAGGCCCAGGCACACGCCCATCATGGCGAAGTAGTAGCGACGCCGCCGCCTTGCCTGCACCCCTCCACGGTACGACCGAGGGCCCCTGCACGGCAGGGGCCCTCGGGATGATCCGGGAACGTCGCGGCTCCGGTCAGACCGCGATCGCGACCTCGACGGCGGTGCCCTGGGAGGCCACCACCTGGCGGTCCACGGTCTGGCCCGGCACCAGCGCGCGCAGGGTCCACTTGCCCGGGCGGGCGAAGAACCGGAACTGGCCGGTCGCCGAGGTGGGCACCTCGGCCGTGAACTCACCGCCCTCGTCCAGCAGCCGGACGTAGCCGTTGACCGGCTCACCGTCGCGGGTCACCGAACCCTGGATGATCGTCTCGTTCGCCACGTCAACTCCTGCCAGGTCCGGGCCGCCGGCCTTCGCACCGCACATGTCTGCCTACCTTCTGACTTACTGGCCTTCTGACTTACGGGTCGGGCCTGGGCTCAGTTGCCGAGCTCGATCGGCACGCCGACCAGGCTGCCGTACTCGGTCCACGAGCCGTCGTAGTTCTTGACGTTCTCCTGGCCGAGCAGCTCGTGCAGCACGAACCAGGTGAGCGCGGAGCGCTCGCCGATGCGGCAGTAGGCGATGGTGTCCTTGGCCAGGTCGATGCCCTCGGCCTCGTACAGCGCCTTGAGCTCGTCGTCGCTCTTGAAGGTGCCGTCGTCGTTGGCGTTCTTGGCCCACGGGATGTTGCGGGCGCTCGGCACGTGGCCGGGGCGCTGCGACTGCTCCTGCGGGAGGTGGGCCGGGGCCAGCAGCTTGCCGGAGAACTCGTCGGGCGAGCGGACGTCGACCAGGTTCAGGGTGCCGATGGCGGCGAGCACGTCGTCGCGGAAGGCGCGGATCGAGGAGTCGACGGCCTGCGCCGTGTACTCGGTGGCGGGGCGGGCCGGCACCTCGGCGACCAGGTCGCGGGAGTCCAGCTCCCACTTCTTGCGGCCGCCGTCCAGCAGGCGGACGTCGCCGTGGCCGTACAGCTTGAAGTACCAGTAGGCGTACGAGGCGAACCAGTTGTTGTTGCCGCCGTACAGGACGACGGTGTCGTCGTTGGCGATGCCCTTGGCGCTGAGCAGCGCCTCGAAGCCGGCCTGGTCGATGAAGTCGCGGCGGACCGGGTCCTGGAGGTCCTGCTTCCAGTCGATCCGGACGGCGTTGCGGATGTGGTTCTTGTCGTACGCGGAGGTGTCCTCGTCGACCTCGACGATCACGACCTTCGGGTCGTCCAGGCGGGCCTGGACCCAGTCGGCGTCGACCAGGACGTCGCTGCGGCTCATGGTGGGGTTCTCCATCCGAGGGCGGTTGTACGGAAGGTGCTGCTCAGGAGGGTGCTGCAGGGTGCCCGAGTGGGCGCGGTCCGAAATCCTGTCCGAATACCGGGACGAGGGGGCGGACCGGCGCGGCCGGGCAGTGAACTGCGGAGTACCTCGGCGACCGCCCGCTCACAGAGCCGGACGCGGTCACCGGAAAGATCGGCGGCGGGCTTCAACTGCCCAGCCGGAGCGCCGAATCAGCGCATTCGACACAGACAGGCGGACACGCGGCACAGGTCTACCGCCCGCCGCTTCGTGAGGTCCGTCTGTCGCTTCATGCCGACGATGCTAGGGACACCGGAGGCCCGCTGTCATCAGCGTATCGAATGGTGGGATCGAAACGACCGCATGATGGGATTTAGCCCCGGACCGGCCCGCGGGAGCCCGCGCCGAAGCCGTCCGAACGCATGCGCGGGGCGGAAACGGCACCGCTCCGCGGTCCGCGCTGGACAGCGCGTCTCGCGGAGCGGAACGATTCGGCGGCCCGGGCACGGTACCGGGAACGGCCCGAGAACGGCCCGAGAACGGGACCGGGGACAGGGACTGGAACCAGGACCGGCCGGGGATCAGCCCAGCAGCTTGACGCCCTTGCCGTCGAAGGCCAGCTGGAGGCCCTCCGGCAGCGGCGTCACCCCGCTGCCGCCGTCCTTGTCGGCCAGCTTCAGCCCGGCCGGCAGCGAGTCCAGGGTGAAGCTCATCGGCTCCAGCTGCTGGTTGGTGGCACCGGCCACCAACCCCGCCAGCGAGCTCAGCCGGAAACCGTCCACCGTGACGGTGTTCCCCTTGTTGTGCACCGTGCCCTCGCCGATCGCGATCGGCCCCAGCGAGGCCTTGACCTTCCCCGGACCGGCGTAGGACAGCGTCAGCCGCGAGTTGCCGCCCACCGGCAGCTTGGCCCCGTGCAGCAGCTGGGAGGCCGGCGGCAGCAGCTGCGCGAGGTCCGGGTACGAGATCACCCCGCTGCCGGTGCCGCTGTCCACCGTGGCACTGCTCATGCTGTCGCTGACCTTGACGCCGGAGAGCTGCGCCTTGAACGAGTGCAGCGCCACCTGGTGACTGCCGTCCCCGACGGTCAGGCCGTCGGAGGAGATCCGGACGTCGTCCAGCTTCATCGACACCACCTGGGTGAGGAACGGGAAGCCCTCGATCGAGACGTCCGGGCGCTGGCTCATCCGGCCGCTCTTCACGATCCGGTCGGCGGCCTCGTCCTCGGCCACGCCCACCGCGATCCGGTCGGCCCCCAGCAGCAGGCCCGAGAGCACCGCCAGGCCGATCGTGGCCTTCAGCCATCCGCGCATCGTGTCCCCCGTCGTCGCCGCTCGCTGTGGTCGTTCGTCGCTGAAATCGTTCGCAGTCGGTCGTTCGCAGTGGGTCGCTCGTCGTTCCGCGGCGGACGCGGGACACGTCCGCCCTCGCACGACCGTACGACGTCCGGCCCCGGAACATGGTTCCGGAGCCGGAATCCGACCCTGCGAGCAGCGGACGGGAGGATCAGGCCAGCAGCTCGGTGGCGATCCAGATCAGCGGCGCGGCCACCGCCAGCGGCAGCGCCACCCCCGCCGTCATGTGCACGAAGCGGGACGGGAAGTCGTACGCCGCGACCCGGCGGCCGACCAGCGCACCCAGCCCGGCCAGCGCACCCAGCGCCACCGGCGCACCGACCAGCAGGCCCAGCACCACCGCCGCGGCCAGACCCAGCACCGGGCCCAGCTGCTTCGGTCCGGGCAGCGGCGCCGCGGCCAGCAGGGTGGCCAGCGCCACCGCGCCCACCGCGGCCGGCACCCAGTCGGCCAGCAGCAGCATGGTGCACAGCGCGGTCACCACGGTGGCCGAGCCGAGCACGGTCAGCGCGTAGAACCGCTCCTTCGGATCCGACGGACGGAACGTCTGCAGCACCAGGACGAGCAGGAAGAACCCGCCCAGGGTGCCCACCACCGCCGCCACGCCGCCGTCGGAGTCCGCCAGCAGCACCGCCACGTCCGCCGTGAAACCGGCCAGCGCGGCGAGCAGGATCCCCTGCCGGGCCGGCCACATGCCGTTCAGCCGGAACCAGCCGGCCGCCGTCAGCAGCTGGAGCAGCGCGACCACCAGGGCCAGCGCGACCTGCCCGAGCGCGGCACCGCCGGCCAGCAGCGCGGCCGCACCGGCGGTGATCAGGGCCGGCTGCAGGCCCGGATCGATGATCGGCGAGCCGGTCCGGCCGCGCGGGCCCGCGGACGGCGCGGACGGCGGCGGGACGACCGGGAACGGCGCCGCGGCGGGGACGCCCAGCGGGCCGGGGGCCCCGGCCGGACCCGGCACGCCGGGGGCGGTCGGGCGCTTGAGCGTCATGGTCGGCGGATCGAAGGCCTCCGCCGGCTGCGGCGCGGGAGCCGGCTGCGCCGCGGGGGCCGCGTGCCGGGCCCGCGGCCTCGACGGCTGCTGGAGCTGGAGCTGGATCGTCGGGTCCGGCTGGGGCTGCACCGGCTGCTCCGGCTGCCCCGACTGCCGACGCCGCTGCTGCCTCGACTGCGGCGGCTGCGGCGGCTGGGGTTGCTGCGGCTGCTGCGGCTGAGGCTGCTGGAACTGTTGGGGCTGCTGCTGGTAAGGCTGGGGCTGTTGCGGCTGGTGGAGCCGGGGCTGCGGCTGGAACTGCTGCTGGTGGGGCTGGTGCGACCGGGGCGGCGCGACCGGCACCGAACCGGACACCACCACCGGCGGAAGCAGCGCCGTCACCTCGGCGTCGTCCACGGCCCGCACCGGCGGCATCACCGTGGTCGCGGCCCCGTCGTCGAACGCGGGCACCGGCGGCATCACCGTGGTCGCCGCAGCGTCGTCCACCGGGAAACCGTACGGCGACGGGTGGCCCGGCTGCTGCTGCGGGACGTGCGACTGCTGCGGGTGCGGGTGCTGCTGCGGGTGCTGCTGCTGTGCCCGGGGTGGGTACGGCTGCTGCGGCTGGTGGGGCTGCTGCGGCCATCCGCCGTAGCCGCCGCGGTTCGGGTCGTTCGGGTCGTTCGGGTTGTTCATGTCCGTCACGCCGCTCAGCCTCCCGCGAACGGGGGGAGGACCTCCACCGTCCCGCCCTCGGACAGGGCGACGGTCGCGTGGTCGCGGCCGCCCACCTGGGCCCCGTCGACCAGGTACGAGCAGTGCCCGAGCAGCCGGACGAGCTTCGGCCGGCCGGCGTGCCGCTCCCTGGCCGCCGTCAGCGCCTCCGCCAGGGTCGCCGCCTCGTACGGCTCCTCGGCCAGCCCGGCCTCGGACTTCGCCGCCGCCCAGTAGCGGATCGTCCCGCGCGCCCGGGCGCCGCTCGCGGGCTCGGTGGTCACGCCCATCGGGCCACCCCTTCTCGTCGTCCTCGCCCGGTGCCGGTGTCCCGGTCCGGCTCGACACCTCAGCGGCCGCCCGACCACCCGAACGATGGACCCGAACAGCGCCTTCGATGTGCGTCCCATGATGGCGTGTCCACCGCCACGAGCGGCAATCGCCCTGGCCGGGCCGGCCCGGAGAAAGGCACCGGAGCGCCACCGAGGCGCGCCGGACCGGCGCTCGAAGCTGTGTCCAGCCTCACCCGGCGCACGCCCGAATTGGGCGAACCGCCGGATTCCCGCACTCCCGGTGGAGGGGGCGGTCGGCTATCCTCGACCACCAAGAGGGATCCGGGCAGAGTCGCCCCCGGGTCCTTTTGTGCTTTCAGGACGCCAGTACGGACGTTCTTGCGATTCGTCGGCCCACCCCCGGCGCGCAGCAGGAACCGCCCCACCTGACGCGGCACAACGACGTGCCCCGGCCGGCCGGGGCACCGCCACCGGCACCGGGCCGCCACCCGGCACCGGACCAGACCGGAGGGTTCGCGGTGATGAACAGGGCAGAAACGGTGCGCCAGGGGTTGCGGGACCCCCGGCCGACCCGCCGTCGCGCCCTGCTCGCCGTCCGCTCCCCCGGTCCGCCGCGGCCGACCGTCGTCCTCCCCTCCCCCTCAGCACGTGCGCCATCCGGCTGTGGCGGCAGCCGTAACGCGACCGCGACGACCCGGAAAGGGGACCACCGGGCATGAGTTCTCTCCTCCTCCTCACCAATGCGCTGCAACCCTCCGCCGAGGTGCTGCCCGCCCTCGGACTGCTGCTCCACAACGTCCGGGTGGCGCCCGCCGAGGGCGCGGCCCTGGTGGACACCCCCAGCGCGGACGTCATCCTGGTCGACGGCCGGCGTGACCTGCCGCAGATCCGCAGCCTCTGCCAGCTGCTGCGCTCCACCGGCATCGGCTGCCCGCTGATCCTGGTGGTGACCGAGGGCGGCCTGGCCGCCGTCACCGCCGAGTGGGGCATCGACGACGTCCTGCTGGACACCGCCGGCCCGGCCGAGGTCGAGGCCCGGCTGCGGCTCGCCCTCGGCCGCCTCCAGGTCGTCACCGACGACAGCCCGATGGAGATCCGCAACGGCGACCTCTCGGTCGACGAGGCCACCTACTCCGCCAAGCTCAAGGGCCGGGCGCTCGACCTCACCTTCAAGGAGTTCGAGCTGATCAAGTACCTCGCGCAGCACCCCGGCCGGGTCTTCACCCGGGCGCAGCTGCTCCAGGAGGTCTGGGGCTACGACTACTTCGGCGGCACCCGGACCGTGGACGTGCACGTCCGGCGGCTGCGCGCCAAGCTCGGCGTGGAGCACGAGCAGCTGATCGGCACCGTGCGCAACGTCGGCTACCGCTTCGTCGTCCCGGAGAAACCCGAGAAGGGCGAGCGGCCGGAGCTCGCCCAGCGCCCCGCCACCCACCTGGACGCCTGAGCCCGGGCCCGCCCGGACACCGCTCCGGAGCCGGGCGGGCCGCGGCCCGCCCGGCTTGTCCGGTTCCTCCCGGAGGGGCCCGTCGGCCTGCCGAACAGGGCCCCGGACCCCACTGCCGCCCCGGAGGCCACACGCGTAGACTCCCCCCGTGGCCAAAGTGACGCGCGACGATGTAGCCCGGCTGGCTGGTACCTCGACCGCGGTCGTCAGCTACGTCATCAACAACGGGCCGCGCCCGGTCGCGCCCGCGACCCGGGAGAAGGTCCTCGCGGCGATCGAGCAGCTCGGCTACCGGCCGAACAGCGTCGCCCAGGCGATGGCCTCCCGCCGCACCAACCTGATCGGCATGGTCGTCCCGGACGCCCGCCAGCCCTTCTTCGCCGAGATGGCGCACGCCGTGGAACGGGCCGCCTCCGACCGCGGCAAGCTCGTGCTGATCGGCAACTCCGACTACGTGGACGACCGCGAGGTGCACTACGTCCGCGCGTTCCTCGGGATGCGCGTCTCCGGCCTGATCCTGGTCAGCCAGGGCCCCTCGCAGCGCGCCGCCGAGGAGTTCGCCGCGATGGAGGGCGCCAAGGTGGTGCTGCTGCACCGCCGGCCCGAGGCGATCGACGACGTCGCGGTGGTCACCGACGACGTGGCGGGCGCCGAGGCCGTGGTGCGCCACCTGCTGGAGGTGCACGGGCACCCGTACGTGGCCTGCTTCGGCGGCCCGGTCGAGTCCCCCGCCCCCGGCGACCCGGTCATCGACCACGTCGAGGGCTGGCAGCGCGCCATGGACGCGCACGGCATCCCCACCGAGCCGCACCTGATCGACGCGCCCTTCCACCGCTACGGCGCCTACGACGTCGCGCTCGGCCTGCTCCGCTCGCCGGACCGGCCGCGGGCGATCTTCTGCTCCACCGACGACCAGGCGATCGGCGTGCTGCGGGCCGCCCGCGAGGTCGGCCTGCGGGTCCCGGAGGACCTCGCCGTGGCCGGCTTCGACGACGTGCCGGAGGCCGCGCTCGCCGACCCGCCGCTGACCACCGTCGCGTCCGACCGCGACGCGATGGCCCGGGCCGCCGTGGACCTGGTGCTGGACGACTCGCTGATGGTGCCCGGCTCGGACACCGAGCGGGTCCGCACCTTCCCGTCCCGGCTGGTCATCCGCCGCTCCTGCGGCTGCGGCGGCTCCGCCCCGGACCGATCCGTACCGGAGTAGCCGATTCCGCTCGGCAGGCCGCCTGACCAGGCTTTATGAGAATCCAACGGGCTTCTCTCCCCGTTCTGAGCCGGTTCTCATGCACTCCTCATGCAGCGGGACGAGCTTGGTCGGCATGAGCGAACAGCAGCGGTACCCCGGCGAGCAGTACGGCCCGTACGAGCCCCACGCGTCCCACCCGCGGCACAACCCGTACGGCCAGTACGGCCCGTACGGCCAGTACGAGCAGCAGGGCCCGGACCGGGCCCCGGAGCCCCGGGTGATCGAGGGCACCGTGCTCGGCGGCGGCCCGACCCCCGACGCCCACGGCACCACCGGCCCGGCCGGGTACGGCTACCGCGAGGACCACTCCGGCGGCGTCTTCGACGGCCCGCCGCCGCCCCCGCCCACCCCGCCCGAGCCGCCCACGATCCTCGGGCCGGGCTCCCCCGAGGGCCCCGGCGACCACGGCAACCGGGCCCGGCGCGGACTGCTGCGCGGACGGCTCGCCCTGGTCACCGCCGTCGCCGCGATCGCCGCCGTCCTCGGCGGGGTCACCGGCGGCCTGGTCGCCACCGACCGGCAGGGCACCGACAACCGCGTCGGCACCATCGCCAGCCCGGTCTCCGCCCGCTCCGACGGCAGCGCCGACGTGGCCGCCATCGCCGCCGCCGTCTCGCCCAGCACCGTCCAGATCACCGTCAAGAACGGCAACGGCACCGCCACCGGCACCGGCGTCGTCCTCGACACCGACGGCCGGATCCTCACCAACTACCACGTGATCGACACCGCGACCGCCGGCGGCCGGATCACCGTCACCTTCAAGGACGGCTCCACCGCCCAGGCCACCGTCACCGGCACCGACAAGGCCCTCGACGTCGCCGTGATCACCGCGACCGGCGCCAAGAACCTCACCCCCGCCGTCCTCGGCGACTCCTCCGCCGTGGCCGTCGGCGACCCGGTCGTCGCCATCGGCAACCCCGACGGACTCACCGGCACCGTCACCTCCGGCATCATCAGCGCCGAGAACCGCGACGTCACCGTCCAGCTCGACGAGGGCAGCACCAGCAACAACGGCGGCTTCGGCCTCCCCTTCCTGCCCGGCGTCCCCGGCCTGCGCGGCACCACCCCGCAGCCCACCGGCGGCAGCAGCACCACCTACAAGGCCTTCCAGACCGACGCCGCGCTCAACCCCGGAAACTCCGGCGGCCCGCTGATCAACGCCGGCGGCCAGGTCATCGCCGTCAACTCGGCGATGTACGCGCCCGGCGGCTCCGGCTCCTCCGGCGGCGGCTCGGCCGGCAGCGTCGGCCTCGGCTTCGCCATCCCGATCAACGACATCAAGCAGGTCCTGCCGAAACTCGAAGCCGGCCAGAACCTGTGAGCCACACTCGCTGAGACGGACAATTGCTCCCAGCAGGCCCTCCACCCGACGAGAAAGGGCACCCGCCCATGACCCCGTCCGCCGACGACCGCACCACCGCCGAGGCCGGCCACCCCTCCGCCCGGCTCCTCGTGGTCGACGACGAACCCGCCCTCCGGGACGCCCTGGAGAGCAGCCTCGCCTTCGAGGGGTACGAGGTCGCCACCGCCACCGACGGCTACGAGGCCCTGGAATCCGTCGAACGCGACCGGCCCGACCTCGTCCTGCTGGACATCATGATGCCCCGGATGGACGGCCTCACCGCCGTCCGCCGGATGCGCTCGCGCGGCGACACCGTCCCGGTCCTGATGCTGACCGCCCGCGACGCCGTCGGCGACCGCGTCACCGGCCTCGACGTCGGCGCCGACGACTACCTCGCCAAGCCCTTCGAGCTCGACGAACTGCTCGCCCGCGTCCGCGCCCTGCTGCGCCGCAACGCCCTCGCCGCCGAGGCCGCCGCCCGCGCCGCCGTCGAGGACGAGAGCGAGATGCTCTCCTTCGCCGACCTGCGGATGAACACCGCCACCCGCGAGGTCACCCGGGCCGGCAAGCCGATCGAGCTCACCCGCACCGAGTTCATGCTGCTGGAGATGTTCCTCGCCCACCCCCGCCAGGTCCTCACCCGCGAACAGATCCTCAAGGCGGTCTGGGGCTTCGACTTCGAGCCCTCCTCCAACTCTCTGGACGTGTACGTGATGTACCTGCGCCGCAAGACCGAGCAGGGCGGCATGCCCCGCCTGATCCAGACCGTACGCGGCGTCGGCTACGCCCTGCGCCAGGCCGCCGGCACGAGCGCGTGAACAACGTTCCGCCCCCTCCGCTGACCCCTCCGCAGGCCCGGCCCCGCACGCCCGACCGCCGACAGCGCCTCCTCCACTGGTTCCGCTCCCGCTCCCTGCGCAGCCGCCTCATCTTCCTGAGCGCCGCGGCGGTGGCGGTGGCGATCGCGCTGTCGGCACTGGCGTGCTGGTTCATCGTGGAGAAGCAGCTGTACGGGCAGGTGCGGGCCGACCTGGCCGGCGCGACGCTGCCGCCGCCGCCCCGCGGAGTGCTCAGCCTCCCGTGCTACGCGACGCCGGATCTCGCCCTGCAGAACCAGCCGAGCAGCACAGCTACGGAGAACAGCGCAGCAGTCGTCAGGGACACCCAGTACGTCGTGGCCAATCCGGCGGGTGTCTGCCTGCCCCCGTACGCGACCAAGGCGATCGTAGTCATGCCCGGTGACTCGGCGGGGTTCAGCCTCAGGAACGGCCAATCGATCATCCGTGACGGCCAATTCACCGACGGTACTCCTGCGGTCGTCCGTATTTCACTGACCCACTTCTCGTCACGCCCCGCTCTGCTGATGGTGGCCACCTCCACCCAACCCGTCGAGGACTCCCTCCAGGGCCTCGCCATCCTCCTCGCCTCGGTCTCCGTCGGCGGCATCCTGCTCGCCGCCGTCGCCGGCCGCCTGGTCGCCCGCTCCGCCCTGAAGCCCGTCGACCAGCTCACCGACGCCGTCGAGCACATCGCCCGGACCGAGGAGGTCGGCAGCACCATCCCGGTCCACGGGGACGACGAGATCGCCCGGCTCTCCACCTCCTTCAACTCGATGAGCACCGCCCTCGCCAACTCCCGCGAGCGGCAGACCCGGCTGATAGCCGACGCCGGGCACGAGCTCCGCACCCCGCTGACCTCCCTGCGCACCAACGTCGACCTGCTGATCCGCAGCAACGACACCGGCCGCCCGCTGCCCGCCGCGACCAAGACCAAGCTGCTCGGCAACATGAAGTCGCAGATGCAGGAGCTCACCCTGCTGATCGGCGACCTGCTCCAGCTCTCCCGCCCGGACACCCCGAAGAGCGGCCCGGCCCTCACCGTGGTCGCCCTGCACGAGATCGCCGGACGGGCCGTCGAGCGGGCCGAGCTGCGCGGCCCGGGCCTGGTGTTCGAGACCGACACCGAGCCCTGGTACGTGCACGGCGACGCGGCCGGGCTGGAACGCGCGGTGATCAACCTGCTGGACAACGCGGTCAAGTACAGCCCGCCCGGCGGCACCATCGAGGTCCGGCTGCACCAGGGCGTGCTGACCGTCCGCGACCACGGCCCCGGGATCCCTCCGGACGAGCTCCAGTACGTCTTCGACCGGTTCTGGCGCTCGCCCTCCTCGCGCCAGCTGCCCGGCTCCGGCCTCGGGCTGTCGATCGTCGCGCAGAGCGTCCGGGAGGCGGGCGGCGAGGTCACGCTCGGTCCGGCGGGCGACGGCGGCCCGGGCGCGCTGGCCATCGTCCGGCTGCCCGGCGGCCCCGCCCCTCCCGGGCCGGCTCACGGTCAGTCGATGTCGCTGCCCGGGCCGATGATCTTGATCCGGTCCTGCGCCGGGGCCTGGAGCGGCGAGGCCGCCGAGCTGTGGGCGCTCAGGTAGGTCGCGAAGACGTCCAGGTCCGAGGCGCCGACCAGCTTGTCGGTGCCGGCCGCGAAGGCCGGGAAGCCGTCGCCGCCGCCGGCCAGGAACTCGTTGGCCGCGACCCGGTAGGTGGCGGCCGGGTCGACCGGGGCACCGTTCAGCCGGACCGAGTCCAGGACCACCCGGTCCGCGCCGGTCTTGCGCATGTCCAGGGTGTAGTGCAGGTTCGAGGACACCTGGAGGACCTTCGGCGCGGCGGTGTTGGAGCCGCTCACCTGCTGCTGGAGCAGCTGGATCAGCTGGGCGCCGGTCAGCGTCTTGACCTGCATCATGTTGGTGAACGGCTGGACGGTGAACGCCTCGCCGTAGGTCACCACGCCGTCGCCCTCGGCGCCGGAGGCCTTGTAGACCAGGTCGGAGCGGATGCCGCCGGGGTTCATGAAGGCGACCTGCGCGCCGCCCTTGTCGGCCGGGGCGAGCCCGGCGAGCTGCGCGTCGGCGATCACGTCACCGAGCGGCTTCTCCAGGTCGCTGTTGCCGCGGCCGTTGATGTCCGAGGCGATGTAGCCGATCGGACGGTTGGCGATCGGGGCGGCCAGCTTGGAGTAGCGGTCGACCAGCGCCGTCATGTCGGGCGCCTTCTCGACCGTGCGGCGCACCACGTGGTTCTCGGCCTTGACCGTGGGACGCACGATCTCGCCGGTGGTCTTGTCCAGCTTCATGTCGATCTCGGTGAAGAGCCGGCCGAAGGAGGCGGCACTGGTCACCGAGCGCGGGACGCCGTTGGGGTCGGGGATGCTGCAGGCGTACGCGTTGTGGGTGTGGCCGGTGACGATGGCGCCGACCGCCGGGTCGATCTTCTTGGCGATGTCGACGATCGGGCCGGAGATGCCCTGGCCGGCCGCGCCGCAGTCGTAGTTGTAGACGCTGCTGGCCGGGTACCCGCCCTCGTGGATCAGCGCGACGATCGAGTTGACGCCCTTGGCCTTGAGCTCGGCGGCGTACTTGTTGATCGTGGTGACCTCGTTGGCGAACTTCAGGCCCTTGACGCCCTCGGCGGTCACGATGTTCGGCGTGCCCTCCAGGGTGACGCCGATGAAGCCGACCTTCACGCCCTGGGACTTGGTGATCCAGTACGGGGCCAGCAGCGGCTTGCCGGTCTTCTCGTCGGTGACGTTGGCCGACAGGTAGTTGAAGTTGGCGCCCTTGAAGGTGCGGCCGGGCTCGTAGCAGCCGTCGGTCGGGTGGCAGCCGCCGTCCTGCATGCGGCGCAGCTCCTGCGCGCCCTCGTCGAACTCGTGGTTGCCCACGGAGGTGACGTCCAGGCCGAGCTTGTCCATCGCCTCGATGGTCGGCTCGTCGTGGAAGAGCGCCGAGGTGAGCGGGCTGGCGCCGATGATGTCGCCGGCCGCGACGGTGATCGAGTCGTCGGCCGGGATGCGCGCCTTGCGCAGCTCGGTGGCCAGGTACTCGATGCCGCCGGCCGGGGTGGCGACCTCCTTGCCGGTGGCCGGATCGATCTCCTTGATCGTGCCGGACGAACCGGCCGGGGGCTCCAGGTTGCCGTGGAAGTCGTTGATCGCCAGCAGCTGGAGGTTGACGGTCTTGTGGCGCTTGGCGTCGGCGTCGGCGGCCTGGGCGGCCGTCGGCACGACCACCGTGCCGAACAGACCTGCGGCGGCGACGACGGCGAGCGCCGTCCGTCGGGATCTGACGGTGAGCATGAAGGGTTCCCCTGCACCTTGGAAGGAGCACCGGCTGTGGACAGCATCGGCGTTCGAACATGTGTTGCGACTGCGAAGCCTAGGGTCAACGCGCGTAGCTGTCAGGACGTCGAACGTAACGAGAGGATTACCTACTGACGAACCGTCGCCGTCCGCCGGATGCGGAGACCGCGCGGAAGCACCCCGACAACCCCGCTCAGACGCCCGGCTCGGCAGCCAACTGCCGTTCCGCACGCACCCGTTCGGCCACCGCGTCCTCGGTCATCGCGCGGTCGGTGTAGACCAGCGGGCGCTCGGCCTCGGTGATGATGTGCTTGACCACCTGGACATTGCCGTTGACGTCCCAGACCGCGATGCCCGGCGACAGGGTGGGGATGATCTCCACCGCCCAGCGCGGCAGGCCCAGCACCCGGCCGGTGGCCCGCGCCTCCTCGGCCTTCTGCATGTAGATCGTCCGGGTGGAGGCCATCTTCAGGATCGCCGAGGCCTCCTTCGCGGCCGCGCCGTCCACCACGTCGGACAGGTGGTGCACCACCGCCACGAAGGACAGGCCGAGCCGGCGGCCGAACTTCAGCAGCCGCTGGAACAGCTGGGCCACGAACGGGCTGTTGATGATGTGCCAGGCCTCCTCGACCAGGAAGATGCGCTTCTTCCGGTCCGGCCGGATCCAGGTGTGCTCCAGCCACACCCCGACGATCGCCATCAGGATCGGCATCGCGATCGAGTTGCGGTCGATGTGCGAGAGGTCGAAGACGATCAGCGGCGCGTCCAGGTCGATGCCGTCGGTGGTCGACCCGTCGAACATGCCGCGCAGGTCACCGTCGACCAGCCGGTCCAGCACCAGCGCCACGTCCAGGCCCCAGGACTGCACCTCGTCCACCGCCACGCCCAGCGACTCCACCGAGGACAGCTCGGGGCTGCGCAGGGTGTCGATGATGTCGTTCAGCACCGGCTGGCGGTCCTGCACCGAGGCCACCACATGGGCGTGCGCGGCCTTCAGCGCGAAGCCGGCCCGTTCCTCCAGCCCGCGCCCCATCGCCACCTCGACGATGGTGCGCAGCAGCGACAGCTGGCCGGTCTGGGTGATCGCCGGGTCCAGCGGGTTGAGCTTCACCCCGCCGTCCCGGGCCGCCATCGGGTCCAGCCGGACCGGCTTTATGCCCAGCGCGTTGGCGATCAGGTTCCACTCGCCCACACCGTCCTCGCCCTGCGCGTCCAGCACCACGACCTGGCGGTCACGGAACCTCAGCTGCCGCAGCACGTACGTCTTCTCCAGCGCCGACTTGCCGTTGCCGGACTCCCCGAGCACCAGCCAGTGCGGGGCGGGCAGCTGCTGCCCGTACAGCTGGAACGGGTCGTACACGTACCCCTTGCCGCTGTACACCTCGCGGCCGATGATCACACCCGAGTCCCCCAGCCCCGGGGCGGCGGTGGGCAGGTAGACGGCCTGCGCCTGGCCGGTGGAGGTGCGCACCGGCAGGCGGGTGGTCTCCACCTTGCCGAACATCAGGCTGGTGAACGCATCGGTGAGGTTGCCGAGCGCCATGGGCGGTCTCCTGACGGGTCAGCGGTGGACGGACGTGCGGGTATGCGGGTGCGCGGGTCGGCCGGTGCGCTCAGCGGCGGATGCCGGTGGCGAACGGGAGGGTGTTGACGAAGGCCCGGTGGTGCTCGCGGTCGCACCACTCCAGCTTGAGGTAGCTCTTGCCGGCCGAGGCCCGGATGGTCCGCTTGTCGCGGGCCAGCGCGTCGGGGTTGCGCGAGGAGACCGTGATGTAGCCGACCAGGTTCACCCCGGCCGCGCCGGAGGCCAGGTCGTCGCCGCGCTGGTCCACCCGGCCGGTGTGGGCCAGGTCGCGCGGGTCCACCGTGCGGTTCATCTTGGCCGCACGGCTGGCCTCGGCCTCGTCATTGGTCTTCTCGGTCAGCATCCGCTCGATCGCGACGTCGGTGGGCTCCAGGTCCATCGTCACCGCCACCGTCCGGATCACGTCCGGGGTGTGCACCAGCAGCGGCGCCAGGAAGTTGACGCCCACCGGGGTGAGCGGCCACTCCTTGACCCACGCGGTGGCGTGGCACCACGGCTCCCGGGTCGCCGACTCGCGGGTCTTCGCCTGCAGGTACTGCGGCTGCGTCGCGTCCAGCTCGGCCGGCCAGGCGTTGCGCCGGGACATCGCCTGGATGTGGTCGATCGGGTGGTCCGGGTCGTACATCGAGTGCAGCAGCGAGGACAGCCGGGCCTGGCCCAGCGGCTGGCGCACCCGGATGTCCGCCTCGGCCAGCCGGGCGCAGATGTCCGTCAGCTCGCGCGCCATCACGGCCGCCAGCCCCTCGTCGTCCCGCGCCCGCCGCCCGGTGGCCGTCCGGCCCATCGCGTGCGCCTCGGCCGCCAGGTCACGGGTGTAGTGCATGCAGGCCACCAAGTACGCCCGGTGCTGCTCCGAGGAGGTCGACACCATCGACTGGAGCTGGTCGTACGAGTCCTGCAGCCAGCGCGGCGAGGACGGGTCACCGCGCCGCTCGACGTCCTTGGCGTGCGCGTCCGGGTCCGCCGGCAGGGTCCGGGCCAGGATCTGCAACCGGGTCACGAAACCGTCCCCGTTGGCGACGTGCTTCAGCAGCGTCCCGAACCGGTCGACCAGGGCCTCCTGGTCCTCCGAGTCGCGCAGACCGACACCCGGACCCTCGATCTCGATCGCGGCCGTCACCGTACGCCGCTCCAGGTGCATCAGCACCCCGACCTCGTCCGGCCCGAACGGCGCCGCCAGCCAGCGCAGCCGCCCCACACCGGGCGGCGGGCCCACCTCCACCTCCCGGCCGTCCAGCCGGGTGCCGGCGTCCATCACGTCCGAACGCCACACCGCCCGCCCGCTGCGGACCGTCCGGCGGTAGGTGCGGTTGATCTCCACCCACTTGTAGAACGTCCGCCTGCGGTACGGCACGTACACCGCCGCGATGGCGAGCGCCGGCAGACCGACCAGACCGCCGATCCGCAGCGGCAGGACCGGCATCAGCAGGCCC
The DNA here is from genome assembly GCF_042885395.1 of Kitasatospora sp. NPDC058063. Lineage (NCBI taxonomy): Bacteria > Bacillati > Actinomycetota > Actinomycetes > Kitasatosporales > Streptomycetaceae > Kitasatospora > Kitasatospora sp. NPDC058063. The sequence goes on from NZ_JBHVSD010000043.1 coordinate 33,500, forward strand.
CAGAGCATGCCGAGGAAGGCCCCGAAGATGATCAGCACGATCTCGCCGGACTCCCGGTTCCGGCCGATCGGCGCGTTCGGGCGGGCCTTGCCGATCAGGTAGGTGCGGCGCTGGTGCACGTACGGCTGGGCGTACTGGGCACCGTACTGGCCGAGCGGTTCACTGCTCACTTACCCGTCACCCTCCCTTCGCTGGATTGCTGTCGCGGATCGGAACCGGGGCCTGCGGCGGCCCGCCCTGCGGCGGCGGGGCCGGCGTCCGGCCCGCGTGGGCGGCGATGCCCGGCGCGACCGAACCGCCGCCGGCACCCCCGCCACCCGTGCCGGCCCCCTGCGGACCGCGGTCGCCATGGGTGGTGATGCCCTGCTTCATCAGGTTCGCGGTGCCGTTGATCATCGCCGAACCGGCCTGCACGGCGTTGGCCCGGGCCCCCCGCATGTTCAGCAGCTCGTCGCCGAAGCCCGGCACGAAGCGGTACACCGAGGCACTCGCGAAGATCGACAGGAACAGGATCGCCAACCCGGACAGCACCCGGGCGAAGTCGTCGTCGGCACCGGACCCCGTCGCCACCGCCCCCGCCAGGCCCAGGATGACCACGATGATCGGCTTCGCCAGATCCACCGCCAGCATCACGCCCGCCCAGCGCCGCACGTGCTTCCACAGCTGCCGGTCCACCAGCCCCGCGTACACCGCCGTCCCCAGCAGCGCGCCGACGTACAGCATCGCCGCCCGGATCAGCAGCTCGATCCAGAGCACCGCCGCCGCCAGCACCGCGACCAGCGACACGATCACCAGGATCAGCGGACCGCCGCCCACGTCACCCTTCTCCAGCGTGTCGGCGAACCCGCCCAGGTACGACCCGGTGTCCGTCTTCGTCCCGACCGCTATCGCCTTGGTCAGCCCGTCCGTCACGCTCACCACGGTGAACAGGATCAACGGCGTGAACGCGGACGCCACCACCGTCAGCCACAGAAAGCCGATCGCCTCCGAGAACGCCGTCGTCAACGGCGCCCCCCGCACCGCCCGCTTCGCCACCGCCAGCAGCCACAGCACCAGCGTGATCACCGTCGACACGGCGAACACCACGGCGTACTGCTGCAGGAACGACGCATTGGTGAAGTCCACCTGCGTCGTCCCGTCGATCGCCCCCGACAACTTCCGCACCACCCACGCCGCGGCCTGCGCACAGCTCTTGGCCAACGACCCGAGCGGGTCGGTCACGGCCCCGACGGTGCCGCTCCCAGGGAGGGAACTCCCCCCGGGCTTGTCCACGCAGAGAATGCCGTTCCCTGAGATCGGCAGGTCAGGGCAATTGGCGTTGGCGCTGGGCGTCGGAGTGGCCGTCGGCGAAGGCTCGGCGAACACCCGCTGGGCCGCCGACAGCGCCGCCACCTGCAAGGTGGCCAGCACACCGGCGAGGGTGCCCACACGGCGCCGTGTGCCGGAACGGCGTGAGGTCTGGTCAACGTGCAAAACGGAACCCCCCGAACTGCTGGACGGCGCCGGTGATCTCATCGGCGGTGGCGGCCTGCTGGTCTGCGGGCACCGGCGCGGGGCCCTGCCTGCTGGTGTAGTCGGTGAGCTTCCAGTCGCTGCCCGTCCAGTGCAGCGAGAGCGCGAGGGTGAACCAGTTGGTGGTCACCGGCTGGACGGAGCGTTCGCCGGCGAGGCCGGTGAGGCCGGTGCACCACACCTCGACCTTGGCGTCGCCCTCGCTGTAGCCCGTCGATTTGGTGCCGACCGGGACGGTGCGGCTGACGAAGGTGAGGCCCTTGGGCGCGTGGCCCTGGGTGTCGAGGCCGTAGCGGGTGGCGGTGTCGCCGCCGAAGCCCTGGTCCAGCCGGCTCTGGAGTCCGGCCAGGGCGCCCGGGTCGGTGATGGTGGCGACGATGCCGTGCCGGCTGTCGGTGCGGAACATGTCCGCGGAGCCGATCACCACCGCGTAGTTGGTGGCGGCGGACTGGGCGCCCGGTTCGGTGTGCGGGTAGCCGGTCGGGATGCCGTTGACGGTGGTGCCGACGGGCTGGTCGCCGCTGGGGGCGGGGCCGGCGCCGGATCCGGCGCGGTCGGCGGAGGAGCCGTCGCTGCCGGTACTGGTGCTCGGTGTGACGCGGTTGGCGACGGCGATGGCCACCACGAGCAGGGTGACGACGGCCAGGACGGCCAGCAGGGCGCGCAGCGGGCGGGTCTGACGGTGGTTCGACGGGGGGGAGGACTGTTCGCCGACCGGCAGGCGCGTACGGGTGCGCGGCTGGTCGTCGGACAACGGCACGGCGGCCCTCCTGGTGCGGGGAGCCGGGGCGGCTCCGGGGGCCCTCCGTCCGGGGGCGGGCGCGGACGGGGGGTGGGAACGGGGTGGATTCCTGGCGGGTCGGCTGTCGGAGGGGGTCCGGGCGGGGACCCGGTCCCAGGCAGGTCGGACTACTGCTGTCCGATCGTCAGATCGCCATGCCGTAGACAATGGTGAACAGGGTGCCCAGTGATCCGATGATGAACACGCCGGTCAGTCCGGCGACGATCAGTCCCTTGCCCTGTTCGGCGCCGAAGCTGTCGCGCATCGCGGTCGCACCGATCCGCTGCTTGGCCGCGCCCCAGACCGCGATGCCGAGGCAGAGGAGGATGGCGACGGCCATGATGACCTCGACCATCACCCGTGCCTCCGACCCGAGGGTCGCGAACGGCCCCCAGTCCGGGGCGATTCCGCCGATGATGGTGTCGATGTTCGGCTTCTTGGGGGGGTCCTCGGCCAGGTGGCCGACCGCATTGGTGTGCACGCTGCTCAGGTTCATTTCCATCTCACCGCCCGATCAGGCAAATTCAAGGGCCCGGACCCGGCCCGCGCGAAGGGTCGGTACCTATTCTTGGCCAGATCTGATGTCGACTTGGCTACTTCTCGCGAATCGGTCGTGAGGCATCGGACACGTACGCGAGGATGTACACCGTACGAAGGATAGCGCTCACTGTTCGTATCTCTGATGATTGCGGTGAGCAACGCCTTCCGGGACACTTCGACTGACGATTCGTCGGGATGGTGCTGATGGTACTCCGGAAGGCCGGTACGGCCGCCGCCGCTGCGGGAGTTGTTGCGTTCGGGTTCATCGGGCTGGTGACGATGGGGACTTATGCGGCAAGTGGGACGCCGCAACAGGCGGCGAATCGTTCCGCCCTCTCCCCCGGAACGGTCCCCGCGGCCTACCAGGACCCGATCCAGAAGTGGGGCGCGCTCTGCGCGGAGATCTCCCCGCCAATGCTCGCGGCGCAGCTGTACCAGGAGAGCGGTTTCGACCCCAGGGCGCGCTCCGGGGTCGGGGCGCAGGGCATGGCGCAGTTCATGCCGGGCACCTGGAGCTCGTACGCCACCGACGGCAACGGGGACGGCAGGGCGGACGTCTGGGACCCGCTGGACGCGATCGCCTCGGCGGCGACCTACGACTGCGCGATCGCCAAGCGGGTCGCGAAGGTCCCGGGCGACCCCCAGGCCAACCTGCTGGCGGCCTACAACGCCGGCGAGGGCGCGGTGGAGAAGTACAACGGGGTGCCGCCGTACAAGGAGACCCAGGGCTACGTGCGGAACATCCAGGCGATGGCCCGCAGCTTCACCGCGCCCACCTCGCCGACCGCGCCGCTGGAGGTGTCCCCGCAGTCGTCGGCCGCGATCTACTTCGCGCAGACCAAGCTTGGCACCCCGTACCTGTGGGGCGGTGAGGGCCTGCCCTCGCAGAGCGGGCGGTTCGACTGTTCGGGCCTGACCCAGGCCGCGTTCGCCAGTGTGGGCATCACCCTGCCCCGCGTGGCCAACGACCAGTGGTACGCCGGGCCGCACCCGTCGCGCGATCAGCTGCGGCCGGGCGACCTGGTGTTCTGGGCGACGGACCTGAGCGATCCGCGGAGCATCCACCACGTCGGGATCTACGTGGGCGGCGGGTACATGATCAACGCCCCGCACACCGGCGCGGTGATCCGCTACGACAAGATCGACACCCGGGAGTACATCGGCGCGACCCGGGTCACCTCGGACGGGGCCCAGGCGCTGCCGACCCGCAACAACGACGGCGCGGTCAACGCTCCGTCCCGCCCGGGCGGGACGGAGCCCACCGCCCCCGCGGGGAACCAGGGCGGCACCCAGGGCCTCCCCCAGGGCGGCGCGCCGGGAAGCGCCCCGGCGACCCCCGCCCGGTCGGCCGTCGCCGCCCCGCCCGCACCGGCCGGGCCGGCTCCCGCCGGGGCGGGTCGGTAGGTGCGGTGGGGCCGGGACGGCGGGGAGCTGTGTGCGCGCTGTGGACGCTGAGTCAAGTTTCCATAACCGCGCGTTTCCGTGGAACGCTGTGTCCCGGCGATGACGTTGGGTCCGGTGGTCCCTCGTCAGCTTTCGGCGCCGGGCGGACCCCGGCGGGAACGTACAGGTGCAGCGGACCAGAAGGAGGTGCGGCGTGTCGACGCCGCTTGCCGACACGACCAACCCCGACCTCGACCTGCTCTACGCCGTCAACGGTCTGGCCAAGCGCTCCCCGCAGTGGCTGGACCACCTGGTCTCGTGGATCGGCGAGTACGGCATCCTGATCGGCCTGGCGATGCTCGGCCTGGTGGCCTGGCTCCAGGCCAGACGCCGGCCGGACGCGCCGGTGGCGGTGGCCGGGCTGCTCTGGGTGCCGCTCTCGGTGGCCGTCGCCGAGCTGGCCAACCTGCCGATCGCCGCGATCGTGAACCGCCCGCGTCCCTTCGTCGACCATCCCGGGCTGCTGGTGCTGGTGGACGGCAAGGCCGGCACCCACTCCTTCGTCAGCGACCACTCGACCATGACCATGGGTGTCGCGGTGGCGCTGTTCCTGGTGAACCGCAGGCTGGGCTGGATCGCCGGCGGGCTGGCGCTCCTCCAGGGCTTCTGCCGGATGTTCATGGGCGTCCACTACCCGACCGACGTGATCGGCGGCTTCGCGCTCGCCGTCGCCGTGGTGCTGCTGCTGGCGCCGATCGCGATGGCGGTGCTGGTGCCGTTCTGCCACGCGCTGAGCCGCACGGTGGTCGCCCCGCTGATCCGGGCGCCCGAGCGCGGCGGTGCGGCCCGCGTCGGGGCCGGTCCGCGCGGCCGTCGCCGCGGGCGCGGGGCGGTGCGGGCCGGGGAGCAGCCGCCGGAGTCCGACCTCGCGGCCTGACGCCGTCCCCCGGGCCCGGCGCCGCGCAGGTGTCCAGGGCCCGGCGCCGACGAGGTGTCCTGGGCCCGGTGGGGTCAGTCCGGTCCGGCGCCGTTCTCGGCGAGGTGGTCGGCCCCCTCGCGGCGGACCAGATCGCGCGAGCGGCGGGCCGGGGAGTACCAGCCGCAGCTGCAGGTCGCGAAGGCGAAGGATCCGCGCTCGCCGACCACGAGGCGGTGTTCGGGCATCCGGGCGGTGCCGGGTGCCGTCGGCAGCTCACTGTGCACGTGGTTCACGGTAGCGCCCGCACCGGCCCCCGTAACCCTTGGCGCCCCAACTCGTTTGCCCGGAAAGAGCTCTGCCCGCCCGGTGGTGGCCGGCGGGGCAGTCGGGCCCGAGGGGGTTGTCGCGAGGATGAAGATGACCGACCAGCAGCGCACCGGACGGTCGGCACGCCGGCCGGGTCCGCACCTGCGCTCGGCGGCGGGGGCCGCCCTGCTCACCGCCGTCCTGGCGGCGGGGGCCGCCAGCTGCTCCGCCGGCCCCGTCGACGGCTCCTCCGACCAGCAGTCGGGCGCCCCCGACCAGCTCGCCGCGGACGCGCTGACGGCGGTGCGCAACGCCCCCGACATCACCGGCCGCACCGGCTCCGCGCACGCCGCGACCGAGCTGGTCACCGAGTCGACCGAGAAGAAGGCCTCGTTCAGCGGCACCGGCGGCTACGACTACGTCAAGCGGATCGGCCGGCTGGAGGTCCAGGTGCCGCCGGGTGCGGCGACCACCGGGAAGATCGTCGAGGTGGTCCTGCCGGGCACCGTCTACCTCCAGAACAGCGGCGCCAAGGTCCCCGCGGGCAAGTGGGTCAAGCTGGACGTACGCCAGCTGCCGGACGGCAACCTGGTAAGCAGCGGCGCCACCGACCCGGCCTCGGCGGCGGGGGCGCTGCGCGGGGCGCAGAAGGCGGAGGCGATGGGCACCGAGACCGTCGACGGGGTGGCGCTGCACCACTTCCGGGGCACCCTGGACCTGGTGAAGGCGGCCGACGCGACGGGCGGCAGGGGCGGGGACGGCCTGCGGACGGGCGCGCAGACCTTCACCGTCAAGGACGTCCCGTACGACGCCTGGCTGGACGACCAGGGCCGGCTGCGCAAGGTGGTCGAGGTGTTCACCTTCGCCGGGGTGGCCGGGTCGAAGGAGCCCAAGGACCAGGTGAAGGTGACGTCGACGACCTCGCTGTCGGACTTCGGCAAGCCGGTGGAGGCGGCCGAGCCCTCGGCCTCGGACATCTACCGGATGAAGCCCACGGAGAGCCCGAAGTAGGGCTGGTCCGACGCGCCCCGGGCCGCCGGGGCAGCGCTCCGGCGCCGGGGCGAGACGGGGTGCCGCCGGGGCGGGTGGCCGTCCGGGGAGCGGCTGCCACCCGTTTCGGCGGCGCCGAGATGGCCCGTCCGTGCCATGTGGACGGGCCCCGAAGTGCCTAGGCTGGACTCCGGGTGGCTGCCGCCCGGGCTGGCGAGGCACTGAAGGGGTGGTGCAGGTGGTGTCGTCCACGGGCGGCCGCAGCGGCGGCCACGACGACGCGGCCCTCGACGAGATCGATCTGGCCGGCGAGCTGATGATCGCCGCGACGGCCAGCTCCGGCGACCGGCTGCCGACCGAGCGGATCGACGAGGTGCTGCTGGACCGGTCCGAACCCGGGCAGTGCGACCGGGAGGCCGACGGCTAGCGGGCTCCGGGCGCGAGGCGGACTCCGGACGCGACACGGGCTCCGGGAGCGACGCGGCCCCGGTGCGACGCGGCCCCGCACGCGCCACGGGTGGGCCCGCTCCGGGAGCGACGCGCCCCCGGAGCGAAGCGGCCGGCCCGGCGGCTCAGCTGCGCAGCAGGCGGCTGATCGCGGCGGTGGCCTCCGCCACCTTGGCATCCAGTTCGGCGCCGCCCTCCTCGGCGGCCGCGGCGACGCAGTGCCGCAGGTGCTCCTCCAGCAGGGAGAGCGCGAAGGACTGCAGCGCCTTGGTGCCCGCCGAGACCTGGGTGAGCACGTCGATGCAGTAGACGTCCTCGTCGACCATGCGCTGGAGGCCGCGGATCTGGCCCTCGATCCGGCGCAGCCGCTTGAGGTGGGCGTCCTTCTGCGCGCTGTAGCCGTGCGGGCCGTGGTGCCCGGCCGGGGCCTGGCCGGCGGGCGGCTCGGTCCCCTGCGCGTGCTCCGGCTCGCTGCGCGCTTGCGTCGTGGTCATCGGCCCCGCCTTCGTCTCAGTGCCTGGTGGCTGCGTCGGCCACAAGTGTCCAACACCGGGGCCCTCCGTGGTGTTCCGACGGCCGTCCCGGCATGTGCCGCGGGGGTCCTGGAGGGGGCTCCCGGCGGTTCACCCGTCTGAGCGGCGCCCCGTTCTCCGGTGCGCACGACGGGGACAATCCGGGCGAGGTTCCGTCAGACTGGGGCTCGCGTCCACGTGTGGTGGTGCGCCTGGATCAGCCGGTGCGGCGGCCGAACGGAAGGGGAGGTTCCGGCTCCTTTCCCGACACCCCGTTTGCGTGATTGCGTTCGGTTGCACCTAGCATCGTTCAGTCCCTACCCCGCACATCGGAGATTTCCGTGCGTTTTAGCCTGACCCCGAAGGAGACGAGCTTCTACGACATGTTCGCCGCCGCGGCGGAGAACCTCGTCGTCGGATCGAAGCTCCTTTTGGAGCTGCTGGGATCAGACGTGTCGGCCCGTGCGGAGATCGTCGAGCGCATGCGCGCCGCCGAGCACGCCGGGGACGACACCACCCATGCCGTCTTCCACCAGCTGAACTCGTCCTTCATCACGCCCTTCGACCGCGAGGACATCTACAGCCTCGCCTCGTCGCTGGACGACATCATGGACTTCATGGAGGAAGCCGTCGACCTGGTCGTCCTCTACGACATCCAGACCCTGCCGAAGGGCGTCGAGCAGCAGATCGAGGTACTGGCGCGCGCCGCGGAGCTCACCGCCGAGGCGATGCCGAACCTGCGCAGCATGTCCAACCTCACCGAGTACTGGATCGAGGTCAACCGTCTGGAGAACCAGGCCGACCAGATCCACCGCAAGCTGCTCGCCCACCTGTTCTCCGGTCAGTACGACGCCATCGAGGTCCTCAAGCTCAAGCAGGTCGTGGACGTCCTTGAGGAGGCGGCGGACGCGTTCGAGCACGTCGCCAACACGGTGGAGACCATCGCCGTCAAGGAGTCCTGACCCCCGTGGACATGGCAGCACTCATCGCCGTCATCGGCGTTGCGTTCTTCTTCACGTACACCAACGGCTTCCACGACTCGGCGAACGCGATCGCCACGTCGGTCTCCACCCGGGCGCTCACCCCCCGGGCGGCGCTGGCGATGGCCGCGGTGATGAACCTGGCGGGCGCGTTCCTCGGCAGCGGCGTGGCGCACACCGTCTCCCAGGGGATCATCGAGACCCCCACCGGCAACCAGGGGATGGCGATCCTGTTCGCGGCCCTGGTCGGGGCGATCGCCTGGAACCTGGTCACGTGGTACTTCGGCCTCCCGTCCTCCTCCTCGCACGCGCTGTTCGGCGGCATGGTGGGCGCGGCGCTGGCCGGCGGCACCGAGGTGATCTGGAGCGGGGTCCTCGACAAGATCGTCATCCCGATGTTCGTCTCGCCGGTGGTCGGCCTGGTCGGCGGCTTCCTGGTGATGCTGGCGATCCTGTGGATCTTCCGCCGGGCCAACCCGCACCGGGCCAAGCGCAACTTCCGGGTCGCCCAGACCGCCTCGGCCGCCGCGATGGCCCTGGCGCACGGCCTCCAGGACGCCCAGAAGACGATGGGCATCGTGGTCATGGCACTGACCATCTCCGGCCACCAGTCCGGCAACGGCATTCCGGTCTGGGTGAAGATCTCCTGCGCGACGATGCTCTCGCTGGGCACCTACGCGGGCGGCTGGCGGATCATGCGGACGCTCGGCCGGAAGATCATCGAGCTGGACCCGCCGCAGGGCTTCGCCGCCGAGGCCACCTCCGCGACGGTCATGTACATCTCGTCGTTCGTCTTCAAGGCGCCGATCTCCACCACCCACGTGATCACCGCGGCGATCATGGGCGCGGGGGCCACCAAGCGGATCCGCGCGGTGCGCTGGGGCGTCGCGAAGAACATCGTGCTCGGCTGGTTCATCACGATGCCGGCGGCCGCCGTCGTCGCAGCGCTGATGTACTGGTTCGTCCACCTGTTCTGGGGCTGACGGCCCCGCAGGACGCACGAACGGACAGGGCCCGCCCCCACATCTCGGGGGCGGGCCCTTTTCCATGTCCCGCGGCGGCACCGCCATGCAGCACCGCGGGACAGCTCGCGGTCCGTCACGCGTCCCGGCGCCTCGGCGCCGCCCGTGACGGGCTCCGGTCTAGCCGAAGCGGCCGGAGATGTAGTCCTCGGTGGCCTGGACCTGCGGGTTGGAGAAGATCCGCTGGGTGTCGTCCAGTTCGACCAGCTTGCCCGGCTGGCCGACGCCGGCCAGGTTGAAGAAGGCGGTGCGGTCGCTGACGCGGGCCGCCTGCTGCATGTTGTGGGTCACGATGACGATGGTGAACTGCTCCTTGAGCTCGCCGATCAGGTCCTCGATGGCGAGGGTGGAGATCGGGTCGAGCGCGGAGCAGGGCTCGTCCATCAGCAGGACCTGGGGCTCGACTGCGATGGCGCGGGCGATGCACAGGCGCTGCTGCTGACCGCCGGAGAGGCCGGCCCCCGGCTTGTTCAGCCGGTTGTGGACCTCCTTCCAGAGGTTGGCGCCCTTCAGCGAACGCTCCACCACCTCGTCCAGCACGGACTTCTTCTTCACGCCGGAGAGCCGCAGACCCGCGATCACGTTGTCGTAGATCGACATGGTCGGGAAGGGGTTGGGGCGCTGGAAGACCATGCCGACCGAGCGGCGCACGGCGACCGGGTCGACGTTGGAGGCGTAGAGGTTCTCGTCGTCCAGGAGGACCTTGCCCTCGACCCGGGCGCCCGGGATCACCTCGTGCATCCGGTTCAGGGTCCGGAGGAAGGTGGACTTGCCGCAGCCGGACGGGCCGATGAAGGCGGTCACCGAGCGGGGCTCGATGCTCATCGAGATGTCCTCGATGGCCTTGGTGGTGCCGTAGTAGGCCGACAGTCCGCTGACGTCGATGCGCTTGGCCATGATCGTTGCTTCTCTCGTCTGTCTCGTACGTCAGTCGGTCGCTCAGTGCCCGCCCTTGGGCGAGCGCCAGCGTGCGATGCCCCGGGCGACGAGGTTGAGCCCCATCACGAAGGCGATCAGCACCAGCGCCGCGCCCCAGGCACGGGCGTAGCCGAAGTCGTTGTTGACCTGCGAGTACTGGGTCCAGATGTACATCGGCAGGGACTGCTGCGGTCCGTCGAACGGGTTGTTGTTGATGTAGTCGGCGCCGAACACCAGCATCATCACCGGGGCGGTCTCGCCCGTGATGCGGGCGACCGCGAGCATCACACCGGTGGTGATGCCGCCGATCGCGGTGGGGATGACGATCCGCAGGATGGTCTTCCACTTCGGCACGCCGAGCGCGTACGAGGCTTCGCGCAGCTCGTTCGGGACGAGCTTCAGCATCTCCTCGGTGGACCGGACCACGACCGGCATCATCAGGATCGCCAGCGCGAGGCTGCCCGAGAAGCCGGAGTAGCTGAAGCCCAGGGCGAGGTTCCAGAGCGAGAGGATGAACAGACCGGCGACGATCGACGGGATGCCCGTCATGACGTCGACGAAGAAGGTGACCGCCTTGGCGAGCGTGCCGCGGCCGTACTCGACCAGGTAGACGGCGGTCAGCAGCCCGATCGGGGCCGCGATCGCGGTGGCCAGGGCGACCTGCTCCAGGGTGCCGATCAGCGCGTGGTAGATGCCACCGCCGGGACCGGACTGGATCACGCCCTTCATGGAGTGGCTCAGGAAGTTCCCGTCGACCACCCCGATGCCCTGCTGGACGGTGTAGAAGGTCAGGGCGACCAGGGGGACGACGGCCAGGATGAAGGCGACCCAGACCACCGAGGTGGCGAAGCGGTCCTTGGCCTGCCGGCGGCCCTCGACCCGGGCCGAGAGGACGTAGCTGATCAGGACGAAGAGCAGGGCCGAGATCAGGCCCCACTGGAGGTGGCTGGCCAGCCCGCCGGCCACGCCGATCCCGCAGCCGAGGGCGATCGAGCCGACGGCCACGGCGGCCGGGGCCCACTTGGGCAGTCGGTTGGCGGTCAGCGGACGGCCGACCGGCCGGGCGTCCTCGATGACGGCGGTGACGGTCATGCGTTGGCCCCCGAGTACTCCTTGCGGCGGGCGATGATCAGTCGCGCGGCACCGTTCACCAGCAGGGTGATGACGAACAGGACGAGGCCGGAGGCCATCAGCGCGTTGCGGCCGTTGTCACCGGCCTCGGCGAACTTCAGCGCGATGTTCTGCGCGAAGGTGCCGCCGCCCGCGTCGAGGATGTGCAGCGACAGAACGTTGCTGGCGGAGAGCACCACCGCGACCGCGATGGTCTCGCCGAGCGCGCGGCCGAGGCCGAGCATCGAGGCCGAGATGATGCCGGGGCGGCCGAACGGCAGCACCGCGGTGCGGATCATCTCCCAGCGGGTCGCGCCGAGCGCGAGCGCCGCCTCCTCGTGCATCCGCGGCACCTGGCGGAACACCTCGCGGGAGACCGCGGTGATGATCGGCAGGACCATGATCGCCAGCAGGATGCCGACGGTGAACAGGTTGCGCGGGGTGCCGGTCCTGGTCTGGTCGAAGATGTACGTCCAGCCCAGGTACTCGTTGAGCCAGCTGGTCAGGCCGTCCATGTGCGGGACCAGGAAAAGCGCGCCCCAGAGGCCGTAGACGATGCTGGGGACGGCGGCGAGCAGGTCGACCAGGTAGGCGAACGGCTGGGCGATCCTGCGCGGCGCGTAGTGCGAGATGAACAGCGCGATCCCGATGGCCACCGGGACGGCAATCGCCATCGCGATCACGGCACTGACGATGGTGCCGAAGGCCAGGACGGCGATGCCGAAGACGGGCTTCGGGGCGTCCGGCGTCCACTCGAAGCTGGTGAGGAAGTTGCCCTCGTTGGTGGTCAGGGCCAGGACCGACCGCCAGGTCAGGAACGCGGCGATGGCGGCCATGACGACCAGCAGGAGGATGCCCGAGCCCCGGGCGAGGTTCATGAAGATCTTGTCGCCGACCCGGCTGTCGCGCGGCCGGCGTTCCCTGCCTCGCGGGGCGGCAGGGGAGGATGAAGTCATTGGTCTACTCCGGTCTGGTGGTGCCGCCCCGGAAGGGGGACGGCACCATGGCGGCGGTGCCCCGGACGTGGTGCTGGGTGTGGTCCGTTCCGGTGGGGCGGCCCCGGCCCCCCTCGCTCACGGGGCCGCTCCACCGGGGGTCCTGTCGGGTCAGGCCAGGGTGGCGATGACGCCGTTGACCTTGTCGGTCACGGCCTTCGGCAGCGGGACGTAGCCCTTCTCGCCGATGGCCTTCTGACCCGCGTCGCTGGCGGTGTAGGTCAGGAAGGACTTCAGGGTGTCGAGGGTCTCGGCCTTGTTGCCCTTGTCGCAGACGATCTCGTAGGTGACCAGGACCAGCGGGTAGGAACCCTCTTCCTTGGTCGCGTAGTCGAGCTTCAGCGCGAGGTCGCTGCCGGTGCCGGCGGCCTGCGCCTTGGCGATCGTGGAGGCGGCGTTCTCGGCGGTGGCCTCGACCGGCTTGGCGGCGCCCGTGTTGATCGCGGCGCTCTTCAGGCTGTTGGTCTGGGCGTAGGCCAGCTCGACGTAGCTGATCGAGTTCTTGACCTGCTTCACCTGGGCCGAGACACCGGCGCTGCCGTTGGCCGACTGGCCGCCCTTGCCCGCCCAGGCCTTGCCGGCCGGGTAGGACCAGGCGCCGCCGCCGGCGGCGGCGAAGTACTTGGTCAGGTTCTCAGTGGTGCCGGCGTCGTCCGAGCGGTGGAAGGTCTGGATCTCGGTGTCCGGCAGCTTGGCGCCCGGGTTCAGGGCCGCGATCGCCGGGTCGTTCCACTTGGTGATCTGCGAGTCGAAGATCTTGGCGGAGGTCGGGCCGTCCAGGACCAGGTTGTCGACACCGTCGACGTTGTAGACCAGCGAGATCAGACCGCCGACCATCGGCAGGTCGATGCCCTGGCCGCCGGTGCAGACCGCCTTGGAGGCGTCGACCTCGGCCGGCTTCAGGGCCGAGTCGGAGCCGGCGAACTGGATCTTGCCCTGGTTGAACTGCTGGATGCCGGCACCGGAGCCGCCACCCTGGTAGTTGATGGTGCTGCCCGAGCAGGCGGCGGCGAAGCTGGTCTTCCAGACGTCCATCGCCGCGCCCTGCGCGGTCGAACCGGCGGCGATCAGCGAACCGGCCTTGCCACAGTTGATCGCGGCGGCGGGCGCGGCGGAACCGCCGGAGCCGCCGGACGCGGTCGTGTTGTTGTTGTTGTCCGACCCGCAGGCGGCGAGCGACAGCGAGCTGACGAGCGCCATGGCACCGATCGCGAGGGCCTTGGAGCGGCCGTTCCGCTGGAGCTTCACAGGGGTGTCCCTTTCTGTGGCATTGCCCTTGCGCGGGCCGTACGGCTACGGCGGCCCAGCACGGGTTTTGCTGTGGTCCGGGGCCCGTTCGGCCCTCCGGTTGTCCCGAAGTTAGGCCGGGTAAGTGACACGACAGCCGGTCGCAAGTGAACGGGGAGTGAACCTCGAACGGATGACAGGAAACTACGTCAGGTAGTAACGGTTGCGTCACGGCAAGGGCGCGGGAAGATCACTTCCACCGTTCCTTCACCGGTGCCGCCCCGGCCGCCCGCACCGGCTTCGCCCCCAGGAGCGCCAGTAGCGCGTCGATCAGCGACCGGTCGTGGTCGTGGGTGAGCCGGGCCCGTGCCTTCCCGGCCGGCAGCCACTCCAGCCGGTCCACCTCCCGGTTGGGCCGGAAGGAGCCGCTGGAGGGCACCGCCGCCCAGTAGCGGACCTCCTTGGGACGGCCCTGCACCCGGTAGTGCTGGGTGGGCAGCTCCGGGCCCAGCAGGCAGCGGAACCCGGTCTCCTCCCGGACCTCGCGCAGCGCCGCGTCGACCACGCCCTCACCGGCCTCGAGCTTGCCCTTCGGCAGGCTCCAGTCGTCGTACTTGGGCCGGTGGATCACCGCGATCCGCGGCCGCCCCAGCCGGCCGCTCTTCTTCGGCCGGCCCGGCAGCCACAGCACCGCGCCCGCCGCCAGCACCACCGGGGCATGCCGCGCCCCGGTCACGGCCCCCGCCGCCCGGCCGGCGGGCGGGCGCTCGCCCACCTCAGACCGTCCCGGCCGCGGCGGAGTGCCCCCAGGCGTCGGTCGGGACGAGCTCCAGCCAGCCGTCCGGGCCGGGCGGCAGGTCGGGCCAGCGGAGGCCGACGGCGTACCGCGCGGACTCCACCTCCAGCCGCTGGTCGGCGTGCACCACCCCCAGCACGTACGCGGTCGCCGGGGTGATCCGCGGGGTGCGCGCCGCGGTGGCGGCGGTGACGGCGGCGTCCGCCGCCTCCTGCTGCCGGGCCAGCACCAGGTCCAGCCCGTCCAGCTCGGAGGAGGCGCGGCCGCACACCTCCAGCGCGTACCGGGCCCGCTTCACCAGGATCCGCATCCGGGCCCAGGGCGCGTCGTCGGCCGCCAGCGCGGTGTCCGCGTCCGTCGCCCCGCGGGACGCCGGCACCGTGCCCAGCCGGCGCAGCCCGTCCCCGCCGTACGGCGTCGCGGCCCGCCTCAGCGGCAGCTGCTGGGCGCCCGCGGTCAGCGCGGCGAAGGCGGCGGCGGCCTGCGGCAGCAGCACCGCGGGGGCCCGGCCGCCCGCCGACTCCAGCAGCGGGGCGTCGCCGACCAGCAGGGTCATCCGGTCCGCCAGCGCGTGCAGCCGGGCGGAGCGGAGCTCCTGGAGCACCGTGGAGTGCGCCCTGGTCCGGGCCAGGGTCAGCTGCCGGTCCAGCAGCGCCCGCGCCTTGGGGGC
The DNA here is from genome assembly GCF_042885395.1 of Kitasatospora sp. NPDC058063. NCBI lineage: Bacteria > Bacillati > Actinomycetota > Actinomycetes > Kitasatosporales > Streptomycetaceae > Kitasatospora > Kitasatospora sp. NPDC058063. The sequence goes on from NZ_JBHVSD010000043.1 coordinate 48,608, forward strand.
GCCCACGTGGCCGGCCAGCATGCCCGTCCCCTCCGGGTCGGTGCCGCTCAGCGAGTCCAGCGCGCCCAGCAGCCGGGCCGAGCGGCGGACGTAGCCGGGCTCCAGCGCCAGCAGGTTGAGCAGCCAGCGCAGCTCGGTGCGCGACTCCTGCGCCCAGGTCTGCTCGAAAACCGAGCCGAAGGTATGCAGCAGCCCGCCGACCCGCCGGACGGCCCGCAGCAGGTCCGAGGTGCCGGCCGACGGGACGACCGAGGCCGTCCCGGGTCTGGCGCCGACCTCGCCCACCGCCAGCGGCAGCGCGCGCAGGAAGGCGCCGGCCTGGGCGGTGAGGTGGTGGGAAAGGATGTCCCCGGCGGTCGCTGTGGAGGCCGCCTGGGCCGTCATCGGCGCTTCGGTCATGGCGTGGTAGATCCCCGTTCCTCCGAGGTGCTCCCCCGGAGCTGGTGGCCGACCGCCGGGACAGGTCCCCTTGCCGTCCCGGCGGCTTCGCATCAGTGGACGCGTCAGCGCGAGGTCGCGGCCCGGCGGCGCTGGCGCGAGTCGATCAGCAGGTCCTGGACATGTCGCAGCGGACGGCCCTCGGCGTCCTGCGAGTGGCGGGTCCACGCGCCGTCCGGCCCCAGGTGCCAGGACTCGGTCTCGTCCGACACCCCGAGGTCGATCAGCCCGGACAGCTCGGCGCGGTGTGCCGGATCGGTGATCCGCATCAGCGCCTCGATCCGGCGGTCCAGGTTGCGGTGCATCATGTCGGCGCTGCCGATCCAGACCTCCGGATCGCCGTTGTTGCCGAACACGAAGACCCGGGAGTGCTCCAGGAAGCGGCCCAGGATGCTGCGGACCCGGATGTTGTCGCTCAGCCCCGGCACGCCCGGGCGGATCGCGCAGATCCCGCGCACCCAGACGTCCACCGGCACACCGGCCTGGGAGGCCCGGTACAGCGCGTCGATCACGGCCTCGTCGACGATCGAGTTGACCTTGAGCTTCACGTAGGCCGGGCGGCCCGCCCGGTGGTGGGCGATCTCGTTGTGGATCCGGGAGACCAGCCCGTCGCGCAGGCCGCGCGGGGCGGTCAGCAGACGGCGGTAGGACTCGCGGCGCGAGTAGCCGGAGAGCCGGTTGAACAGGTCCGAGAGGTCCGCGCCGACCTGCGGGTCGGAGGTGAGCAGGCCGAGGTCCTCGTACAGCCGGGCCGTCTTCGGGTGGTAGTTGCCGGTGCCGACGTGCGAGTAGCGGCGCAGGGTGTCGCCCTCCTGCCGGACCACCAGCGAGAGCTTGCAGTGCGTCTTCAGCCCGACCAGGCCGTACACCACGTGACAGCCGGCCTCCTCCAGCTTGCGGGCCCACTTGATGTTGGCCTGCTCGTCGAAGCGCGCCTTGATCTCCACCAGCACCAGCACCTGCTTGCCGGACTCGGCCGCGTCGATCAGCGCGTCGACGATCGGCGAGTCGCCGGAGGTTCGGTACAGGGTCTGCTTGATCGCCAGCACGTCCGGGTCCCCGGCGGCCTGCTCCAGGAAGGCCTGCACCGAGGTGGAGAAGCTGTCGTAGGGGTGGTGCAGCAGGACGTCGCGCTCGCGCATCGCGGCGAAGATGTCCGGCTGGGAGGCCGACTCGACGTCGGTCAGCCCCCGGGCCGTGCCGGCCACGAACTTCGGGTACTTGAGCTCCGGGCGGTCCAGCTCGGCGATCCCGAACAGCCCGGTCAGGTCCAGCGGCCCGGGCAGCGGGAAGACCTCCGCCTCGGTGATGTTCAGCTCCCGCACCAGCAGGTCCAGGATGTACGGGTCGATCGACTCCTCGACCTCCAGCCGGACCGGCGGGCCGAAGCGCCGCCGCATCAGCTCCTTCTCCAGGGCCTTGAGGATGTTCTCGGTGTCGTCCTCCTCCACCTCCAGGTCCTCGTTGCGGGTGACGCGGAAGGCGTGGTGGGCCAGCACCTCCATCCCCGGGAAGAGCTCCTCCAGGTGGGCGCCCATGACGTCCTCCAGCGGGACGTACCGCTGGGGCGAGGCCTCCAGGAAGCGGGCCAGCGACTGCGGCACCTTGACGCGCGCGAAGTGCTTGTGGCCGGACACCGGGTTGCGCACTACGACGGCCAGGTTGAGCGAGAGTCCCGATATGTACGGGAAGGGGTGCGCCGGGTCGACGGCCAGCGGGGTCAGGACGGGAAAGATCTTCTGCCGGAACAGCGTGTGCAGCCGGGCCTGCTCCTTCTCCGCCAGCTCCGACCAGCGGACCACCTCGATGCCCTCGCCGGCGAGGTCCGGCAGCACCTCCTGCTGGAAGGCGGCGGCGTGGCGCGCCATCAGCTCGCGCGAGCGGGTCCAGATCAGGTCCAGCACCTCGCGCGGCTGGAGGCCGGACGCGCTGCGCTGGGCGACTCCGGTGGCGATCCGGCGCTTGAGGCCGGCCACCCGGACCATGAAGAACTCGTCCAGGTTGCTCGCGAAGATCGCCAGGAACTTCGCCCGCTCCAGCAACGGGATGCCCGGGTCCTCGGCCAGTTCCAGGACCCGTTCGTTGAACGCCAGCCAACTGCGCTCGCGGTCCAGGAAGCGGCCCTGCGGCAGTGCTTCGAACTCCTCCTCGTCCGTGGCCGGCAGCTCCGGCGGAATACCCAGCGCGCCGGACATCCGGGCCGTAGGTGACAGCGGGGCAGAGACGGGGCGGGGGATGCTCATGGGCTCCAGCTCCTCCAGCAGCAGGACGGCGTCCGGACGCGAATGGCTCTGCGGGCCGTCGCCCTCGCCCCGGGCCGGACCCGGGGACAGCACCCACCCTCCCGGTGCGGTCCGTACAGGACCGGCCGGTGCGTGGCGGTCGACTCTGCACGAGCGAGACACTACGGACTTCATCCTGTGATCTTCGCGGCAGCAATTGAATCCACGGTAAACACCGCATGGCCAGGAGGAAAGCTGAGTCGGTCGGAGCAAGGGGCGTCGCCGTCCCGTCCCTCGCCCGCGACCGCCCGCGGGGCCGTCCCGGCCGCGTTCGACGCCGCCGGAGGACCGGGGAGTCCGGTGCGCGGACACCCCGGGGACCCGGCTAGGCCGACCGGTTCGTCCGGTACTGGGCTCGGTACATGAGGTCCACCTCGTGAACGGCGAATCCCAATCGTTCATATACCCGCACGGCGGCCGGATTGTCGGCGTCGACGTAGAGAAGCACGGTGTCCAGTCCGCGCTCCCCGGTACCGGTGCCGGTCAGGTGGCGCAGGCCCGCCGCGGTCAGCGCACGGCCGAGACCGCTGCCCTGCTCGGCCGGGTCCACCCCGACCACGTACACCTCGCCGAGCTCGGGCTCGGTGGCGGTGGCCGGGTGCACCTTGGTCCAGTGGAAGCCGACCACCCTGCCGTCGCGGGTCGCGAGGAAGAAACCGGCCGGGTCGAACCACGGCTCGGCGATCCGCTCGGCCAGGTCCTGCCCGGTCCAGGCGCCCTGCTCGGGGTGGTGGGCGAAGGCCAGGGCGTTCAGCCGCAGCCACTCGGCGTCGTCCTCGCCCGGGCGGAAGGTCCGGAGCTCGATGCCCTCGGGAACGGCCACCTCCTCGGTCTGCCGGCCGGTGCGGCGCATCTGCCGCAGCTCGCGGACCAGCTCGGCGCCGTAGGCCCAGGCCAGGTGCCGGGCCGCCGGGTGGCCGCCGTGCACCCAGAAGTCCACCGCGTCGCGCCCCGCCCGGTGGGCCTGCTCCAGGACGGCGTCCACCAGCGGGCGGGCCAGGCCGCGACCGCGGGCGGCCGGGTCGACCACCAGCTCGGCGGCGGGGTTGGCCGCCCGGTTCTCCGGCACCTCGAGCTGGCCGTAGCCGAGGACGGCGTCGCTCCCGGTCCCGGATTCGGTCTTGGTGTCGGTGTCGGTGTCGGTCCCGGTCTCGACGAGGTGGATCACACCCGGCCGCGGGACGTCCGCGTTCCGCAACCGAAGCCGGCCCTGCTCGGACACGGCGGCCCGGCCGTCCACCACCTGGGCCGCCGCCAGAACACGCAGGGAACCGTCGCGCTGCTCGGGCCGGAGCACATCGTCCGCAATGACCGCTGTCTGATCGTCCATGCCCAGACGATACGTCACCGGAAATGCGAAAAACCCCCATCCGGATCCCGGATGGGGGTTCTTCTGAACAATTGTTCGGCGGCGTCCTACTCTCCCACAGGGTCCCCCCTGCAGTACCATCGGCGCTGTAAGGCTTAGCTTCCGGGTTCGGAATGTAACCGGGC
>NZ_JBHVSD010000044.1:0-49143 GCF_042885395.1 Kitasatospora sp. NPDC058063
CCCCCTCACCCCGGGGGCCGGACAGGGACCACCGGAGTGACCCACGAGGGCCTGCGCCCGCGCCTCCCGCGCGGACGCAGGCCCTCGTGCCCGTTTCACGACCCCCCGCACACACCGACCGGAAGAACCGGCCCCCAACTGCCCCGGTCGTGCCCGACCCGCGTCAGTGGCCGCACCCGCAGCGCCGGAAACCGAAGTCGAGGGTGTGGTCGTTCTCGCCCGGCCCGCCGGTGGTCAGCGCCCGCTCGGGATACCTTCCCCCTGGCGGGACGACGCCCTTGGAGTTGACGAAGGGGTCCTCGCCGACGTCGTGCCTGGTGGGCACCCACCGGTGCAGCGGACCGCCCTCGGCGTAGTCGGACGGGTTGTCCAGCCGGATCGTGTACCTGGTGTGCGGCCGGAGGCCGCCGTCCACGTTCGAGTCGTCGAAGTAGTACTCGCCGCGCGCCGTCGTCCCCGCCGTGCCGACCAGCCGGTCCGCCCCGTCGTACAGGTGGACGGTGACGCCCGCCGCGGGGAGCCGGCCCGGTTCCTGGAGGCCCGTGCGCTCGGGGTCGTACCAGACCCGGTTGCCGATCTGCAGCGGTGCCCGGTCGCAGAGCACCTCCAGGTCGCCCATCGAGGCGCCCTTGCCGAACGGTGCGGGGACGTTCGCCGGGTTGAGCCGCAGCCCGACCCTCGGGTCCTGCCGGCCGTCCGCCCGCTGGACGAAGGCCGTGCCGTAGCCGAAGGCCGTGTCGTTGGGGTCGAACCCGGAGGTCCCGATGGTGGTCTCGACCTTGGACAGCGCCATGCCGGCGTAGGCCGCGTTGTGGTGGAAGCCCATCCGGCTGGTGTCGAAGAAGCGGGTGCCCCGGGGTGAGAGACCGCAGCCGTTGTTGGTGTCCAGCACGTAGGTGCCGTTCGCCGGGCAGGCCTTGTTCAGGTCGCCGCCCGACAGCACCTCGCCGACGGCGGCGCCCGCCGCCGCCTGGCCCGTCGCCCGGTCGGCGAGGCGGTCGCGAAAGGCCAGCAGCATCGAGCCGTCCGCCTCGAAGCCGACCTCGCCCAGCTCCGGCTCCGGCTGGGCGCGGTAGCCGGAGCAGGCCTGGCCGTTCTGCGTGGTCGGGTAGGTGTCCGTCCACGGGAACCAGCCCGCGCCGTCGCACGGGCCCGCGCCGACGGTCGACTGGCGCGGGTAGTCCAGCGGCTGGTCCAGCACGGCCGGCCCGAACCGGCCGGTGGCCGGGTCGAAGGGCAGCACGACCGCCCGCAGGTCCGACACCGCGCCCGTCGACTCGCCCGAGCAGACGCCGCCGAGGTAGCCGGTCCCGTCCTGCAGGCCCAGACCGAAGGGGCGCCAGTCCGCCGCCGAGGCACAGCCCGGTTCCGGGACGGGGTAGACGGCCTTCGGCGCCGCCGCGGTCGCCGAGGTGGCGTCGTAGCGGTACAGCCGACGGTCGTTGAGGTTGACGACGAACAGATCCCTGCCGTCGTCCGTCACCTTGAGCCCGCCGAGGCTCTCCTTGCCCGGCACCGCCAGGAACGCGTCGTCCGCGTCCGGCCCGTGCGCGGTGCCCCCGGCGTCCGGGACGGTGGTGAACAGCGTGGTGCTGTTCCGCGCCAGGTCGGTCACGTAGATCCCGCCGGGGCCGCCCCGGCCGTAGCCCGTGGTGCGCTTGGCCGCCGCCGAGGAGAACACCCGCCGGTCGGCCCGGTTCCACGCGATGCCGAACAGGGTGCCGGTCTGCGCGTCGGTGGCGATGTCCGTGACGTTCACGTCCACGCCGTCCTGGCCGCGCGCACCGTACGGGAACGACACCAGCGTGCGCTGCGCACCGCCTCCCCACGTGGTGTTCTGGCAGGTCGTCACCAGGGGGGCGTTCCTCTGGCAGTAGTCGCCGGGGCTCCACAGCCCGGTGGTGTACGAGACGTTCCCGCCGTCGGAGAGGTCGACGAACTCCTCGTTGGAGCTCAGCAGGTTCGGCGCGCCGTCCAGCCCCTGCCGCGAGGCGAAGGCGGGGAACAGCACGCCCGGCTTCGGATTCACCACCCGCACCCGGTACTTGCCACCGTGGTCCCGGCGCGGCGGCGGTGCCAGCGTCACCGTCCCGTCGGCCGCCGTGGTGCCCTCGACACGAACCCGGTCCCCGCCGGTGAGCGTCACCCGCACGCCCGCCAGCCCCGGCTCCAGCGCGGGCGTCCACGCGCCCGAGGCGTCCACGGCCCGGACCACCCGGACCGTCACCGCCCCGTCCGCGCCCTGCGGGAACGCCGGCGGTGCCGTCAGCAGCCCGCTGCCGGTCAGCGCGACGGCGAGCACCGCGGCCCGCGCGACCCACGTCCTTCGTCCTCTCGTCCCCACCTGGGCCCCACTCTCATGATCGGCGGGCAGACGCCCGATCCCGACAGGGCCCCCAGGAGAGCCGCAACCGGTCGTGTACGTCCCCGTTTCGGGGCGCGTTCACCGGTGCGTGTGACGCGGAACGGGCCGGAAATCGCATCAAGTTCTGATACCGCTCCGTGAGTTCGCATGCGACCCGAGGCGGCGGGGTCGTGTCGCCGGGGGAGTGCGGCGGGTCACCCGAGGTCGAAGGTGTTCGGCAGGCCGAGGCGGTAGCGGGCCTCGTCGACCAGCTTGAGCGGCTCCAGCTCCGGGGGCCGGAAGAGCCCCCGGACCCGGCAGCGACCGGCGCTCGAACCGTCCGCGTCCAGCAGGGCGTTGACGGCGCGCCGCGCGGACTCGTTGGCGCCCTCCATGGTCGCCAGGTCGACGTCGGTGCGGACGTAGTCGCCGGCCAGGAAGAAGTTGCCCACCGCGGTCGCGGCGGAGGGCCGGTCGTAGAGCGTTCCGGCCGGGTGGACCAGCAGCTGCTCGCGGTTGGCCGGCGCCGGCCCGCCCAGACCGGTGACGGCCGGGTCGAGGAACCACCCGTGCACGTCCGCGTCCGCCGGCCACCCGCCGCCCGGCCGCTCGAAGGCCCGCCGGCACTGCGCCCAGACCTCGCGGGCCACCTCCTCGCGGGTGCACTCCTTGGCCGTCCGGCCGTACAGGATCCCGGGCCGGTCCCACTCCGAGACGCAGACCGAGAGGCAGTCGCGCACCGTACCGTCGCCGTACGCGGCCGCGAAGTCCCGGTCCCAGAACTGCGCCTGGCCGACCGCGGTGAGCGACCACGGGGAGTCCAGGCAGACGGCGTGGCCGTGCACCAGCCGCACCGGGCGGCGCAGGTAGAACTGGATGCCCGTCATCCAGTCCGTGCCGATCGCGTCGCAGCGCGCCAGCCGGGGATCGGCGGCGCGCAGCCCCGGGCCCCAGGTGGCGCGGGCGTGCTCGACCGGCAGCGCGCTCAGGTAGTAGTCCGCCCGCACCGTCCCGGCGGCGCCGCCGCCGGCCGGCGCCACCCGGACCCCGGTGATCCGGCCCTCGGCGTACAGCACCTCCCGGACCTCGGTCCCGGTGCGGAACTCGACGCCCAGCGAGGCCAGATGGGCCGTCCACGGGTCGATCCAGGCCTCGCTGGTGGGGCCGTTGAGCACCCGGTCGGGCTGCCCGTCGCCGCCGCGCCCGAGCAGCCCGTTCAGCAGGAAGGCCTCGACGACCGTGCGGGCCACCGTACGGGTGCTGGCCCGCTCGGCCCGGGTCGCGACCAGGTCCCGGGTCAGGCCGACCCCGAGGAGGCGCTGGTAGTCGTGGGACATCCGCCCCGCCCTGATGAAATCCCACCACGGCACCCGCTCCCACTGCTCCTCGCGGCGCACGTCGCAGCTGGTCAGGTGGACCAGGAGCCGGTCCACGAAGTAGGCGAGCTCGCCCGCGGGCAGGTGCAGCACCTCGTCCAGCGCGCCGGCCAGGGTCCGCCGCAGGGCGTCCGGGGCGAGGTCGCCCAGGTCGAGCGGGCGGGTGACGGACCGGAACGGGAGGAGCAGTCCCGGGCGCGGGGCGTCGAAGGCCAGCAGCGCCTGGGTGGCGTCGCGCAGGTTGTCGTGGACGCCACCGGGGTTGCCGGCGTACGGGATGCGGCGCAGGGTGTCCGGCAGGTTGCGGTAGAAGCCGGGGAAGAACCGGAAGCCGTGCTCGCCCGGCAGCGCCCGACGGCCACCGGCCGCGCTGCCCGGCACGTCCATGCTGCGGGCCTTGCCGCCGAGCGCGTCGTAGTACTCGTACACCGTCACCCGGTAGCCGCGCTCGGCCAGTTCGTGCGCCGCGCTCAGCCCGGAGACCCCGCCGCCGAGGACCGCCACGGTCCGCCCCGGGCCACCGCGGGCACCGGCGCCCGCGCCCCGCGGGAGCGCGGCCGCGCCCGCCACCGGCCCGACGGCCAGAGAACCGCCCAACGAGGCCGCACCGGCCAGGAACTGACGCCTCGTCCGCCCTTCCATCGCACCCTCCCGCGAACCCTCGCCCAACCCCACGACGCGCACACCTCCACCCTCCTGGTCGCCCGAGCGGCGAGGACGACCCCGGGTGTGCAACGACCGGGCCCGGCACCGGTCACCCACCGCGCACCCCGCGTCCACGCCCCGGGCCGTACGGCCCGCGGCCCGTACGGTCCGCCCGGGCCCGCCGAAAATCCAGGTGCGCCCGGCCGACTCCCCCCGCACACTGGGCCGGTCACGCACCGTTGTCGCGAAGGAGCCCCGTGCAGGGAGCAGTCAGCGTCTCGCCCGCCCAGATCCCCGAGCTGCTGCTCGGCCTGGCCACCGTCCGCCCGGTGTTCCTCTGGGGCGCCCCCGGGATCGGAAAGTCCTCCCTGGTCAGGGCGTTCGCCGAGTCGCTCGGCCTGGAGTGCGTGAGCCTGGTCGGCACCCAGCTCGCCCCGGAGGACCTGATCGGCGTCCCGCAGCTCACCCCCGAGGGCCGCTCCCGGTTCTGCCCGCCCGAGCAGATCGCCCGCGACCAGCCGTACTGCCTGTTCCTGGACGAACTCAACGCGGCCTCGCCGGACGTCCAGAAGGCCTTCTACTCGCTGATCCTGGACCGCAGGATCGGCTCGTACGAGCTGCCGCCCGGCTCGATCGTGATCGGCGCCGGGAACCGCGCCACCGACGGCGCGCTCGCCCGCCCGATGGCATCCGCGCTGGTCAACCGCATGGTCCACGTCCATCTGCGGGCCAGCGCCGAGGACTGGCTGCGCTGGGCGGCCGGCGCCGGCATCCACCCCTGGATCGTCGACCACCTCACCGACCGGCCCGACCACCTGTGGTCCGCCCCGCCCAAGACCGAGGAGCCGTTCTCCACCCCGCGCGCCTGGCACATGCTCTCCGACGCGCTGCACTCCTTCGGCCCCACCCTGGACGAGACGACCCTCAAGGTCGTCGCCCACGGGCTGCTCACCGCGCAGCACGCGGTCGCCTTCTGCGGCTACGCGAAGATCGTCCGCAACTCCTACGGCCTGGAGGCGATCCTCAAGGGCGACGCCCGCTGGCCGCACCGGCTGGAGGACCGCGACCTGCTCTACTACCTGGCCGACGCCTTCCGCGGCCGGCTGGTCAAGGAACTGCCCGCCCGCAAGGAGCACGCCTCCGGGGCGCAACGGCAGACCGCCTTCCGGGCCAAGTCGCTGCTGGTGCAATTGGCCGAGATCTCGGTGGAGGTCGCCCAGACGGTGATCGCCGACGGCTCGGACGGCAACCCGGTGCTGCCCGCCTGGTTCCTGATCGAGGCCGCCCGGGACATGCCCCGCCTGGTCGAGGCCCGCCGGTGAAGCACGCCCCGGCCGACCGGAAGAAGCCGGACCCGGGCGCCGAGGCCTTCGCCGAGGGCCTCCAACTGCTCCGCCGCAACCCGGCCCTCGCCGCCCTGCGCGCCGACGTCTGCCGCACCGACACCTGCACCACCGCGCCGCCGAACGGCTGGGCAGTGGCCGACTCCAACGGCACCCTGCACGTCAACCCGCGCCGCCGGGCCGAACCCGAGGAATGGGCCTGGGTGCTGGCGCACTGCCTGCTGCACCTCGGCTTCGGCCACCTCCCGGGCGCCCGCGGCACCCGGACCCAGCCCGACACCCACCAGGCCGCCGCCCGCTGCGCGGTGGTCAACCGCTTCCTCGCCACCTTCCCGGTCGGCCGCGCCCCGGTCGTCCTCCCGCAGGAGTACCCGGGCGGCGACGAGGAGGAACTGGCCGACCGCTGGCGCCGCGACGGCCTGCCCGCGCCCGACACCGCCGGGATGGCCGGCACCGCCGAACGCGACCAACTGCTGGTCGAATGGCGCGGCCACGGCCGGGCCCGCGAGGACTGGCCCACGGCCTTCGCCGCCGCCCTCACCCGCACCATGTCCGCCGCGATGGACCGGGCCGGCGGCCGGATCGACACCGAGACCGGCGAACGCCTGCCCGAACGGCCCTGGAACAGGGCACTCAACTGGTTCGTCTCCTCCTACCCCCTGCTCGGCGGCATCGCGGCCGGCCTCACCGTCGTGGCCGACGCCGAACTCGCCCGCGCCCACGACATCGCCGTCGCCGCCGTCAACGCCGAGGCCGGCGAGATCTACGTCAACCCGCTGCGCCACCACAGCGACGAGGAATGGCGGTTCATCCTCGGCCACGAGATCCTGCACGCCGCCCTGCGGCACGGCGAGCGCCGCGGCGGACGCGACCCGTTCCTGTTCAACGTCGCCGCGGACTACGTCATCAACGGCTGGCTGCTGGAGATGGGCGTCGGCGAGATGCCCGACGGGCTGCTGCACGATCCGCAGCTGAACGGCCTGTCGGCCGAGGAGGTGTACGACCGGATCGCCCGCGACCAGCGCCGCATCCGCCGCCTCGCCACCCTGGCCGGGAAGAACCGCCCGGACGTCCTCGGCGAACCGCTGGGAACGCCCCGGGACTACGTCGACCTCGACGACTTCTACCGCCGCGGACTCCAGCAGGGCCTCGAACTGCACCGGCGCGAACGCGGCCTGCTCCCGGCCGGGCTGGTCGAGGAGATCCGCGCACTCGCCCACCCCCCACTGCCCTGGGACGCCCGACTGGCCCGCTGGTTCGACGAGTTCGTGCCGAGCCCGGAACCGGTGCGCAGCTACTCCCGCCCCGCCCGCCGGCAGTCCGCCACCCCGGACATCCCCCGGGCCGGCCGCTACCGCCCCGAGGAGGAGGTGCCGCGCTGCACCTTCGGAGTCGTCCTGGACACCTCCGGCTCGATGGACCGGGCGCTGCTCGGCAAGGCGCTCGGCGCGATCGCCTCCTACGCCGCCGCCCGGGACGTCCCGGCCGCCCGGGTGGTGCACTGCGACGCCGCCCCGCACGACGCCGGGTACCTCCCGGTCGAGGAGATCGCCGGGCGCCTGCGGGTGCACGGGCGCGGCGGCACCGTCCTCCAGCCGGGCGTCGACCTGCTGGAACGGGCCGAGGACTTCCCGCCCGGGGCACCCGTCCTGGTCATCACCGACGGCGAGTGCGACGTCCTGCGGCTGCGCCGCGAGCACGCCTTCCTCGTCCCGCGCGGCGCCGCACTCCCGTTCACCCCGCGCGGGCCGGTCTTCCGGATGAGCTAGGCGTTCCGTCCCGTGAGGAAGAGGACGCGGCCCCCGCCGGGCACCGACGTCCCGCTCCCGGCCCCGGCCGGTGGCGCGGAACCGGGCCCCGGGCGCGGGCGTCCGTCCTTCTCGACGGTGGCCGATGATCAAGGCTGTCGGCCGTCCCCCGGAAGGAGCACCGTGACGGACCGTACGGCGAAGAGCACGCGGAAGAGCGCGGCGAAGAGCGCGACGAAGAGCGCAGGGAAGGGCGCGGCGAAGGGCACGCGGAAGAGCGCGTCGCCCGCCGGCAGGGGCCCTTGGCGTCGCGCCGCGCTGGTCGGGTGCGGGGTGCTGCTGCTGGGCCCGGCCGTGCTCGCGGCGGTGCGGGTCCTCGGGTGGGACGACGGCACGGTGTGGGCCCTGCCGATGGCCGGGCTGCCGTACGCGGCGCTGCTCAGTGTGCTGCTGCTGGTGGCGGTGGCGGTGCTGCGCGGGCGGTGGCTGACCGGGGTCGCGGCGGCGCTGGTGGTGCTGCAACTGTGGTGGCTGATACCCCGGCTCGTCCCGGGCGGGGCCGACGCGCCGGCCGACGCGCCCCGGCTGCGGGTGGCGACCAGTAACAACTTCATGGGGCAGGTCTCGCCGAAGTCCCTGGTCGACCTGGTGCGCGACCAGCGGATCGACGTGCTCGCGGTCGAGGAGCAGAGCGACTCCGCCGCCGACGCGCTGGACGCGGCCGGCATCCGCGCCCTGCTGCCGCACCGCGAGCGGCCGGCTGGCACCGACACCGCGCTCTACACCCGGCTGCCCGTCGGCTCCGCCGCCGACCCGGCCTGGCCGACCACCAACCTGACCGTCGACGTCGGCGGCCGTCCGGTGCAGCTGGTCGCCGTGCACACCTACTACCCGCTCGGCGACGCCCGCCGCTGGGCCGAGGGACTGCACGACCTGCGCGCCGCCGCGCCCGGACGCACCCGCAACGCGGTCCTGCTGGGCGACTTCAACGCCACCCTCGACCACAAGCCGATGCGCGACCTGATCGGCACCGGCCTGACCGACACCCACGAGGAACTCGGCGCGGGCCTCCTCCCGACCTGGCCCCAGGACCATCCCGACTACCCGGTCCCGGCCGCGATCCAGATCGACCACGTCCTGCACGGGCCCGCGCTGACCGCCGTCGACGTCTCCGAGCACTCCCTGCCGCGCAGCGACCACCGCGCCGTGGTGGCCGAACTCGCCGTCCTGCGCTGAACGCGGAACCCGAACGCGAGGGGCCGGGGACGGCTCCCGCACCGTCCCCGGCCCCTCACCGGGCCGCGGTTCCCGCCGCGGGGGCGGTCACCGGCGGCGCCGGCGGAACCGGGGGAGCAGCAGGCCCAGGACGGCGAAGGCGAGGGTCGACAGCACGGCGACCACGGGGGTGGGGAAGTACCCCGGCTGGACGGTCGACGCCTCGGCCGCCCCGGCGCTGCCGGGAGTCGTCGGGAAGGTGACGGTGACGCGCGTGCCGCGCTCGACCAGGCCGCTCCTGAGCGTGAGCTCCGCGTTCCACCGGCCGTCCGGCAGCTGTCCGTCGAGCGGGACGACCGCCTCCGCGAGGCTTCCCGGAGCCACGGTGGTGCCCGACCTGGCCGGGAAGGGGCCGGCGCGCAGCCCGCCGGGTCCGTCGGTGAGGGAGAGCGACCCGCCGATGTCCAGGGCGCGGCCGCCCGTGTTGCGGATCCGGGCGTGCACCTCCTTCCGCCCGTCGCGGGCTTTGGTCGGAGTGACCTGTTCGATCGTGAAGTCGGAGGGCGGCTCACCGCCGGGGCCGACGTCGATGTACATCCGGACCCCGACCCGGCCCAGGAACGCCAGGTTGTGCGAGCGGTCCGCCGGGTTGCCCGTCTGGGCCCAGACGACGCCGTAGCGCTCGCCGGCGGAGGCGTTCCCGGGCACTCGGACGGTGGTGCGCACCTGCGCCGTCCCGGAGGGCGCGAGGTCGAGCTCGGTCGTGTCCAGCGACGTCCAGCCGGTCAGCTCGTTGGGTGTGCGGTCCGCCGCGAAGACGAACTGTCCCCTCGTGACGGTGGCCGCCGCGGCGTACACGCTGACGTGCATCGGCGTGGACGACTCGTTGGTGACCTCCACCCGCCGCTCGATGGTCGTGCCCGGGGCGACGTGGTCGACGATGTAGGCCTGCGCCCGGGGGTCGTCACGGCGGTTCTCCGGGGCGTCGAGCAGCCTGATGCCGATGGTCTTCTTCGCGGGGGTCGGCTGGTGGGAGGGCTGCCCGGACGTCCCGGTGGCCTCGGGCATCCCGGACGACTCGGCGACCCCGGGCCGCCCGGACGCCCCGGTGACCTCGGGCCCGGGCATCCCGTCCGCCGTCGCCGGCAGCATACCGATCGCCTGGACGACGGCCAGCAGCGCCAGCAGGACCCAGTAGCGGCGCGCGCGCCTCATGCGCTCAGGCAACGGAGTGGGTCAGCGTTCCGGTGTAGGTCCCGCCGATGGCGGAGGCCGGCACGGAGACGCCGACCGTCGGGTCCCAGCTCGCGGTGTTGTCCCCGACACCGGCGCTCCCGGTGACCACCACCTGCGGGGAGTTGCTCAGCGTCACGTTCGTCGGAGTGACGGTGATGGTGCCGGTCGTCGTCACCGTCCCGACCGTGTAGGTGGCTCTGGTGGCGGGCACCGTCGACGAACCGTTGGTGAAGTCCGTCTCCGACGCGGTCACCGTCCAGGAGGCCGAGAGGAGGGCGCGGTCGTCGGTGACGGTCACGGGGCCGATCGGGGAGCTGATCTGAGTGCCGGGCGCTCCCGAGCCGAGGGCGGTGCTGGCCGGCACCGACATCGACAGGGCGCCGGACGTGACGGTGAACGTGACCGTGGTGCTGGGGTCGGCCGCCGCGCCGGCGAGACCCGGCTGGACCAGAACGAGGGCGACGGACGCGGCCGCGGCGGGCAGGATTCGCATGCGTACAACAACTCCTGAAGTAGCCGTCCGTGGATGGACATGCCGGGTGACGTGATGTCAGACAAACCGGCGCGGCCCCTTCGCGCAAGCCGACGACGGCCGCACTCCGCCACCGGAATGACCACATTTCAGCCGGATCGAAGCCCGGGTCGTCCCGTCCCGTCACTTGGGTGGCCACCCGGCCGCGGTGACGGAGGGACGGCGAACCGGCGCCGGTGCGCCTCGCCGTTCCCCAGGCCTGTTCCAGGGGGCTCCCTCGTCCCGCCGCGGCGTTCCAGGGGGCGACAAAAGCGCAGGTCACGGGGGGTTCCACCGTTCCAGCGTCCCGAACCGCCGGGCGGTGGTGGCGGGCGGGACGGATCCCGGGGCAGTCTGTGGTCCGGCGGCGACCGGCACCGAGCCCGAGGGGCCGCCCGACCCGCCCGACCCGCCGGGCCTCCGCGGAGGCGACGGCCACGACGGCCTGCGCCGTCCGCCCGCCGCCGGGCCGAACGCCCCCAGCACGCCGAACGCCTCCCGCCACGCACCACCCGACCCAGAAGGAAGCCCTGCCATGCGCACCTCGAACCGCCGCCCGATCGCCGTCCTGCTGGCCACCGCCGGGCTGCTGGCCGCCGGGGCCGTCCCGGCCGCCGCCGTCCACGGCGGATCGGACACCACGACCAGGTCCCACCCGTTCGTCGTGGCCCTGGAGACCGCCACGGGCGAGCAGTGGTGCACCGGCGCGCTGATCGCGCCGACCAAGGTGCTCACCGCGGGCCACTGCGTCGCCGAGGCGGCCGACCCGACCTCACTGCGGGTGATCGCCGGGCGGACCGACCTGACCGGCTCCGGCGGCCAGGTCCGCCGGGTGAAGGGCTACCGGGTGGACCCGCGCTACACCCCCGGCCTGGACCACGACTCCGCCGTCCTCACCCTGGACCGTCCGCTGCCGCAGGCACCGGTCCGGGTGGCGCGGCAGGGGGACGAGGCGCTGTACCGGTACGGCCGCCCGGCCACGCTGCTGGGGTTCGGGCGCACCGGCTCGGACGGGCGGCCCGGCACCCACCTCAAGCAGGCGGAGCTGACGCTGGCTCCGCCGGCCTCCTGCGACCCGTACACCTCGCCCGGCGATTCGCCGCTGCTCAAGGTCTGCGGCCTGCCGCGGGCCGGCACGACGGACAGCGTCTGCAAGGGGGACTCGGGCGGGCCGCTGGTGGCAGGCGGCGTGGTGATCGGCGTGGTCTCCACCGGCAACAAGTACTGCGACACCCAGTACCCGGTCTCGGTGTTCACCCGGGCCACCGACGTCCCCGCGCAGCTGCTGTCCTAGCCGGTGCCGCGCCCGGGGGTCGCGCCCGGAGGCGGAGGAACGCCCTAACCGCCGCAGGTCAGGTCCTTCGCGGGCAGCCGGCCCGTGGTCAGGTAGCGGGTGACGCCGCCGTCCGCGCAGGAGGGGCCGGCCACCACCACGCCGTGGCCCTCGCCGCCGGCCACCGTGACCATCCGGGCACCGTGCAGCGCCCGCCGCATGCCCTGGGCCATGGCCGGTGTCGCCTGCGGATCCCACTGGTTCTGCACGATCAGCGCCTTGACGTCGTTGTTCGCCACGGTGGCCGGCTCGCCGCCCGCCGGCTTCCAGAACGCGCACGGCAGGATGTTGGCCCCCAGGTCGCCGGCCAGCGGGTACCGGGCCCGGTCGCGGACCGCGTCCCGGCGGTACTGCTCGGGGTCGCGCGGCCAGCTGCGGGTGTCGCCGCAGAGGACGGCCCACGCGACGGAGACCGTGTTGTCCGCCGGAACGACCGACGGCACCGCCGGTGCGGCCGGCCCGCCCGCGGCGGCGGCCTTCAGCGCGACGATCCAGGGGGTGACGGCCCCGACGTGGACGAACGCCGCGTAGCCGGACCGGATGGCGTCGCCGTCGAGCGACCCGTCCTCGGTCGGGACGGGCGTGCGGTCGGCGTGGGCGACCAGGTCCCAGTACGTCCTGCGGACCTCCGCCGCCGTCGCACCCAGTCCGTACGCCGCGTTGCGGGCGGCGGCCCACTCGGTCCAGCGGGTGAAGGCGAGTTCGGCCCCCGCGGACGCCTCCCGGAACCCCTCGCGCCACACGAGCGCCGGGTCGAGCGCGCTGTCGAGCACGAAGCGGTCCGAGCGCTGGGGGAACATCTGGGTGTAGACGGCGCCCAGGTAGGTGCCGTACGAATGCCCGAAGTAGGAGATCCTCCGCTCGCCCAGTGCCGCCCGGACGACGTCCATGTCCCGTGCCGTGTTGCGGGTGGTGATGTGCGGCAGCACGTCCCCCGCCTTGGCCCAGCACTTGTCGGCCACCGTCCGGGCCCAGGCCACGTCCTTCGCGAACGTCCCTGCCGAGTACGGGTGTTGGAAGGTCCGCTCGTCGGCCTTCAGGTCGCAGCCGATCGGCGAGCTCTGCCCGGCACCGCGCGGGTCGAACCCGATCAGGTCGAACCGGTCCCGTACCTCCGTCGGCAGCAGCGGCTCCATCTCCACGGGCATGGTCAGCCCCGGGCCGCCTGGGCCCCCGGGATTCATCAGCAGCACGCCGTGCCGCTGCTTCGCGCTGCCCGCCCTGACCCGCGATATCGCGATGTCGATCGTCCGGCCGCCGGGGTCGGCGTAGTCCAGCGGCACCTCGACCTTCGCGCACTCGAAAGCCGCCGGGCGGTCCGCATCGCAACGCTCCCAACGGAGTTGCTGCTGCGCGTACCGCTGGAGCGGATCGCCCGCCGCGAACGCCGTCACGGGGGTGAGCGCCGCCAGCGCGGTCGTCACCGCGCCGACCGTCAGCGCGGAAATCGTCCGTCCGTCTCGCAGAACCATGCCAGTCCTCTGTGCAGAATCGGTGCCTCGGAATTGCTTCCAGTCTCCGTTCCGCCGCCCCGCACCCCGTACGGCGCGAGGATGGGTTCATGATCCAACCTGCGGCGTACGCCGCCGCGCCGACGTAGGGCCGGAGGCCCATGCCCCGTCATCCACCGGGCCGGACGGCCGGACGGCCACCCGGCCCGGGGTGCCGGCGTCCACGGGGGCGGTCACCCGGGGGAGTGGAGAACGGGCGAATCCCGGGCGGGGTCGCTCCGCCGGGCAGTACGGTGCCCGCATGACCGTGCTCGTCCGCCGTCGTCACATCGACTTCGGCCGCATCCACTCCACAGGCTGTCCGGTCATCGTCTGATCGCCCGCTCCACCCGGCCGCGCCGTTCCGCTCCGTTCCGTTCCGTTTCGAACGGCACCGCCGCCGCTCCGTGCTGCCCGCTGCCTGCCGCCCGCTGCCCGCCCCTCGGCGTACGCGGCCCGCACCCGCGCGTGCAGGACGGAGGGCCCCGCACGTCCCGGCCGACCACGATCCGACCGCACCGAAGGGACAGCCGTCCACCATGACCGAAACCGTCACCGACCACTACCTGCGCAACAACGCCGACTACGCCGCGGCCTTCGACGGGCCGCTCCCGCTCCCGCCGGCCCGCCGCACGGCCGTCCTGGCCTGCATGGACGCCCGGCTCAACGTCTACGGCGCGCTCGGCCTCGCCGAGGGCGACTCGCACGTGATCCGCAACGCCGGCGGGGTGGCGACCGACGACGCCATCCGCTCGCTGGCGATCAGCCAGCGGCTGCTCGGGACGCGGGAGATCATCCTCATCCACCACACCGACTGCGGCATGCTCACCTTCGGCGACGACGCCTTCCGCGAGTCGATCCGGGAGGAGACCGGCGTCAAGCCCCCGTGGGCCGCCGAGGCCTTCGCCGACCTGGAGACGGACGTCCGCCAGTCGGCCGCCCGGATCCGCACCAGCCCCTTCGTCCCGCACACGGGCGCCGTGCGCGGCTTCGTCCTCGACGTCGCGACCGGCCTCCTCAAGGAGGTCGTGCTCTGACCCGACGGCGCCCCGGTGCGGCGGCCGGACGAGGCCGCCGCACCGGGGCGTCCTGCCGTCGGTGCCCTGCCGTCGGCCGTCGATCATCGGCTGTCGGTCGTCGTCGGCGCCGGCAACCCGACCGGCCCGACCCTTCGTGAGCCCCCTGCCGTGCTCGACGCCCGGATGATTCGGCGCCGGCGTGCAACCCTTGCGGCGGCGCGGCGGTGAGTAGGGCAGAGCGACGGTCCGGTCGGGTCGTCGCGTGGACGAAGAGGAATCGGATGACCGCGAGCGCATTGCACATCCCGGTGGAGGACCGGCCCAGGCCCGGCACGGCACCGGCTTCCGCGGGCGGCCCCGGCCCGCGGGAGCTCGACTTCGAGGGGTTCGCCGCCACCCGCTGGCGGCGCCTGGTACGCACCGCCTACCTGCTCACGGGCGACTACCACGAGGCCGAGGACGTGGTGCAGGCGACGTTCGCGAAGGTCTTCAGGAACTGGTCCCGGATCAGCCGCCTGGAGGAGCCGGACGCCTACGTCCACCGGGCCCTGGTGAACAACAACCTGAGCCGCCACCGGCGGCGCCGGGTCAGGCAGCTGCTCGTGCCCGTCCTCCCCGATCGGGCGCACACCGCCGGCGGCGGCCACCGCGACGTCGAGGAGCGCTCCGTGCTCCTCCAGGCACTGGCCGAGCTGCCGCAGCGCCAGCGGGCCGTGGTCGTCCTGCGCTACTGGGAGGACATGAGCGAGTACCAGGTCGCCGAAGTGCTCGGCTGCTCGCTCGGCAACGTGAAGAGCCAGGCCAGCCGAGGCCTGGCGAAACTGCGCAACCACCCGGTGCTGGCCCCGTACGCGGCGGGCACCGCTTCGACGATCGACGGCACGGACGGAGGCAACAGGTGATGGACACCGAGGACATGGTGCGCGGCGCCCTGCGGGACGAGGCGGCCCGGGTCGCGGTGGCGGACTGGTCCGCCGGGCCCGTGCAGGTCCACGTGCGCCGGCAGCGGCGGGGGCGCCGGATGGCGGTGGGCGCGTCGGCCGCGGTGGCCGCGCTCGCGCTGGTGGCCGGTACGGGTGCCGTCCTGTCCGCGCAGGGCGGGAGCCGGGCCGTCGGGCCCGCCTCGCAGGCCCCGCCGGCACCGGCGGGGCCGGCTCCCGAGGCCCTGGTGGTGGAACCCGGCCAGCAGCTGGCGCTGGGCCGCCCGGACTGGTGGATGCAGCTGAAGGACCAGGAGATCTGCATCCACGACGCTCCTGCTTACAAGAGCGGCCCGGGATGCGCCGGATACTCCTGGGCGGGGGGCACGACCGAGATCACCATGCAGTACTACGGGAACCCCCCGCAGCACCAGGAGGGCCTGTACAACCTCGTCTACCACGGTCCCGGGCAGGTCGCCCGGATGGCCATCGAGGTGGACGGCCAGGCGTACTGGGCCACCGTCGCCTCGCTCCCCGGCGACCCGGGCTACGCCACCGGCTACGTCTGGGGGCCCAGCCAGAAGGCCGCCGACGGCCCGGGGGCACACCCGCTGGAGGGCATCAGGCTCGCCGCGTACGACGCCCAGGGGAAGGTACTGGCGAGCAAGACGCTGCCGTCCTGACCGGACCGGCAGCGCGGTAGTGGAGCCGGCCGCTCGTCGAGCGGCCGGCTCGGCGCGGTTCTGTGTGGTTCAGCACGTCTCAGCACGGTTCCGTACGGTTTCGTACGGTGGAGTCGAGGGCGCCGCCGACCCTCGGCTACCCTCCCCCCTCGTGGACGATCACCCCGCACCCCCGACCCTGCGCGTCTTCGTGGCGCTCGCCCCGCCCGACGACGCCAAGGACGAACTGGCCCGGGCCCTGCGACCCGCATATGCCGGGTACCCGCGGCTGCGGTGGAACCGGATCGAGGACTGGCACATCACCCTGGCCTTCCTCGGCGAACAGCCGTCCACGGCGGTGCCGCTGCTGCGATCGGCACTGGCCGACGCGGCCGCGTCGCACCCCGCCCTGCACCTGGGCCTGCGCGGTGGCGGCCACTTCGACCAGCGACTCCTGTGGACCGGCATCGACGGGGACCTGGAAGGACTGCACCGGCTCGCCACCGACGTCCGGGACCTGGTCGGGTCCTGCGGAATCGAATTCAGGGACCGGCCGCTGCGCCCCCACCTGACCCTGGCACGCGCCCGCCGTGACGACCCCGTCAGCGTGCCGCAGGCCGCGGCCGGGCTCGCGGGGTTCGTGGGCCGGCCGTGGCGGACCGAATGCCTCCACCTCGTCGGCAGCAACATCGGCCGCGGCCCCGGGCCGATCCACTACCGCGACATCGAGGCGTGGCGGTTGGGCGCCGCCGTCCAGGCCCTCGACGGCGGCTCCCTCACCGAGCCGTAGCCCGCGGGCCAGCAGGCCCGCAGGCCCGCGACTCGTGGCGCGGCTGTCGGAGGTGCGCAGTACGGTCCTGTCATGGCAGCCAGAATCGATCTGACCCTCGACTGCGCGAACGCACCGCTCCTCGCCGCGTTCTGGAAGACGGCACTGGGCTATGTCGACGAGCCGCCGCCCGCACCCTTCACAACCCGCGAGGAGTGGCTCGCGCAGTTCGACCTGCCGGAGGACGACTCCGCGGACGACGGGGCGTGGCTCTGCGATCCCGACGGCACCGGCCCCCGCCTCTCCATCCTCAAGGTCCCCGAACCGAAGACGGCGAAGAACCGGCTCCACCTCGACGTCCGGGTGCCCGGACACGGCAGCCCCGGTGAGCGGTGGGCGCGGATCAAGGCGGAGTCCGAGCGGCTGGTGAAGGCGGGCGGGTCCGTCCTGCAGGAGTTCGACGGGCACCACGTCGTGATGGCCGACCCGGAGGGCAACGAGTTCTGCGTCGCCGCAGCCCCGGCCGGCCGGCTCCTGCGATGAGCAGCGGGGGAGTGCGGGTCAGCGGCCTGCCAGGTGCTGGGAGGTGAGATCGACCTCCTCCAGTTGGGCGGTGGTCAGGCGCCGGGCTTCCCAGATGACCGCGGCCACGTCCGCGGCCCGGGAGTGGAGCGGCGGCAGGTCGTCCGGCAGGCGCATGCCGCCGACCGCCGCCAGGTCGGGCGCGGGGATGCCGAGCACTCCCGCGAAGCCGGCCACCAGCTCCGGGGTGGCTTCGACGGCGCCGCGGCCCACCCCGCCGATCATGGACGCCGCCCGGTAGACCCGCCCGTCGGTCACCGCGTACAGGGCCTTCGCCGTGCACGTCCACCTGAGGTTCCGACTGTGTGCGAGCTCCAGGAGCACTGCCCCGAATCCCGGTTCGTACCGGTGGTGCGGCCGGTCGATCCCGCCCCGTCCCTCCCGCCGCACCAGGGGCTGCGCCCCGATCGCGTCCAGCAGCGGACGCCGGTTCTCGGCGGGCATGACCATCGTGTTGTGGACGACGGGGCTGACCGACCAGTGCGGATTGCGGGTGACCGGCGTCAGGTCGTCGGGCACCGGCTGCCGGGCAAGGACGAACAGGTCGGCGGCGTGCAGCCCGAGCACCGGCGCCAGGCCCCTGAGCAGCTGTCCGGTCGGCACCCGCCCGTCCAGTACGGCCCGCAACTCCGTCGGGTCGGCGCCGGCCGCCGCCGAGAGCGCAGCGCTGTCGAGCACCCGACGGTCCATCAGGTGCGCCAGCAGCGCGCCGAATTCCAGTACTCCGGTCATTCCGCCAGCGTATCCACCTGCGCGGGGCCCGTCCGGCGCGCCCGCTACGGCTGCCCCGGCGCCCCGTCGTGGCCCCCGTCCGGGCCGCCGCCCGCCGGATGTCGGCTGCGCCGGGGCTTGCCGGGGCGGCGCGGCTCAGCCCCTCCGCGCTCCACTCGCCGTCTCACGGATCTCACCCGTCAGCGGCCGCGGCCGATGCGAACGAAGGCGGTCCTCGACCCGGCGGGACCCGTCCCGCGCCTACGGCCGGTACCGCTCGGCGAGGTCGCCGTAGCCGCCCGCCGTCCAGACCGCCTTGCGGAACTCCGCGAGGCCGAGCGACCCGCTGCCCTGTCCGGCGGTGGGCGGGAAGTGCGCGGTGCCGCAACGGGCGCAGTACCAGGCCTGGTTCCAGAGCCGTTCGGCCCGGGGCCGGCCCGCCAGGCGCCGCCGCCTGGCGAGGAACAGCGCGGTCGCGCCCGCCAGCAGGGCGATCGCGACGGCCAGGATCAGATACGACCCCCAGAGCGGGACCAGCGCGTCGTCCGCGTCGGCGAGCGGGGCCGCCGCCTGCGCGGCCGGGGAGGCCGGAGCGGCCTTCGGAAGGCCGCCCGGGAGGAGGTCGGTGGGGAAGTCGTTGGGGAACCCCGGGTGCTTGGTCACCCAGTCCGGCGGCGAGAGGTCGAGCTTCCGGCCGACGGGCGCGTCGCGCGCCATGGTGCCCTGGACGAGGGTGAAGACCGCCCCGATCAGCGTCACGAAGCCCAGGGCCGCCAGCGTCTGGACCGCCGTGCTGGTCGTGGGCGGCGCGGGTGCCAGGGCCCGGCCGAGGGCGGACACCTCCTCGCGGGTCTCGGTGCGGCCGTCGCCGCCGGAGGAGCGCACGGTGACGTTCCGCCGCTCGCCCAGGTGGACCGCCGGCACACTGCGGACCTGGTCGGTCAGCGCGCAGCCCGGGCAGGGCGTCAGGGAGCCGTGCGGTGGTGGCGCAGGGACGGCGTCGTTGATCGGCATGTGCGGAAATCCCCCCAGGAGTACGGCGGTCGGACGACCGTTCGTATCCGGGTGGACGCTGCCGCGCGGCCTCCGGTTGCGGCCCGCCGCGCGGACCGGGAACCGCGCGCCGAGGCCTCCGGGTTCAGGGCCTCGGCGTCCAGCCGGGTGGGGTGAGGGCGGTGTCGGTGAGGATCCTCGTCACGGTGCTGTCGAGGGTGCTGTGCCGGCCGACGACGTGTTCGAGGCCGTCGGGCAGGACGTCGTGCGCCTGGTACCAGCCGGCCATCTGCTCCGGGGAGACCTCGGCGGCCAGCGGGCGGGTGGCGTGCCGGCGCACGGTCTCGTCGAAGTCGACGTCCAGGTAGTACAGGAAGCTGCGCCCCCGGTGGTCGGCGGCGAGCCGGGCCAGCATCGGTCCGTAGCGGTCCGCGGCGAGGATGCCCTCGACGACGACGTGGAAGCCGTGATCCAGGGCGTGCCGGGCCACCAGGTCGATCAGGCCGATGTTCGCCCCGCCCGGGACGTCCCGCTCGCGCAGCACGTCGCGCCGCAGCACGTCCTGCGCGACGACGGCGATGCCCCGGCCGTAGGCGGCGCGCAGCCGCGCGGCGACGCTCGACTTCCCGGCGCCACTGGGCCCCCGCACCACCACCAACACCGTCTCCGCGCTGCCCGCCACGTTGGTGCTGTCCCCGCGGCGCGGCCTCCTCACACCGCCCCCGGCCTGTTCCCGCCCTACGGGTGCTTGACCAGTCGTGCCTCGGCGATCGCCGTCCCGTCCTCCTCCTCGTCGAGCCGGACGGTGCCGTCCCGCACGAACCCGGCCCGCTCGTAGAAGCGGATGGCGGAGGTGTTGGGCACGTAGGCGTACACGCACAGCGGCCGGTGGGCCCGCGCTTCGAGGTCGGCCACGGCACGGCCGAACAGGCTCGCGCCCAGCCCCGTGCCGATGAGGCCCGGCTCGATGTACAGGCCGTAGACCTCCGCCGCGTCGCCGCCGAGGTCCGGGTCCCCGTCGGCGGGCCCGGTACGGCAGAAGCCGATCACGGCGCCGTCCCGCTCCGCGACCCACAGCCGGTGACGGTCCGGGAGATCGGCCAGGTACTCGGCCCACTCCGCGGACTCCTCGACCGGGTCCAGCCCGTCGAGGTGTACGGCGCTCATGAATCCCGCGTACGCCGCCCGCCACGACCTCACCTTCAGATCGCCGAGCGTCGACGCGTCCTCCAGCACTGCAGAACGGATCATGCCGGGAGTGTAGGGGCGGATTCGTTCGGTGTCGCACCGTTTTCCGCCGCGCTCGCGATCACGCAGTGGACGACCCGCCCTGCCGTCCGTACGGGGCAGCGGTACGTGCGGCCGCCGGAGAGCCGGGATCCCGGCGGCGGCTTCCGTGCTCGCCGCAGGACCGACGGCGGCCTCCCGCCGGCGGTCCGGCCGGGCGCGCGGGATGGACCCTCCCACAGCGGGAGGGTCCACGATGGGCCCGTGCGAGACCAGGACGACTTCCTCACCATCGGGCGCTTCGCCCGCCTCTGCCGGCTGAGCGTGAAACAGCTCCGCCACTACGACGACACCGGCCTGCTGCCCCCGGCCAGGGTCGACCCCGCCACCGGGTACCGCTACTACGCCCCCGGGCAGGCCCGCGACGCGCTCACCGTCGCGCTGCTGCGCGACCTCGACGTGCCGCTCGCGGTGATCGCCGCGACCCTGGCGGCCGCCGAGCCGGAGCGGGCCGGCCTGCTGCGCGCCGAACGCGACCGGGTCGCGGAGCGGATCACCCGCGACCGGGCCCGCCTGGAGCTGCTGGAGCGACTCGCGGCCGGCGGCGGACTGCCCGGGTACGAGATCGTCCTCGGGCGGGAGCCGGAGCGGCGGCTCGTCGTCGTACGGGCGGTGGCCGGGCCGGGCGAGTTGGCGGAGCGGACCGGCGGGTGCGTCCGCCGGCTGCTGGCGGGACTGCAGGGCACGCCCTGGCGGCTCCCGCTGTGGGGGCTGTTCCCGCTGGACCTCGCCGAGGGCATGCGCATCGCGGTCGGCGCCGAGCCGGTCGAGGAGCTCGAGGAGGTCGAGCCGGTGGTGCCGGTGGAGGCGGATGCGGTGGACACGGCGGTCGAGGCGGGCGGACCCCGCAGGCTGCCCGCCGGTCTGGAGCGCGAGCTGCTGCCCGGCGGCCCGGTGGTGGAGACGGTCCACCACGGCCCGTACTCCCAACTGCCGCTCGCCTACCACGCGTTGCTGGCCGCCGTGCACGAGCGCGGACTGCGGCCGCTGGCACCGGTGCGGGAGGCGTACCTGGTCGGACCGGAGGAGGCCCCGGAGCAGGAGTGGACGACCCGCCTGGTGGTCCGGGTCGAGGAGCGGACGGAGGAAGCGGCATGACGGAGCCGCTCGGCGGGAAGCACTGCGAGACGACGGCGCTGGACGTGCTGCTGCGCCACGAGGGCGTCGTGCTGTCCGAGCCGATGCTGTTCGGGCTCGGGGCCGGGCTGTCGTTCGTCTACTGGGACGGCAAGGGGATGGACTTCCCGTTCCTCGGCGGCCGGGTCAAGCCCTTCGAGCTGACCCGCGCCCTGGCCGCCCGGCTCGGTCTGGAGCTGGACGTCCGGGAGACCGCCTCCGCCGGCCGGGCCTGGCGCAACGTGGCCGCCGAGCTGGACGCCGGACGCCCGGTCGGGCTCCAACTGGACTGCTACCACCTGGAGTACTTCACCTCGCGGGTGCACTTTGGCGGGCACGTGGTCGCGATGCGCGGCTACGACGCGACCGACGCCCACCTGGTGGACACCGCGCAGCAGGGCGGCGCGGTCACCACCAGCCTGGCCTCGCTGGCGGCGGCGCGCGCCGAACGCGGCCCGATGACCGCCCGCCACCGCTCCTTCACGCTCGCCCTGCACGGCGAACCGCCGGACGTGCGTGACCTGCTGGCTCCGGCGATGGCCGACTGCGCGGCGGCCTTCCTGCACCCGCCGATCGCCAACCTCGGCCACCGCGGCATCGCCAGGGCCGCCGCCCTGGTGCCGGGCTGGCAGGCCAGGGCCGACCGGCCGGAGCTCCGACTGCCGCAGGCCGCACGGATGATGGAGCTGGCCGGGACGGGCGGCGCACTGTTCCGCAACCTCTACCGGGACTTCCTCGCCGAGTGCGCCGAGCTGCTCGACGACCCCCGGGTGCGCACCGCCCGCGACCGCTACGCCGAGGCCGCGGCGGGCTGGAGCGAGGTGGCCCGACTGGTCGGCGCGGCCGGGGAGTCGGGGGACGCGGCGCCGCTGGAGCGGGCCGGCGGGCTGCTGGGCGAGCTGGCGCGGATCGAGCGCGAGGCGATGGAGGAACTGGCCCGGCTGCCGGCCGGCAGCGACGGGCCGGTCATCGGTGGCCGGCCCCGGCGGTGAGCCGCCGCCGGGCGGTGTGCCCGCCGGGCCGCCCGGCCTTCCGGATCACCGGACGTCGTCGTGCCCGAGACCGCGGTCGGGCGCGCTCATGTCGCCCGTCCGGGGCGTGCCGTCGGCGAGCCCGTAGCGCAGGAACACCGTGCCCTGCGCACCGGCCGCCGGCGGTTCGAGGAGCGTCAGGTTCGTGGGCACCGCGCCACCGTCGAACACCTTCTTCCCGACGCCGAGCACGATCGGGTGCACCCACAGGTCGAGACGGTCGAAGAGCTTCTCGCGCAGGAGGGTCTGCACCAGGTCCAGGCTCCCGACGACCTTCACGTGCCCGTGCCGGTCACGGACCTCGCGCACCGCGCCGGCCAGGTCCGGGCCCAGCAGCGTGGATCCGGCCCACGGGAGGCCGGGCGTGCCGCGCGAGGCCACGTACTTCGGGACGCGGTTGAAGAGCTCGGCGATCTCGCCGTCCTTCTGGTGCGGCCAGTAGGCGGCGAAGATGTCGTACGTCCGCCGGCCGAGCAGCAGGGCGTCCGTGCCCTCGTACGCGGCGAGGATTTGCGCCCCGGTGCCCTCGTCGATCAGGGGCGCCTGCCAGCCGCCGAACGGGAACCCCACCGGGTCCTCGTCGGGGCCGCCGGGCGCCTGACCGACGAGGTCGAGGGTCGCGAACAGTTCGATGTGGATGAGGCCCATGTCTGCACTCCCGATGAGTTGGTCGTCCCCGTCGAGATGTAGACCTTCCGGGGCCGGAAGACTCATCGCCGCGCCGGTGCCCGATTCCCGCTACCCGGTTTCCGCACCCGCCGTGCCCGGCACTCGGACGTCGCACGTGGGGGCGGGTGTTCACCCCTGGCGCACCACCCGTCCGACGAGGCGGGCCGGCCGGGCGCCGTCCCGCGGGCAGAATGGGCCCGCACCGCAGATGGTGCGGTCGAGCGGGAAGAGAAAGCAGGAGAGACCTTGGCACGGCCCGTCATACGAATGGCATCGCTGATACCGGCGCTGATCGCCCTCATGGCCGGCTGTTCGGCCGCGCCACCCGGTCCGGCAGGCGCCGGCGGCAGCAGTCCCACCGGCGTCCCCGCCGCGCCGCCGTCCACTGCCGCGCCGGCCGGGCCCGCACCCGCGTGGCGTGCCCTCGGGCCGCTGTCCGGGGAGCAGTTGACGGACGTTCTGCTGTCGGTCGCGGACCTGCCGCCCGGCAGTACCACCGAGCCCGCCAAGGACGCGCCCGCCGCCGGGTCGGACCCGACGGCTGTGGCGGCGCAGCGGTATCCGGCGTGCGCACCGGTTCTCACCGTCATGTCCGAGCGGCCCGCGGCCTCCGCCCGGCGCTGGTACGTCACCGGGAACAACGTCCTCGGCAACCGCACGCTGGTGGATGTCGGCAGCTTCACGGACGGACGGTCGAAGGAGCGCTTCGACGCGCTGGAGGCCGCTGTGCACGGGGGCGGCTGCACCGGGTTCCGTCTGGACAACGGCGGCAGTGGGGCGGACCTGAGGGTCGAGCCGGTGCCCTCCGCTGTGCCGGAGGCACCGGCGGTCGGCTTCCGCGTCGTCTCGCCGACCGGAGCGGTGACCTCGCAGGGCGGCTTCACCCGCGTCTACCTCTACGCCGCCGTCGGGGACAACCGCGTCCTGTTCCTCACCGGCGACGACACCGCGCACGATCCCGCCCTGCGCACCGACCTGGTGACCACCCAGATCCACCGACTCGTCACATCCGCGGCGACGGGCTGACCGGCGCCGCGCGGACTCCCCGTGGGCCCGGGGCGGGCGGCCCTCGTCACCCACGACCCGGAGCGCACCCGGGGCCGCGCACGTCCCCGACCACGGCACCGTGATCCGGGAAGGCAACCCCCGGCTCAAAGGGGTCGTGGGGCCGGGGGCGTGGGGCCGGGGGCGTGGGACGGAAAACCGTTTCGCCCCGGCCTTCGGGCGGCGGGCATGATCGGCCGGTGGACCTGCACCCCCTGCGGGCCGCCATCGAGCGCGGCGACGACACCACGGTCTTCGAGTTCCTGGCGGACGTGGCGATCGGCGGACTCGACCGCGACGACGGCACCACCCTGCTGGCCGCCTCGACGACCTCCACCACCAGCTCCTCGCCCGTACCCCCGGCATGTGATCCCACCGCCCGGGCTTCCGGGGCCTGCCGCCCTTTCACCGCGTGCGCTCCAGCAGTGGCTGACTGTGCGTGCCGACGGTGTTACTCTCCCGAGAGAAGAGAGAGCTGACTCTCACTTGCCGGCCCGGAAGGCCACTCGTCGGTCCTGGCCCGGCCGTGCGGGAGAGAGCGGCTCCGCCGAGCGTTCCCTGCTCTTGTGGCCCTTCGGCCGGTGAGGAGAGACCATGACCGCGCCCGCACCGCAGTTACCCTTCGAACGCCCCAACGCCCTGGACCTGGCGCCACTGCTCGCACGCCTGCGCGAGGAAGGCCCGATCACCCGGGTGACGACACCCGCCGGCGACCCGGCCTGGCTGGTCACCCGCTACGAGGAAACCCGGGTGATCCTGAGCGACACCCGGTTCTCCCGGCTGCGCCCCGACACCGAGGACGCCCCGAGGATCTCGGCCTCGGCGCTGCACACACGCCCCGCCGTCACGCCCGAGGAGGAGGACCGCGAACACACCCGGATGCGCCGGATGCTGGCGCCCGCGTTCAGCGCGCCGCGGATGCGCCGGATGGGCGAGCGGATCGGGGAACTCGCCGCGTCCTGCCTGGACGCGATGGACGAGGACCGTTCGCGGGATCCGCGACGTGCCGTCAACCTGCACGACCACCTGTCGTTCCCGCTGCCGGTGATGGTGATCTGCGAGCTGCTGGGCGTGCCGGTCGCGGACCGGGACCTGCTGCGCGGCTGGTCGGAACGGATCGCCGCGCTGTACGGCGGCGCCGACGGGGCCGCGGCCATGGCCGAGTTCGAGGCGTATGTGGCCGCCGTCGCCGAGGAGAAGCGCAAGCGGCCGGGGCAGGACGTGATCAGCGACATCCTGGCCGTACAGGCGCAGGACCCCTCGTTCACCGAGGAGGAGATGACCCGCCTGGCGGTGGGGCTGCTGTTCGCGGGCCACGAGACGACGTCGACCCGGATCGACCTGGGGGTCCTGTTCCTGCTGAGCGACACCGCCCGGCGCGACCGCTTCACCGCCGACCCCGAGGGGTCCGCCCGCGCCACCGTGGAGGAGGTCCTGCGGATGGCCGCCCCCGGCGCCCTGGGCCTGACCCGCTACGCCCGCGAGGACGTCACCGTCGCCGGGACGGCGATCGCGCGGGGCGAGGCGGTACTGGTGGCCATCAACGCCGCGAACCGGGACGCGCGGGCCTTCGAGGAACCGGACGCCTTCGACCCGTCGCGTTCCCCCAACGCGCACCTGGCCTTCGGACACGGCGGTCACTACTGCATCGGCAACGCGCTCGCCCGCACCGAGATGCGGATCGCGCTGACCGCGCTGTTCCGGCGCTTCCCCGGCCTGCGGCTGGCGGTGGACGCGCGCAGCCTGCGCGACCACTCCGAACGGCTGGCGGGCGGCATCGGCGAGGTCCCGGTCCTGTGGTGAACGGGGACCATCGGCCCGAGCGGCCCACCGTACGGGTGGAGGTGGACACCTCACGGTGCGTGTCGTCGGGGCAGTGCGCGATGACCGCGCCGTCGGTGTTCGACCAGGACGAGGCCGGGCGGGTCGTCGTGCTCGCCGCCGACCCCGGCGGCCCGGCGGCGGAACAGGCCCGCGAGGCGGCCGCCATGTGCCCGGCCTCGGCGATCCGGCTGCGCCCGGCGCGCTGACGGACGGCGGTGCCGGGGGTGCCGGCCGCCCGGCGTGGCGGCCGGCACCTGCCTCGGCGTCAGGCGTCAGGCGTCAGGCGTCAGGACGTCAGGACGTCAGGACGTCAGGACGTCAGGACGTCAGGACGTCAGGACGTCAGGACGTCAGGACGTCAGGACGTCAGGACGTCAGACGTCAGGGCGTCAGCGCGTACGGGTGTGCAGCGCGGGGGCGGGGCAGGGCAGCGGGCGGGCCCCGGCGGGGGACAGGCCGTCGAGGACCAGGGCCAGGTACCGGCGCCAGCCGTCCTCCCGGGCCTCCATCGTCCACAGCACCGAGACCAGCATGACGACGATGCGGTGCAGATCGTCGGGCACGAGGTCGGCGCGGATCACGCCCGCGTCCTGACCGCGCGTCAGGAGAGCGTCGAGCGCGGCGAAGAACTCCTCCCCGGTCGCCGGGGTCAGCACGCCGGCGGCGCGGGCGGCGGCCAGCACGTTGTAGTCGCCGGCCACCGATTCCAGGGCCGCCTCCAGCACACGGACCAGCCCGGACGCGGGATCGGCCTCGTGCGCGGCAGCCTCGATGACGGGACGGACGTGCTCGCCGAAACGCTGGTCCAGTACGGCCCGCAGCAGCGCGGCCTTGTCGGGAAAGCGGCGGAAGAGCGTGGCGGACCCGACGCCGGCCCGGCGCGCCACGTCGTCGAGGTGGGCGTCGGGGCCCTGCTCGGCGAAGACCTCCCGGGCAGCCCGGATGATCTTTTCCGCGTTGCGGGCGGCGTCGGCACGCAGCAGTCGGGGGGAGTCGAGGGCCATCCCGGCACCCTATCCAAGGGCCGCTGGCAGCGCGGCGACGTCCGGCGCTCGCCGGTTCAGGGACGGAACCGGCGAGCGCGAGGACGTCCACGGCGGCGGGGCCGGTGCGGTGCCGACTACTCGACCGCGCGCAGTGCGTTGACGATGCCGAAGCCGTAGAAGCCGTTGATGCGCTTGCCGCCCGTACAGACGGCGTCCCCGGAACCGCCGCCGTTCCCGCTGTTCCCGCCGTTCCCGCCGTGCGGGTCGGCCGGGCCGGCCGGGCATCCCGGGTTGTCCGCCCGGGCCTTGAGCAGTGCCTGCAACTGGGCCGGGGTCGCTTCCGGGTGGGCGGACTTCAGCAGCGCGGCCACACCGGAGGCGTGGGGCGTGGCCATGGACGTGCCCTGCTCGTAGCCGTACTGGTTGTTCGGCAGCGTCGACAGGATGCCGCCTTCCCCGGACGGTGTGTCCGAGGCCTGGTAGCGGTCACCGCCCGGCGCCGCGACGTCGATCACGCCGAGGCCGTAGTTGGAGTAGTACGCCTTCGCGTTCCTGGCGCCGGTCGCGCCGACCGTGACGACGCCCGGCAGTTGTGCGGGCAGGTCCCAGCACCTGTGCGGGTCGACCGTCCGGCTCGCCGGGGTGGAGTCGTTGGGGCTGCCACCGTCGGTGAAGCCGTCGGAGGCCAGGTCGTGGTTGGCGTTGCCGGCCCCGGCGACGTTGAGGGTGCCCTTCCGCTGCGCGTAGAGCTGGGCGCGGTCGACCGCGTCGACGATGGCCTTCTGGTCGGGGTCGTCCAGGCAGTTGTACTGCCACGGGTCCACGTAGTAGCTGTTGTTGGTGATCTGCACACCGTGGTCGGCGGCGAACACGAAGGCGCAGACGACGCTTTCGGCGTAGATCAGCTGGCGCGGGGTGGGCTGGGAGACCGTTATGCCGGAGACCTTCACCCCGGGTGCCACGCCCGCGACGCCGACGCCGTTGCGGGCCGCGGCTATCGTGCCCGCCACGTGCGTGCCGTGGAAGTAGTTCGCGTCCACCGGCCGCCAGGAGCCGTACGCGGTGTCGGCCTTGCCACTGGCGCAGTTCGCGGACTGCGAGGGGGAGAAGTTCGCGGCGAGGTCCGGGTGGGTGTCGTCGACGCCGGTGTCGATGACGGCGACCGTGACGTCCCTGCTGCCCGGGTCGATCTCCGCGGCCTTGTCCGCGCCGATCGCCCGCAGGGCCCACTGCTCGGCTTCGAGGGGTTCGGTGCCGCTGCCGGACGCCTTCGCGATCCTCGCCGCCTCGGCCTCGGAGAGGCGCCGCACCCCACTCTCGTCGGTGGCCCCCGCCGCGCTCAGCGGCGCGGTCCGCGTGGCGCCCGCCGACTGCACTCCGCGCACCGCGCGCATCCGCCTGCCGAAGTCGGGGTTCGCCGAGTGGGCGACGATGACGCCGATCCCGTCGTACGTGACGACGACGGTGCCGCCGGCCGCGGCGACGGCCCGCTGCACCTCGGCGATCGTGCGACGGTCGGTCCTGGTGTTGACGACGTACGCCAGGGGGTGCGCGTCCTCGGCCTGCGCGGCGTACTGCGCCCGGGGCGTCGCCGAGGCCGGCGCGGGGAGGAACCCGAGCGAGGCGGTCAGTGACAGCGCGATCGGCACGGCCAGGCCGAGCCGCGGTAAGGAAGGCAGTCGAGCCATGTGATCTCCACATCATCCGGGTGCAGGACCCGGCCGAGGACAGCGCGCCGGCCGGGCAGGAACAGGACGGGTGGTGCAGGAGTGAAGCTATCCCGCCCCTCGCCAACCATCAATGACTCGGCAAAGACTCGGCATCGACCCGATCGGACCCGAGGCAAGGGCTCCCTCCTCGACGGCCGGCCGCAGGTCCGTCACCGCGCCGCGCACCCCGGCCGCCGTCGTGCCGCCGGTGGTGCCCAGGTGGTGAGGGCGGTGTGCAGACGGTGGGACCGAGGGACGGACCGCCGCCCACACACCGTCAGAGGATGTGACATCGGACACATCCACTGCGCCGGGTGCCGGCCGACTGTCGTCCGCAACACCCAAACCCGCAGGTCAACTTCGCAACGCGAAGTCCCCGACGAGCCCGGGAGCCGTTCAAAACGATCTAGCTCCCCACAGAGGAATGGGCCTAGCCTGCCCGCCATGTCCCAGAACACGAACACCCCCGGTTTCCCCGGGCAGCCGGCCGCTCCGGCCGGCGACTCCGCCAAGGTGCAGCGCCAGGTGCAGCAGCAGGCGGGCGTCGGACCGGTCTACGGTGGCGGCGGCACCCTCTTCTCCGAGCCGGTCCTGGTGGTGAACCAGAAGGCCAAGCTGATCGAGCTGACCAACGAGTACTCCGTCTTCGACCAGCAGGGCGCCACGCTGGGCTCGGTGGTCCAGGTCGGCCAGAGCGCTCTGCGCAAGGTGCTGCGGCTGGTCTCCTCCCTCGACCAGTACCTGACCCACAAGCTGGAGATCCGTGACGCGCAGGGCACCCCGGTGCTGCTGCTGACCCGCCCGGCGAAGTTCATCAAGTCGCGGGTGATCGTGCAGCGTCCGGACGGCCAGGAGGTCGGCCAGATCATCCAGCAGAACGCCATCGGGAAGATCAATTTCTCGCTGGAGGTCGGCGGTCAGAAGATCGGCGCCATCAAGGCGGAGAACTGGCGGGCCTGGAACTTCTCCATCGTCGACGCGACGGACACCGAGGTCGCCCGGATCACCAAGACCTGGGAAGGCCTGGCGAAGACGATGTTCACCACGGCCGACAACTACGTGCTCCAGATCCACCGCCCGCTCGCCGACCCGCTGCTCAGCCTGGTCGTGGCGACCGCGCTGACCGTGGACACCGCGCTGAAGCAGGACGCCCGCGGCTTCGGATAACCACGAACCGTACGTTGTTCGGAGCCCCGCCCCCGACCGGGCGACTGCCAGGGGGTGGGGCTCCGGCCGGAGAGCGGAGTCGTGCGTCATCGCCGGCCCGGCGGAGAAGCCCGCCACCCGATCACGGCCGACGAGTGGGCCACCCGGCCGCTGCGGGGCGGCCCACTCGTTCCCGTGTTCCGGCTCGGCCGGTCAGCCGGTCAGCGGGACAGAAGGAACTTGGTGGTCGGCACGTTCCGGACGGTGGCGCAGTCCAGGTTCGAGGTGGTGGCGCTGTAGGTGAAACCGCTCGGGACGCTGCACGCCCACATGCCGCTGACCGGCGTGCGGAGGTGGAAGGTGGTGGACGGGACGCCCTGCGTCAGGCTGCACGTGGTGGACGAGCCGGCGGAGTCGTAGGTGAAACCCGGGGCGGTCGAGCAGGAGGTGAGGCCGTCGACGGGCGTGCGCAGGTGGTACTGCGGCGACTTCCAGCTGCCGCCGCCACTGCACGTCTGGCTGAAGACGACCCCTTCGTAGACGTAGCCGGACGGGACGGAGCAGGCCCAGGTGTCGTCCAGCCCCGTGGCGGTGGCGGAGGCCGGCGTCGCGGTGGCGGCGCCGGTGAGCAGCAGGGTGAGCGCGGCGAAGGCGGCGAGCAGCGCGGTTCGCGCGGTCCGTATGGTTCGTGCGACGGACATGTTTTCTCCTTCGGTGGAAATGCGGCCGGAAGGTGCGCGGTGCGGCGGTGCAGCGGTACGGCGGTACGGCAGTGCAGCGGTGCAGGGGGCGGTGATCGCGGCTGGGCGTTCACGGCCGTCGATGGTTCTAGCACGCAACGACGGGCCGTCACCCGGCCGCCCCGTCGCGGAGAATCACTTCGGCGCCCGCCGTCCACGCGCCCTGCGCGGATCCTCCGGCCCGCCTCATCCGATCAGCCCCCGGATCCCTCCCGCGCCTGACGCAGCCGATCCGCGTGCCCGCCTCGGCCGGAGGCCGGCCCGGCAGCCCAGCTTCCCGTTCGGACCGATGGTCCGTCAGGACGGCTGTCTTTGAGCGAACTCGGCGCACCGTTCGCGGGGGGCTGCCACAATGCCGTAAGAGCCATGTGACATGTCACAGTGCTGTCGGCGCCCGCCGAGAGCACCGGACGAAGGAGGGCCCCTTGAAACGCCTTGCTGCCGTTCTCGCCGGTACCGCCGCTCTGGCGGCGCTGACCGGCACCCAGACCGCCTCCGCCGCCACCGCATCCGTCGCCGGCATGACGGGCACCACCGTCTGCGGGGACCCGGGCGCGCCGAACTACCTCACGATCAGGGCCTGCATCAACAACAACGGAGGCCAGGTGTACGTGTTCGGGCGCGCCACTCCGACCAGCCCGACCTGGCAGGACCAGCAGGTCTCCTTCCGGCTGACCAGCATCGGCGTCACCAGCCCACCGCTCGGCACCATCACCCCGACCGTCCTGATCCCGACCGGCGGGAGCGACGTCGGCGGCATCACGGGCACCGTGCCCTGCGGCCGCACCGTGACCGCCCAGTTCAGCGTGGACCAGCCCGGCTGGCCGCAATCGACCGCGACCGTCTCGACCATCGTGAACTGCTGACCTGCGCCCGGTCGCCGGCGTGATGCTGATCAAAGGCCGCCTTCGCGCCGACGACCGGGCGGCCGGGGGCGAGCAACCGGGTTCAGGGCGTCCCCGGCGCGAACTCCCTGACAGGAAGCACCCGCAGAGGCCGTCCGGGAGCCGTGCGCCCCGACTCAGACGAAGGCGACGACGAGCACGGCGGCCGCCAGCAGGAGGACAACCGTCAACGCCGGCGCACCGAGGCGCCCGCCGGGCTCGGAGGTGACGGCGACCAGCGATACGGCGGGAACCGCCAGCGAGAGGACGACCGCCAACCACCCCACGGTACCGGTGGGAACCCCGGCGACCATGGCCCCCCAGACGGTCGTGAACATCACCGCCAGCCAGGCCGTCGCGGTCAGCACCACCCAGGCCGCGCGCGCGGTCCACCGCTCGACCGGGTCGGCCGCGCGGAAGTTGGTACGGGTCATCGTCCAGATCCGGGTCAAGTTCGCCACCGGAACATCCTGTCGAACAACACCGCCGGGCACCAGAAACGGACGCGCATCGCCGCAGGCGGCTCCCCGCCCCCGACTCGACCACCGACCGGCCCAGGGCCCCGAACCACCACCATGAGCGGGCCGAGCCGGACCGCGACGGCGGCCGCCGGCTCGGCCGCCGCGCCGTCGTTCCGGTTGGCCGTCGGGTGGCAGCGGGCCGTGCCGTGGTGGGCGGGTCAGGGGGTGGTGTATCCGGGCAGGGGGCCGTAGGCGGTGCAGAAACCGCAGTCGCAGCTGGTCATGGAATTGGCCTCGCAGTGGGCGGTGGGCCAGTACCGGGACGCGCAGGGGCCGGGATCGACAGGGGAGGTGTCGTCGCCGGGCAGGGTGCGTCGGCACCAGCCGCACCGGAGGGCGGTCGGCACGCCGGCCGCTCGCAGGTCCCGCGCCATGGGCGCGGCGATGTCGAACGGGACGTCCGAGACGACGGTGACGGGCGCGCTGTCCAGCAACTGCCTGCTGCGCCACAGGCTCAGCCCGGTGGCCGCGCGCACGGCTTTGAGGGCCTCCGCACCGCCGCCCTGCCCGCCGGTCAGCACGACGGTGAAATCCGGGACCTCCACAGGCCGCTCCTTCGACGGTCGGTCGGTGTGCCGGTGCCAGTCAACCGCCCGTCGGGCTGCCGGACGACAGGTTTTCCGCACCCTCAGGGCCGATACGCGGCGCTGGCGTCGGGTGGGCCAGGGGCGCCCGGCGGATGTGGGCGGTGCCCCGGCACCGCGGGACTGCGCCCCACCGGCCTCAGCCCGTGGGGCCCAGGTCCGTGACGGTGGGGTGTTCGGTGCACAGGCAGCCGACGCCCTTCTCGATCCACTCCTGTCCGGTCCACTCGGGGTGCCGTTCGATCAGCAGGGCCCGGACCTCGGCGACAATCTCGCTCCCGCCCATGGCGGAGTCGCGTCGCCGCCAGGTCTCGTCCCGCAGTTCGCGCAGGTAGTCGCGGACGTCGCCGAGGACCTGCGGGCCGCCGACGGCGCCGTGGCCGGGGACGACCGTACGGTGCCCGTCGGCCGCCAGCCGCTCCATCACCGCCAGCCAGCCGATCCCGGAGACGTCGGTGTCGTACGGCGGGAACCAGGGAAAGATCGCGAACTGCCCGGTCTCGGCCAGGTCGCCGGTGAACAGGACGCCGGCGTCGGGCACTTCGATCACCTGGTCGCCCTTGGTGTGGCCCCGGCCGGTGGCCCGCAGCCGTACGCGGCGGCCGCCGAGGTCCAGGTCGTACCCGTCGTCGTAGACCACGTCGGGGGCGACCACGTGGACGTCGCCGTCGAGGCGGTCGGCGACCGGCGGGCCGAACCCGCGGAACATCTCCAGGTAGCCCGCTCCCCTCACCTCCAGGTCCTCGGCCTGGGCGCGGTTGGCGAGGTAGGTGGCCCGGCCGTGGAAGACGTGCGCGCCGAAGGCGTGCTCGGGGTGGAAGTGCGTGGTGGTCAGGTACAGGCGGCGCCCCTCGGCCACCTCGGACGCCAGGGAGAGGACCTGTTCGGCGTTGGCGGTGCCCATGCCGGTGTCGACGACGAGGACGGCCTCGGTGCCGCCGATGATGCCGATGTTGGGAACCAGCGGGATCCCGCGGTCCGGGACCACCAGCAGCTCGGGGGCGATCTCCTGGACGCCGGCCACGTGGACGGCGGGGTCGGAAAGCGATGCGTCGTTCATGCCTCGATTCCACCGCCCCGGCACCCGGGCCGTCCAAGACCGATTCGCACGTGCCCGATACCGCACGGGTATCGTCGCAGCATGGAGCTGCGGACGTTGCGCTATTTCGTCGCGGTCGCCGAGGAACTCCACTTCGGCAGGGCCGCCGCTCGGCTGCACATGAGCCAGCCCCCGCTCAGCCGGGCGATCAAGCAGCTGGAAACCGACCTCGGCGCCACCCTGCTGCACCGCTCCTCCCAGGGCGTCGCCCTC
The DNA here is from genome assembly GCF_042885395.1 of Kitasatospora sp. NPDC058063. Taxonomy (NCBI): domain Bacteria; kingdom Bacillati; phylum Actinomycetota; class Actinomycetes; order Kitasatosporales; family Streptomycetaceae; genus Kitasatospora; species Kitasatospora sp. NPDC058063. Next base: position 33,751 of record NZ_JBHVSD010000044.1, read on the forward strand.
ACCCCGGCCGGAACCGTCCTGCTCGACGAGGCCCGCACCCTCCTCGACCGCGCCGACCGGATCCGCGCACGCGTCGCCGCCGAAGCCGGCCCCACGGCCATCACCGTCGGCCTGCTCGGCGACGGCACCGACCTCGGCGCCCTGCGCCTGGCCAACGCCTACCGCAAGCGACACCCGGACATCGAGGTCCGCATCCGCGAGACCGACCTGACCGACCCCACCTGCGGACTGCGCACCGGACGGGTCGACATCGCCCTCACCCGCGCCCCCTTCGACGAGACCGGCCTGACCGTGCACGAGCTGCGCACCGACCCGGTCGGCGCGGTGCTGCGCACCGACGACCCCCTGGCCGGCCGCACGCACCTGGAGCTGGCCGACCTGGCCGACCGGTGCTGGTTCCGGTTCCCGGACGGCACCGACCCGCTGTGGGGGGCGTACTGGACCGGCGGCCGGCCGCGCGGGGGACCGGCGGTGAGGGCCGTCCAGGAATGCCGGCAGGCCGTGCTCTGGAACGGCACGGTCGGCATCACCCCCCTCGGACACGGCATGCCCGAGGGACTGACCGCGGTACCGCTGGCCGACATGGCGCCCAGCCGCGTGGTGGTGGCGTGGAACGAGGGCGACCCGAACCCGCTGATCCCTTCGTTCGTCCGCATCGCGGCAGCCACCCACCGCCGCTGATCCCACCGCCGCTGAACCCGCCGCGGCCGAACCCATCGCCGCCGAACCTGCCGAGCAGCGGATCGGTCGGGGAGGGTCAGCCGAGGGTGCTGACGACGGTCTTCGTCGCCTGGGCGATCAGGGCGTCGTCGGAGGTGGCGCCCGCCTTGCCGCGATCGGACAGGACGACGATCACGATCGGGCTGCGCCCGCCCGACGGCCACGCCACGGCGACGTCGTTGCGGGTGCCGTAGCCCGCGTTGCCGGTCTTGTCGCCGATCCTCCAGTCGGCGGGCACCCCAGCGCGGACGTACGGGCCGCCGGTCGTGTTGCCGACCAGCCAGTCCGTCAGCAGCCCGCGCCGGCCCTCCGTGAGGACGTCGCCGAGCACGTAGCGGCGCAGGTCGGCGGCGAGGGCGTGCGGCGTGCTGGTGTCGCGGGTGTCGCCCGGGGTCGCCTCGTTGAGGGTGGGTTCGGTGCGGTCGACGCTGGTGGTCGAGTCGCCCAGGTCGCGCAGGGACCGCTGGACGGCCGCCGGGCCGCCGAGCTCGGCGATGACCAGGTTGGCCGCGGTGTTGTCGCTGTACTGGATGGAGGCGGCGGCCAGGTCGCGCAGCTTCATGCCGGTCGCCACGTGCTGCGAGGTGATCGGTGCCCACTCCAGCACGTCCTCCTGGCGGTAGGGGACGACCTTGTCCAGGTCCGCGTCGGACGCCTTCCGCAGCAGGGCCCCGGCGGCGAGCGACTTGATCGTGGACGCGAACGCGAACCGCTCGTCGGCCCGGTGGGTGACCTCCCGCCCGCTGCCGGTGTCCACGGCGAACACGCCGAGCCGGGCGCCGAACTGCTGCTCGAGCGCCGTGAAGGAGGCGTCCGCCGCATCGGCCGAGGCCGCCCCCGCCCCCGCCGCCGTCGCGGTCGCGGTCGCGCCAGTGGCCACCGCGCCGGGGGCCGCCGCCGTCGAGGCGCCGCCCGCTTGGCCGCACCCGCCGATCAGCGCGGCCACGAGCAGGGCCACCGCGGGCAGCGCGGTGCGGGGGCGGGTACGGCGGAGGTCGGGCGTCATCGGTGGTCTCCCCAGGTGGTTCGTGCCGTCACGGTCACGGTCGCGGTCGCGCCCCGCGGTAGTGGTCCACACCGCCGCGATCCGCGCGATCACGCTCAGCTAAACAGGCCGCCGACCACCCAGTCCAAGACCGCAATCATGAAGTGGACGATAAGAAAACACCTATGATTACTGGCCATGGACCTGCTGGGGCACCTCCGCCACTTCCGCGCCGTCGCCGAGGAACGGCACTTCGGCCGCGCCGCCGAGCGCCTGCGGATCGCCCAGCCCTCGCTCTCCCAGCGGATCCAGCGCCTCGAACGCGAACTCGGCGTGACCCTGTTCGACCGCGGCCCGCGCGGCGTCGACCTCACCCCGGCGGGCCGGCTGCTGCTCGCCGAGGCCGAGGAGACGCTGGACAGCGCCGCCCGCCTCCTCGCCACCGCCGCCGACCTGCGCAGCGGACGGGCCGGCACCCTGCGCGCGGCCGTCCCGCCCGAACTCGGGCCGGCCGCCCTGGCCGCGCTGCTCACCGGCTTCGAGACCGCCTCCCCGGGCACCCGGCTCGAACTGCGGGAACTGCCGGTCGCGGCCGTGGTGCGCGAACTCGCCCAGCACACCGTCGACGTCGCCGTCGTCCGTCACCCCTGCCCGGCCGACGGGCTGGCCTTCGGCCCCGTCCTGCACCAGCCGCTCGGCGCCCTGCTCGCCGCCCGCGGTCCGTACGCCGACCGCCCGGAGCTCGCGGTGGCCGAACTGACCGGCCTGCGCCTGGTCCTCTTCCCGCGCGCCAGGGCCCCGGCCCTGTACGACGAGGTCCTCACCACGCTGACCAGGCACGGCTGCACCCCCGAGGCCGTCGTCGACCCGCCGGGACCGGACGTCGCGGGCGCGCTCGTGCTCACCGGCAGTGCCATCGCCCTGGTGCCGCGCACCACACCCCCACCGGGTACGGTCTGGCGCCCGCTCACCGGCACCCCGCTGGCCTGGCGGACCTCCACGGCCTGGCCGGCCGGGCGGGGCGGGCCCGCCGTCCGGCTGTTCGCCCGGACCGCCCACGAGGCGCTGACCGGACCCGGCGGCCTGCTGCCCCAGCCGCCCAACCGCCCGCTCCACCCCCGGCCCGCAATGGAGTTCCCGCTGTGACCAGCGACCGCACCACAGCCGACCGGACGGCTGCCGACCGCACCACAGCCGACCGCACGGCTGCCGACCGCACCACAGCCGACCGCACCACAGCCGACCGCACCCCGCACAGCCGGGCCGCGCGCACCCGCATCGCCGCGGCCTTCGCCGACGCGGGCGTCACCGGCCGGCTGCACGCGCGCGACCTCGACACCGGCGCCGAGATCGGCCTCGGCGCCGACACCGCCGTCAGCACCGCCAGCGTCCACAAGGTCTGCCTGCTCGTGACGCTGTACCGCGAGGCCGCCGCCGGACGGATCGACCTGACCCGGCAGGTCGAGATCCCCGCCGCCGGCCGCACCCCCGGGCCGACCGGCCTCGCCGCCATGCTCGACACCGCCCGCCTCTCCCTGCGCGACCTCGCCTACCTCACCGCGGCCGTCAGCGACAACACCGCCGCCGACACCCTGTGGGACCAGATCGGCCTCGACACCGTCAACCGCACCATGGCCGACCTCGGCCTGAGCCGCACCGTCGCCGTCCACAAGCTCCGCGACCTCATCGCCGCCCTCGCCGAGGACACCGGCCCCGACTCCCCGGTCGACCCCGCCGTCGTCGCCCGCCTCAGGGTCCTCGACCCCGCGTTCACCAACCACAGCACCCCCCGCGACATGACCACCCTGCTCGCCGCCCTCTGGCACGGCGACGCCTGCCCCGGCGACCACGGCGCCGCCCTGCGACGCCTCCTCGGCCTCCAGGTCTGGCCGCACCGCCTGGCCTCCGGCTTCCCCTACGACGACGTCCGCGTCCACGGCAAGACCGGCACCCTCCCCACGCTGCGCCACGAGGTCGGCGTCGTCGAATACCCCGACGGCGGCCGCTACGCCCTCGCCGTCTTCACCCGCGCCGCCGCCACCACCATCACCCTGCCCGCCGCCGACGCCGTCATCGGAACCACCGCCCGCCTCGCCGTCGACGCCCTCCGGGCCCGGGCGGCAGCCGGCGCGACGGGCTGACCGGGGCCGAACCACCCCGGCTGCCCGGCTGCCCTCCCTCCTGGCCACGACGCCAGGGTGACGGATCGGGTGCACGCTCGTTTGCCCGGGTACCTGCCGGTCGCAGGACGGCGGTGCCCGGCGACCACCCCCTGCCCGGGCACCGCCGCACCGGCCCCGCGACCGGCCAGGACCGGACGGAACCCCCACCGGCAGCCGGGCCACGGCCCCGGACGCCGGTCACCCGCGCAGGTGTCGCCGGGGCCGCTCGGGCAGCCGGCCCCGGCGACACCGCGCGCCGGCGCGAAGCCCGGCCCAACGGCACACCGCCGTTCAGGCGTCCCTGCATCCCCGTCTCACCGGCCCACCGCGCGAGGACCCCTGCGCGCCGTGCTCAGCGGAAGGCGGCGGCGTTGCGGGTGGCCCAGTCGGCGAAGGGGCGCGGCGGGCGGCCGCGTACCTGCTCGACGGCCGGACTCACTCGCAGTTCGGCCTCGGTGGGGGCGCCGAGGGTGTCGAGGGTGTCGTCGGCCAGTTCCACCGGCATGGTGCTGGCCATCGCCGTCCTGGCCAGTGACCTGGTCGGATGCCGGTTCCTCGCCGGCTCGCGCGGGGTGTTGCGACACGCGAGATTTCTCCTGGCCTCGCTACCTCGAAGTGATCTGATCGGGGTATCTAATTGTGGTTTGTCATGATTTTTTCCGTCAGGTGTCCTGTCATGCCTGTGACTTGTCGCTTGGGGGTGCGGGGCGCTTTGTTGTGAGGAGAGGTGAACCCGCGGATGAGTGCTCGTACGCGTGGACAGGGCGACCTGCCGTGGTACCGGGTCGGCCGTCAGCGGCCCGTGGCCGTGTTCAACAGGGCCCCGGCCGGTGGGGTGACCCCGGTCGGTGCCGTCGGTGCGTCCGACCCGGTCGGCTCGGGTGGACGGCGTGGGGGGCGCGGTGTGGGGGTGGTGTCGGCGGGGGGCGCGCTGCTGTCCGGTATGGCGCTGCTGGCGGCCACGGCTCCACCGGTTTCCGCCGCGCCGGTCGGGGCCGTGCCGGTGCGCGCGCAGCAGGCTGATCCGTCGCAGACCTTCACCTTCACCGGCGCTTCGCAGACCTTGACGGTTCCGGCGGCGGCGGTGGTGACGATCATCGCGGACGGCGCGGGTGGCGCCGACAACACCGGCACCTCCTGTTCCGTCACGGGGGCCGGCGGGACAGGGGCGCGGGTGGTGACCACGCTGCCGCAGACCGTCGCACCGACGACCTTCACCGTCAACGTCGGCGGCACCGGAGGCAAGGGCTGCAACGGCACCGGGACGTCGGGGGCCGGAGGGTTCAACGGCGGTGCCCCCGGGGGGAGCTTCCCGCTCACTGGCTTCCAGTTCGAAGGCCCGGGCGGGGGCGGGGCCTCCAGCGTCAGCACGGGCGCCTCCCTGCTGCTGGTCGCCGGCGGCGGCGGTGCCTCCGGCGGCACCGGAGCGGGCTCCACGGGAGGCAACGGGGGCAACGGCGGGACAACGCCGGATGCCACCGGCGGTACCGCGGGAACTGCCACCGGCCCCGGGGCTTCGCCGGGGCAGGGCGCGGGCGGTGGCAGCACCAGCACCAGCACCGGGGGCACCGGCGGGAGCGCCGGCACCGCTCCACCCTGTGCGGCCATGAGCGGCGCTCCGGGGAGCGGGTTCCTCGGCGCCGCGGTCGGTACCGGCGGCACCGGGGGAACTTTCGACGGCGGCTGCGCCGCCAGTCGCATCGCCACTGGTGGCGGCGGTGGGGGCGGGTACTTCGGCGGCGGGGGCGGCGGCAGCGGCTCCGTCAACGGCTCGGGCACCTCGGCGGGTGGTGGCGGTGGTGGCGGGGGCAGCAGCTTCGCCACTCCCACGGGTACCGGCACGAGCTATGCGCTGTCGACGATCGGGACGGCGAACCACAACGGCCAGGTGATCATCTCCTACACGGTCCCGTCCTTGACCATCACCAAGACCCACACCGGGCACTTCACCCAGGGGCGGGACGGGACCTACACCATCACCGTGGGCAACGCCGCCGGGGCCGCCCCGACCGACGGCACCACGGTCACCATGCAGGACACCCTCCCCGCGGGGCTCACGGCCGACAGCATCAGCGGTGCGGGCTGGACCTGCGACCAGGGCACGCTCACCTGCACCCGTAGCGACGTCCTTCCCGCCGGGACCAGCTACCCGCCCATCACGCTGCAGGTCGACGTCTCCTGCGGGGCCGACGACAAGGTCACCAACGTCGCGGTTGTCACCGGGGGCGGCGACACCACCCCCCACACCGCCACCGATCCCACCAGGATCAAGCACCACAAGCACGACGCGCACGACAAGTACGACATGCACTGCGACAGCAACGAGTACTGGTAGGCCGAGCAACCCCGGGTTCGCCTCCACCGGCCCGCGACCACCACGCCACCGCGGTGCGCCCCGAACGGGACCTGTGGGTGAAGAGGGCTCGCGGAGGCGGAGCGGTGGGGGCGCCGGTGCTGATGAACGTTGGGTACACCGCCTGCCACTGCTGCCAGTACATCCGGCCGTCTGACGCGTTCAGGGCCCGCCTCCCGCGAACGGGGGGCGGGCCCTTCGAGTGAGTGTCGCGAGAATCGTCGCGGGGAGGCAAGGCGCATATCCCTTGCGGTTCGCCTTCGGTATTTCGTTTTTCACCGCTTCGACCCCCAATTGTCGATCGGATCAGGTACCACCCATCTGCTGGTGCGCGGCTCATTTGTGACCTACAGAACCGTCATGGCGTCATGTAGAGTCTTCGCCGCCATACATGACTGACACTCAGAAAATGGAGGGGGCTCGGCAGACGGGTCGAGGTCGAATCGACGCCGATATCACGTCAATTCATATCGATCACCCATGGACTGTCCCAGTTTGCGCCATCTTTGACGCAAACTTACCCAGGAAAAGGAAATGCGCACAGAGAAACATCGCCGGCCCGTCGCAGGGGGCAGGGCCATCGCCGTCACCGGACCGGGGGCCGCCCTCACCGCCTCGGCCGACGCCGTCCCGACCGCCGACCCCGCGCCACCGGAAGGGTCCACGAAGGCTCCACTGCAGGCGCGCTTCCTCGCGGAGACGCGTCGACGTGCGTCCGGCCTCTCCCGCAGCTCCGGTGGATCCACGACAGGAAGTCCCATGTCCCGCAAGTCCCAGTTTCGTTCCCGACGGGCGGGTGTGCTGACTGCCGTTCTCGCCGCCGGTGCACTGTCCACCCTCGGCACGACCCCGGCCGGCGCCGTGGTCGGCGACGCGGCCGCGGCCGGCGCCTCCGCCACCACCGCGCGACTGGTGATCGGTGACAGCCTGCGCGGCTGCACCGGCGCGCTGATCGACCAATTCTGGGTGATCAGCGCCGCGTCCTGCTTCTCCGACGACCCGGCGCAGCCACAGGCGCTGGCCGCCGGCGCGCCGAAGTGGAAGACCACCGCCACGGTCGGAGCGAAGTCGACCCAGGTCGTCGAGCTGGTGCCGGGTCAGGGCCGCGACCTGGTGATGGCCCGCCTGGCCACGCCCGTCCAGGGTGTCACGCCGCTGACGGTCGGCACCTCGGCGCCGGTCGCCGGGCAGTCGCTGACGGTCACCGGGTTCGGGCGCACCAAGTCCGAGTGGGTCCCGGACAAGGCCCACACCGGCTCGTTCAGCCTCGACACCGTTAACCCGACCGGCATAGGCATCACGGGTACGGGCGGCGCGGCGGTCTGCAAGGGCGACACCGGCGCCCCGGTGGTCCGCGAGGTCAACGGCAAGGCCGAGCTGGTCGCCGTCGCCTCCCGTTCCTGGCGCGGCGGCTGCCTCGACACCCCCGCCACCGAGACCCGCACCGGCGCCTACGCCGCCCGCGTCGACGACCTCGCCGCGTGGGTGTCGGAGCGGACGAGCCGGTCGTACGAGATCCTCAACCCCGCCAGCGGACGCTGCCTCAACCTCAAGGGCGCCGGGCCGACCTGGCCGAACAGCACCGAGATCATCGCCTTTGACTGCACCCTCGGCGCCAGCAACGAGAAGTTCCAGCTCACCCCGGACGGGCTGCTGCGCAACCCCGCCAGCGGACGCTGCCTCAACGTCGCCGGTGCCGGGCCGTGGAACAACGGCAACCCGATCATCCTCTTCGACTGCAGCGCCTCCTCCGGCAACGAGAAGTTCGAGTGGACCGCCGAGGGCCAGCTGCGCAACCCCGCCAGCAACCGCTGCCTCAACGTCTTCGGCGCCGGCCCGTGGGCCAACGGCACACCGATCGTCCTGTTCGACTGCAACGGCGACCCGAACGAGAAGTTCCAGCTCGTCGCCGACAACGAGATCCCCCACCCGGTCGGTCGGATCAAGAACCCTGCCAGCGACCGTTGCCTCAACATCTCGGGCGCCGGCCCGACCTGGCCGAACAGCACGCCGATCGTCCTGTTCGACTGCAACGGCCAGAACAACGAGCTGTTCCAGCTCACCGCCGACGGGCTGCTCTACAACTACGCCAGCGACCGCTGCCTGAACGTCGCCGGTGCCGGGCCGTGGAACAACGGCAACTCGATCATCCTCTTCGACTGCAGCGCCTCCTCCGGCAACGAGAAGTTCGAGTGGACCGCCGAGGGCCAGCTGCGCAACCCCGCCAGCAACCGCTGCCTGAACGTCGCCGGCGGCGGCCCGGTCTGGAACAACAACACCCCGATCATCCTGTGGGACTGCAACGGCGATCCGAACGAGAAGTTCCAGCTCACCGCCGTACAGGCCTGACCGCAGCTCCGGATCACGAGTGATGGGGTGGCCGTGGCCGGATGCCACGGCCACCTTCCGGTTTCGGCCGGTTCAGCCGTGGGCAGCTCGTGGAACGCGCCGTCGCCCCGCCGTCGGCGGCGAGGTACCGCGCGGACGTGAGGTCCCGGGTGATGTCGGATCCGCTGGTGCTGGTGCTGGTGCTGGTGCTGGTGCTGGTGCTGGTGCTGGTGCTGGTGCCGGTGCCGGTGCCGGTGACCGCGACCGTATCCGCGGCCGCGGATGGTCCTGAAGTAGCAGATCCGGAGGGGTACTTCGGCGGGGGAGGCCGGTACCGGCGGTGGACGCGCCCGGCCGTCGCGGGCGCCTACGGTCGCCCCGACGGCCCGCCGAGGCACCCCAGGAGAGACACCGTGATCCGCGCCGCCAAGACGGCCGCCGCTGTGGCGGCGCTGGCCATGACCCTCCTCACCGCGTCGGCCGCACCGGCACTCGGCGCCACTGCGCCGGCCGCCACCGCCGACCCGCTCGCCGCGCTGCGCGGCCAGCAGCCGCTCTGGCACCCCTGCGCGAGCGGCCCGGACGACGCCGCCGGCGCCGACCTGGACGCCGCCGGCGCCCGCTGCACCGAGGTCACCGTCCCCCTCGACTACCACCGCCCCGACGGACGGACGCTCAGCATCGCCCTCTCCCGGCTGCCCGCCACCGACCCCGCCCACCGGCTGGGCACCCTGTTCTACAACCCCGGCGGCCCCGGCGTCCCCGCCCGCGGGCTCGCCCTCGCCCTGCGGCAGGCCGCCCCCGCCCTCGGCGCCCGCTACGACATCGTCGGCATGGACCCGCGCTTCGTCGGCGCCAGCACCCCCCTCGACTGCGGCTGGCCGACGGCCGGCCCCGGCGCGGCCGGCCCCGACCGGCTGGGCTTCGACCGGGCCGCCGAGCTCGCCAAGGACCTCGCGGCCCGCTGCGCCCCGTACCGCGCCCTGCTGCCGCACGCCTCCACCCGCAACACCGCCCGGGACCTGGACCTGGTGCGCGCCGTCCTCGGCGAGCCGACGATCGCCTACCTTGGCTCGTCCTACGGGAGCTACCTCGGCGAGGTCTACCTCCAACTGTTCCCCGACCGGGTGGGGCGGGCGGTGCTCGACGCCGCCATGGACCCGGACCGCTTCGGTCCCGACCTGACCGCCACCCAGGGCCCCGCGATGGGGGCCGCGCTCACCGCCTGGGCCGCCTGGGCGGCCGGCCACGACGACCGCCACCACCTGGGCGCGACCACCGCCGAGGTGCTGGCCTCGGTCGAGCGGGTGCGCCTGGCCGCCGAACGCGCCCCGCTGGCGGTCGGCACCCACCGGGTCGACGCCCGGGCGCTGCCGCAGGTGCTGTGGACGGTGTCGGCCGGCGACGACGACGCTGCCTACGAGGAGTTCTCCGCCCTGGCGCGCGTGCTGCTCGACGCCGCCGAGGGCCGGCCGGCCCGGCCGACCGCGCTGCTGGAGGCGGTGCTGACCGGCCTGGCGTCCCCCGACACGGGAGGCTACGCCGCCGCGCAGACCGCGATCATGTGCGCGGACCGCGCCGCCTCGCGCGACCCGCTCGCCTACTACCGCGACATCCAGGCCCACCGCGCCGACGAGCCGCTGTTCGGCCCGCTCACCCGCAACCTCACCCCCTGCACCTTCTGGCCCGCCGAGCCCGCGGAACCGCCCACCCGGGTGCGCAACGCCGTCCCGGTCCTGCTGGTCGGCGCCGACGGCGACCCGGCCGCCACCTACCCCGGCCAGCTCTCCGCCCACCGCGCCCTGACCGGCTCCCGGCTCGTGACCCTGCGCGGGGCCTTCCGCCACACCGTCTACGCGGGCCTGTTCGCCCCCCGCGACACCTGCGTGGACGCCGCCGTCGACCGCTACCTCCTCGACGGCGTCCTCCCCGCCCACGACGCCGACTGCCCGTCACCCCGCCCGTAGGAAGAACCGGCGGGCGGACCCGGAAGGGTCCGCCCGGCCGGCTCCGCGTGGGCCGGTGCCGCCCGCCCCTCCCGCTACCGGGCCGGGGCTCCGGAGACGACGCCGGGGGCATTCGACCCGCGTACCTTGACCTTGGTCCTGGTCAGCCGCGCGAGCGCGGCCGTGACGTCGGCGGCCTGAGCGTCGGTGAAGGCCGTCTTGAGGATGGTCGCGGCCACGGGCGCTCCGCCCGGCCTCTTCACCAGGATCGACCAGGCCAGGGGAGTGTCCGTGGCTCGGGTGACCGACGTCCACGGGAACCTCAGTTCCCCGGACGCCGTACGGATGACGGCCTCCTGATCGGTCAACGCGACCGATGTGGGACCCGCCTGGCGCTGGGCGGCACGAGAAGCGACCTTCTTGGCGACCACGGTGATGTTCTGGACCTGGAGCAGGCAGGCGATGAGCGCGGCGATCGCGAAGAGGACACCGCCCGCTGCGAGGCAGAGCAGTGAGAGCAGCAACCAGGCGCCGGCGACCGCCCAGCGCACTGCCGGTGCGGGAAGGTTGGCTCTCACCGCGGTGGCGAGCTCCTCAGGTGCTGCGTCGTACTCCACCTGGACGTTCACGTTCGTTCCTTTGTTTGCGAGGGCACATCATGGCCGGGACACCGCGCCCGGCACAAACGCGATGCGCCGGCCCCCGATGGGACGCATACGACCAGCGCCAGGCCGGCTCCGAAACGGCTCTCACCAGGGCCTTCGCGCACTGGGTCCACCTCGGGGTCCCGCTGCGGACCGCGGCAGCGCCCTGTGCCGCGCCGGACGGCGGCCGGCAGCCGCGCGGCTCATCGGATCTACGCCGACCGAGTCCGCCGGCCCGGGGAGTCCACCTTCAGGCCTAGCTGTTCGAGGGCGTCGAGTACCTCGATGAGGCCCGTCCGGTCGTCCTGGCCGCGGCGCATGGTGGTCAGGACGGTCGCGGCGGTACCGGACTCCTCGACGCTCTGCCACAGTGCCGGGGCGAGCACCGGGTGAGCGCTGACCTCGACCAGTACGTCATGGCCCGTCAGCAGCTCGGCGGTGGAGTCGGCCAGCAGGACGGGCTGCCGCAGGTTCTGGGCGAAGTAGCCCGCGGTGGCCTGCTGCCAGTCGAGCGCCTGCCCCGTGACCGAGGAGATCATCGGGATCCGGCCGGGCCTGGGGGTGAGCTCGCCCACGGCCCGTTCGAGGTCCGCCAGGATCGGATCGATCGCCGGGCTGTGGGCCGGCAGGTCGACTCGGACCATCGCGCACAGCACGTCCGCGGCCTGGAGCTCGGCGACGACGGCCTCCAGCTCGGACCGGTCACCGGCCAGCACGGTGGTCCGCGGGCCGTTCCGCGCGGCGACGGACACGCGCCCCTCAAGCCCTCGCAGGTGCTTCGAGAGGTCGACGGCCGAGAGTTCCACCACGGCCATGCCGCTGTGGGGGCCGGCCACGCGGCGTTGCTGATCGCTGTAGTGGTGGACGAGCCGGACCGCGTCCGGCAGGTCGAGGATGCCCGCGATGACGCCGGCGGCGATCTCGCCGACGCTGTGACCCGTGACAGCGGCCGGCCGGACGCCCGCCTCCTCCAGCCAGCGGGCGATGCCCACTTGGACGGCGAAGACGATGGGTTGCATGACGCCGACGTCGTTCGTCCTGGCTTCGGGTTCGTCGAGGAAGAGCTCGTGGACGAGGGACCAGCCGGTGTGCCGGGCCAGCTCGCCGTCGCACTCCTCCAGGGCCGAGCGGAAGGCGGGTTCGGTGCGGAACAGGGTCCGCCCCATGCCGACCCACTGCTGGCCGTAGGGGGAGCAGACGAAGGCGATCCGGGGGCCGTCCGCGGCGGCGAGCTCCGGCCCGGCGGACGGGCCGCCGGTCGGCTCATGGACGGCTGCCCCGCCGAGTTCGCTCAGCCGCAGACCCGGAGCGGCGGCCACGGCGTCGAGCAGCTCGGTGAACTCCCGGGCCAGCCGCTCGGCCTCCGCGGGGACGAACAGGTCGAGGGCGTAGGTGAGGCTGCCGTCGATGCCGTCCGGTCTCCGCTGTTCGGTGAAGCCCTCGAACAGCTCGAAGCGGAGGTCGAAGCGGGTGATCCCCTCCGTCACCGGCTCGGTCCGGACCTCCAGGCCGGGAAGGCGGAGTTCGGCGCTCGCGTTGTTCTGGAACGCGAGCATCACCTGGATGAGCGGGTGCCACGCGGGGGAGCGCGGCGGGTTGATGGTCTGGACCACGTGGTCGAACGGCACCTCCTGGTGGGCGAAGGCCGCCAGGTCCGTGCTGCGCACCCGGAACAGCAGCTCCCGGAAGGTCGGGTCGCCGTCGGTCCTGGTGCGCAGCACCAGCGTATTGACGAAGAATCCGATCAGGTCGTCGAGGCCCTCGTCGGCGCGCCCGGCGGTGGGGATGCCGATGGCGATGTCGGTGCCGGCTCCGCGCCTGGTGAGCAGGGTCGCGAGGGCGGCCTGCACGACCATGAAGACGCTGGTGCCGGTCTCCCGCGCCAGCTGGTGCAGTGCCCGGTGGGTCGCCCGCGTGACGTGGAAGGGGACTCGGCCGCCCCGGTGCGAGGGGGTGTCCGGACGCGGGGCCGCCACGTCGATCCGCAGGCGGTCGGGCATTCCCGCCAACTCGCCCTCCCAGAAGGAGAGCTGGCGATTGGCCAGGCTGTTGGGGTCCTCCGGGGAGCCCAGGAGATCGTCCTGCCAGAGCGTGTAGTCGACGTACTGGACCGGTAGTTCGGGCCGGGCCGGCTCCTGCCCGAGGCGGCGAGCGGCGTATGCGAGTGCCAGATCGCGGTTCAGGGGGAGCAGTGACCATCCGTCGCAGGCGATGTGGTGAATGGTCAGGAGCAGGACGTGTTCGTCCGCGGAGAGCCGGAACAGCTGGGCCCGCAGTGCCGTCTCGGCGGTGAGGTCGAAGGCGTGAGCGGCCGCAGCGCTCAGCGCTTCGGACAGGCCTGCCTCGGTGACGCCGTCGACCGGCAGCTCGACCGGAGCCTCGTCCGGGTCCAGGACGACCTGCTGGGGCCGGCCGTCCCAGTCGGGGTAGGCGGTGCGCAGACTCTCGTGCCAGGTGACCAGGTCGTCGAGGGCGAGTCGCAGGGCGGACAGGTCGAGGTCGCCGCGCAGCCGGTAGGCCATCGGCATGTTGTAGTGTCCGGCCGCGCCGTGCAGGCGGTTCAGGAACCAGAGGCGCCGCTGGGTCTGCGAGAGCGGGATCTCCGCCGGACGGCCCCGGGGGCGCAGTGGCGGGCGCCGGCTGCCGGAGCCCTGCTCCAGGTGCTCGGCGAGTTGGGCGACGGTCGGGGCCTCGAAGATCGTCCGGACCGGGACCTCCACGTCCAGGGCGGCCCGGATGCGACTGGCGAGCCGGGTGGCCAGCAGGGAGTGGCCGCCCGACTCGAAGAAGGAGTCGTCGATGGTGATCCGGTCGAGCCCGAGCACCTGGGCGAACACCGCGCAGAGGATCTCCTCCCGTTGGCCTCGCGGGGCGCGGCCCTTCCTCTCGCTCATGGTCGGCTCCCGCCGACGGCGGCGCGGACCCGGGCGGGCCACGCCGCGGTGTCGAGGCCGTACTGGCAGAGGAAGGCGTAGACGAGCCGCTCCAGGCCGAATCCGACACAGCCGCTCCGGGCCGGGCCGTTCGCACCGTGGTCGATGCCGAAAGCCTTGCCGAAGAGGTCGTCGTGGAAGTTGAAGGAGCCGACGGCGATCGTCTTCCCGGGCGCGACGTGGAGCCGCAGCTCGTACTTGAGCTCCATCAGCCGCTGGGACCAGATCCGCTCGGAGGTGTCCGCGCCGCAGAAGAACGGATCGTTGCCCACCTCGCAGAAGCCGCTCAGGCCGAGCTCCTCGACGAAGGCGAAGACCTTCCGCATGAAGCGCTCACGGGAGTCCAGTACGTCTTCCCGGGAGCCCAGGAAGACCATCTCCCGGATGGTGAAGTCCCAGAGCCGCTCCAGGCTGGTGGCGTATGCCGCCTCGAAGCGGAACGACTTGCCGCGCGAGGTGACCACGTGGAGCCGGCCCGTCTCCAGTGTGCGGCCGCTGTACTGGCTGAAGGTGTGGTAGCACATCGTGGGCGGCAGGCAGTAGTCGACGTTGCCGCAGGAGTCCAGCACCGCGGAGTCGATGCCGGTGACGGCCTGCCGCTCCTGGAAGGCGCGGTAGACGTCCAGGTCGTTGCGCAGCCTGGTGACGAACATCAGGTGCTGCGGGAAGGCCTTGAAGTAGCCCGCCGTCTCCAGCGCCTTCGTTCTGATCAGAGTCGGGTAACGGTACTCCCGGACTTCGTGGTCCTCGGCCAGCAGGTCGCAGACGGCCCGGTCGAAGTAGGCGAGGAGGGAGAGCAGCGGCTCGCCGACGGCGACCTGACCCTCACCGACCTCAGTCACCGCGCCGGTCCCGGAGAGGAGTTCGAAGACATCCTGGTGCGGGGTGCGCTGGTGCGGCGAGGTCCAGACGGCCTTGGCCGGCGTCACCCACTGCCTCCGGACGTCGTTGTCCACCATGGAGTTGACCTTCTCGGTCAGGACGTCGTGCGGGAGCGGTTGCTCGGAGCGGAGTGTCACGGAGCGCACCTCGCCGCCCTCCACGGGCACCACGAAGCCGGTGATCTCGGGCGACACGAAGAGGAGTCGGCGCTCGATCTCGGCGGCCAGCGCTTCGGGGATCGGGCTGCGAAGGTCGATCCGGGTGAGGACCTCGTCGGGGTGCGTCATCGTGGTTCTTTCCTCGCCGATGGGAGAACGGTCGAACGGGGCCGGCGCGCGGCGGCGGGGGCCCCGCCCCGCCCCCCGGGGGGGCCCGGGGGGTGCGATGCCCCCGCCTGGGGGTCGCCCCCCGCCGGGGGCGGCCGGGCGCCCCCCCCCCCC
>NZ_JBHVSD010000045.1:0-47386 GCF_042885395.1 Kitasatospora sp. NPDC058063
GGCCGGCCGGTGGCCGGGGAGCGGCCGGACGGGCGGCGCGGCGCAGTCGGGCGCGGGCGGCGGCGCTCCCCGCGGAGCCTGCCCGCCGCTCTCCCCCGGCGCCGTTCCCGGTAGTCGACACCGACGGGGCCTCCGGCTCTGGTCGGGATCGGCGTCGCCGGCTGGGGACGGCTCACCGATGGTGACGAATAGTGCCGAAAAGTGACATACCCAGCAGCCTCCAGGCTATCCCGGCCCCTGGGTCGTCTTGTCCGATTGACCTACCCGGCGGACGGCGCGTCGCCCCCGGCCGGGACGCCGCCCGCCCCCGCCGTCCCGCCCTCCGTGAGCAGCCGGGCGACGTGCGGCAGCACGTCACGGTCGTGGTCGATCCAGTCCACGGCGTCCAGCTCGTCCGGGCCCAGCCAGCGCAGCGCGTCGTGGTCCTCCAGCGCGCGCGGCTCGCCCGCCAGCAATTCGGCGGCCCAGAAGCGCAGCTCCAGGCCGGGGCGCACGGCCCACGCGCCCGGCAGCCGGGTCAGCGCGCGCGCCCGGACGCCGAGCTCCTCCAGCAGCTCGCGCTCCAGCGCCTGCGCCTCCGTCTCCCCGGGCTCGGCCTTCCCGCCGGGGAACTCCCACCGGCCGGCCACCGACTCGGGCGCGCTGCGCCGGGCGGCGAGCACCCGGCCGCCGCGAACCAGCGCGCCGCCGACCACGATCCGGGGAGCGGCCGGGGTCGCGCGGGGGTCGGGGGTCTCGGGGGTGTCCGTCGTGGCGTCCATGCGGCCGACCCTACGGGTTCAGGCGTTGCGGACCGTCCCGTCCGCCGCTTCCGGCCGGGCCTCCCCGTCCGCCTCGACCCAGTACATCTGCTTGTGGCCGCGGGCCTCGAAGCCGGCGGCCAGCCGCCGGGCCTCGGCCCGGTCGAGACCCTTGGCGACCAGGAAGCGATTGCCGTTGTCGTCCTGCCGCATGACCCGGTAGGTGCCCATGGCGGGAGGGTACCCGGGGCCTCCCGCCGGGCGTCCCGCTCCGGGCCGGACCCGTTTCCACTCATGTGGGGCGGGCCCGTCCCCGGCTCGCGTGGGGGTCGGGCCGGGGACGCGCCCACGACGGTACGGCCGGTGGGTTACCGGCAGGTACGGGCCCGGTCAACGGCCGGTAACCAGGGGCGCGAGCGCCTCAGACCCGCAGGTCGGGCGCCTGCTCACCGGTGGACAGGCCCAGCCCGCGGCGGATGTCCAGGATCGTCGGCGCCATCCTGGCCTCCGTCGCCCTGGCCCGGCGGAGGTCGCCCGCCAGGTCGCCGCCGGAGGCCGCGGCGTCCCAGGCGGCGGCCGCCTGCGACTTGGCCTCGACCAGCTTGGCGATCTTCGGCTGGACGTCGGCCGGCCACGGCACCGACGGCCCGCCCAGCACCGCCGCCTGGGTCCGCGAGGCCACGGCCATCCGGCGGGCCCACGCCCGGTGGTCGGCCTCGGCCTCGGCCACGTCCGCGTCCGGCGGGTCCAGGTAGACGTCGTTGAAGCTCCGGGCGGCCTCCAGGTAGGCCAGCTGGGGCGCGGTCAGGCGGCTCCGGTCGGTGCGGACCGTTCCCCGGTGCCGGTCCTCGCGGTCCTCGTAGGCACAGGTGACGTACCGTGAGCCGGACGCCCAGTTCCTCGCCGTCGGGTAGAGGTAGACGTCGTCCATGCCGTCCGGGACGGTCCACTGGTCGAGCGCGTAGCCGTTCAGCACCGCGCGGCACAGCCGGCCGGCCGACTCGCGGGCCGCGCTCTCGCCCGGGTAGAGGCCGTTGCCGCTCGGGAGCTCGGCGGTGCCCGCCACCTCGCCGTGGTGCGGCTCGGTGCAGGCCACCCGGTGCACCCAGTACACCGTCTCGTCGCCGTTTCCCTGCGTCGTCGAACCGCCCTGGGGGGAGTCGTAGCAGTCGCCGGCCTTGAGCTCGGACCAGTGCACCGAGCCGGCCGGCGCCTTCGGGGCCTGGCCGAAGCGGCCGGCCCGCGCCGAGCTGAAGTCGGCCGCGCCGAGCGCGAGGGCCAGCAGGACTGTGCCGATCGTGCCGAGCACCAGGCCGGTCACCGCCATGCCGGAGCCGCGCTCCTTGCGGCGGTTGATCTGCACCAGCGCGAGGATGCCGAAGACCAGGGCCACCGGGGACACCAGGAGCAGGCCGGTGACCAGGGAGCCGACGGCGAAGCCGTTGGTGGGGGCGGGCCCGGGGCCGGGGCCGGGGAGGAACCCGGGCCCGGGGGCGGCCTGCCCCGGACCGGGGGCCTGGGCGTACGGGTGGCCGGGCGGGAAGCCCGACCCGGCGGGGGGAGTGACGGAGGCCCAGCCACCGGCGGGCAGCGGGTACGGCGGCTGGGGCGGGGCGGCCGACGGCGGGACGGCCTGCGGGGCCGGGGCGACGGACGGACCCGCGGGCGGGCCGGCGGAGAGGTCGGGCGCGGCCCAGGGGTCGGCGGCGGCGGGCGGGGCCCAGGGGTCGACGGCGGGCGGGGCGGGCTCCGACCCGGCCCGGTCCTGCTCGGCCGCGGCGGGCCGGGCCTGGTCCTGCTCGGGCTCGACCGGGCTCGCGGGCCCCGCGGGCCCCGCGGTGTCCTTGCGGAAGTCCACCCGGGGATCCTGACCGGCCGTCGGCGCTTGCGCCGGGTCCGGGTCCGGGTCCGTGCCTGTCCCCGTACCGGTGTCCGTCCCCGCGCCGGCGTCCGCGCCCGCGCCGGCCTCCGCGCCCGCCCCCGGACGGGTGTCCGTGTCCGTGTCGGCCCCCGTGGCCGCGGGCGACTCCGGCCCCGGAACGGGCGGCTCGGACTCAGGCTTGGACACGTGGACTCCCCCAACCCACCGGAACGGGCATCGGCCCGGCACTCGGCACCATGGCTCGGACCCGAACGGGCCCGATCTGAACGGTCGCGCGACTTTACCCGATCTTTCCGAACGCCTGCCCGCCCTGCCCGGACCGCCCGGCCCGCCCCGCGTCGGCTCAGCCGCGTCGGCTCAGCCGCGGGCCAGGATCTCGCCGTGGAGCATCGAGAACCAGCCGTCCCCCGCGGCGCTCCACTCCCGCCAGCCGTCCGCGATCCGGCCCAGCTCGTCCTGGTCCGCGAAGCCCCGCTCGACCGCCGTCCGGCCCAGCGCGGTGCCCGTCACCCGGTCCGCCCACAGCCCGCCCCACCAGGCGCGCTGCTCGGGCGTCGCGTACGTCCAGGTGCCGGCGCTCGCGGTGACCTCGGTGAAGCCGGCCGCGCGGGCCCAGGACAGCAGCCGCCGGCCGGCGTCCGGCTCGCCGCCGTTGGCGCGGGCGGTCCGCCGGTACAGCTCCAGCCACCGGTCCAGCGCGGGCACCTCCGGGAACCAGGTCATCGAGGCGTAGTCGACGTCGCGGACCGCGACCACCCCGCCCGGCGCCGCCACCCGCCGCAGCTCGCGCAGCGCGGCCACCGGGTCGGCCACGTGCTGCAGCACCTGGTGGGCGTGCACCACGTCGAACTCGCCGTCCGGGTACGGCAGTCGGTGCACGTCGGCGCAGGCGAGGGCGACGTTGGACAGGCCCCGGCCGGCGATGTGCCCGGCGGCCTGCTCCAGCACCTCGGCGGAGGCGTCCACCGCGACCACCCGCCCCTGCGGGCCGACCAGTTCGGCCAGGTCCGCGGTGATCGTGCCGGGCCCGCAGCCGACGTCCAGCAGGGCCTGCCCGGGCCGCAGTTCGGGCAGCAGGTAGCCGGCCGAGTCGGCGGCGGTGCGGGAGCGGTGCGAGCGCAGCACGGCCTCCTGGTGGCCGTGGGTGTAGACGGCGGCGGGCTGCGGTCCGGTCATGAGGTCCCCCTGGATGCGGTCGGCCGCGGGGCTCCGCGGCTCCCCCGACGCTACCCGTCGTCCCGCATACCGAGAAGATCCGTCTCGAATACCGGTCACCGCGGGCCCGGGCCGCACCCGGCCGCCGTACCGTGGAGGCGCCCCCGACAGAACGGTCCCCTCCCATGCCCGGCCCGCGCCCCTACGTCCTGCTGAGCGCCGCCGTCTCGCTCGACGGCCACCTCGACGACGCCTCCCCCGACCGGCTGCTGCTCTCCAACGCCGCCGACTTCGACCGGGTCGACGAGGAGCGCGCCGCCGCCGACGCGATCCTGGTCGGCGGCAACACCCTGCGCGCCGACAACCCCCGACTGCTGGTCAACGACCCCGCCCGCCGGGCCGCCCGGCTGGCGGCCGGCCGGCCCGAGTACCCGCTGAAGGTGACGCTCAGTGCGAGCGGAGCGCTCGACGCCGGGCTGCGCTTCTGGCACACCGGCGGCGCCCGCCTCGCCTACACCACGGACGCCGGGGCGGCGGTGCTGCGCCCCCGGCTGGACGGGCTGGCCGAGGTGGTCGCACTCGGCGACGCGGTGGACCTCGGCGCGGTGCTGGACGACCTGGGCGCCCGCGGGGTTCGCCGGCTGATGGTCGAGGGCGGCGGGGGCGTGCACACCCAGTTCCTGGCCCAGGGGCTGGCGGACGAACTCCAGCTGGCCGTCGCCCCGCTGCTGGTCGGCCAGGCCGAGGCGCCCCGGTTCGTCCGCCCCTCCGCGTTCCCGGGCGGGCCGGCCCGGCGGATGCGGCTGCTGGAGGCACGTACCGTGGGCGACGTCGTCCTGCTCAGGTACGCCCCGAAGGAGCCCGCGCCGTGACCCCGTCCGCGTCCACCGACCTCGACCACCTGCGCCGGGCCGTCGAGCTCTCCCGCCGCTGCCCGCCGTCCGGGACGGCCTTCTCGGTCGGCGCGGTGATCGTCGGCGCCGACGGCACGGTGCTGGCGGAGGGCTACAGCCGGGAGACCGACCCGCACGACCACGCGGAGGAGGCGGCGCTGGCCAAGCTTCCGGCGGGCGATCCCCGGCTGCGCGGGGCGACCGTCTACAGCTCGCTGGAGCCCTGCGGGCAGCGCGCCTCGCGGCCGATGCCGTGCGCCCGGCTGCTCGTCGCGGCGGGCGTGCCGCGAGTGGTGGTCGCCTGGCGCGAGCCGGACCTGTTCGTCACCGACTGCCAGGGCACCGCACTGCTGACGGCGGCCGGCATCGAGGTGGTGGAGCTGCCGGAGCTGGCCGCGGAGGCCCGCGCGGTCAACGCCCACCTGCTCGGGTGATCTTTTGTATCATCGAGAAACAAAGAGCTCGCATTCTCCGGCTCTGCTGTCGTCGCACCCCCCGAGGAGCCGCCCCATGCCCGCTACTCCCGTCCGGCTGACCGCCCGCGCCCTCCTCCTGGACATGGACGGCACCCTGGTCAACTCCGACGCCGTGGTCGAGCGCTGCTGGAGCCGCTGGGCCGAGCGGCACGGCCTGGACCCCGCCGAGGTGCTCGCCGTCGCGCACGGCCGCCAGGGCCACGCGACCATGGCCGCCCTGCTGCCCGAACGCCCGGTCGAACTCAACCTGGCCGACAACGAGCGGATGCTCGCCGAGGAGCGCGCCGACACCGAGGGCGTCGTCCCGGTGCCCGGCGCCGCCGCCTTCCTCGCCTCGCTGGCCGGCCTCCCGCACGCCCTGGTCACCTCCGCCGACCAGCCGCTCGCCCGGGTCCGGATGACCGCCGCCGACCTGCCGCTGCCGCCCGTCCTGGTCACCGCCGAGTCCGTCGGCGCCAGCAAGCCCGACCCCGAGGGCTTCCTCAAGGGTGCCGCCGCCGTCGGCTTCGCCCCCGCCGACTGCCTCGCCTTCGAGGACTCCGGCGCCGGCATCGCCGCCGCCAGGGCCGCCGGCACCCGCGTCATCGGCATCGGCCCGCGCGCCCTCCCCCACCACCCGGACGCCCACGCCGACACGCTCGCCACCGTCACCGTCACGGCCGCCCCCGACGGCCTGCTCACCGTCACCATCGGCTGACCCCGGGGCCCGCACAGCACCGGGCCGGTACGGGAAAGAGAACGGGGCCCGCCTCAGGGGAGGCGGGCCCCGCTGGACCCGCACAGGTGGCGAATCCGGTCGGCTCGGGGAGCAGGTCGATCAGACATTGAAGCGGAACCTACGCACGGTGACGCCGACCCGAACCTGCCGATCAGTAGTGGTAGCGGGCAGCCAGGATGACAATCTCCCGATCCGTGACCAGGTGGACGAGACGGTGCTCGTCGTCGATCCGCCGCGACCAGGCGCCGGGCAAGTGGTACTTCAGCGGCTCGGGCTTGCCGATCCCGGTGAACGGGTCACGCAGGACGTCCTCGATGAGCTTGTTGATCCGGGCGAGCATCTTGCGGTCGCTCTTGAGCCAGGACGTGTAGTCCTCCCAGCCGCCCTCCTCGAATACGAGCCTCACGCGACGCCCGTCTCGGAATCCGTCGCATCAGGGTCGATGAGCCCCCGCTCGGAAAGCCCTGTGCCGCCGAGGGCGTTCTCGTAGGCCTTGAGCAAACGGCGGGCGTTGACCGGCGAGCGCAACAGGTAGGAGCCCTCGCGCAGGGCGGCGTAGTCCTCGGCCGAGACCAGCACGGCATTCCCGTGCTTGGAGACGATCTCGATGGCCTCGTGATCGTCATTGACCTTCTTGATCAACGGGAAGAGAGCCTTGCGCGCCTCGCTGGCAGTGATTGACATCGACCTACCCCTTTCCGCAAGTGGTACCACATAACGTACCACCGGAGGCGGTCCGGCAGGCCGAGGAACTCGGCACCGGGCCGTCACGGGAAAACGGACGGGGCCCGCCTCAGGGGAGGCGGGCCCCGTTGGACCCGCGCAGGTGGCGGATCCGGTCGGCTCGGGGAGCGGGTCGATCAGACGTTGAAGCGGAACTCCACCACGTCGCCGTCCTGCATGACGTACTCCTTGCCCTCGATGCGGGCCTTGCCCTTGGAGCGGGCCTCGGCGATGGAGCCGGTCTCGACCAGGTCGGCGAAGGAGATCACCTCGGCCTTGATGAAGCCCTTCTGGAAGTCGGTGTGGATGACTCCGGCGGCCTCGGGGGCGGTGGCGCCCTTCTTGATGGTCCAGGCGCGGGTTTCCTTGGGGCCGGCCGTCAGGTAGGTCTGCAGGCCGAGGGTGTCGAAGCCGACCCGGGCGAGGGTGGCGAGGCCGGGCTCCTCCTGGCCCATGGACTGGAGGAGCTCCAGGGCCTCGGCGTCGTCCAGCTCGATCAGCTCGGACTCGATCTTGGCGTTCAGGAAGATCGCCTCGGCCGGGGCGACCAGCTCGCGCTGGGCGTCCTTGAAGTCCTCGTCGGCCAGCTCGTCCTCGTCCACGTTGAAGACGTAGAGGAAGGGCTTGGCGGTCAGCAGGTGGAGCTCACGGATCGGGGCGGTGTCGAAACCGGCCTCGAAGAGGGTCTTGCCGGTCTCCAGGATCGCCTGCGCGGCCTCGGCGGCGGCCAGCACGGGGGCGGTCTCCTTCTTGAGGCGCGCCTCCTTCTGGAGCCGCGGCAGGACCTTCTCGATGGTCTGGAGGTCGGCCAGGATCAGCTCGGTGTGGATGGTCTCGATGTCGTCCTTGGGCGACACCTTGCCGTCCACGTGCACCACGTCCGGGTCGGTGAAGGCGCGCACGACCTGGCAGATCGCGTCGGACTCGCGGATGTTGGCGAGGAACTTGTTGCCCAGGCCCTCGCCCTCGCTGGCGCCGCGCACGATGCCGGCGATGTCGACGAAGTCGACGGTGGCCGGGAGGATGCGCTGGGAGCCGAAGATCTCGGCGAGCTTGGCCAGCCGCTCGTCCGGGACGCCCACCACGCCGACGTTCGGCTCGATGGTGGCGAACGGGTAGTTGGCCGCCAGCACGTCGTTCTTGGTCAGGGCGTTGAACAGGGTCGACTTGCCGACGTTCGGCAGGCCGACGATTCCGATCGTGAGCGACATGAAGCGCAGTCCCGGGGGCTTGGAGGAGTTGGGTCGGCACCGTACGGGCCGACCCCCAAGTCTACGGGCAGCCCCCGCCCCGCCTCACAGCTCGTCGTCCCACCGGACGCGGACGGGCCGTTCGAAGGTGAGATCGGTCATGCCGTCCCCGGCGAGGAGGCCCGTGCGCGGATCCGGTGACCGTGGTGCGCCGAGCCGACGGGGCAGGTCAGGCGACCTGAGTGACGATCACATCACTGCTCCGTCCGAAGACACGGGCCGGGACCTGAACGGTCCATTACACAGTGTGGCGATGATCGGACCGTACGTTGGACGGGTGGAGCAGAGCATCCGTACCCAGCCGCCAGGGCCCAGACGCCGTCCCCCGACCCGCACGAACGCCCCCGCCGTCCCCGGTCCAGGCCGGGCTCCCGAGACCGCCGCGGCCCCCTCCGGGCCCGGCCCCGCCTCCCGGCCGCGCCCGGCGGCCGGACCGTCCGCCGCCGCCCGCCCGGCCGGCCCCCGGCTGCGCCTGCGCCTGCCGCTGCGCGGGCGCGGGCGCGGCGACGACCAGCTGTACGGGCGGCGGCGCACCGGCCGGCCGGCCCGGCTGACGGCCGTCGGCACCGGGGTGGTCGCCGTCCTGGCGGCGCTCGCGGTGGCGGGCCTGGACCGGCTGCTCTTCGACGACCTGGGCTGGCTGTTCGGCCTCGGCTACCTGGTGGTCTGCTTCCAGCTGGCCGTCCGGGTGCGCTACGCCGATCTGCTGGCCGCGCCGATCAGCGGGCCGATCGCCTTCGCGCTCGCGCTGCTGCTGCTCGAACCGGTGAGCTCCCCCGGCGTCACCGCCCAGGTGGTCTCGCTGGCGACCGGGCTGGCGCTGCGGGCCGGCTGGCTGTTCTCCGGCACCGGGCTGGCCACGCTGATCGTGCTCGCCCGGTTCGTCGCCCAGCGCCGGATCCACCGCGCCCGCTGAGCCCCTCCCCACCGGTCGCCAGGTGCCGGGGCCGGGGGCCCGCCCGTCAGCCCTCCGCCCGGGCCGCCGCCATGGCGGCGCCGACGATGCCCGCGTCGTTGCGCAGCTCCGCCGGCACCACCCGTGCCTCGCGGTCCTTCAGCAGCGGCAGGAACTTCTCGTGCTTGCGGCTCACCCCACCGCCGATCACGATCAGCCGCGGCGAGAACAGTCCCTCCACCAGGTCCAGGTACTCGTCGACCCGCCCGGCCCACTGCTCCCAGTTCAGCCCGTGCCGCTCCTTGGCCGCCGAGGAGGCCCGGCGCTCGGCGTCCTTGCCGCGCAGCTCCAGGTGGCCCAGCTCGGTGTTGGGCACCAGCGTGCCGTCCACGAACAGGGCGCTGCCGATGCCGGTGCCGAAGGTGAGCACCAGGACGACGCCCGGCTCGGCCCGTCCGGCGCCGTGGGTCAGCTCGGCCAGCCCGGCCGCGTCCGCGTCGTTCAGGACGGTCGCGGGCATGCCCAGCGCCTCGCGGAAGAGGCCCGCCGCGTCCAGGCCGATCCAGCCCTTGTCGACATTGGCCGCCGTCCTGGTGCGGCCGTCGACGACCACGCCGGGGAAGGTCAGCCCGACCGGGCCCTGGTGGCCGAAGTGGCGGACCACCTCGCAGACGGCGTCGACCACGGCCCCGGGGGCGGACGGCTGCGGGGTGAGCACCTTGTGGCGCTCCTCGGCGAGCGTGCCCCGGGCGAGGTCGACGGGCGCGCCCTTGATCCCCGAGCCGCCGATGTCCACGCCGAATACCGCCGTCATCACGTCACCCTCCGCCGTCGGCCGCGGACCGGGCCGGTTCGCGGCCGGTGGATTGTCCACAGCCTGTGCACAAAACTACGAGAGTGCGCCGGGGCCCGCACAGCAGGAAGCCGCACCACATCGAGCCGGGCGGCGCAGGGCCGCACGGCGGAAGGGCCGGCACCCCGTGCGGGGTACCGGCCCTTCCGGGTGGGGTCAGAGCTTGCCCGCCGCCTCGGCGCGCAGGTCGCGGCGCAGTTCCTTGGGCAGCGAGAAGACCAGGTGCTCCTCGGCGGTCTTGACCGTCTCGACCGTGTCGTAACCGCGCGCGGCCAGGAACTCCAGCACGCCGTCGACCAGGATCTCCGGCACCGAGGCGCCGCTGGTCAGGCCGACCGTGGTGACGCCCTCCAGCCACTCCTCGCGGATCTCCTCGGCGAAGTCCACCAGGTGGGCGGCCTTGGCGCCGTACTCCAGGCCGACCTCGACCAGGCGCACGGAGTTGGAGGAGTTCTTGGAGCCGACCACGATCAGCAGGTCGGTCTCCGGGGCCAGCTGCTTGACCGCGACCTGGCGGTTCTGGGTGGCGTAGCAGATGTCGTCGCTGGGCGGGCTGACCAGCTGCGGGAAGCGGTTCTTCAGCTCGCCGACGGTGGCCATGGTCTCGTCCACGGACAGGGTGGTCTGGGACAGCCAGACGACCTTGGACTCGTCGCGGACCTGCACGTTGGCGACGTCCTCGGCACCGTCCACCAGGTGGATCCGGTCCGGGGCCTCGCCCATGGTGCCGATGACCTCCTCGTGGCCCTCGTGGCCCACCAGCAGGATGTCGAAGCCCTCGTCGGCGAAGCGGACGGCCTCCTTGTGCACCTTGGTGACCAGCGGGCAGGTCGCGTCGACGGTGGCGAGCTTCCCGGCCCGCGCCTCGTCGTGGACGGACGGGGCGACGCCGTGCGCGGAGAAGACGACGATCGAGCCCTCCGGCACCTCCTCCGTCTCGTCGACGAAGATCGCGCCCTTCTTCTCCAGGGTCTGCACCACGTACTTGTTGTGGACGATCTGCTTGCGGACGTAGATGGGCGCCCCGTACTGCTCCAGGGCCTTCTCCACGGCGATCACGGCGCGGTCGACTCCCGCGCAGTAGCCCCGGGGGGCGGCGAGCAGGACACGGCGCTGCGCGGTCTTGGACATGGCTCCATCGTACGGGCGGCCGCGACCCGCGCTCGTCCTCCCGGCCTCCCGCCGGGCCGCCCCACCAATGGCGGACACTTTCCGTGCAGACCCGGTCAACAGCACCCAAATATGGTGTCCATGAGCTCTGTGAGCGAGCAGGCGACGCCGAGCGGCCTGCGCCGCAGCCTGGGCGTGCGCGATCTGATGGTCTACGGACTGCTGTTCATCGCCCCGATGGCCCCGGTCGGCGTGTTCGGCGTGCTGGACGCCAAGAGCCACGGAGCCGTCGCCACCGTGTACCTCGCCGCGACGGTGGCGATGGCCTTCACCGCCTCCTCGTACGCCCAGATGGTGCGCGCCGTACCGCAGACCGGCTCGGTGTTCGCCTACGCGCGGGCCGGGCTGGGCGAGGGCCCGGGCTTCATCGCCGGGTGGATGGCGATGCTCGACTACCTGCTGATCCCCGCGGTGGCCTACCTGTTCTCCGGGATCGCGCTGAACTCCCTGGTGCCGGACGTCTCGCGCTGGGTCTGGACGGCGCTCGCGGTGGTGGTGACCACCGCGCTCAACCTGGCCGGGGTGCGGACGGCGGCGGCGATCGGCTTCGCGGTGCTCGCGATGGAGATCGCGGTGCTGGTGGTGTTCATGGCCGCCGCCGTGGTGGCGCTGGCCCAGGACGGCGCCCGGCGCGGCTGGGACACCCCGTTCACCGCCGTCGGGGACTTCTCGCTGACCGCGGTGATCTCGGCGGTGTCCGTCGCGGTGCTCTCCTACCTGGGCTTCGACGCGATCGCCACCTTCGTGGAGGAGGCGGTCGGCGCCTCGGCGGCGGTGGCCCGGGCGGTGCTCTGGTGCCTGGCGCTGGCCGGGGTGCTGTTCGTCGCCCAGACCTACCTGGCGGCCCTGCTGGAGCCGACCGGACCGCAGCAGCTGGCCGCCGACCCGGCGGCTCAGGGCTCGGCCTTCTACGAGACCGTGGAGAGCGGCGTCGGGCACTGGCTGCACGTCCTGGTGGCGGCCAGCAAGGCGATCGGCGCGGCCTTCGCGGCCCTGGCCGGGCAGGCCGCGGCCGGGCGGCTGCTCTTCGCGATGGCCCGGGACGGCCGGCTGCCGCGGGCGCTCGGTTCGGTCGACCCGGCCAGCGCGGTGCCGCGCCGGGCGCTGCTGGCGGCCGCGGTGATCACGATGGCGGCGGCGGTCTGGGCGGCCAACCGGGACGACGGCCTGGACCGGCTCACCTCGGTGGTGAACGTGGGCGCGCTGACCGCCTTCGCGCTGCTGCACGCCTCGGTGATCGGCTGGTACGCGGTGCGGCACGGCTCGCGGCGGTGGCTCCCGCACGTGGTCGTGCCGGTGCTGGGGATCGCGGTGATCGTGGCGGTCGTGTACGAGGCCTCGGGCACCGCGCAGCTCGTCGGGCTGGTCTGGCTGGTGGTCGGCCTGGTGGTGCTCGCCGTCCAGGGCTCCACCGGCCGGGGCGGCACCCGCGGCGGCCTCGGCCGTGTCGGCGGACGCCGCTAGCCTCGTACGCATGGCCAACACCAGCTCCCCCGAAGCGCCGCTCCCGGTCGGCAAGGTCTCCGCGCTGATCGGCGGCTGGATCGACCGGCTCGGCGCGGTCTGGGTGGAGGGGCAGATCACCCAGCTCAGCCGCCGCCCCGGCGCGGGCGTGGTGTTCCTGACCCTGCGCGACCCGCAGGCCGACGTGTCGCTCACGGTGACCTGCTTCCGCTCGGTGTTCGACCAGGTCGCGGACGTGGTGCAGGAGGGCGCGCGGGTCGTCGTGCACGCCAAGCCGGAGTGGTACGCGGCGCGCGGGCAGCTGTCCCTGCGCGCCTCGGAGATCCGCCCGGTGGGCCTCGGCGAGCTGCTGGCCCGGCTGGAGCAGCTGAAGCGGCGGCTCGCCGGGGAGGGCCTGTTCGCGGCGGAGCGCAAGAAGCCGCTGCCGTTCCTGCCGCAGTGCGTCGGGCTGGTCACCGGGCGCGGCTCGGCGGCCGAGCGGGACGTCCTGGAGAACGCCCGGCGGCGCTGGCCGGCCGTGCGCTTCGAGGTGCGCAACGTCCCGGTGCAGGGGGTCAGCGCGGTGGAGCGGGTGAGCGCGGCCGTGCGGGAGCTGGACGAGCACCCCGAGGTGGACGTGATCGTCGTGGCCCGCGGCGGCGGCAGCGTGGAGGACCTGCTGCCGTTCTCGGACGAGGGCCTGGTGCGGCTGGTCGCGGCCGCCCGTACGCCGGTGGTGAGCGCGATCGGGCACGAGCCGGACCAGCCGCTGCTGGACTTCGTGGCCGACCTGCGCGCCTCCACCCCGACCGACGCGGCCAAACGGGTGGTTCCGGACGTCGGTGAGGAGCTGGCCAAGGTCCGCCAGCTGCGCGACCGCGCCCGCCGGCAGGTGCTGTCCCGGGTCGAGCGCGAGCAGCACGGGCTGGACGGGGTGCGCAGCCGCCCGTCGCTGGCCGCCCCGCACCGGATGCTGGACGGTCGGGGGCAGGAGGTGGACGGCCTGCTGGAGCGGGCCCGGCGCACCCTGCGGCACCGGCTGGACCACGCGCAGAGCGACCTCGGGCACACCCTGGCCCGGGTGGTGGCGCTCTCCCCTGCGGCCACCCTGGAGCGCGGCTACGCGGTGCTCCAGCGCACGGACGGCACGGTGGTGACCGACCCGGCGCAGGTCGCGCCCGGCGAGGGGCTGCGCGCGCGGGTGGCGGGCGGCGGCTTCGACGTCACCGCGACTCCCGGGTAGTCGCCCGCCACCGCGGGCCGGGGCTGGGGAGTGTCGGCCCGAGCCCCTACGCTGGCACCCATGGCAGAGCAGCAGGAGCAGCAGGACGCGGCGCCGAACCCGGACGACGCGCTGGGCTACGAGCACGCCCGGGACGCGCTGCTGGACGTCGTCCGGCAGCTGGAGACCGGCGGGACCTCGCTGGAGGAGTCGCTGGCCCTGTGGGAGCGCGGCGAGCAGCTGGCGAAGGTGTGCCAGCGCTGGCTGGACGGCGCCCGGGCCCGGCTGGACGCCGCGCTGGCCGCCGAGGAGGGCGCGACCCCCGGCGGGGAGTGAGGCGGATCACATCCGCTTGGGGAATCGTTGAATCTTCACCTATGTTGGAGGAAGTGAACGGCCACGGCCGATCACCCCGACGAACCCCTTTTCCGCATGAGGTGCAGAAGCATGACCACCGACGCCCTGGTACTCGACGCTGCCGCTCAGGACCTCCTGTTCCGCGAGGCCCGCACCGCCAACACCTTCACCGACGAGCAGGTCTCCGACGAGCAGGTCCAGGCCATCTACGAGCTGGTCAAGTACGGCCCGACCGCCTTCAACCAGCAGCCGCTGCGCGTCGTCCTGGTCCGCTCGGCCGAGGGCCGCGAGCGCCTCGTCCGGCAGATGGCGGACGGCAACAAGGCCAAGACCGCCGCCGCCCCGCTGGTCGCCATCCTGGCCGTGGACAACGAGTTCCACGAGGAGCTGCCGACCCAGCTCCCGCACTTCCCCCAGGCCAAGGACATGTTCTTCTCGGAGCGCACCGTCCGCGAGCAGTCCGCCACGATGAACGGCGCCCTGCAGGCCGCCTACTTCATCATCGGCGTGCGCGCCGCCGGCCTGGCCGCCGGCCCGATGACCGGCTACGACGCCGAGGGCATCAACAAGGAGTTCTTCGGCGACGGCGAGCACTCGGTGCTGGCCGTGGTCAACATCGGCCGCCCGGGCGAGGACGCCTGGTTCCCGCGTTCGCCGCGCCTGGCCTACGACGAGGTCGTCACCACGGCCTGATCCGCTCCGCGCACACCGAAGGGCCCCGCACCGGTTCGTCCGGCGCGGGGCCCTTCGGCGTGCCCGGAAGGCGGGCGGAAGCGGGGCTACTTGAGCGCCTGCGCCAGCTCGGCCAGCTCCTCGTAGGAGGCGGTGCCGGTGAGCAGGGTGGTCCCGGGGCCGGTCTGGACGGCCAGCGCGCGGTCCTTCTCGCCCTGCACCCGGTCCCAGGTGCGGCCGGCCACCTCGGAAGTGCCGTCCGACGCGGCGCCCTTGACGTGGTCGGCCAGCAGGGAGTCGCGCGGCACGTCGCTCTGCTCGATCGCCGCGTACCGGCCCGAGGGGGTCACGAAGCCCAGGTGCCAGGCGTTGCCCTTGCCGTTGTTCTGGTCGGCCGGCCGGTAACCGACCGAGGTGGCCCGCCACTTGTCCGACAGCCCCTCCGGGGAGAGCAGCGGGTACGGCGCGGCGCGCTTGGCGGAGGCCGCCTCCACCCGGTACCCGACCACGCGCACCGGGTCGCCGCCGGATCCGTGCGGGAGGAACAGGTACCCGATCCCGACGACGAAACCGACGGCCAGCATCGACAGGACCATGTCCCGTACGGTCTGCCGGCCCCTCATGCCCTTGCTGTCTGCTGCCACCCCCACATGGTGACTCATCCACATCCCCAGGCGGTCACCAGGGGTGTCCACGGACGGGTGATACCGGGCGAATCGGTGGTTTCCGCCACAGAGCAGCGACCTGCGCCACAGACAGTCATCTCGTGGGCAGATACGATCGCAATACCCTCACCACGGCGTTCGACCTGGCAGTAGTCGGGCGCTCACTGGCCGTCGCGTACAGAGAGGTAACGACGATGACCACGCAGTACCCGCACCACCTTCCCAGTGCCCTGGAGGTCGCGCCCGAGGCTCCGGACCGGAACCTCGCGCTCGAACTCGTCCGGGTCACCGAGGCGGCCGCGATGGCCGCCGGCCGGTGGGTCGGACGTGGCGACAAGAACGGCGCGGACGGTGCCGCCGTGAAGGCGATGCGCACCCTCGTCTCGACCGTGTCGATGAACGGCGTCGTCGTCATCGGCGAGGGCGAGAAGGACGAAGCCCCGATGCTCTACAACGGCGAGCGGGTCGGCGACGGCACCGGCGCCGAGTGCGACGTCGCGGTCGACCCGGTCGACGGCACCACGCTGACCGCCAAGGGCATGAACAACGCGGTGGCCGTACTGGCCGTCGCCGACCGCGGCACCATGTTCGACCCCAGCGCCGTGTTCTACATGGACAAGCTGGTGGCCGGCCCGGAGGCCGCCGAGTTCGTCGACATCACCGCCCCGGCGGCGGTCAACATCCGCCGGGTCGCCAAGGCCAAGGGCAGCGCCGTCGAGGACGTCACCGTCGTCGTGCTCGACCGCCCGCGCCACGACGGCCTGGTCCGGGAGATCCGCGAAGCGGGCGCCCGGATCAAGTTCATCTCGGACGGCGACGTGGCCGGCGCGATCATGGCCGCCCGCGAGGGCACCGGCGTCGACCTGCTGATGGGCATCGGCGGCACCCCGGAGGGCATCATCGCGGCCTGCGCGATGAAGTGCATGGGCGGCGTGATCCAGGGCCGGCTGTGGCCCAAGGACGACGCCGAGCGGCAGAAGGCCCTGGACGCCGGCCACGACCTGGACCGGGTCCTCACCACGGACGACCTGGTCAGCGGCGAGAACGTGTTCTTCGTCGCCACCGGCATCACCGACGGCGAGCTGCTGCGCGGCGTGCACTACCGCTCGGAGACCGCCACCACCAGCTCGCTGGTGATGCGCTCCAAGAGCGGCACCATCCGCGAGATCAACTCCA
The DNA here is from genome assembly GCF_042885395.1 of Kitasatospora sp. NPDC058063. NCBI lineage: Bacteria > Bacillati > Actinomycetota > Actinomycetes > Kitasatosporales > Streptomycetaceae > Kitasatospora > Kitasatospora sp. NPDC058063. Next base: position 16,291 of record NZ_JBHVSD010000045.1, read on the forward strand.
CCCACAAGCTCTCGAAGCTGCGGGCGTACAGCGCGATCGACTTCGACCGCGCCAACTGAGCCCCACCCGAGCGCGCTTCGCGGCCCCGGCGGAATCCCCCTCCGCCGGGGCCGCGGTGCGTCGCCGTCCCCCTCCCGGGCCCGTCGTCACCCGGCTATCCGGCGCCGCGCGGCCGCCGTCACCAGGGCCGCCTCGCGCAGCTCCGTGTCCCGGCGCCGCCGCCGGGCCAGCACCACCCGCCGCTCGGCGGCCGTCAGCCCGCCCCAGACCCCGTACGGCTCCGGCTGGGCCAGCGCGTGCTCGCGGCACTCCAGCAGCACCGGGCAGCGGGCGCACACCTGCTTGGCCTGCTCCTCGCGCGACAGCCGCGCCGCCGTCGGCTCCTTGGAGGGCGCGAAGAACAGCCCCACCTCGTCCCGCCGACACGCGGCGCCGGTGTGCCAGGGGTTGTCCTCGCCCGCGGGGGAACCCGCCGGGCCGCCCTGCGGCTGCGGCTGCGGACGGACGCCGGAACGGCGCTCCAGGACCTGCGCAGCGGCGACTGGCGAGGTGGTGCGGGACTCGATCGGATGCAGCACGGCCGTACTCCTGACGAGGCTCTCGGACACGGGGACCCCTCGCTCCCCCGCCGGCCGCGAGCCCCCGCTGTCCAGCCCGGGCACGGCCGCTCGGCCGCCTCCGGTGCGCAGCCGTCCAAGAAGCGATGTGCGGAAGGAACTACCCCGCCCGGCCGCGATTCATGCACACTGCACGCAATCGACTACGCAGAGCACCGGCCACAACGCCGAGCGCCCGACCGGGAGTTGATCCCCGATCGGGCACTGTGCAGGTCAACGGCGGTCAGTCGGTGCCGAGTTGGCGCCGCACCCATTCCTTCAGCTTCTTGCCGCGGCGCGGCTTCGCCTCGCAACCACCGAACAGCGCAAGGCCCTTGATCCGGACAACCGGAGCGTACGGGTCCGCCGCGGTCGTCTCCCGGACGTCGAAGCCGCCGAAGATGCCGATGCCGGATCCCTGCAGGCTCACGTTCTCCGGGACCCTGACCTGGACCCCGCCGAAGATCGCCGTCACCGTGATCTCCACCTCGGGGGACTCGAACACGGCGTCGGTCAGGTCGATCTCCACCCCGCCGAACGCGGCGAAGGCGCTCAGGTGCGAGCCCACCCGCCAACGGCCCTTGCGGGCCGCACCGCCGAAGACCGCCACCACCGTCGGCGACTCCTGGCGCGCGGGCGGCTGCGGCGGCGGGCCCTGCGGGGCGCTCAGCGGCTGCTTCTCGAAGGACAGCGGGCGGGCCGGCAGGTCCCGGGTCAGCGGCACGAGGTCGCCGAAGGTCTTCGCGGCGTACGCGGCCTCGATCCGCTCCGCGTGCTCGTCGGCGTCCAGGCGGCCCTCGGCGTAGGCGTCCCGCAGCAGTTCCGCGACCTTCTCGCGGTCGGCGTCGGAGACCCGCAGGTCCGCCTCCGCGACCGGCGCGTGCGGCCGCGGCGCGGCCTCCGCCCTGGTCTCGGGCTTGAGTTCCGGCTTGGGTTCGGGCTTGGTCATCGGTACGGGCGCCGGCACCGGCGGCTGCCCCGAATCGTCGTGCGACGGCGAGTTGTCCACGGGGTCAGCCTAGTCGCTCGCACTCCTGCGCGAGTGAGCCCGGTCACGCAAGGCTGCCCTGTCCGCATGCCGACTTCCACCGGGTCCTACCCTGGATGATGCTTCGCCGACGCAGCCGGACCAACTGGACAGCTAAGGACCGCCCCCATGGCTCCCACGCCAGACTTCGAGTACAGCGACCTGCTCCCCCTGGGCGCTGACCCGACCCCCTACCGCAAGATCACCTCCGAGGGTGTCTCCACCTTCGAGGCCGGCGGCCGCACCTTCCTCCAGGTCGAGCCCGAGGCGCTGCGGCTGCTGACGGCCGAGGCGATGCACGACATCTCGCACTACCTGCGCCCCGCCCACCTCGCCCAGCTGCGCCGCATCCTGGACGACCCGGAGGCCAGCCCCAACGACCGCTTCGTGGCGCTCGACCTGCTGAAGAACGTCAACATCTCGGCCGGCGGCATCCTCCCGATGTGCCAGGACACCGGCACCGCGATCGTCATGGGCAAGCGCGGCCAGAACGTGCTCACCGAGGGCGGCGACGAGTCCGCCATCGCGCGGGGCGTCTACGACGCGTACACCAGGCTCAACCTGCGCTACTCCCAGATGGCCCCGGTGACCATGTGGGACGAGAAGAACACCGGCAACAACCTGCCGGCCCAGATCGAGCTGTACGCCACCGACGGCGACGCGTACAAGTTCCTGTTCATGGCCAAGGGCGGCGGCTCCGCCAACAAGTCGTACCTGTACCAGGAGACCAAGGCCATCCTGAACGAGGCGAGCATGCTCTCGTTCCTGGAGCAGAAGATCCGCTCGCTGGGCACCGCGGCCTGCCCGCCGTACCACCTGGCCATCGTGATCGGCGGCACCAGCGCCGAGTTCGCGCTGAAGACCGCCAAGTACGCCTCGGCGCACTACCTGGACAACCTGCCGACCTCGGGCGACGCCAGGACCGGCCACGGCTTCCGTGACCTGGAGCTGGAGGCCAAGGTCACCGAGCTGACCCAGAAGATCGGCATCGGCGCCCAGTTCGGCGGCAAGTACTTCTGCCACGACGTGCGCGTGGTGCGCCTGCCGCGGCACGGTGCCTCGCTCCCGGTCGCGATGGCCGTCTCCTGCTCCGCCGACCGCCAGGCGCTCGGCAAGATCACCGCCGAGGGCGTGTTCCTGGAGCAGCTGGAGACCGACCCGGCGAAGTACCTGCCGGACACCACCGACGAGCACCTGGACGACGACGTGGTGCGCGTCGACCTCGACCAGCCGATGTCCGCGATCCGCGCCGAGCTGTCCAAGTACCCGGTGAAGACCCGGCTCTCGCTCACCGGCACCCTGGTCGTCGCCCGCGACATCGCCCACGCCAAGATCAAGGAGCGCCTGGACGCCGGCGAGGGCATGCCCAAGTACCTCCAGGACCACCCGGTCTACTACGCGGGCCCGGCCAAGACCCCCGAGGGCTACGCCTCCGGCTCCTTCGGCCCGACCACGGCCGGCCGGATGGACTCCTACGTCGACCAGTTCCAGGCCGCCGGCGGCTCGATGGTCATGCTCGCCAAGGGCAACCGCAGCAAGCAGGTCACCGACGCCTGCGCCGCGCACGGCGGCTTCTACCTCGGCTCGATCGGCGGCCCGGCCGCCCGCCTCGCCCAGGACTGCATCAAGAAGGTCGAGGTGCTGGAGTACGCCGAGCTCGGCATGGAGGCGGTCTGGCGCATCGAGGTCGAGGACTTCCCGGCCTTCATCGTCGTCGACGACAAGGGCAACGACTTCTTCCGCGAGACCACCGAGGGCCCGCTGATCACCAACCTGCGCGTCCGCTCCAAGGAGTAGTCCCGCACGCCCCCGCCCCGCCCCGGTCGCCCCTGCGGCCGGGGCGGCGGTGTTCCCGCGCGGCGGACGGCAGCCGGCCGCGGCCGGTGGGCCCCGTCCGGCGCTCAGGCGTCGAAGTCGTACTCCAGGACGTAGGAGGCGGCGTCCAGGATCATCTCGTTGAGCTCGACGACCTGACCCTCGTCGGCGAAGGCGGTGCGGCAGATCAGGATGACGGGGGTGCCGGCGGACAGCTCCAGGCGGGCGGCCTCCTCGGCGCCGGGCATCCGGGAGCGGACCTCCTCGCGGAAGTGCACGGGCTTGGCGCCGATCTCGGCGAGCCGGGCGTAGGTGCCGCCGGGGCCGGTGTCCTCGCGGGTGATCGCGGTGCCCGCGACCAGGACGGCGGGCAGGTAGGAGGTCGACAGCAGCACCGGCTTGCCGTCGAGGACGAAGCGGCGGTGCCGCACGCACATCGGGGCGCCCGGGGCGGCCCCGAGCATCCGGGCCACGTGCTCGGGCGCGCCCTGCTCGGTGACGGACACCTGGTCGACCACCAGGCTGCGGTTGTCGATGTCCGCCGACCATATCGACCGGCCGGACCCCCACTGCCCCTGCGCCAGCCGCTGGATGCCGCGCCGGCGCAGCGGCCGGAAGTCCCGGACGAACACCCCGGCGCCGCGGCGCGCCTCGGCGATGCCCTCGCTCTGCAGCACGCCCAGCGCCTGGCGGGCGGTCATCCGGGCCACGCCGTACTCGTCCATGAGGTCGTTCTCGCCGGGCAGGCGGTCGCCCGCGCGGTACCGGCCGCTGTCGATGGCCGCTTTCAGCGCTTCGGCGATCCGCTGGTACTTGGGCTGCTTGTCGCCATTGCTGCCGGTCATCGCCGCTCCCTCTGCCTCGGACAAATCGTAGGCGTGCCCGCGGTCGCCGGTAAGGAGATACGACCGTTGACATCTCTAGAGATATTAGCTTCTCTAGAGATGCTGGCCAGTCGCCGACCAGAGCGAGGAGCAGCACGGTGAGCACCCGACAGCGAAACACCCCGGCCTACCGGCCCCACGTGGGTGAACTCGTCCTCGACCGGAGGACCGGACGCACCGGCATCTACATGGACACCATCGGCGGCGAGCACTACCTGCGCCCCGAGCCCGGCGGCCGGGAATGGACGGCCGACCCCCACCAGGTCGCCCCCGCCCCCGGGGCGGGCGATTCAGCCGAATACGATCTTCCTCGGCAATTTCGGCAGAACGCGGGCAAACGGCGGCATTCCGACCCCCGCAATACCCCCGGGTGAATCCGGAATTCCGGAACGTCCCGCACCCGCCGTCGGGCACGTTACGGATATCGCCGGTCACCATGAGTGCACCGCGGGCATGTTTCGGCCACCCGGTTGACACCTATGGGGAATTGGCGTGCCCATAACCACCGGTGCCCCCGCGCCCGGACGGGGGCGACGGGGGCACTCGACCGGCACGGCTCACGCGTGGCCGAAGACGATGCTCTCCGGCTCGTACTTCTCGCCCGGCTTGCCGGTGTCCGGCTTGGCCGGCTCCAGCAGGTGGTCGGCCTCGTCGCCGAAGATCCCGTTCTCGATCGCGTTCTTCCGGTCGGCACTCGGCTCGGTGTACTCGGTCGGGTTCGAGGTCGCGGCGACCGCGCCCTCGACAGCCTGGCCGGCCTCCACAGCGGAGTCCGGGGCCGGGGTCTGCGCCTGGTTCTCGGGCGTCGACGGCACCGGGGTCTCGCTCTGGTCGTTGGCCATTGGCGGCCGCCTTTCGGTCATCAAATGTCGTCGGCCCGACCGGCTTGGCGCGGGCGCGGGCACAGTATCGTAGGGTTGATTAAATGTCCGATAAACATCGTGCGACTTGCGGGACCGTCCGGCAGAGTCGGGCGTCCGCCTAAGCTGAAGCACCGCGGCGGACCGCCGAGCGCCCTTTCACGAAATCGACACCACAGGCCATCGGGGGACTTCATGGAGTTTCAGGAGACGCCGCCCTCGCCCGCGCTGCGCTTCCAGGTCCTCGGCCCGGTCCAGGCCTGGCTCGACGGGAAGCCCGTCTCCCTCGGCTCCCCCCAGCAACAGGCGGTCCTGAGCGCCCTCCTGCTGCACGCCGGCCGCCCGGTCACCACCCAGGACCTGGTCGACGCCCTGTGGGGCGATCGCCCCCCGGCCCAGGCGGTCGCCGCCCTGCGGACCTACGTCTCCCGGCTGCGCTCGGTCATCGAGCCGCGCCGCGAGGTCCGCGCACCCGCCGAACTACTGGTCTCGGTCGCCGACGGCTACGCCCTGCGCATCCCGGGCGAGGCCCTCGACCTGACGGTCTTCGAACGGCTCTGCGCCGAGGCCGCGGCCGCCCGGACGAACGGCGACAAGCAGGACGCGCACCGGCTGCTCACCGAGGCACTGGGCCTGTTCAGCGGCCGCCCGCTCACCGGCATCCCCGGCCCCTACGCCGACACCCAGCGGCTCCGACTGGCCGAGCGCCAGGTGGCCGCCGCCGAGGACCTGTGCGCCGCCGCCCTCACCATCGGGCAGCACGCGGAAATCGTCGGAGAGCTCAACAACCTGACGACGGAACATCCGCTGCGCGAACGGCTGCGCGAACTCCTGATGCTGGCGCTGTACCGCTGCGGCCGCCAGGCCGAGGCCCTCGGCGTCTACACCGACACCCGCAAACTGCTCATCGAGGAACTCGGGGTGGAACCGGGCGTCGGCCTGTCCACGATGCACACCCGCATCCTCGCGGCCGACCCCGCGCTCGCCCTCCCGGCCGTGCCCGAAGCGGCGGCGAAGGACCGGCCCACCGCCCCGGCACCGGCCCAACTCCCGGCCGATGTCCTGGACTTCAGCGGCCGCACCGAGCTGGTGAGCGACCTCTCGACGGTCCTGATGAACGCCACCGGCCAGGCCGTGGTGGTCACTTCGCTGGCCGGCATCGGCGGCGTCGGGAAGACCACCCTCGCGGTCCACGTCGCCCACCGGGTCCGGGCCGAGTTCCCGGACGGACAGCTGTACGTCGACCTGCGCGGCGCCGGCGCCTCGCCGGCCGACCCGGTCGTCGTCCTCGGCGACTTCCTCCACGCCCTCGGTGTCACCGAGAACCCGGAGTCGATGGAGCAGCGCGCGGCGCTCTACCGCTCGCTGCTCGCCAACCGGCGGATGCTCATCCTGCTGGACAACGCACGGGACGCCGACCAGATCCGGCCGCTGATCCCGGGCGTCTCCGGCTGCGCGGTGCTCGCCACCAGCCGTTCCCGGCTCGCCGGCATCCCCGGCGCGCAGCTGTTCGACGTCGAGGAGCTGACTCCGCGGGAGGCCCTGGCACTGTTCTCGGCCATCGTCGGGGAGCAGCGGGTCGCCGCGGAGCCGGAGGCGGCCATGGCGGTGGTCACCGCGTGCGGCTTCCTGCCGCTGGCGGTCCGCATCGCCGCCGCCCGGCTGGCCAGCCGGCCGCGGTGGAGCGTCTCCGACCTGGCCCGTCGGTTAGCCGACCAACGTCACCGCCTGGACGAGCTCCAACTCGGCAACCTCGCCGTGGAGACCACCATCGGGCTCGGCTACGGACAGCTGTCCACGGCCGAGGCCCGCGCCTTTCGACTGCTCGCGCTGATCGACTCCCCCGACATCCCGCTCGCGGCCGCCGCGGCACTCCTCGGCGTGGACGAGGACACCGCCGAGGAGCTCGTCGAGGCCCTGGTGGAAGCGAACATGCTGGAGTGCTTCACCCCCGGCCGCTACCGCTACCACGATCTGCTCCGCCTCTACGCCCAGCGGCAGAACGACCGGTCGGGCGACGGCGGGGAGCAGGAACGGGCCGTCCTGCGGCTGCTCGACCTGCTGATCCCGACCGTCCGCAACGCGGCCCGGACCCTCGAACCGGACGACCCCGAGCCCGAGCTGCTCACCACGCCGTCCTCGCCCGGGATCGGCCTGCCGACCAGCGGTTCCGCCCAGTCCTGGCTCCGGAGCGAGAGCGCCCTCCTGCTCAACTCCACGGCGGCGGCGGCGAACGGGCCCCGCTCCTCGCAGCACGCGGCGATCGACCTGTTGATCCTGCTGTACGGCCTCGATCCGGACCCGACCCACGGCCCCCAGGTACGGCCGGTCCTGGAAGCCCTCGGACGCGAGGCGGAGCTCCGCGACGACTCCGCCGCACTCGCCCGGGTGCACTTCGTCCTCGGGGCACTGAACTACGTCACCAGTGACTTCCAGGGCGCCGAGCACTCGCTGCGCCGCAGTCTGGACCACCAGTCACCGGACGTCCCGACCGTCCAGCTGCTGGCCACCGCCAACATCCTGGGAGTGATCCTGAGCCTGGGCAACCGCCCGGCCGAGGCCCTGCCGTTCATGGAACAGGCCCGGGCCACCAGCCAGGCGGTGGGCGCGCCGACCGCCGAGGCCCGCATCGTCAGCAACATGGCCCGGGCACAGCACCGGCTCGGGATGACCGAGACGGCGGTCCGGTCCGCCGGTGACGGTGTCGCCGCCGCCCGGGAGTCCAAGAACGGCCCGCTGCTCGCCCAGACCCTCTACCAGCTGGGTGTGGTGCTCTCCGGCGGCGACGCCGTTCCGCACCTGCGGGAGGCGCACCGGCTCTACCAGTCGCAGCAGAACCCCCTGTGGGAGGGCTACACCCTGGCCAGGCTCGCCTCGGCCCTGTTGGTCGCCGAGCAGCCCGCCGAGGCGGCCTCGGCGGCCGGCGAGTCGCTGGCGATCGGCCAGGAGCTGGGCTCCGCGTACTGCCAGGGCCTGGCGAACGCCGCACTGGGCGAGGCCCTGTTGGCGCTCGCCCAGCCGGCTCGCGGACTCGCCTGCCTCCAGGAGGCCCATGCGATCTTCACGCGGCTCGGTGTGCCTGAGGCCTCCCCCGTGGCGGACCTCATCTCCCAGCAGCACACCGAGCCCCTCTCTCCCCCCGCGCCGTAAGGCTTCCGCTCCCCCGCGGAGAACCTCCCCCGTTCCGCGCGTCGGCGCCCCCGCAGCCCCCCGGCTGCGGGAGCGCCCTCAACGCTTCCCCGGCGCTGGACTCCACTGTGCACCGGACCGATTGACGTTCGATAAACGTCCGATAGTCAGCCTGCGGATCGGCAAAACCGCAGGTCATCGACGTTCCCCTGGCGCGCTGTCCGGCGTGCGCGGCCGCGCGCACAACCCCGCCCGCACCCCCGTGCTTCCGCAACCCCGGCCACAACCACCCAAGCGCGGCGAGTTGGCCGGAAAGGGACCCCACGGCACAGTGATCACGCATATTCTCAGATGCCAGTACGCACACGAGTGTCTGCTCGGAAACGCATCGGGGTGCAGTCCGTCCGCGTGGTGCGCAGAGCGTGACGTACCGCCACCGGCAGCGGCCCGCGGGGCCGCGGAGGAGCCACCGGAGGCCACGGGTGGAAGGGTGCCTCGCAACGTGACGACCGGACAGATATCGGACCCGTTCCCCGTCGACGAGGACGCCGGCGACGACGAACCCGAGGTACGGCGGCGGCGGGCGGCCCGGGCACTGCAGGCGGTCGCCTTCGACACCATCGGCACGGAGTACGGCGAGGCGTTCCCCGCCAAGGACGGACAGCTGGCCTGCGGCCGGCGGCTGCTCGCCGAGCTCGAACCCGGCGCCCGGGTGCTGGACGTGGGCTGCGGCACCGGCGAACCGACCGTCCGCCAGCTGGTCGCCGACGGTCTGCGGGTGACCGGCGCGGACCTCTCCGACGGCATGCTCACGCTGGCCCGGCGGACCACCTTCCCAGGCGTTTTCGCGCCGGTGTTCCATCGGATCGACCTGTACGATCTGGCCACCGAGCGTGCGGACCGGGTCTGGAACGCCCCCGAACTGGGGCCGGACGGCCGGGGCCGCTTCGCCGCCGTCACCGCGTTCTTCTCGCTGATCCTGCTGCCGCAGGACGAGATCCCGACCGTGCTGCGGCAGCTGCGCGAACTCCTGCGGCCGGGCGGACTGCTGGCGCTCGGTATGGTCGAGGCGGACCTGGATCACGTTCCGCTTCCGTTCCTTGGCAGAGAGCTGCGGATCAGTGGGTATCTGAGGGAGGATCTGGAGCGGGTTCTGGTCACGGCCGGCTTCGCCGTCGAGGAGTGCTCGGGGCATCCGTACGCGCCGGCCAGTACCTCGCTGCCGCCGGAGGAACAGCTGTTCCTGCGCTGTCGACGCGTCGGCTGATCGAACCGGGACAGGCCCGGCCGCACCCGCGGCCGGTGCAACAGAACAGCTCACCGACCACACCGAATCCAGGACAGGCAGCCGTGCGCGACCAGCTCAAGACCGAGGCGGAGCAGCCGCCCGCCGTCCCGGGCCAGCGCCGCCAGGTCCCGGCCGCGACACCGGCCCCGGCGACGGCCCTGCCGGCAGCCCCGGTACGACGGGCGGGCGCACGGCCGGAACGCACCGAGATGGCGGACCGCCTGGCGTACCTCGACTCGGCGACCCGGCGGATCAACAGCGCCCTCGACCTCGCCGCGACGCTGCGCAACATCGGCCGGGTGCTGGTCCCGACGCTCGCCGACGCCGCCGTCGTCCACCTGCGCGACCCGCTGCCCAACGTCGAACGCGAACCCGGCTTCCCGGAGGAGCTGCGGATACACCACAGCACCGGCACCCGGATCGGCCGCCGCGGCCGCCCGAGCGGCCTGGACGACCGGCGCCGCTCCCGCTACGGCGCCCGCTCGACCGCCGACGGCGGCCCGGCCACCCCGGTGACCCGCGGCGGGGCGCTCGCCCACGCCCTGCTGAGCCGCCGCCCCGCCGAGGCCGCCGTCCTCGGCACCCCCGCCGCCGAACGCGCCGAGACGCTGCTGCGCGAGCTGTACGGCACCCGCGGGGTGGCCCGGCTGGCCGCCGGGACCTCCGTCCTCGCCCTGCCGCTGCGCGGGCGCAAGGCCGTGCTCGGGCTGCTGATACTGATCCGCCGCCCTCCCGAACGCACCGGCCGCCCGGTCTTCGACGCCGCGGACACCGCGACCGCGGCGCACCTCGCCACCCAGGCCGGGCTGGCCGTGGACACCGCACTGCGCTACGCCCGCGAGTGGGAGATCGCCAACGAACTCCAGCGCAGCATGCTGCCGCTGCGCCTGCCGCAGTCGCACGGCGTCCGGATCGCCCAGCGCTACCTGCCCGGCGAGCGCGGCGCACAGGTCGGCGGGGACTGGTACGACGCCGTCCCGCTGCCCGGCAACCGGGTCGCCCTGATCGTCGGCGACGTGATGGGCCACTCGCTCACCTCGGCCGCCATCATGGGCCAGCTGCGCACCAGCGCCCAGACCCTGGCCGCCCTCGACCTGCCGCCCCACGAGGTGCTCTACCACCTGGACGAACAGGCCCAGCGGCTCGGCCGGGAACAGCACCTGGCCACCTGCGTCTACGCGGTGTACGACCCGATCGCCAACCGGGTGGTGATGGCCAACGCCGGACACGTCCCACCGGTGCTGGTCCGCCCGGACGGCATCGCCGAACTGGTCGAACTGGACTCCGGAGCACCGATCGGCGTCGGCGGGGTGGACTTCAACTCCGTCGAACTGCCCGCACCGCCCGGCTCGGCCCTGCTGCTGTTCACCGACGGCCTGGTGGAGACCCGCACCCGCCCGATCAGCGACGGCCTGGAGATGCTGCGCGCCCGGATCGCCGCCGCCCGCTGGCAGTCCCCGGAGCAGCTGTGCCAGGAGGCGCTGCGGATCCTGCCGCCCGGCGACCGCGGCGACGACATCGCCCTGCTCGGTGCCTGCTTCGACGGCATCCCGGCCGGGGACGTCGCGCACTGGTACCTCCAGCCGCGCAACGAGACTCCGGGTCGGGCCCGCCGACTGGCCGCGCACACGCTGCGCCGCTGGGGGCTGGACGAGCTGAGCGAGGCGACCGAGCTGATGGTCAGCGAGCTGGTCACCAACGCCGTCCAGCACGCGACCCGGCCGGTCACCCTGAGTCTGGTGCGCACCGCCCGGCTGCGCTGCGAGGTCGGCGACGACAGCCCGCTGCTGCCGCGCCCGCGCCGCACCGGGCCGGAGGACGAACGCGGGCGCGGGCTGCAGATAGTGGCCCGGTGCGCGGACCGCTGGGGTGCGACCAGGCTGGGCACCGGCAAGGTGGTCTGGTTCGAGCAGCGGCTGCCCGCGGGGATGTGACCGCGCCCCCTCCAACGCGGGGGCGCGAACGCGGGGGCGCCCGGCGGGAACGGATCCCACCGGGCGCCGGGGCTTCCGGGGCCGGGGCCGTCAGATCCGGGTCGGCTCCACGGCCGGCTGCTCGGCCGGCTCCCGCGTCCCGTCCCCGGCCGGCCGTCGGGCGAGCCGGGCCATCAGCTGCTCGCCCTCCATGTCCACCCGCGGCACGACCTTCTCCAGCCGCTTCGGGAACCACCAGGCGGCCTTGCCGAACAGCGCCATCGCGGCCGGCACCAGCGCCATCCGCACCACGAAGGCGTCCACCAGCACGCCCACCGCGAGGGCGAAGCCGATCGGCTGGACGACCGGGTCGTGGCCGAAGACGAACGAGCCGAACACCGCCACCATGATCAGCGCGGCCGCCGTGACCACCCGGGCCCCGTTCCGCACCCCGGCCACCACGGCCTCGCGCGGCGCCGCGCCGTGGACGTGCTGCTCCTTCATCCCGGAGACCAGGAACAGCTCGTAGTCCATCGCCAGCCCGAACAGCACGCCGATCAGCAGGATCGGCACGAAGCTCACCACCGGCCCGACCTTGGGCACGTCGATCAGCCCGTCCAGCCAGCCCCACTGGTAGACCGCGACCACCGCGCCGAGCGAGGCGGTGACGCTGAGCAGGAAGCCGGCCACCGCCTTGAGCGGGACGAGCACCGAGCGGAACGCCAGCGCCAGCAGCACCACCGCGATCCCGACGATCACCGCGAGGAAGGGCGGCAGCGCCTGGCCGAGCTTGGTGGAGACGTCGATGTTGGCGGCCGTGGTGCCGGTGACGGCGATGTCCGCGCCGGTCTCCGCCTTCAACTCCGCCTTCCGGTCGCGGATCTCGTTGACCAGCGCCTCGGTGTCCGCGTGGTCCGGACCGGTCTGCGGGATGACGGTCACCAGCGCGGTGCGGCTCTCCTGGTCGACGGTCGGCGGCAGCAGCGTCCCGACGCCCTTGAGGGTCTGGAGCTTCGCGGCCACCTCCCGCACCGCCTGCTCGGGCTGCGGCGCGCCGTGGGCGTCCACCACGACCACCAGCGGAGCGTTGAAGCCCGGCCCGAAGCTCTCGCCGACCAGGTCGTACGCCTTGCGCGCGTCCGTCCCGGCGGCCTGCGAACCCCCGCTCGGCAGACCGAGGTTCAGGCTCGCGGCGGGCACCGCCAGGGCGCCCAGCCCGGCCAGGGCGACCAGCAGGACGGGCAGCGGGCGGCGGACCACGAAGCGGCCCCAGCGCTCGCCCATGGTGGTGCGGCCGTTGGCGGTCAGGGCCCGCTTCCAGATCGGCAGCCGGTCGATGGCCCGGCCGGTGAAGCCCAGCACGGCGGGCAGCAGCGTGATCGCGACCAGGACGGCCACCACGACGGCCCCGGAGGCGGCCAGACCCATCACGGTGAGGAAGGGCACGCCCGCGACGGCGAGTCCGGCGAGCGCGACGACCACGGTCAGGCCGGCGAAGACGACGGCGCTGCCGGCGGTCGCGGTGGCCCGGGCGGCGGCCTCCTCCGGCTCCAGGCCCTCGTCCAGGTGGCGGCGGTACCGGAAGAGGATGAACAGCGCGTAGTCGATGCCGACCGCGAGGCCGACCATCAGGGCCAGCACCGGCGCGGTGGTGATGATCTCGAAGGAGCCGGTGAGCGCCAGCAGGCCGGCCATCGTCACGCCGACGCCGACCAGCGCGGTCAGCAGCGGCAGCCCGGCGGCGACCAGCGTGCCGAGGGTGACCACCAGCACCAGCCCGGCCACCACCAGGCCGATCGCCTCGCTGCCGCCCTCGATCCGGGCCATCGTGTTGTACGCGTCGCCGCCGAAGGCCACGTCCAGCCCGGCCGCGCGGGCCGGCTCGGCGGCGGCCTTCACCGCGTCGCGCTGCTGGTCGGTGACGTCGGCGAGCTTGTGGTCGAAGGAGACCAGCGCGAGCGCGACCTTCCCGTCCGGCGAGAGCGCGCCGGTGGCGTACGGGTCCGGCACCGCGGCCACGCCCGGCACCTGGGCGATCCGGGCGACGGACTCGCCGACCGCCCTGACCGCCTCGGGCGTCCCGATGCCGCCGGGCGCGCCGGCGGCGAAGACGACCTGCGCGGAGCCGTGGCCCTGCGCCGGGAAGGTGTCCTTGATCCGGTCCAGGGTGGCCTGCGCCTCGGTGCCCGGGACCTTGAACTCGTCGGTGGTCTTGCCGGCGAAGGCGCCCGCGACCCCGCCGACGGCGAGGAGCAGGGCGATCCAGACGGCGGCGACGGCCCGTCGCCGCCGGAAGCAGTATCGGCCCAGTCGGTACAGGTACGTGGCCATCGGCGGTCCCTCGGGTCGGTCAGGGCAGGTCGCGTCCCACCGTAGACCGAACTTTGTCGGGTGACAAAGTTGGACGACAAGATCGCACGACACAGTTGCCCGCCCGTGGCGCTACCCTGACTGGATGGCCCACGTCCCCGCCTCCGAACGCCGACCGCAACTGGTCCAGGCCGCGATCGACCTGATGACCAGGGAGGGAATCGCCGCCGGCAGCACCCGCGCGATCGCGGCCGAGCTGGGCGTGGCGCAGGCGACGGTGCACTACACCTTCGGCACCAAGAAGGACCTCTACCGAGCGGTCGTCCAGCAGCTGAAGTCCGACTTCGTCGGCGAGGTGCGCGCCGCCTCCCCCGGCGACGGCGCGTTCGGCGAGCAGGTCCGCACCCTGGTGCTCGCGCTCTGGGAGGCCGCCACCGGCGAGCACGGACGCTGCGTGCTGCTGAGCGAGTTCGGGGCGCTGGCCATGCGCGACCCGGACATGCAGGAGATCATGCTCGGGCTCCAGCACGACATCGAGGGCACCGCCACCGAGATGCTCGACGCCCTCGCGGCCGCCCACGGCCTGAGCCTGGCGCTGCCCGCCCGCCGGATCGCCGTCCACTTCCTCGGCGGCTTCGACGGCCTGACGGCCCGCCACCTCACCCTGCGCCGGCCCGGCGACCGGCCCGACCAGGACACCCTGGAGGCGCTGGAGCTCCTCGTCGCGACGACGGTCGGACTCTGCCTGGGCACCCCGGCCGCCCGCCCCGAGCCGGGCCGGCACGGAGGCCGGGACACCCTGGGCTAGACCCTCTCTTTCGGATCACGCCAGGCGGTCGCCGCCGGAGCACGCACCTCGCCGGCTTGTCGTCGGTCGCCGATGCTCCGCATGGACTCCCTCCTCCGCACCGCCGATGCACGCACTCCAACGACGCCCACTGGTCCGACGTGATCCGAAAGAGAGGGCCTAGGGCCTGTCTTCAAACCCCCGTCGTCCCGCCGCCCCGCAGGCGGGGGTTTGAAGACAGGCCCTAGGACACGATCCGGACCGGCAGCTCGACCAGCACCTCGCGCAGCGCGGCCGCGAAGCGCTCGTACTCGGCGTTGCGGGCCGAGCCCGGCCGGACGGCCAGCCCGATCCTGCGGCCGGGCTGCGGTGCGGCGAAGCGGACGGCGGCCAGCCGGTCGGTGCGCCCGGCCTCGACGTCCAGCGCGGTGGCGGGCAGCAGGGTCACCCCGAGGCCGCCGGCGACCAGCTGGACCAGGGTGGACAGGCCGGCCGCGCGGGTGGTCGAGCCCGCCGGGTCGGCGCCGACCTCGCGGCAGATGTCCAGCGCCTGGTCGCGCAGGCAGTGGCCCTCCTCCAGGAGCAGCACGTCCAGGTCGAGCAGCACGTCGCGCGGGACGTCGATCCGCCCGGCGAGCGGGTGGCCGGGCGGGGTGAGCAGGACGAAGTCCTCGTCGAACAGCGGGATGTCCTTGGTCGGCGAGGCCCCGCCGGCCGGCAGCGCGAGCAGCAGGACGTCCAGCCGCCCGGCGGCCAGGCCCTCCAGCAGCGAGGGGGTGCGCTCCTCGTGGACGTGCAGTTCCAGGTCCGGGAAGCCGTCGCGGACCAGCCGCAGCACGGTGGGCAGCAGATAGGGCGCGACGGTCGGGATGACGCCCAGGTGCAGCGGCCCGGTGAACGGACGGCGGGCGGCCTCGACCTCCTCGGTGAGGGCCTGCAGCGAGGCGAGCACCCGGCGCGCGTGCTGGTGCACACGCTCCCCCAGTGGGGTGACGATCACCTTGCGCGTCGTACGCTCGACCAGCTGCGCGCCCAGCGACTCCTCCAGCGCCGCGACCGCCCCGGACAGCGCGGGCTGGCTGGTCCCGGTGGCGGCGGCGGCCTCCCGGAAGTGCCGGTGCTCGGCCACCGCGACGAAGGCGCGCAACTGGGCGACGGTCGGGGTGCGCGGGCTCCGGGCTGTGGCGCTCGCCACAGTCGGGTCGCCCTTGGTGCCGCCGCTGCGGCGGGAACCCGGCCGCGACGTGGGGGATTCAGTACTGATAACAATCTCCGATCAGACACATCCAGTGTAGCTATTTCCCTGATCAGTCCACGATGTGGAACTGTGAGTGGTGTCCGGATTCCGGACAAGCTCCCCTCATCTCACTTCAGGAGAAGCGAACGTGCTCACGATCGGTGACAAGTTCCCCGAGTTCGACCTCAAGGCCTGTGTCGACCTGGACGCCGCGAGCGCCTTCGCCGATATCAACCACAAGTCCTACGAGGGCAAGTGGAAGATCGTCTTCTTCTGGCCGATGGACTTCACCTTCGTCTGCCCGACCGAGATCGCCGCGTTCGGCAAGCTGAACGACGAGTTCGCCGACCGCGACGCCCAGGTTCTCGGCGTCTCCGGCGACTCCGAGTTCGTGCACCACGCCTGGCGCAAGGACCACAAGGACCTGCGCGACCTGCCCTTCCCGATGCTGGCCGACATCAAGCACGACCTGATGCGCGCCTGCGGCGTCGAGGGCGAGGACGGCACCGCCCAGCGCGCCGTCTTCATCGTCGACCCGAACAACGAGATCCAGTTCGTCATGGTCACCGCCGGCTCCGTCGGCCGTAACCCCAAGGAGGTCCTGCGGGTGCTGGACGCCCTGCAGACCGACGAGCTGTGCCCGTGCAACTGGAACAAGGGCGAGGACACCCTCGACGCCCAGGCCCTGCTGGCGGGCTGACCCATGGCTCTCGACGACCTGAAGGCCGCCCTCCCGGACTACGCCAAGGACCTCAAGCTCAACCTGGGCTCGGTCATCGGCAACTCCGACCTCCCCGCCCAGCAGCTCTGGGGCACCGTGCTGTCCTGCGCGATGGCCACCCGCAGCCCCGGCCTGCTGCGTGAGCTGGAGCCCGAGGCCAAGGCCAACCTGTCCCCGGAGGCGTACAACGCCGCCAAGGGCGCGGCCGCGATCATGGGGATGAACAACGTCTACTACCGGACGCTGCACCTGCTCTCCGACAAGGAGTACAGCACGATGCGGGCCGGTCTGCGGATGAACATCATCGGCACCCCGGGCGTCGAGAAGGTCGACTTCGAGCTCTGGTGCTTCGCGGTCTCCGCCATCAACGGCTGCGGCCAGTGCCTCGACTCGCACGAGGCCGTGCTGCGCAAGGCCGGCGTCGAGCGCGAGGTCGTCCAGGCCTCGATGAAGATCGCCGCCGTCCTCCAGGCCGTGGCCGGCGTCCTCGACTCCGAGGCCGCCCTCGCCGCCGTCACCGCCTGACGCACCCGGCACGACGACGGGCCCTCCCGGACACCATGTCCGGGAGGGCCCGTCGTCGTTCTCCGCACCGGAAGTCCGGCACGGCGGAGGGTCAGTCGGCGGCGGGTGCGGCCGGCGCGGCGGAACCGGTGGCCGCGGTGCGCTCGCCGGTGCGCTCGGAGCTGCGCCCGGCGGCCTGTCCGGCCGTCCGTTCGGCGGCCTCGCGGGCGGCTTCGAGCGCGGTGAAGACGGCCTGGCCGGCCTCGTTGCGCCGGCGCAGGTGGGTGACCACGGTGTTGGTGACGGCGATCAGCGGGACGGCGACCACCGCGCCGCCGATGCCCCCGATGATGCCGCCGGCCGCGACGCCGAGCACCACGCCGAGCGGGTGGACCCTCACGGCCCGGCCGAGGATCAGCGGCTGGAGGATGTGACTCTCCACCTGCATCACCACCACCAGCACCACCAGCACCATCAGCGCCGTCCACGGCCCCTGGGTGACCAGCGCGATCAGCACCGCGACGGTGCCGGTGACCAGTGCGCCGACCAGCGGGACGAAGGCGCCCAGGAAGATGATCACGGCCAGCGGCAGGGCCAGCGGCACGCCCAGCAGATCGACGCCGATGCCGATGCAGAGCGCGTCGATGAAGGCCACGCAGACCGTGCCGCGCACATAGGCGGTGAGCGTCGCCCACGCCTTCGGGCCGGCCCCGGCCATCGCGAAGCGGGAGTGCCGCGGCAGCCCGCGCAGCGCCCAGTTCCAGATCTTCGCCCCGTCGTAGAGGAAGAAGAAGGTGGTGAAGAAGGTCATCAGCAGTGCGGTCAGCACCTCGACGGCGATCTGCGCGCCGGTGATCGAGGCCGAGGTGAGCTGATCGGTGTTGGTGGTGATGGCCTTGGTGATCTGGTTGGCGAAGTCGGTGATCTGCTGCTGGGTCAGGTGCAGCGGCCCGGTGACCAGCCAGTCCCGCATCTGGTTGACGCCGGTCTTCACCTGGGTGGTGACGTCCGAGAGGTTGGTCGACACCTGCCAGACCACGAACCAGCCGACCAGTCCGATCCCGGCGAGACCGCTGAGGAACACCCCGCCCGCCGCCAGCGAGCGCGGCACCCCGCGCCGGCGCAGCCAGGAGACCGAGGGCTCCAGCAGCGCGGTGATCAGCAGCGACGCCAGCACCGAGAAGGCGACCAGCCGCAGCATGTCGACCACGTAGAAGACGACGTAGAGCGCGGCTCCGAGCAGCAGCAGCCGCCAGGTCGACTCCGCGGCCACCCGCAGCCCCCACGGCACCGCCTCGGCGGGGGTGGCCGGGCGGCCGGGGTGGTACTCCCGCCCGAACCCGGTGTGCGCGACCGGCGCGGGCGCGGTGACCGGGGCCGCCGCGGCGGACGGCGGGACCGCCTCGGCCGCCGGGGCCGGGTCGGCCCGCGGGACCGGGACCGGTCCGGGCACCTCGGCGAGTGCCGGGACAAGTGCCGGGACGTGCCCGTCCACGAGCGCCGGAACGTTCCCGGCGGCCGGCCCCGGAAGGGCCGGCTCGTGCGGATCGGCCGCCATCGCGGCCCGCCGGCGCCGTTCGATCACGGCGGCCGCGCTCGCCACCACGGCCATGCCCTTGGCCACGGCCTTGAAGGCCTTTCCGCCCCGCGCCATCCTCGCTACCACCGCTCCACTGCCGAACCCGCCGTGCCCGGCGGTACGCCGCGGGTCCCGCCGCGGCCGTCAGGGATGACGCTACCCGGCGAGGGCGCGGCCAGTCCGGCCGCGGGCCCGTTCGACTCGAACCTCCCATGCCGACGAACCGGACAAAACGCAAGGTTCCATCCGGTTTCGGATGCGGTCCGCTGGGGAGGAGTCGGGACGAGACCCCGGAGCCCGGCCACCGAGGTCGCCCCGCGGCCAACTGCCGGCGGACCGGCCGGTGCGGGAAGCAACCAGGACCCCTTTCCGCGCCCCGCGTCCGCAACCGGGACCGCACCGCCCGAGGGCGCACTGGTCAGCGCAGCCCGGGCGGCGCGGTCCGCAACCGGGCTCGCACCCCGCACCCCTCGGGCCAACGCCCTGGCGACACCCGTGTCCGAGAACGCCGCGGCCCCCGGCCGCTCGCCCGGGGAGGGCGAACGGCCGGGGGCCGCGGGAACCGCGCCGCCGGGGCGGCAGCCGGTCCTAGTACCAGTTGTGGGCCTGCCAGAACGACCACGCGCCACAGGGGCTGCCGTAGCGGGAGTTCATGTAGCCGACGCCCCACTTGATCTGGGTGGCCGGGTTGGTGCGCCAGTCGGCACCGGCCGAGGCCATCTTGGTGCCGGGCAGCGCCTGGACCAGACCGTACGCGCCGGAGCTCTTGTTGGTCGCGGTGTAGTCCCAGCCGCTCTCGCGCTTCACGATCTGGCTGAAGCACTGGAACTGCGCGTCGTTGCCGACGATCTGCCGGGCCAGGTCCTGGACCGAGCCGGGGCTGACCGAGACGGGCGGAGCGCTGTCCTCGACCGCGGTCATCGCGGAACGGGACTTGGACCGGTTCGCGGCGGCCTCGTCGGCCTTGCGCTTGTCGTCCGCGGCCTTGGCGGCCTTCTCCGCGTCGGCCTTGGCCTGGGCATCGGCCTTCGCCTGGGCGTCCGCGGCGGCCTGCTGGCGCGCGGCCTCCTCGGCGGCCTTCTGCTCCGCGGCGGCCTTGGCGGCGGCGTCGGCGGAGGCCTGCTGGGCGGATGCCTGCTGGCCGATGTTGTCACTGATGGTCTGCGCCTGGGCGCCAGAGGGGACTTCGGCAAGCAGGGTCGCGCCGGCGACGTCAACCGTCTGCGTGGTCTTGCCCTCGCTGCCCGAGGCCATACCCACGACGGCACCGACAGCGGTGACGGCGGTGGCGGAGGCCACAGCAACTCCCCGGACCGAGATCCGAGTCACATGGTTTCCTTCCAGCATCGCCCACGCGTGACCGTACGGGCGCAAGATGCCCCTTGGCACGGACCTCCGCACAGTGCTCTGGTCACGGGAGGTGCTGGCCCGGCGTCCGGCCGAGGTGACCGGGCGTTGAAATCGGGCGGCGTACGGCTCAACGGTTTTCAATTGTGTGTCCACCGACCGGAGTTGGCGAACCTTCCCGGGCCTGACTCCCGGAGTCCGGAAGCCCTGCCGCGCCGTACGCGGGGCCTGACAGAACCCTCACCATGCCGCACCGGGCACGGTCGACGCAATTCCCCTTCGCGTGGCGCATGTCACATTCACCGTACGGCGGTTTCCCGGACGGAAAGCACTCGATGTGATGAAACGGGCGGAGCCCGCTCCGTCAGGAGCGGGCTCCAGGTCATGAGTTGACCATATTGTCCCACTATGCCCCGATCAGGGGCGGATCACGGGTGGATGTCCTCCAGCATCTCCGTGACCAGCGCCGCGATCGGCGAACGCTCCGAGCGGGTGAGCGTGATGTGGGCGAAGAGCGGATGACCCTTCAGCTTCTCCACCACCGCCACCACGCCGTCGTAGCGGCCCACCCGGAGGTTGTCCCGCTGCGCCACGTCGTGGGTGAGCACCACCCGCGAGCCCTGGCCGATCCGGGACAGCACCGTCAGCAGGACGTTCCGCTCCAGCGACTGCGCCTCGTCCACGATCACGAAGGCGTCGTGCAGCGAGCGCCCCCGGATGTGGGTCAGCGGCAGCACCTCCAGCATCCCGCGGGAGATGACCTCCTCGATCACGTCCGGGGTGGTGACGGCGGAGAGGGTGTCGAAGACCGCCTGCGCCCAGGGGCCCATCTTCTCCGCCTCGGAACCGGGCAGGTAGCCCAGCTCCTGGCCGCCGACCGCGTACAGCGGCCGGAAGACCATCACCTTGCGGTGCTGCCTCCGCTCCAGCACCGCTTCCAGCCCCGCGCACAGCGCCAGCGCCGACTTCCCAGTGCCGGCCCGGCCGCCCATCGACACGATCCCGATCTCCGGGTCGAGCAGCAGGTCCAGCGCCACCCGCTGCTCGGCGCTGCGCCCGCGCAGCCCGAACGCCTCGCGCTCCCCGCGCACCAGCCGCACCCGGCCGTCGCCGGTGACCCGGCCGAGCGCCCGGCCGCGCTCCGAGGTCAGCACCAGTCCGGTGTGGACGGGCAGCTCGGTGGCGCCGTCGACGTCCACCCCCGCGTCGTGGCCGGCCGAGAACAGCGCGTCCACCTGGTCCGCCGGGACGTGCAGCTCGGACATGCCCGTCCAGCCCGAGGTGATCGCCAGCTCGGCCCGGTACTCCTCGGCGAGCAGGCCCACCGAGCTGGCCTTGATCCGCAGCGGCAGGTCCTTGGACACGACGGTCACGTCGTAGCCCTCGGCCTGGAGGTTGCGGGCGACCGCGAGGATCCGGGTGTCCGCCTCACCGCCGGCCCGGTAGCCGGCCGGCAGTATCGACACGTCGGAGTGGTTGAGCTCGACCCGGATGGTGCCACCGAGCTCGCCGACCGGGATCGGCTCGTCGAGCCGGCCGTGGCGGATCCGGTAGTCGTCGAGCAGCCGCAGCGCCTGGCGGGCGAAGTAGCCCAGCTCCGGGTGGTGTCGCTTGGCCTCCAGCTCGGTGACGACCACCACCGGGAGGACGACCTCGTGCTCCTCGAAGCGGGTCATGGCGAGCGGGTCCGCCAGGAGCACGCTCGTGTCGAGAACGTACGTGCGCCGGTCTGGTGTCCGGCGGCTCTTCGAACTGACCACTAGGCCTCCAGAGCGGATGACCCTGCGTCATCCGCGGCATGCCGGCCCCCGCTGCCCCGGTGGCCTCGGGACCGGACTGACTGGAGTATTCCCAGGCGGGGAGCGGTGCATTCGCGCCCCCGGAGAACTGACGGATCATTGCCGGTGAACGTTTGGCCTCGCGCCGGCACCGGGTAGGCCAGGCCTACGGCGGTCATTTCCTCCGGACGGGCCGGTGGCCGGGGCCACCGTGCCGGGGTTACAGCCCCAGCCGCCGGTGGCGCTGCTCGTACGCCCGCAGCGCACGCAGGAAGTCGACCTTGCGGAAGGCCGGCCAGTACGCCTCGCAGAAGTAGAACTCGCTGTGCGCGCTCTGCCAGAGCAGGAAGCCGGACAGCCGCTGCTCGCCCGAGGTGCGGATGATCAGGTCCGGGTCGGGCTGGTTGCGGGTGTACAGGTGCTCGGCGATGTGCTCGACGGTCAGGACCTCCGCCAGTTCCTCGATCGAGGTGCCGCGCCCGGCCTGCTCCTGGAGCAGCGAGCGGACGGCGTCGGCGATCTCGTGCCGACCGCCGTAGCCGACCGCGACGTTGACCGTTATGCCGTCGATGTCGGCGGTCTGGTCGGCGGCCCGCTTGAGCACGTCGGCGGTGTGCTGCGGCAGCAGGTCCAGCGCGCCGACCGGGTTGACCCGCCAGCGGCGGGCGGCGGCCAGGCCGGTGACGGCGTCCTCGATGATGCCGAGCAGCGGGACGAGCTCGTCGGCCGGGCGGTCCAGGTTGTCGGTGGAGAGCATCCAGAGGGTGACGACCTTGACGTGGGTCTCGTCGCACCAGCCGAGGAACTCGCTGATCTTGTCGGCGCCGCGCTGGTGGCCGTACGCGGTGGAGCCGCCGGCCGCCTTGGCCCAGCGGCGGTTGCCGTCCAGGATCACGCCGATGTGGCGCGGGGTGCTCGCGAGGTGGACCTCGACCCGTCGACCGTAGAGCCCGTACATCCCGCCGAGCAGGGTGCGCAGCCCCGGCGTCCGTTCGGCGACATCGCGCAGACCCATCTTTCCCGGCCCCTCCGTGCTCGTTGCAACTGGTGCGTCTCCGCCCCGGGCGCAGCCTACTCCGGCGCGCAGGTGCACAGTAAAGCCGCAGGTAGCGGTCTGGTCACGGTCCTGTACGAAGTCTGTCCCGACGGGCGTGTCGGGGGTCGTCCGGGCGGGCCGCGGGGTCGCTGAGGGGCTCCCGGGGCGCGGACACGGAACGGTCTCCGAATCCTTAACGGAACCGTAAGCCGTTCTTCCGATGCTTGACGACCAGCAATGGTCTAGTCCAGCTTTTGATCCGGGACGGAACGATCCTCCGGCTCCGCCCCGCAGGCTCACTTCGGACCTCCCCTCCCCCACACGCGGCCGCCGCGCCCCCCACCGCGGCGGCCGCTCCTCCCCCAGGAGCGTCGCCCCATGGCCCGTACGCTGAACCAGCCCTCGCACAAGCGCCGGCGCAGCCCCCTCCCGGCCGTCGCGGCCGGTGCCACCGCCCTCGCCCTGGCCGGCGGCGGCCTCGCCCTCTTCGCCGGCGGCGCCAGCGCGGCGGTCGGCAACCTGGTCGACAACGGCGGCTTCGACGGCGGGCTCGGGGGCTGGACCTGCACCGGCGCCGCGACCACGGTCTCCTCCCCGGTCCACTCCGGCACCGGCGCGCTCCAGGCGACCCCGGGCGCCGGTGACACCGCCGAGTGCACCCAGACCATCAGCGTGCTGCCCAACACCAGCTACACCCTGAGCGCGTGGGTCCAGGGCCCGTACGTCTACCTCGGTGCGCGCGGCACCGGCGGCACCGACCCGTCCGCCTGGTCGAACCAGAACAGCTGGAACCAGCTGTCCAGCACCTTCACCACCGGGGCGAACGCCACCAGCGTCACCGTCTACCTGCACGGCTGGTACGGCCAGAGCGCCTACCTGGCCGACGACGTCGCGCTGATCGGCCCCGGCGGCACCGGCACCCCGTCGCCGACGGCGACCCCCACCCCCACCGCGACGCCCACGGCCACCGCCTCCCCCACGGCCACCGCGACGCCCACCCGGACCGCGACCCCGACGCCCACCCAGACCGCGACGGCGACCCCCACCGCCACGCCGACCAGCACCACCCCGCCGGTCACCGGCCTGCCCGCCCACGTGGTCACCGGCTACTGGCAGAACTTCGACAACAACTCGACCGTGCAGCGGCTGAGCGACGTCCAGAGCGCGTACGACATCATCGCGGTGTCCTTCGCCGACGCCGTGCCGACCAGGACCGGCGCGATCAGCTTCACCCTGGACCCGGGCCTGTCCAAGGCGCTCGGCGGCTACACCGACGCCCAGTTCCGCGCCGACATCAAGGCCAAGCAGGCGGCCGGCAAGAAGGTCGTCCTCTCCATCGGCGGCCAGAACGGCGCGATCACCGTCGGGGACGCCACCGCCGGCGCCAACTTCGTCAACAGCGCCTACGCGATCATCAAGGACTACGGCTTCGACGGCATCGACGTCGACCTGGAGAACGGTGTCCAGGCCGGCCCGCTCGGCGACGCGCTGCACTCCCTGCAGGCCAAGGTCGGCCCCGGCTTCGTCCTGACCATGGCCCCCGAGACCATCGGGATGTACAACACCTCCGGCGCCTACTTCCAGCTGGCGCTGAAGACCAAGGACATCCTCACCGTCGTCAACACCCAGTTCTACAACTCGGGCGGCATGAACGGCTGCGACGGCAAGGTCTACAACCAGGGCACCATCGACTTCATCACCTCGCAGGTCTGCACCCAGATCCAGGGCGGCCTGCGGCCGGACCAGGTGGGCATCGGCGTCCCGGCCTCCACCCGGGCCGCGGGCGGCGGCTACGTCGCGCCGGCCGTGGTGAACAACGCGCTGGACTGCCTGGCCACCGGTAACAACTGCGGCAGCTTCGTGCCGCCGGCCAAGTGGCCGACCATCCGCGGCGCGATGACCTGGTCGACCAACTGGGACGTCAACAACGGCAACGCGTTCTCCAACGCGGTCGGCCCGTTCGTCCACAAGATGCCGTAACGGCACCCGGCCGCGGCTGCCACGGGCCGCGGCCACCCGAACTCCACTCCCCCGGCGCGCCGCTCCTTGAGGGTGGGGCCTGCGCGTCGGCGGCGGGGCCCGTCGCACCGACCGGTGCGGCGGGCCCTTCCGTTCCCCTCCCCTTCAACGCGTTTCAATGCCCCGGCGGCACGTGCTCACCGCGCCAGGACCGCGGTGAGCGCGCCGAGCAGCAGGAACGGGCCGACCGGGAGATCCAGTCCGCGCACCGGGCGGCGGCGGACCAGCGCGGCGGCGGCCCGCAGGGTGCCCCACAGCCCGGCGAGCACCATCGCGGCGAACAGCCCGCCGAGCGCCACCGACCAGCCGTACCAACCGAGCAGCCCGCCCAGGGCGAGCCCGAGCGGGGAGTCCCCCGGGCCCAACGCGCCCAGCCAGACGGCCAGTTCGAGCACACCCCCGACCGCGAGCGCGACCAGCAGGCAGCGCAGCGCCACCCCGGGCCCCGCGGTCGGCACCGCCGCCAGCAGCAGCGCCGTCACCCCGCCGAGCAGTGGCAGGGTCAGCCGGTACGGCAGTCGGCGCACCCGCGCGTCGACGAAACCGAGCGCCACGCCGAGCGCCGCCGCCCAGCCCATCGCCAGGGTCACTACCACCAGCCGGTCCGCCGCGTACGCCACCGCGACGGCGACCGCCACCGCGACCGCCTCCACCGTCCAGGGGCCGGCGCCCAGCCGCTCCCGGCAGCCCCGGCAGCGCCCGGTCGGCGGCAGCAGGCGCGCCCGGCGCCCGCAGGCCGGGCAGTCCTCGCACCAGGGCTCGCCCTCCGGCACCGCGAACCGGGCGATCAGCCCGCGCAGCGGTGGAGCCGCCAGGAGACCGACCAGCACCGCCGCCACCACGACCGGGACCACCGGCGCACCCCCTCTTCGACCGACGCGACCGACACGACCGACACCATCGGCGCGACCGACACCATCGGCGCGACCGGCCCCATCCTCCCGCGCCGGGCGGTGTGCCGTCCGTCTCGTTCCGCACGAAAGCGCGACAGCGCTCCTCGCATACACGAGCATTCCGGACATTCGACTACTGGTTCGGAAGGCCGTCCGCCACCCCCGCCTGCCGATCCAAGGGGGCCGTTCGGGCCCCCGAAAGCACCCCCGCGGAGACCGGCCGCACGGCCCCTCCGTACCCCTAAAGTAGGCGGACATGCAGGTCATCCAGTCCAGCAAGCTCGCCAATGTCTGCTACGACATCCGCGGCCCGGTGCTCGACGAGGCGATGCGGCTGGAGGAACAGGGCCACCGCATCCTCAAGCTCAACACCGGCAACCCGGCCACCTTCGGTTTCGAGGCGCCCCCGGAGATCCTCCAGGACGTCCTGCGCAACCTCGCCAACGCGCACGGCTACGGCGACTCCAAGGGCCTGCTCTCCGCCCGCCGCGCGGTGGTCATGCACTACGAGGACCGCGGGCTGCACGGCCTCTCCGTCGACGACGTCTTCCTCGGCAACGGCGTCTCCGAGCTGATCCAGCTGGCCATGACCGCGCTGCTGGACGACGGCGACGAGGTGCTCGTCCCGGCCCCGGACTACCCGCTGTGGACCGCCTCGGTCTCACTGGCCGGCGGCACCGCGGTGCACTACCGCTGCGACGAGCAGTCCGAGTGGTACCCGGACCTCGCCGACATCGAGGCCAGGGTCACCGACCGGACCAGGGCCATCGTGGTGATCAACCCGAACAACCCGACCGGCGCGGTCTACCCGCGCGAGGTGCTGGAGGGCATCGCGGAGATCGCCCGCCGGCACGACCTGGTGGTCTACGCGGACGAGATCTACGACAAGATCCTCTACGACGACGCCGAGCACGTCCCGCTGGCCACCCTGGCCCCGGACCTCTTCTGCGTCACCTTCAACGGACTGTCCAAGGCGTACCGGGTCGCCGGCTTCCGCTCCGGCTGGATGGTGCTGTCCGGCGACCGGCGCCGGGCCCGCAGCTACATCGAGGGCCTCACCGTGCTCGCCTCGATGCGGCTGTGCGCCAACATGCCCGCCCAGCACGCGGTGGCCGCCGCGCTCGGCGGACGGCAGTCGATCCGCGACCTGGTGCTGCCCGGCGGCCGGCTGCACGCCTCGCGGGACGCCGCGTACGAACTGCTGAACCAGATCCCGGGGGTCAGCTGCGTCAAGCCCAAGGGCGCGCTGTACGCCTTCCCCCGGCTGGACCCCAAGGTCCACAAAATCAAGGACGACGCCCGGATGGTGCTGGACCTGCTGCGCTCCCAGCGGATCCTGCTGGTCCAGGGCACCGGCTTCAACTGGCCGGAGCCGGACCACTTCCGGCTGGTCACCCTGCCCCGGGCGGAGGAGATCACCGACGCGGTGACCCGGATCGGCGACTTCCTCGGGGGTTACGTCCAGCCGTAGGCCGCGAAGCACCCGGGAAAAACACTACGGCCGGAGTCCCGGTCCGGGCGATCTCCTTGGTCGGGGGAAAATCGCCCGGCGGAACTCCGGCCGTCCTGCCGCTCGGCGGGGCGCGCGGTTCGTGCCGCGCGCCCGCCTCTCTCCCGGCTGAGGCTCAGGCTCAGCCGAGGCGCGCGACGAGGTTCCGGTACTCGTCCCACAGCTCCTTCGGGGTGTGGTCGCCGAAGGTCTCCAGGTGGGCCGGCACGAGAGCGGCCTCCTGGCGCCAGAGGTCGGCGTCCACGGTGAAGAGCAGGTCGAGGTCCTCCTTGGACAGGTCCAGGTCGCCGAGGTCGAAGCCCTCGACGGTCGGCAGCACGCCGATCGGGGTCTCGACGCCCTCGCCGGTCCCCTCCAGGCGCTCGACGATCCACTTGAGCACGCGGCTGTTCTCGCCGTAGCCGGGCCAGACGAACTTGCCCCCGGCGTCCTTGCGGAACCAGTTGACGTAGTAGATCTTCGGCAGCTTGGCGGCGTCCGCCCGGGCGCCGACCTTCAGCCAGTGGGCGAAGTAGTCACCCATGTTGTAGCCGCAGAACGGCAGCATCGCGAACGGGTCGCGGCGCAGCTCGCCGACGGTGCCCTCGGCGGCGGCGGTCTTCTCGGAGGCGATGTTGGCGCCGAGGAAGACGCCGTGCTGCCAGTCGAAGGACTCGGTCACCAGCGGGACGGCGGTGGCGCGGCGGCCGCCGAACAGGATCGCCGAGATCGGCACGCCCGCCTGGTCCTCCCACTCCGGGGCGATGGTCGGGCACTGCGCGGCCGGGACGGCGAAGCGGGCGTTCGGGTGGGCGGCCGGGGTGCCGGACTCGGGGGTCCAGTCGTTGCCGCGCCAGTCGGTCAGGTGCGCCGGGGGCTCCTCGGTGAGGCCCTCCCACCACACATCGCCGTCGTCGGTGAGGGCGACGTTGGTGAAGACGGTGTTGCCCCAGAGGGTGTCGATGGCGTTGGCGTTGGTGTCCACGCCGGTGCCGGGGGCGACGCCGAAGAAGCCGGCCTCGGGGTTGATGGCGTAGAGGCGGCCGTCGGCGCCGAAGCGCATCCAGGCGATGTCGTCGCCGATCGTCTCGACCTTCCAGCCCGGGACCGTCGGCTGGAGCATGGCCAGGTTGGTCTTGCCGCACGCCGAGGGGAACGCGGCGGCCACGTACTTGGCCTCGCCGTTCGGCGGGGTGAGCTTCAGGATGAGCATGTGCTCGGCCAGCCAGCCCTCGTCGCGGGCCATGGTCGAGGCGATGCGCAGCGCGTAGCACTTCTTGCCGAGCAGGGCGTTGCCGCCGTAGCCCGAACCGAAGGACCAGATCTCCTTGGTCTCCGGGAAGTGCGAGATGTACTTGGTGCTGTTGCACGGCCACGGCACGTCCGCCTGGCCCTCGGCGAGCGGGGCGCCGACGGTGTGCACGGCCTTGACGAAGTCGCCGTCCTCGCCGAGCTGGTCCAGCACGGCCTGGCCCATGCGGGTCATCACGCGCATGGAGACGGCGACGTAGGCGGAGTCGGTGATCTCGACGCCGTACGCGGCCAGCGGGGAGCCGACCGGGCCCATCGAGAAGGGCACGACGTACATCGTGCGGCCCTTCATCGCGCCGCGGAAGAGTCCCTGCTCGCCCTGGAAGAGCTCCCGCATCTCGGCGGGGGCCTTCCAGTTGTTGGTCGGTCCGGCGTCCTTCTCCTGCTCGGAGCAGATGAAGGTGCGGTCCTCCACGCGCGCCACGTCCGTGGGGTCCGAGGCGGCGTAGTAGGAGTTGGGGCGCTTCTCCTCGTTGAGCTTCTTGAAGGTGCCCTGCGCCACCAGCAGGTCCGCGAGGCGGTGGTACTCCTCGTCGGAACCGTCGCACCACTCGATGCGGTCCGGCTGGGTGAGCTCGGCGATCTCGCTCACCCAAGCGAGCAGCTGCTTGTGGCGGGTGGGCGCGGATGCGCTGAGAGCAGAGATCTCGTACGACACGATCGCTCCGTTTCACGCCATCTCGGCGAGGAGACGGCGTCGCGGGGGTCTGAGGGTGCTTGCAGCGTAGCTCCGGACTCAAGGCCGGAACGCGGCGAAGCGTCGAAATTGACGCACCTTTTACTCCAGCCAGTATGATTACTGACCAGTAACAGAGCGGCCTCACCCGCGACGGAGTGTGCGGCGCCACACTCCTATTACTCCAAAACGTCCAACAGTGACGATCGCCACTTCCTACGCGCCAGTAACCTACGGATCCGTAGGTAACGGGTAGCATGCTGCGCATGACTGCTGCTGCGCTCGCGGAGAGTGCACTCATAGAGAGCAAGCCGAAGTGGCGCGGCTGGCTGCACGCCGGGATGTTCCCCGCCACGGTGGCCGCCGGGATCGTGCTGATCTGCCTGGCCGACTCCACGCCCGCCAGGATCGCCTGCGCGATCTACTCGGTCAGCGCCTGGCTGCTGTTCGGGGTCAGCGCGGTGTACCACCGCTTCGACTGGGGCCCGCGCGGGGACGCCGTGCTGCGCCGGCTGGACCACGCCAACATCTTCCTGATCATCGCGGGCACCTACACGCCGTTCACGATGCTGCTGCTCAAGGGCGCCGACCAGCAACTGCTGCTCTGGGCGGTCTGGGGCGGCGCACTGGCCGGGATCGCGTTCCGGGTGTTCTGGGTCGGCGCGCCGCGCTGGCTGTACACACCGGTGTACCTCGCGCTGGGCTGGGCCGCCGCCTTCTACCTGCCGGACTTCCTGCACACCGGCGGGGTCGCCGTCCTGGTGCTGATGATCGTCGGCGGAGTGCTCTACAGCATCGGCGGCGTGGTGTACGGGCTCAAGCGGCCCAACCCCTCACCGCGCTGGTTCGGGTTCCACGAGGTGTTCCACGCCTTCACCCTGGGGGCGTTCATCGTCCAGTACATCGGTGTCTCACTGGTGGCGTACAGCACGGCCGGCTGATCCCGGCGCACCCCGACGGGCGGTCGAACGGTCCACGGACCGGCCGGCCGCCCGTTCCGCCGTCCAGGGCCGCTCGTACGGGGCCCGGAGCTGCGGGCGGCGCGGGACGGCCGAGTGGTCGACGGCGCCGGACTCCGACTGCGGGCCCGGATCCTGCAGCAGCCCGTGCGCGTGGTGGTGCTCGCCGTGCCCGTAGTACTGCTCCCCGCGGGCGTGGTGCTGCTCCCCGTGCGACTCCCGGCGGGGCTCGCGCGACTCCCGGTACGGCTCGCGCGGCGACCCGGCCGCCGTCGGGAGCGCCGCGGACCCGGACCGCCCCGGCGCACCGGCCGAGCGGGCCCGCGCCTGCCGGGCGTCGAGCGCCTCGCGGGCCCGGCGGCAGCGCTCGCAGTGCGCGGCGTCCGGGATGCCGCGGCGCGGGCGGTGCCGGACCGGGGCCCGATCCCCGTGCATCGCGCGCCAGCGGCGGGCGACGTACACCATGAGCAGCAGGGTCTCGACCCCGGCGACCGCCAGGACCAGCAGGGCGCCGTTGATCAGATAGGCCGCGACCACGGCCAGCGCAGAGCCCACCACCACCGCCGAACCCCACACCTGGGTGCTCATCTGCTTGTCGTCCGCGTCGGCCACTTCGGTCCCCTTTCCCGGTGCCGGGCTCGTGGTCGGCTCCCGCCGCCCCACCTCTTCTCCGCTCTCGGCACGCGTCGGCCAGCACTGACCGATTGCCACATGGTATCTACCGACAGTCATGGCCAACTGCCCCGGGGCGGCGAACGACAGATCAACGTTGCGTCAATTCCTCGTGCGGAAGCAGCACTTCCAGGACACATCACGGAGCGTAGCCGCGGTTCGCCTCCGTCGGACGCGCCGGACACACCGGACGCACGGGACGCACGGGACGCACCCACGGCAGCACGCAGGGCGCCGAACCGGCCGCCGACCGGACGGTCGGCGGC
>NZ_JBHVSD010000046.1:0-44621 GCF_042885395.1 Kitasatospora sp. NPDC058063
GAGAGGTAGGCGGCGGTGAGGTTGCCGGTGGTGAACCAGCGGTGCAGGCCGTGGTGGTGGCCGGGTCGGATGCCGCCCATGGCGTCGATGGCGACCAGGAAGAGGTCGACGACGGCGAGTTCGGTGTCCGTGAGGGAGGCCGGGACGTCGAAGACGCCGAGGGCTTCGAGGAGTTCGCCGGTGTCGGTCTCGGAACCCGCGCGGGGGTTGGCGAGGAGGGCGTCGTGGCAGTCGTCGAGGCGGCGGACGGTCTCGGCCAGGGGGATGGTGAGGGCGAGGCAGACCGCGCGGGCGGAGGGGACGGGCTTGTGGGTGCGGCGGGCCAGGAGGGCGTAGGTGTCGGCGGGGGTCCGGCCGCGGGAGAGGGCGTGGCCGGCGAGGGTGGTGAGGTGCATGGGGGGTTCGGACTTTCAGGCGGTGACGAGGGCGGGGCCGGGGGCGGGCGCGACGAGAGCCCAGACGTACTTGCCGATGCCGCAGGGGCGGGATTCGCAGCCCCAGCGCTCGGCGAGTTCATTGACGAGGAACAGGCCACGCCCGTGCTCGTCGTCCGGCGCGGCGGCACGGAGGGAGGGGCGCCCACTGCCGGCGTCGTGCACCTCCAGCCGCAGGCGGGAGTGGACGAGGGCGAAGCGGATCTCGATGCGACGGTCGTCGGGCGCGTCGGCGTGCCGGACGGCATTGGCGAAGAGTTCGCCGAGCAGCAGTTCGGCGGTGTCGCGGTACCGGTCCCCGGAGGGCAATCCGGAGAGGTAGGCCCGGAGCAAGTACCGCGCCAGAGGCGTGAATTCGACCCGGGAGTCAAGGCGGGCGACGAATGCGCGGGGGCGGGGGGCTTTGAGCATGGAGGCACCTCGGATGGGGTGAGGTCTGAGCGGCTCGGTCAGCTTCGGGCGGTGCGCCTTCGGCGTCTGGCTGAGGGCTTGCACATCACGGCTTCGCTCCGGTCCGTAGTGATGCGACTACCCAGTGCGCCCAATGTCCTCTAGACTTCGGAGCTGTTCAACTTGACTTTGCCGTTTGATTGGTAGGGTGAATCGCCTTGAACAAACGTGAACTTGACCCCCAGGCCTCCCCTTCCGCCGAGTTCGGGGCCTTTCTCCGGGCGTTGCGCGAGCAGCGGGGGTGGACGCAGGAGCACCTTGCCGGATTGATCGACTGCACCTCCTCCTTCGTCTCAGCTCTTGAAAATGGTCGGCGGAAACCAACTCAACGGATTGCTGCGGCTCTTGACAGAGCATTTGACACATCGCAGGCGGGCACGTTCAAGCACAAGGCCGGCGACGTCAAGTACAGCGCGCTGCTGGAAGGGTTCGCCGAGTTCGTCACCCAAGAACGTCGAGCCGCTGAACTGCGACTCTTCGAACTCGGCATCGTGCCGGGCTTGCTGCAAACGAGGGAGTACGCAACCGCCATTGCGGCGGGTGCTGTGCGCCGCAGGAGCATCACGCAGGACCAGGCAGACGAACGGGTGCGAGTCCTCATAAACCGCCAGGCCGGTATGCGCCGGGAACCGTCACCGCTGGTTCATGTCGTCATGGACGAGAGTTGCATTCGTCGGCCTGTGGGCGGAGATGCTGTGATGGCGGCTCAGCTTGACCACCTCGTTGATTTTGCCGGCGACCCCACGGTGCGACTCCAGATAGCCCCGTTCGAGCTCGGCGAGAACAGGGCTTTTGATCTTCCGGTGTCCATCCTGACGCTGCCGGACCGGTCGCTGGTCTCCTACGCCGAGAGTGCACACCAAGGGCGCTTGGAGCGGGATATCAAGGCGGTGACAGCCGAGTTGGCGGCCTACTATCAGCTGCAAACGCATGCCCTTTCACAGGCGGACTCGGTGGCGATGATCCGCGAGCTACGGAGGCGAGTATGACCCTCGACTGGTTCAAGTCCAGCTACAGCAGCAACGGTGGACAGTGCATCGAGGTATCCGACAGCATGCCCGGCATCGTCCCCGTTCGTGACTCCAAGGACCCCGAGGGTCCTGCTCTGGCCTTCCCGGTCGACGCCTGGTCGAGCTTCGTTGCCGCCGTCCGCTCCGGCGAGTTCAACGACGTCTGACGCACCGTTCGAGCTGTCCGAGACCCCATTACCCGCAGGCGGGTAATGGGGTCTTCCCGTTGTTGCCTCGGGAGCTCGCCGCACGGGTGAGAGAGTCGGGAACGCAACTGGTGCGCGTGTAAGGGAGGGGCTGTTCGTGGAATGGGAAGTGTTCGGGCGTCGGCAGGTCTACGGGAGCCCGTGGGTCGAGGTCTGGCTCGATGACGTCGAGATCCCCGGCGTCGGCCGGATCGACCACCATGTCGTCCGCTATCCCCGCGCCTCGACCACCGCCTTCGTCACCAACGAGGCCCGCGAGTTCCTCCTCCTCTACCGGCACCGGTTCATCACCAGCCGCTGGGGCTGGGAGGTGCCGGCCGGATGGACCGAGCCCGGCGAGGAGCCGGCGGCGGCCATCGTCCGCGAGGGAGAGGAGGAGACCGGCTGGCGTCCCGGCCGGGTCGAG
This sequence comes from Kitasatospora sp. NPDC058063, assembly GCF_042885395.1. Lineage (NCBI taxonomy): Bacteria > Bacillati > Actinomycetota > Actinomycetes > Kitasatosporales > Streptomycetaceae > Kitasatospora > Kitasatospora sp. NPDC058063. Next base: position 2,507 of record NZ_JBHVSD010000046.1, read on the forward strand.
CTGTTGACCGAGTACGACGCCATGGCCGGCATCGGCGACGCCCACTTCCACGCCTACCACGTCACGGACTGCGCCCGGGTCGGCGAGCCCGAGGACGTGTCCGAGGCGACCCGCGTGGCGTGGGTACCTGAAAGCGAAGTAGTGAAGCTCCTGACGGGCGGCGAGGTCGCTGATGGGCCGTCGCACGCCGCCCTGTCCTATTTCCTCGGCCCGTATCGGCTCGCTCGGCGTTCCTGACCGACTCGGAGACAGCGGCAGCGGCCCTTGCGGAACCGGGTGGGCTCGTGTGTGAGCACACGAGCCCACCCGGAACGAATGTCTCGGCGGCCCCGGCCAGAAGTGGCCGGGGCCGCCGAAGCAAGCTGCGGACCGCCGAGCGGCCATCTTGTCCTCCCGACGCAGGAAGTCGGCCTGGCCGACTTCCTGCGCTTACGGGCGGGTGGTGGCTTGGGTGCGGCAGTGGGTGACGGCGTATTTGATGCGGCAATCGGAGGGGCGGGTGGCCGCGAGGAGTTCGCCGGCGGTGACGAGGGTGGTCCAGTAGGTGGTGGGGTTTCCGGTGCGGGGGAGGGGTCGGGCGGCGGCGAGGGAGAGGTAGGCGGCGGTGAGGTTGCCGGTGGTGAACCAGCGGTGCAGGCCGTGGTGGTGGCCGGGTCGGATGCCGCCCATGGCGTCGATGGCGACCAGGAAGAGGTCGACGACGGCGAGTTCGGTGTCCGTGAGGGAGGCCGGGACGTCGCTGGGAGTCAGGGGAGGTCAGGTCCCCCCCGCCCGGTGTACGTTCGAGCCCTTGAGGCTGTCACCAAACTTTCCGTGGACCGCCTCGGCTTCGAATCACCACAGCTACCGTCGAGGGTCAGCATGGACGGTACGGGAGGCCATGACATGACCAGCGATGAACCGGACCTGCCCGTGCAGGCCGCACCCGCTCCCGCGGGTGAGGACTACTCGGGGATCTGGATCAGCCATTACGAGTTCTTCAGCAGCAGCCGGGAGAACACGTTCACCGGCCTGCACCACGTCATCCTGTCCCAGCGCGGGAACCGGATCACCGGCCGGTCGCTCCCCGGCGCGTCGTCCAATCCCGACTCACCGCTGTCGTTCGATCTCACCGTCGATCGGAACGTCGTGACGGGCTCATGGGTGGAACAGACCGCACAGGACGGCTACTACCAGGGAGCCAGGTACCACGGCGCCCTTCAGCTGCTGGTCGATCCGACCGGGCGCCGGATGGCAGGCAAGTGGGTCGGCTTCGGCAAGGAGTTCGACATCAACACCGGGCCCTGGGAACTGCGCCTACTGGACAAGTCCACGGCCGACGGCGTGTTGAGCCGCTACAGCATGCCGCCGGAGGCGTAGCGCGCCTCACCGCACTGGCGCAGCGAGCCCCGCACCGACCACACCCGAGACGGACAGGACGGAAAAAGGCCGCCGGGTGGGACGGGATGCGTGGGAAGTCGGCGGGGCCGACTTCCCACGCAAGGGTGGGGGGCGTACTTGCTGCGGGGCCCGGGCCTCACACGAATGACTCGCACTCCATGTAATCGTTGTGCTACTTTCCGCAGCATCAACAGAACATAGGAGACCCCGGCGGTGGTGACACACCCCGGGGTCGGGCACCAGGAGCAGACCTCCAGATGCAGATTCATCGTAGCGCGCACACGCGCGCGTTCACCGTGCTTCCGAACGGCCTGTTGCAGGACCGTCGGCTCAGTTACACCGCCCGAGGCCTCCTCGCCGACCTGCTCTCCCGCCCCGACGGGTGGCGGGAGGACGGGCGGCAGATGGCGGACAGCAGTCCGCAGGGGCGGGGCGCCGTCCGGCGGGCGCTCAAAGAACTCAAGGACGCCGGGTACTACCGGGTCGACACGGTCCGGATGCCCGACGGGACGGTCCGGTCCGAGGCCCACGTCTTCGACACCCCGCAGCCCGAACCGGCTGCCCAGCGCCCGGCTTCCGGTGGAGGAGGCACCGGCGGCGCTGTCACTCCTCCCGTAAAGGACCCGGAGCAAGAACCCACCCTCCCGGATGAACGGACGCGGGCCGCCGTGGCCACCCTGTTCCGGGTGATCCGGCCCGAACCGCGTCTGCGCCTCGGCGAGGCCGAGGCGCAGGCGCTGGCACCGCTCGTCACGCAGTGGCTGGAACGAGGAAGCAGCGAGGCCGAGTTGGCCCACGCCCTGCTCCCCGGGCTGCCGCAGCCGATGCACTCCCCCACGGCGATCCTCCGGGACCGGCTGCGGCGCAAGCTTCCGCCGGAACGCCCCGAAGCTCCCCCGTCGACGCCGTACGCCGAGTGCGGCCGCTGCCACGACCCGGTGCCCCGCCCCGGGATCTGCCGCGCCTGCGCGGGCCTCGGCGCGAGAACCGTCGCCGTCGGCACAGGAGCCCCCGCCACCCCCGGCGGCGTCGCCCGTGCCCGCTCGGCCCTGCGGGGGTGGCACGAACCGCTCATCGCGGCGGGCAGCGGCTGACTTCCGCACGCCCTGCGCCGGTTCAGCACTCCACGACCCCTCCCCCAGTTGCGGTCCCGCTACGGGCGGGCGCCGGGGCCGGCGAACAGCTCCCCGAACGCCCACTGGTCACCGCTCCTCAATCGCGCCCGCTGTGACAGTTCCACACCCCCACCTGTCCGCACGGGCCGCCGGGTTCCCGCCGGAGCACGGCAAGGCCCCGACGAACCGGACGGTTCGTCGGGGCCCTCGTCAGCCGGTCAGGCCGTCAGGCCGTCAGGCGCACTTGATGTCGCGGTTCACCACGGCCATCCCGGCGACCTTCGCGCCGTCCACGGTGAACTCGTACTGCCAGCCCTGCTGGCCCTCGACCGGCAGCACGTACTTGCCGCTCTTGTCCTGCTGGAGGCCCTTGGCGCCGTACGCCTGCTGGAGCGCCTCCAGGGTGGAGCCGGCGCCGATGCCCTCGGCCGTCTTCGCCTCCGCCGGGGCGGCCAGCTCGCGCAGGCCCGCCTCCGCGAAGGAGACCCGGCCGGTGGTCAGGTACGCCTTGTCCTTGGCCTCCTGTGCCACCCTCAGGTCGACCAGGGCCATCGTCGAGTCGGCGATCAGCTTGGCGGCGGCGGCCGAGTCCTTGGCCCCGGCGGCCGAGCCCGCGGCGGCGGCCGCCGCGTCCTTGGCGGAGGCGTTCGGCGGCAGGGTGCCCGCCGGGGCGGGCGCCTTGCCGCTGGCCGCGTCGGCCTTGGCGCTGAGGTCCTTGTAGCGGGCCTCGGTGGCCGCCTCGGCGGCCATCCGGGCCTGGTCCGGTGCCGGGCCGCCCTTGTAGACGAAGTCCGTGCAGCCGCCGAGCAGCGAGACCGGTGACGGCTCCAGGGCGCCGGTGGCCAGCCCGGCCTCCTTGGCCATGCCCGGCTTGAGCCCCTGGTACCCGGCCGCCGCGAAGGCCTCCGGGCCCTTCGTCGTGGGCGCCGCCGAGGGTGCCGCAGCGGCGCCCCCGGCCTTCGCCGAGTCCTTCTTGTCGTCGGACGAACAGGCCGTCGCTGAGGCGGCCAGCAGTACTACCGAGATGCCCACGCCCACCGCGCGGGCCGTGGCCCGGTTCTTCCCCATGTCACAAACCCCCACGTGATCTTTCAAGGGTCACCGTACCGAGAGTGCGGCCACGATCCACAACCGGTTTCTCAGGCGCAGTAGGTGTTGTGCTTCACCAGGGCGAGCCCGGCGACCTTGCCGTCGGCCATGGTGAACTCGTAGAACCAGTCCGGGCCGCCGCCGCCGCTCTCGGACGGGAGTTCGTAACCGCCCTCCTTGATCGGCTTGAGGTCCCTGCCCTCGTAGGCGCGCTTGAGCTCCTCCTCCGTCGAGCCGGCCCCGATGCCCTCGGCGGTGCGGGCGCCCGCCGGGGCGACCAGCTGGCGCAGGCCCTCGGGGCCGAAGTTGACCCGGCCGGTGGTCAGGAAGGCCTGGTCCCGGTTCTTGCGGGCAGGCCCGAGGAGGTCCAGGTCCTTGTAGAGCACGGCCATCTCCTGCCGCCCCGCCTCGGTCTGGTCGAGCTGCTCCCGAAGGCCCGCGAGGTACTCCTGCTGCTCCTTCGACGAGGCCCCGGGGGCCAGGGGCGCGAGCGGCTTCCTGGCCGCCTTGATCTCGTCGATCCTGGCCAGGGCCTTGTCGACCTTCGTACGGACCTCCGCCTCGGCCGCCATCCGGACCGGGTCCGGCGCCGGACCGCCCTTGTACGCGTAGTCGGTGCAGCCGTTGAGCAGCGAGACCGGCGACGGCTCCAGGGCTCCGGAGGTGAGCGCCTCCTCCTTGGTCATCGAGAGCTGGAGCCCGCGGTAGCCGGCGGCGCCGAACGGCTGCGGCGGTGTACTGGTCGCCGCCTCGGCAGCGCCGCCTCCGTCTCCCCCGCAGGCCGCCGCTCCGGCCATGACCAGCGCCGTCGTCAGTACGGCCCCGGCCACGCGCCCGCCGCGCGTCGTCCCCACCATGATCATCTCTCCTTCGTCGACCGCACACGGTAGCGAACGTGCGGGCACGATCGACAACCGGTTCCCCCACGCACGGAAGGGGCCCGGGTCCGAGGACGCGGGCCCCTTCGCGCGCGCCGGTCAGTCGACCGGGGGCCGGGCGGCGAGGCCGCGGGTGTAGTGGGCGGCGGCGAGGACCGAGGCCATCAGCTCGGAGTCGAGCACGGAGGCGTCGGACAGCCGGGTGGCCGACGCGTGCGAGGCGAGCAGCGTCTTGGTGACCCGCAGGGCGGCCTCGGGGCGGCGCGTGACGGGCCTGGCCCACTCGTCCACCGCGCCGTCCAGGTCCTGCTCGGGGACGACCCGCTGCAGGATGGCGAGCTCCCGCGCCTCCACCGCGCCGACCGGGCGGCCGGTGAGGATGATCTCCCGGACCCGGGCCGCGCCGACCTCGTGGAGCAGGCGGGGCAGCAGCCCGCCCCAGGCGACGGGCAGGCCCAGGGCCAGCTCGGGCAGCCGGAAGACGGCGTTGTCGGCGCCGACCCGCAGGTCGCAGGCGAGCGCCAGGGCGAAGCCGGCGCCGGTCGCCCGGCCCTGGACCCGTGCGACGGTCACGGCGGGGCTGTTGGTGAGGGCGTCGCAGACCCGGCGGGCCTTGTCTCCATAGCTCCGTATCCGGCCGCCGGTCGGATCCTCGTCCAGGCCCGCGAGGAGTTCCTCGCGGTCGCCGCCGAGGCAGAAGTCCCGGCCGGCCGCGGACAGCACGATCACCCGCACGGCCGGATCGGGCACGGCGAGGACGGCGAGGAGTTCGTCCAGCATGGCGGAGGTGACGGCGTTCCCGGTCTCCGGGCTGTCCAGCTCGACGTGGAGCACCGCTCCCCGGAGCTCGGAACGGACCGTACGGACCGGCGCGGGCCCGGGGGCCGGCTCGGGTGCCACAGCGAGGGCCGGCTCGGGGGCAAAAGCGGGTGCCACAGCGGGTACCACAGCGGAGGCCGGCTCGGGCTCGGCGTACCAGCCGGTGGGCGCCGGGGGGTTCGCCGGGTACGGGGGCCGCATCGCGTACGGGTGGTACTGGGGAGCCTGCGAGGAGACGTTCATGCGGCCACTCTCAGGGACGTCACCCGGTGGAAGACCATCCGGGGCGCGTGCTCCGGCGGGCTCGCGGCCCGCAGCGTCGGGAAGCGCTCCAGCAGCTGGCCGAGCAGGGCGCGCGCCTCCAGCCGGGCCAGGCCCGCGCCGAGGCAGTAGTGGGCGCCGCCGCCGAAGGTGAGGTGGGTGCCCCGGCGGAGCGGGTCGAAGGTGTGCGGGTCCGGGTTGCGGCGCGGATCGCGGTTGGCCGCGCCGTACATCACGTGGACCATGGTGTCCTTGGGGAGGAACGTCCCGGCCAGCACGGTGTCCTCGCCCGCGACGCGGCTGTTGACGCGGATCGGCGGGTCGTAGCGCAGCGCCTCGTCGATCGCCTCGTCGATGTGCTCGGGCCGCTCCCGCAGCCACTCCCACCGGCCCGGCGACTGCAGCAGCTGCCACACCAGCGAGGAGAGCAGCGTCGCCGTGGTCTCCAGCGAGGCGATGGTGACGAACATGGTGAGCTGGTAGACCATCCGGTCGGTGGCCTCGCGGTCGGACTCCAGCCCGTCCCAGGTGCGGATCCAGCCAGCGATCACGTCGTCGCCGTCGTTCTCGCGGCGCTCCCGGACGAGGCGGGTGAAGTACTCGCGCAGGTCCATGGTGGCCTGCTCGGAGACCGCCAGCTGGCTCTTGGTGGGCAGCAGTTCCTGGGCATGCACCTGGTTGTGGGTCATCGTCAGGATGTGCGGGTAGTCCGCGGGCGCGATGCCCAGCCAGCGCCCGACGGTGCCGATCGGCAGCTGCTCGGCGACCACGGTGGCGAAGTCCGCCTCCCCGTCCGTCCGTATTCGCTCGGCCAGGCGGTCGAGCAGCCCCGTGACGTCGGCCTCGATCTCCGGCGCCATGTCCCGCAGCGTGTTCCGGTCGAAGAGGCTCCCGAGGCTGCGCCGCTGCCGGGTGTGCTCGGGGGCGTTGAGCCGGGAGAGGGTCCGGCTCATCTCCTGGGTGGCGACGGCCTCCCAGCGGTCCGTCCCGCTCTGCCGCTCCTGCCAGGCGAAGTCCGGGACGAGCCAGGTCCTGCCGCGCAGGACCTGGTCGCACGCTTCGTAGCCGGTGACCAGGTAGCCGCCCCAGGGCGCCGGGACGAGGTCGCCGAGCGCCCGCAGCTCGTCGTAGACCGGGCTCGGATCGGCGAGCCCCTCGGCCGAGCGCAGCCTCCGCAGCAGCGGTACGGCGGCACGGCGGTCGGCCCTTCCGTCAGGGCGCTCCGACTCCGCGGGGCGGGCTTCCAACATGGCGGTCACACGGGCTCCTTCAACACGCGGGCGGGCAGTACGGCGGCGTACTACCCAGCAACAGCGCGCTCAAGCGTCGATCCGTGTTGCCCACGTCACGTACTGCACCGCCGTCGCACGCCGTTCACCTCGCGGTGACCGTGCGGCTTCCGGCGGCGTGTCGGAGCGGGACCCCCGGGGCCCCGGACGCCCGGGCCCGGAATCAGGCCCGGATCCGGGCCCGGAATCAGGCCCGGAATCAGGCCCGGGATCGGACCCGGCTTCAGACCCGGAAGACGTCCAGGAAGGAGCTCCACCAGCCCTTCTTCTGCGGCGCCCGGGCGGGCGCGGCGGCAGGCTGCGGGTACGCCGGCGCCTGCTCGGAGCCGGCCGGCGCCGGGGCCGGGACGGGGTCCGCGACCGGCCGCGCGGTGCGGGCGGCCACCGGGCTGAACCGCACCGGCAGCGAGACCAGGCCGCGCTGGAACGGCCCCGGCCGCCACTCCACGCGCTCCGCGGGAACCGCGAGCGTGACGTCCGGGAGCGCGTTGAGCAGGCACTCGATGGCGCTCAGGGCGATCAGCTGGGCCGGCGACTTGGCCGGGCAGGCGTGCGGGCCGGCGCCCCAGGCCAGGTGGGCCCCCTTGCTGAGGGTCAGCCGGGCGTCGGTGAGCGCGGGGTCGCTGTTGGCGGCGGCGAAGCTGATCACCACCGGGCTGCCGGCGTCCATCGGGACGCCGCCCAGGTTGAGGTCCTGCATCGGGTAGTGCGTCGCGTAGTTGGCGATCGGCGGGTTGTTCCACAGCACGTCGTCGAGGGCGTCCTCGATGCGCAGTCCGGGGCCGCCCTCGCCGGACAGCAGCAGGAGCAGCGCGTTGCCGATCAGGTTGCGCTCGGGCTCGACGCCGGCGCCCATCAGCATGACCAGCTGGTCCTTGAGCTCCTCGTCCCGCAGGCCGGCCGGGTGCTGGATGAGCCAGGAGGTGATGTCGTCGCCCGGCTGGCGGCGCTTCAGCGCGACCAGGTCCATCAGGCAGGAGGTCAGCTCCTCGTTGGCCTGGATCACGTCGAGGCCGTCGAAGAGCGCGGACATGCTGCGGGTCAGCCGGTCGCCGATGTCGGCCGGGCAGCCGAACAGCTGGTTGAACAGCAGCAGCGGCAGCAGCTTGGCGTAGTCGTTCAGCAGGTCGGCCCGGCCCAGCGCGCTGAACTGGTCGATCAGGTAGCCGGCGATCCGCTCGACGTGCCGGTTGAGCCGGTTGTCGTTGAGCCGGTCCAGGCTCTCGGTGACGGCCTTGCGCAGCCGCAGGTGCTCGGCGCCGTCCGTGAAGAGGCAGTTGGGCCGGTAGAACATCATCGGCAGGACGGGGCTGTCCATCGGCACCCGGCCCTCGTTGAGCGCCGCCCAGCGCCGCGAGTCCCGGGCGAACATCCCCGGGTTCTGCAGCACCCGCAGGGCGGCCTCGTGCGAGGTGACCAAGGTGGCGTCCACCCCGGGGGCCAACTCCACCGGCGCGGCTGGACCGTGGGCGCGCAGCTTGTCGTAGACCGCGTCGGGGTCGGCCGAGAACATCTCCCCGTAGAGCGGCGTGCTCACGCCGACGTGCATCGGGCAGCCCGGCGGAGGCGACTGCGGGACGGGTCGCTGCAGAGATTCCATGGGTCGTTCCTTGGGGGTGGCCCCGGGCGGGTGCGGACCCGGGAGACGTGAGGGGAGGAAGGCGTGGGGGAGGTCAGGAGGCGCGTTCGAGCAGGTGCCGGACGAGCGTCAGCAGGGCGTCGGCCGAGGACCGCTGGTCCCGCGCGTCGCAGAACACCACCGGCGTGTGCGGCAGCAGGTCGAGCGCCTCGCGGAGCTGGTCCTCGGTGTAGTCGCTCTGCCGGTCGAAGCTGTTGACCGCCACGGCGTACTCCAGGCCGTACTGCTCGATCAGGTCGATGACGGGGAAGGTGTCCGCGAGGCGGGTCGGGTCGGCCAGCAGCAGGGCGCCCAGCGCCCCCCGCGCCATGTCCTCCCAGAGCTGCATGAACCGCTGCTGTCCCGGCGTGCCGAACAGGTACAGCACCAGGTCGTCGCCGAGGGTCAGCCGGCCGAAGTCCAGGGCGACGGTCGTGGTCTTCTTGTCCGGTACGCCGCGGAGGTCGTCGACGCGGATGGACGCCTGCGTCATGCTCTCCTCGGTGCTCAGCGGGGCGATCTCCGACAGCGCCCCGATGAGCGTGGTCTTGCCGACCGCGAAGTGCCCCACGACCAGGATCTTGACAGCGGTCGTCACCGCGCCCGGGACGTAGATGTCCTCAGGCGAACCGGCGTTGAAGTCCATGCAGTACCTTCTCTAGAAGTCTCGGGTCCGGGGCCTGGGCCGGGGGCGGGGCCGACCGGCGCAGCAGCCGTCCCTCCCGGATCAGGTCCGTCAGCAGCAGCCTCACGACCCCGACCGGCAGCTCCAGCCGGGCCGCGACCTCGGCCACCGAGAGGTAGCCGCCGGAGCACAGCTCCCAGATCGCCCGGGTTTCCGGGCTCGGCAGGGCGGGGAGGTCCTGCTCGGGCGCGATGGTGACCAAGGTGATCAGAGACAGGTCGTCCGCATTCGGTAATTCGCGTCCACCGGTGATGACGTAGGAGCGGATGAAGCCGCCGGTGACCCGCTGTTCCTCGCCGCCGGCCGTCATGAGCCGCTGAGCGTGCTCTGGCGCGGCGCCGCCGACATCGCCCGTCCGAGCGCGCCCACCTGCTGCTGCATCCGGAAGGACATCGCCTCCATGTCGACGTCGGGGGCGGTGGAGGCGGCCAGGTACGCGCCGCTGCCGGCCGCGATCAGGAAGATCCAGCCGTGGTCGTACTCCAGCAGGGTCTGGCGCCAGAGCCCGCCGCCTCCGCCGACGAACGGGGCGACCGCGCGGCTCAGCGACTGCATCGAGCTCATCGCGGCGGCGTTGGTCTCCGCCTCGTCGCGTCCGATCTCGCTGGAGCGTTCGAGCAGGAGGCCGTCGGCGGAGACGAGGATGGCGTGCCGGGCGCCGGGTACCTGGAGTACGTCGTTGAGCACCCAGGAAAGATCACGGCTCACTGGATCTCGGTTCCTTCCGTGGTCATGGTGTTGCGCCCGGACAGCGTGCCGCGCTGGAACGCGCCGAGGCGGGACGGCGTGTGCTGGCCGGCGCTCCGCACCGGCTCCTCGGCCCGACCGGGGTCCAGCGGGTTGGGGACGACCGACACGGGGCGCTGGCGGCGGCGCCGGGGCAGCAGTCCGTCCGCGGTGGTCTCCGGTCCCGCCGTCGCCGCGTACGGCGCCGGCACCGGGGCCAGGGGCGCCGCCGGCTCGGACAGCGACACCAGCCGCTGGCCGGCTCCCGGCGCCCAGGACTGCGCGGGCTGCTCCACCGGCGCGGCCTGGGCCTGGTAGTCGGTGTAGTCGGTGTGCTCGGCGACGGGCGGGGCCGCGACCTCGCTGCTGAGCAGCTCGGCGGGCAGCAGCACCACGGCGCGCACGCCCCCGTACGGGGAGACCGAGTCGACGGAGACCCGGAAGCCGTAGCGGGCGGCCAGCATGCCGGAGACGGCGAAGCCGAACTTCGGGGGGTTGCCCAGGCTGGTGAGGCCGATCGGCGCGCCCGGGTTGAGGAGCAGTGCCGCGCGGTCCTTCTCCTCCTGGCCCATGCCGAGGCCGGCGTCGTCGATGATCAGGCAGACGCCGGTGGGGACGGCCTGGACGCTGACCTCCACCGGGGTGTCCGGGGCGGAGTAGTTGGTCGCGTTGGCGAGCAGCTCGGACAGCACCACGGCGACCGGCTCGACGACCTTGCTGGCGAGCGAGACGCTGACCCGGGAGTGGATCCGCACCCGGTCGAAGTGCCGGATGCGGCCCTGGGCGCTGCGGACCACGTCGTAGACCGAGGCGACGCTCTCGCGGCGGCCCAGCCAGCCGCCGCAGAGCACCGCGATGCCCTGGGCGCGCCGGCCGAACTGGCTGTTCGTGTGGTCGATCGTCATCAGGTCGGCGAGGATCTGCGGGCTGTCGCCGTACTTCCGCTGCACCTTGTCGATGACGACCTGCTGCTCGTCGGCCAGGCCCTGCAGCGTCCGCATCGCCGCCTTGAGGACGGCCTTGGTGTCCTCCTCGGCGTCCCGGCGGACGGCGGTCAGCTCGGACGCGTGCTGGCCCCGCAGATGGTCGTGCAGCGCGGCGAGCTCGTCGCTCCGGCGCTGTGCCAGGGCGCTCGTCTCCTCCAGGGAGGCGTTGCGCCGCCGCAGGGCGAGGTTCGTCCTGCGGGCCTGGAGGGCCGCTCCGACGGCTGCGAGCATCACCACGATGAAGACCCAGAAAAAGGGTTCCTGCACAAATGACGTCATGAAACTCTCTTCAGGTGGCATCGCGTGGAGCCGGTCCGGGCCCCGAAACGCGAATGGGACTGGCGGCCCGAACCTCCCCGAAAGGCACCTGATGTCACATCACATCGAAGTGCATTCCGGCACGAGACCTGCGGCGACGCCTATCGCGGAGTCAGCCTACTGCAACTCATGCCATGTCAGAACAGATACCAAAAAGGGCAGTTGGGGCGAAATTCCACGACTTGCTGGGAACTCTGACAAGAAATGACGGCATTCGTGACGCCGCGTTAACCACAGGGACACGTCCCGACCACACTTCGATTCGCGCGCAGGGTGATTGCGCCGTCACACCCCGGAATCGGCGGCCCGCCGGACACGACGGCCGCGCATGCGGAAGGGGCCCGCGTCCGTGGACGCGGGCCCCTCCGGTACAGCCGTCCGTCAGCGCATCGAACCGGTGCGCAGCAGGGTGCGGATGACGCGCATCGCGACCGAGAGGCTGGACAGCTCGTAGTTGTCCGAACCCCTTATGTCGTCGAGGGTGCTCTTGGCGCGGTTCAGCAGGGTCGAGTTGAGCTCGGCCCAGGCGGTGTACCGCTCCTCCGGGGTGGCGCCCTCGGCGCCGCAGGCCAGGACGTCGGCGGTCAGCGCCGCGTGCGCCGCGAAGAGGTCCTCGCGGATCGCGGCCCGGGCCATCGACGACCAGCGGTCGGTGCGGGGCAGCTCGATGATGCGGTCGAGCAGGTGCGAGATCTGGAGCCGGTCGCCCAGGTCGTAGTAGAGGTCGGCGACCTCGGCGACGTCCTTGCCGGAGCGGTCCGCGACCTCGGCGACGTCCAGGGTCGGGAAGACCGAGGAGAGGCCGGCGATCCGGGTGGCCAGCTCCTCCGGCACCCCGGCCGCGGCGAGCTCGCCGTACACGGACTCGAACCAGGTCAGGTCCTCGCCGCGCAGCGGCTTGGGCAGCGAGGCCCAGACCTGGTTGACGCGGTCGTGGAAGAACTCGATGGTGCCGGCGATGTCGAGCGGCTGGCGGCGGTTGTTGAGCATCCACCGGGTGGCGCGCTCGACCAGGCGCCGCGAGTGCAGGCGCATCTTGGTCTGCACCCGGGCCGGGACCTTGTTGTCCAGGTCCTCGATCTCGGCCCAGATCGGCTCCAGGTCGAAGACGGCCCGCGCGGCGGTGTGCGTCCGGGCGATCTCCTCGTAGGTCGCGCCGGTCTCCTCCTTCAGGCGGAAGGCGAAGGTGCAGCCACCGCGGTTGATCGTGTCGTTGACGATCAGCGTGGTGATGATCTCGCGGCGCAGCGCGTGGTTGTCGATCGCGTCGGCGAACCTCGCCCGCAGCGCGCTCGGGAAGTACTCGTGCAGCGCGCTGCGGAAGAACGGGTCGTCCGGCAGCTCGGTGGCCAGCAGCTCCTCGGCCAGGATGATCTTGGTGTACGCGAGCAGGACGGACATCTCGGGCTGCGAGAGGCCGCGGCCGTTCTGCTGGCGCTCACGGATCTGGCGCTCGGTGGGCAGGAACTCCAGGCCGCGGTCCAGCTGGCCGGCCGACTCGAAGCGGCTGATCATCCGGGCGTGCACGTTGACCATGCTGTGCGCCTGGGCGACGGCGTTGGCCAGCACAACGTTCTGCGCGTAGTTGTTGCGCAGCACCAGGTGGCCGACCTCGTCGGTCATCTCGGCCAGCAGGACGTTGCGCTGCTTGACCGTCATGTCGCCCTCGGCGACGACCTGGTTGAGCAGGATCTTGATGTTGACCTCGTGGTCCGAGGTGTCCACACCGGCGGAGTTGTCGATCGCGTCGGTGTCGATCCAGCCGCCGGTGCCCTCCGGGCCGCCGGTGGCCGCGTACTCGATCCGGCCGAGCTGGGTGCAGCCGAGGTTGCCGCCCTCGCCGATGACCCGGGCGCGGACCTGCTCGCCGTTGACCCGGATGGCGTCGTTGGACTTGTCGCCGACCTCGGCGTTGGTCTCGGTGGAGGCCTTGACGTAGGTGCCGATGCCGCCGTTCCAGAACAGGTCGACCGGGGCCTGGAGGACCGCCCGCATCAGCTCGGCCGGGGTCAGCTTGGCCGCCTCGACGCCGAGCGCGGCCCGGACCTGCGGGGTCAGCTGGATCGCCTTGGCCGACCGGGGGTACACCCCGCCGCCGGCCGAGATCAGCGACTTGTCGTAGTCGTCCCAGGAGCTGCGCGGCAGCTCGAACAGCCGGCGGCGCTCGGCGTACGAGGAGGCCGCGTCCGGGTTCGGGTCCAGGAAGATGTGGCGGTGGTCGAAGGCGGCGACCAGGCGGATGTGCTCGCTGAGCAGCATGCCGTTGCCGAAGACGTCGCCGGACATGTCGCCGATGCCGATGACGGTGAAGTCCTCGGTCTGGGTGTCGACGCCGAGCTCGCGGAAGTTGCGCTTGACCGACTCCCAGGCGCCGCGGGCGGTGATGCCCATGCCCTTGTGGTCGTAGCCGGCCGAGCCGCCGGAGGCGAACGCGTCGCCCAGCCAGAAGCCGTAGGACTCGGCGACGCCGTTGGCGATGTCCGAGAAGGTCGCGGTGCCCTTGTCGGCGGCGACGACCAGGTAGGTGTCGTCCTCGTCGTGGCGGACCACGTCGGCCGGGTGCACGACCTCGCCGCCGACCAGGTTGTCGGTGATGTCGAGCAGCGCCGAGATGAAGGTCTTGTACGAGGAGACGCCCTCGGCCAGCCAGGCGTCGCGGTCGACCGTCGGGTCCGGCAGCTGCTTGGCGACGAAGCCGCCCTTGGCGCCGACCGGGACGATGACGGTGTTCTTGACCATCTGCGCCTTGACCAGGCCCAGGATCTCGGTGCGGAAGTCCTCGCGCCGGTCGGACCAGCGCAGGCCGCCGCGGGCGACCTTGCCGAAGCGCAGGTGGACGCCCTCGACCTGCGGCGAGTAGACCCAGATCTCGAACGCCGGGCGCGGGGCCGGCAGGTCCGGGATGGCCTTCGGGTCGAACTTCATCGACACGTAGGAGTGCCACTCGCCGGAGGCGGTGCGCTGGAAGAAGTTGGTCCGCAGGGTGGCCCTGATGAGGTTCAGGAAGGAGCGCAGGATGCGGTCCTCGTCCAGCGAGACGACCTCGTCGAGCGCGCCGGACAGCTCCTCCAGGATGCCCTCGGTCAGCTCCAGGGCGCCCGAACGGTGGCTCGGGCTCAGCCGGGCCTCGAACAGGTTGACCAGCAGGCGGGTGGTGTGGGTGTTGTTGCGGAGCGCGTCCTCCATGTAGTCCTGGGAGAACGTGGAGCCCGCCTGGCGCAGGTACTTGGCGTACGTGCGCAGCATCATCGCCTGGCGCCAGGTCAGCCCGGCGATCAGCACCAGCTCGTTGAAGCCGTCGTTCTCGGCCTTGCCGGTCCAGGTGGCGGCGAAGGTCTCCTGGAAGCGCTCGCGGGCCTCGTCGGTGAGCTCGGTGGCCTCGCGCAGCTTCAGGCCGAAGTCGTAGACCCACGCGGTGGTGCCGTCGGAGCGGCGCAGCGCGTACGGGTGCTCGTCCAGCACCTCGACGCCCAGGCGCTGGAGCACCGGCAGGACCTCGGTGAGCGAGATCGGGCCGCCGACCCGGTAGATCTTGAAGCGGCGCTCGTCGTCGCCGGCGCCGACCGGCTGGTACAGGTTGAGGCGGAAGTCGCCCTCGCCGTGCAGCGACTCGATCTGCTTGATGTCGGCGACGGCGGTGCGCGGCGGGAAGTCGGCGCGGTAGCCGTCGGGGAAGGCGTTGGCGTACTTGTGGCCGAGTTCGGCCGCCTTCTCCTCGCCCAGCTCGGTGTGCAGCTGGTCGTGGAAGCCGTCCATCCAGAACCGGGCGGCCTCGGCCAGCCGGTTCTCGATCCGCTCGATGTCCGTGTCGGAGAGGTGCGGCAGCTCGGTGCCCGGGGCGACCCGGACCACGAAGTGCAGGCGGGTCAGCACCGACTCGGTGGCGTACACCGTGTAGTCGATGGTGGCGCCGTTCAGCTCCTCCTTGAGGATGTCGGTGATCAGCAGCCGGATGCGCGTGGTGTAGCGGTCGCGCGGCAGGTAGATGAACGCCGAGAAGTAGCGCCCGTACTCGTCCTGGCGCAGGAACAGCCGCAGCTTGCGGCGCTCCTGGAGGTAGAGCACGCTCGTCGCGATGGAGAGCAGCTCGGAGGCCGGGGTCTGGAAGATCTCGTCCCGCGGGAAGGTCTCCATGATCTGGAGCAGGTCGCGGCCGTCGTGGCTCTCGCTGGAGAAGCCGGACTCCTCCAGCACCTCCTGGACCTTGCGGCGCACGACCGGGATGCGGGTGACCGACTCGGTGTAGGCGGCGGAGGAGAACAGACCGAGGAAGCGGCGCTCGCCGATCGGCTCGCCGGCGGCGTTGAACTTCTTCACGCCGACGTAGTCCAGGTAGGACGGGCGGTGCACGGTGGCCCGGCTGTTGGCCTTGGTCAGGACGAGGAGCTTCTTCTCGTGGGCCTTCGCCCGCACCGGCGCGGAGAGCCGGCCGAAGGCCTCGCTGACCGCGTGGTGGGCGTCGTCGTGGCTGTGCGGGTCGGCGCGCAGGATGCCGAGGCCGGTCCCGGCGACGGCCTTGAGGACCTCCTCGCCCTCGTGCTCGACCAGGTCGTACTCGCGGTAGCCGAGGAAGGTGAAGTGGTCGTCGGCGAGCCAGCGCATCAGCTCCCAGGCCTCGCCGACCTCCTGCTCGGGCAGGCCGGCCGGGGGCTGCTCGGCCAGCTCGTCGGCCAGGCGCAGCGCGCTCTCGCGCATCTTGCCCCAGTCCTCGACGACCTCGCGGACGTCGCCGAGCACGCGGCGCAGGTCGGCCTCGATGGAGCGCAGGTCCTCGCGGTCGGTCTCGCGGTCGACCTCGATGTGCATCCACGACTCGACGGTCGCGTCGGCCGGCCAGTCGGTGCCGGCGGCCTGGCTGCGGGAGCAGGCGTCGACGTCCAGGATCTCCAGCAGCTTGCCGGTGATGTCACGGCGGACGACCAGCTGGGGGTGGATCACGATGTGGATCGCGCGGTCCTGGCGGGACAGCTCGTTGGTGACGGAGTCGACCAGGAAGGGCATGTCGTCGGTGACGACCTCGACCACGGTGTGGCCGCAGGACCAGCCGTTCTCCTCGACCGAGGGGGTGTGGACCCGCACCTCGGCGGTGCCCTGCGGGCGCTTGAGGCCCAGCCGGTAGTGGGAGGCTGCCGCGCCGTAGACGTCGACCGGGTCGCGGTCGACCAGGTCCTCGGGCGCGGTGTGAAGGTAGTAGTGGTGCAGGTACGCGGTCAGAGCGCCATTGCTCAGACCCTCCCCCGGCGCCGCTCCCCCCACCTGGCTGTTCTCAGCGGCTGCGGCTGCCTTCTTGAGCAGTTCGGCCTTGGCTGCGTCCAGCTTGGTCTGCATGACTTCTTGGCTCCTGTCGCGCGCCGTTGCGTGACTCGGTGGTGTGTGGATGTACACCGACGGGTCACCGCAATCCTGCCGCACCATCCGACTGAAAGGGGCTCATGGCACGCATGAAACGTCCTCCCAGCGGGTAGGACGACTCATTCGTCCTGCAGCCACCCGACGACGCCAGCCAGCCTAACCGGATCAATCGAAGGTGCACAGGGACAGGTAGGCGCAAACCCGCAGGAAGTCGGGTCCGTCCTGGACAGCATGTCCAAACCGGAGTCCGGTGTTCACTCTCAGCCCATGTGCGGGTAGCCGTGGTGCGTCGGCGGGACGAAGGACTCCTTGATCGACCGTGCGGAGGTCCAGCGGAGCAGGTTCTGCGCGGCCCCCGCCTTGTCGTTGGTGCCCGAGGCCCGGCCGCCGCCGAAGGGCTGCTGGCCGACGACGGCTCCGGTGGGCTTGTCGTTGATGTAGAAGTTGCCGGCCGTGAAGCGCAGCTCCTCGACGGCCTGGGCGATGGCGTAACGATCCTGCGCGATCACCGAGCCGGTCAGGCCGTACGGAGCGCCGTCGTCGACCCGGCGGAGCACGTCGTCCCAGCGGGAGTCCTCGTAGACGTGGACGGCGAGGATCGGGCCGAAGTACTCGGTCCGGAAGATCTCGCCCCGGTGGTCGGAGGAGACCAGCACGGTCGGCCGGACGAACCATCCGATCGCGTCGTCGTACTGTCCGCCGGCCGCCAGTTCGATCGTCGGATCGGCCTTCGCCCGGTCGATGGCGTCCCGGTTCCGCTCGAAGGCGCGCCGGTCGATGAGGGCGCCCATGAAATTGGACAGGTCGGTCACGTCGCCCACCGCGAGCGCGTCCACCTCGGCCAGGAAGTCGTCCTTGATCCGCTGCCAGAGGCTGCGCGGCAGGTAGGCGCGGGAGAGCGCCGAGCACTTCTGGCCCTGGTACTCGAAGGCGCCGCGGATCAGCGCGGTCCTCAGGATCTCCGGGTCCGCCGAGCGGTGGGCCAGCAGGAAGTCCTTGCCGCCGGTCTCGCCGACGATCCTCGGGTACGTGCGGTAGCCGCCGATGTTGGCGCCGATGGTCTGCCACAGGTACTGGAAGGTGGCGGTGGAGCCGGTGAAGTGCAGCCCGGCGAGCGCCGGGTCGGCCAGCGCCACCGGGGAGACCTGGAGGCCGTCGCCGGTCACCAGGTTGATCACCCCGGGCGGCAGGCCGGCCGCCTCCAGCAGCCGCATCAGGTGGTGGGCGGCCAGGGTCTGGGTCGGCGCGGGCTTCCAGACCACGGTGTTGCCCAGCAGCGCCGGGGCGGTGGGCAGGTTGCCGGCGATCGCGGTGAAGTTGAACGGGGTGACCGCGTAGACGAAACCTTCCAGCGGGCGGTGGTCGGTGCGGTTCCACACGCCGGGCGAGGAGGCCGGCTGGTCGGCCAGGATCTGCCGGGCGAAGTGGACGTTGAACCGCCAGAAGTCGATCAGCTCGCAGGCGGAGTCGATCTCCGCCTGCTGAGCGGTCTTGGACTGGCCGAGCATGGTGGCCGCGTTGAGCGTCTCCCGCCAGGGGCCGGCGAGCAGGTCGGCGGCACGCAGGAAGACCGCCGCGCGGTCGTCGAAGGAGAGCGAGCGCCACTGCCGCCCGGCGGCCAGCGCCGCGTCCACCGCCGCCCGGGCGTCCTCCCGGGTGGCGTTGCCGAGCACACCCAGCTTGGCGGCGTGGTGGTGCGGCTGGACGACCTCGATCCGCTCGCCGCCGCCGAAGCGCTGCTCGCCGCCGATGGTCATCGGCAGCGGGACCTGCTCGGCGGCCAGCTCGTCCAGCCGCTGGACCAGCCGGCCCCGCTCCGGGCTGCCGGGCGCGTACGCGTGCACCGGCTCGTTGACCGGCACCGGGACCTCGGTGACTGCGTCGATGGGCATGGTGGCTCCGTCCTGGCGGCTGGTCGGGTGTGACACCAGCCTGACCAGCCGGGGCGCGATCCGCCCGTTCAGACACGCGGACGGCGGACGTGGCGCCCGCCACTTCCGGCGGCCCGCGGTCCGGCCCGGGACGGCGGGAGGGCCCGCGGTCCGGCCCGGGACGGAAGGGCCCGGGGTTCAGCCCGCGATCCGGCCGGCCAGCTCGACCGCCTCGGCCAGACTGTCCACCACCGGGACGCCGACCGGCTCCAGCTTCTCCCGGGTGTGCGAACCGCCGGTGTAGAGCACCGCGTGGGCGCCCGCGCCGAGCGCCGCCACGGCGTCGTCCGCGGCGTCGCCGATCAGCACCGTACGGGCCGGGTCCACCCGCTCGCCGAGCGCGGCCAGGTGCCGGGTCAGGTGCTCCGCCTTCTGGCCGCCGGACGGGCCGCTGCGGCCGTCCACCCGCAGGAAGCCGCCGGTCAGGCCGAAGGTGTCGACCAGCGGCAGCAGCGCGTCGTGCTCGTACATCGACAGCAGCGACTGGCTGTTCCCGGCCGACCGCCAGCCGTCCATCAGCTCGCGCACGCCCTCGGTCAGCCCGCAGGAGGAGCTGAGCTCCCGGTAGCGGTCGTGGAACGCGTCGTCGAGCCTCAGCCACTCCTGCGTGGAGGGCATCCGGCCGAGCAGGCGCTGGTAGAAGCGGGGGATCGGGATCTCGTACTGCTCGCGGTACTCCTGGAGGCTCATCGGCTCGATGCCGACGGTCGCGAACGCGGCATTGCTCGCCCCGAGCACCGCCTCCATGTCGTGGAAGAGCGTGCCGTTCCAGTCCCAAACGATGTGAGTGCGCACAGGGTGAAACGGTAACCCGACCGGGTGACCCGCCGGAAGGACGGACCTCACGCGAGCAGGGCGGGGATCTCCTGGGTCGCGTACCAGAGCAGGTCGTGGTCCTCCGCGCCGTCCACGGTGAACTGGGCGTCCTGGTCGCCCGCGTCGGCCGCGGCCACCGCCGCCACCGCCGCCGCCACGTCCGTGACCACCTCGTCGTCGGCCACGTCGGCGTGCACCGCGGCCGCCTTGGCCAGCCGCACCGGGCCGGCCAGCACCACCCGGCCGAGCGAGGCCTGGTCCTGGTACTCGTCCCCGGGGAAGGGCCGCACCGACGCGTCGGCCACGTCCAGCGCCACCACCACCCGGCGGCACGGCGCCTGCGGGTCGGCGGCCAGCAGCCGCAGCGAGGACTGCGCGGCCCGGTTCAGCGCCGCGTACTCCAGCTCCTCCAGGTCGTCGCTCACGTACCACTCGCGCAGCGCGGGCGTCACGGCGTACGCGGCGGACTGATCCAGGGCGCCGCCCTCGCGCGCCGCCGCCAGGCCGGTCAGGGTGGTGGGCACGTACACGCGCATCGGTGGCACTCTCCGGTTCGTCCAGCAGGGTTCGTCCAGCGGGGTTCGTCCAGCGGCACGGATTCTCCGGTGCCCCAAGACTCCAGCGCCCCAAGAATAGGCGCCGCCGGACGGCCCGTGATCGCCTCTGGTCCCGGGCCGGGCCGTCACCGCCGGGGCCGCAGCGCCTCCCGGCCGGTGCGCAGGGCGCTCTCCAGGACCTCGCCGCGGCGGGCCGGGTCCATCATGTTCGGGCCCATCGCCGCGAGGTCCGCCGGGGTCGGCGCGAGCAGCAGCACCCGGACGCCCTCGGCCCGCAGCAGCGCGGCCTCGCGCAGCAGCTGCCGGGTGACGGCGTGGCGGTAGCGGCTCACCAGCTGGGCGAGCACGCCGCGGGGGCGCTCCCGGGCGCGCCACTCGCGCAGGGCGGCCAGGGTGTCGCGGCCGGACGCGAGCCCGCCCCGCCGCCCGGCCCGCCCCGGCCGGGGGTCCAGCCGCAGCGCCATCGGGGCGAGCACGTACACCTCGTCCAGCCCCCGGCCGAGCATCAGGTCGGCGTTGGTGGCGGACCAGCAGCCGCCGTCCACGTACGCCGAGCCGTCCAGCCGCACCGGCACGAACCAGCCGGGGATCGCGCAGGAGGCCATCACGGCGTCGGGCACCGGGACGGCCGGGGCGCCCGGGTCGCCGAAGACGACCCGGCGGCCGCTGCGGTAGTCCACGGCCACCACCCGCAGCGGCGATCCCCCGCCGCCGGGCTCCGGCCGGCCGTCGTCGCCGGCCGGTCCACCGCCGCCGAGCGGTCCGGTGTCGCCGAGCAGGCCGGTGTCGCCGAGCAGGCCGCGCACCAGCTCGCCGACCGGCGCCAGCGAGCCCCGGCCGTGCGGTGCGAGCGCCGAGACCATGGTCAGCAGCGGGTACTCGCGCGGGTGCCGGACGGCGTCGCGCAGCAGCCCCGGCGAGCCGATGCCGGCCCGCGGGCGGGGCGGCAGCGCGCCGCCGACGGCGGTGTCGTAGTCGAAGGCCACCCCGGCCAGCGGGCCCTCGGTGATCGGCAGGCCGCGCTGGTGGTCGCGCAGGTGCTCGGGGCGGACGCCGCCGGCCAGCATCGCGGCGAGGATCGCGCCCGCCGAGGTGCCGAGCAGGACGTCGGCCTCGCCCGGCTGCCGCCCGGTGGCCTCCTCGACGGCGCACAGCGCACCGACCGTCCACGCCGCGCCGAGCATCCCGCCGCCGCCCAGCACCAGGCCGCGCCGGGGACCGCCCGCGGCGGGCGGAGCGGTGCCCGCGGCCGACGCCGCAACCACCCGTGTCGCCATACCGGCCGCCCCTCGTCGTGGGAGCCCGGCCGTCCGCTCCCGGTCAGGCTCCGATGGTGCGCTCCGGGCCGGTACGGCGCAACGCGGCGGCCGCGCGCCGCCACCCGGTCCGCCCAGTCGCAACGTCCCCTTTCGGGCCGTACGGTCCGTCCCCGCACGTCAACCGGGCGCCGCCGACGGGCCCGTGCGGCCCGTCGCCGCACTGGCTGGTTCCCCCGGATAGGTGAACTTCGAAGCCTGCCCCGGGCATCCCGGAAACCCGTTGCCACCCCATGCCGGACGCCTCCAGCCTGGACCCGTCCGTACCCGCACCACCCAGCCGAGGAGCCACGCCGTGACCGTCCGGTTCACCGCCCGTCCCACCGCCCACCCGCACCGCCGTCCGCGCGACACCGGCGGCTGCGACCCGGCCGGCCGCCGGCCGCGCCACCCGCGCGCCGCCTGCACCACCTCCCCCGGACCCGACTCCCCCGGGCCCGACTCCGGGGCGCTGGCCGCCCGCTTCGCCCACCGGCTGGTCGAGGTGCTCACCGGCGCACGGCCCTCCGGCCAGCTGATGCGGCACACCAGCCTGGCCGGCTACGGACAGCTCGCCTCGCTGGTCCGGGCCGGAGCGCTGCGCCGCGGCGGCCCCGCCGACCGGCCCCGGCTCGGCCCGGTGCACGACCGCTCGCCCGCCCCGGACGCGGTCGAGGCCTGCGTGCGGGTCGACCTCGGCCGGCGCCACCACGTGGTGGCCTTCCGGCTGGAGCAGCGCGGCCCGGCCGGGCAGTGGCAGTGCACCGCCGTGGAGGCCCGGTGAGCGCCCCGCCGCACCCCCGGCGGTACACGACGGCGCAGGGCGCCGTCCCGGTCCGGGAACGGCGCCCTGCGTGGCGTCCTGGCTGGTGTCCGGCGGCCGGCTCAGCCCTTGCGGCGACGGCCCTTGGCCGACTTCGCGGCCTTGCGGCGCTCGGCGCGGGTCAGCCCGTCGCCCTCGTCCTCCGGCGCGAGGTCCTCGAAGTCGCCCTCGATGACACCGCCGCCGACCTCGTCCGACGGGGCCGTGTAGTGCAGCCGCTGCGGCTTCGGGGCCTCCAGGCCCTTGGCCTTGATCTCCGGGCGGGCGGCGTCCTTCTCCAGCTTGTCGAGCACCACCTGGGCGTCCTCGACCGGGACCTCCTCGACCTGCTGCTCGACCTGGACCTCCAGGTTGAACAGGTAGCCGACGGACTCCTCCTTGATGCCCTCCATCATCGCGGTGAACATGTCGAAGCCCTCGCGCTGGTACTCGATCAGCGGGTCGCGCTGCGCCATGGCCCGCAGGCCGATGCCCTCCTGGAGGTAGTCCATCTCGTAGAGGTGCTCGCGCCAGCGGCGGTCCAGCACCGACAGCACGACCCGGCGCTCCAGCTCGCGCATGATCTCAGCGCCCAGCTGGTCCTCGCGGGCGCCGTACTGGCCCTGGATGTCCTCCTGGATGGACTTGATCAGGAGCTCGGGGGTCAGACCGGCCTGGCCGCCGGCCTCCTCCTCCAGCTCCTCCAGGTCCAGGGTGACCGGGTAGAGCTGCTTGAGCGCGGTCCAGAGCTTCTCCAGGTCCCAGTCGTCCTCGAAGCCCTCACCGGTGGCCGCCCGGACGTACGCCTCGACGGTGTCGTCCATGAAGTGGCCGACCTGCTCCTGGAGGTCCTCGCCCTCCAGCACCCGGCGGCGCTCGCCGTAGATGACCTCGCGCTGGCGGTTGAGCACCTCGTCGTACTTGAGGACGTTCTTGCGGATCTCGAAGTTCTGCTGCTCGACCTGGGTCTGCGCGGAGGCGATGGCGCGGGTGACCATCTTGGACTCGATCGGCACGTCCTCCGGGACGTTGGCCATCGAGAGCACGCGCTCGACCATGCCGGCCTTGAACAGGCGCATCAGGTCGTCGCCCAGCGACAGGTAGAAGCGGGACTCGCCCGGGTCGCCCTGACGGCCGGAGCGGCCGCGCAGCTGGTTGTCGATCCGGCGGGACTCGTGCCGCTCGGTGCCGAGGACGTAGAGGCCACCGGCCTCCTTGACCTCGTCCTGCTCGGCCTTGACCGAGGCCTTGGCCTTCTCCAGTGCGGCCGGGAAGGCGGCCTCGTACTCGTCCGGGGTGTCCGTCGGGGTCAGCCCGCGCTGCGCCAGCTCGGCCGCCGCGAGGTGGTCGGAGTTGCCGCCGAGCATGATGTCGGTACCACGGCCGGCCATGTTGGTGGCGACGGTGACGGCGCCCTTGCGGCCGGCCTGCGCGACGATCTGCGCCTCGCGCTCGTGGTGCTTGGCGTTCAGCACCTCGTGCGGGATGCCGCGCTTGCGCAGCTCCTGCGACAGGTACTCGGACTTCTCGACCGACACGGTGCCGACCAGCACCGGCTGGCCCTTCTCGTGCTTCTCGGCGATGTCCTCGACCACGGCGGCGAACTTGGCCGGCTCCGACTTGTAGATCAGGTCGGGCTGGTCGATGCGCAGCGGCGTCTTGTTGGTCGGGATCGGCACCACGCCGAGCTTGTAGATCTGGTGGAACTCGGCGGCCTCGGTGGTGCCGGTACCGGTCATGCCCGCGAGCTTGTCGTACAGGCGGAAGAAGTTCTGCAGGGTGATGGTGGCCAGGGTCTGGTTCTCGTTCTGGACCTCCACCCCCTCCTTGGCCTCGATCGCCTGGTGCATGCCCTCGTTGTAGCGGCGGCCGGCCAGGATGCGGCCGGTGTGCTCGTCGACGATCATGACCTCGCCGTTCATCACGACGTAGTCCTTGTCCCGCTTGTACAGCTCCTTCGCCTTGATGGCGTTGTTCAGGAAGCCGACCAGCGGGGTGTTCACCGACTCGTAGAGGTTGTCGATGCCCAGGTAGTCCTCGACCCGGCTGACACCGTCCTCCAGGATGCCGACGGTGCGCTTCTTCTCGTCGACCTCGTAGTCGCGGTCGATCTTCAGGCGCTGCACCAGCTTGGCGAAGTCGGCGTACCACTTGGTCGCCTGGTCGGCCGGGCCGGAGATGATCAGCGGGGTGCGGGCCTCGTCGATCAGGATCGAGTCGACCTCGTCGACGACCGCGAAGTAGTGGCCGCGCTGGACGAGTTCGTCCTGCGACCAGGCCATGTTGTCGCGCAGGTAGTCGAAGCCGAACTCGTTGTTCGTGCCGTACGTGATGTCCATCCCGTACTGGCGCTTGCGCTCGACGGGCGTCATGCTGCCCAGGATCACGCCGACCTCGAGGCCGAGGAAGCGGTGCACCCGCCCCATCCACTCCGAGTCGCGCTCGGCGAGGTAGTCGTTGACCGTGATCAGGTGGACGCCCTTGCCGGTCAGCGCGTTCAGGTACGCGGGCAGGGTGCCGACGAGGGTCTTGCCCTCACCGGTGCGCATCTCGGCGACGTACCCGTAGTGCAGGGCGGCGCCGCCCATCAGCTGGACGTCGTAGTGCCGCTGGCCGAGCACGCGCTTGGCGGCCTCGCGGACGGTGGCGAACGCCTCGGGGAGGATGTCGTCCAGGCTCTCGCCGTCGACAAGCCGCTGCTTGTACTCGTCGGTCAGTGCGCGCAGCTCGGCGTCGGTGAGGTTGACGAAGTCCTCTTCGATGGAGTTGACCTGGGCAGCAATCCGCTGCAGCTTGCGAAGGATCTTGCCCTCGCCGGCGCGCAGGATCTTGTCGAAGACGGACACGTGAGCGGGCTCCTTGCCTGTATTGGCACTGGACGACTGCACGGCGGGTCACCCCACCGCACGGGCCATCGTATGCGAGGAGTCCAACCCCCCGGGAGGTGCGTCAGCACGGTATTCCCGTGTCACCCCCGCGGGCACATGGCCCGATAGCACCGCCCACCGGGGCAAAACGGTCGGCGAGCCCCGGAATCGGCCTCCTGCCGGGCGGGCGGACCGGCGGGATATTCGGATGCCCGGCCGCCTCACCCGGCGAAATAATCCGTTCATGGAAGAAACCAGCACCGAACCGGTCGTCCTGACCACCGAGCGGCTCGTCCTGCGCGCCCCGCAGGAATCCGACGTCGACGCCGTCTTCGCGGCGTGCCAGGATCCGGAGATCC
The DNA here is from genome assembly GCF_042885395.1 of Kitasatospora sp. NPDC058063. Taxonomy (NCBI): domain Bacteria; kingdom Bacillati; phylum Actinomycetota; class Actinomycetes; order Kitasatosporales; family Streptomycetaceae; genus Kitasatospora; species Kitasatospora sp. NPDC058063. The sequence continues at coordinate 27,650 of NZ_JBHVSD010000046.1, forward strand.
AGCGCTGGACGGTCGTTCCGTCTCCGTACCGGCGCGAGGACGCGGAGTTCTTCGTGCGCGATCTCGCCATCGAGGGCTGGCGCACCGGAGCGAACCGGATCTGGTGCGTGTTCGAGCGCGAGTCCGGCGCCCTGGTCGGGTCCCAGGGGCTCGTCCTGCGCGCCCACGACCCGGGCTCCGCCGAGATCGGCTGGTGGGCCGTGAAGGAGTTCCGCGGCCGCGGCTACACCACCGAGGCCGCCCGCGCCGTCTCCCTCTTCGGCCTGCGCGAGCTCGGCCTGCGCCGCCTGGAGTGGCAGGCCTATGTCGGCAACGAGGGCTCCCGCGCGGTCGCCGCGAAGGCCGGCTACCGCTTCGAGGGCACCCTGCGCTCGTACGCCGAGCAGCGCGGCGTCTTCCACGACGCCTGGATCGCCTCCCTGCTGCCCTCCGACCTGGCCTGAGGCCTCGGGGCCGGCCCGGGCCCGCGGGCCGCTGCGGTCCGCACCCCGCCCCCGGCCCGCACTGTCGGTGCCCGGGGCTACGCTCCCCGGCATGACCGCCGCCGACGCCCGCCCCGCCCCCGTCACCGTCCTCAGCGCGGACGACGCCCGCCGGATCGCCCTGCGCGCCCAGGGCCTGCTGGGCGCGCCGGACCGCCGCGGCGGGGTGCGCGGAGTGCTGCGGCACCTGGGCGCCGTCCAGCTGGACACCATCTCGGTGCTCGCCCGCTCGCACGAGCTGGTGCCGTACGCCCGGCTCGGCGCGGTCGGCCGCCCGGCCGTCGAGGCGGCCTACTGGGGCGGCGGCACGAGCTTCGAGTACTGGTCGCACGCGGCCTGCGTCCTGCCGGTCGAGGAGTGGCCGCTGTTCGCCTTCCGGCGCCGCCGCTACCGCGACCGCGGCCACCTCTGGGGCCACCAGGTCGCGCCCGAGACCTACCGCGCCGTGCTCGACAAGCTGCGCGCCGAGGGGCCGTTGACCTCCACCGAGCTGGGCGGCGCCAAGCGGACCGCCGAGTGGTGGGACTGGTCCGACACCAAGATCGCGGTCGAGCGGGCGCTGGCCTTCGGGGACGTGGTCTGCACCGAGCGCCGGAGCTGGAAGCGGGTCTACGCGCTGGCCGAACAGGCCGTCCCGGCCGAGCTGTTCGGACAGGACCGGTCGGACGAGGACTGCCTGCGCACCCTGGTCGGCCAGGCCGGCGCCGCGCTCGGCGTGGCCACCCGGGCCGATCTGCTGGACTACCACCGGCTGCGCGCCGAGCAGTTGGACCCAGTGCTCGCCGACAGCGGGCTCGTCCCGGTCGAGGTGGCCGGCTGGGGCCCGGACGGCGCCCCGGCCCCGGCCTGGGCCGACCCGGCCGCCCTCGCCACCGCCCCGCGCGGGCGCCACCGCACCACGCTGCTCTCGCCGTTCGACTCACTGGTCTGGGACCGCGCCCGCACCGAGCGGATCTTCGGCATGACGCACCGACTGGAGGCGTACACGCCCAAGCACAAGCGGGTGCACGGCTACTTCGCGATGCCGCTGCTGACCGGCGGCCGGCTGGTCGGCCGGGTCGACCCGGCCCGCGAGGGGCGCACCCTGGTCGCCCGGCAGATCTCGCTGGACGGCGGCGGTGCCCGGCACGTCGAGGCCCTGGCGACGGCGCTGCGCGAGGCGGCCGACTGGGTCGGCTGCGACGGGGTGCGGGTCGGGACGCTGCACGACGAGCGGCTGCGCCCGACCCTGGAGAAACTGCTGACGGACCGCTGAGTCCCGCCCGGCTCACCCTATTTCGAGGATCTTCTCCCGCATCGCGTACACCACGGCCTCCATCCTGGAGTGCAGCTGGAGCTTCTCCAGGATGTTGCGCACGTGGTTCTTCACGGTGTTCTCGCTGATGAACAGCTCCTTGGCGATCTCCCGGTTGTTCATCCCGGTCGCCACCAGCTTGAGCACCTCCAGCTCCCGGTCGGTGAGCCGGGGCGCGGGCACCAGGTCCCGGTCGTCCGAGCGGCGCTGGATCATCGACTTGAACTCGGTGAGCAGCTTGGACGCCATCGAGGGGCTGATCTGCGACTGCCCGTCGGCGACCGCGCGGATCGCGGTGGCGACCTCGTCGGTGGAGATCTCCTTGAGCAGGTAGCCGGTGGCCCCCGCCTTGATCGCCTCGTAGAGGTCGGCCTCCTCGTCGCTTATCGTCAGCATGATGATCTTGGTGCTGGGCGCCACGTCCTTGATCGCCGTACAGGCCTCGATCCCGCTGCGGCGCGGCATCCGGACGTCCATGAGGATGATGTCGGGCAGCAGGTCGGCGGCCTTCAGCACGGCCTCGGCACCGTCCCCCGCCTCGCCGACGACCTTGATGTCCGGCTCCTCCGCGAGCACGATCTCCAGCCCGCGGCGGAACAGCGCGTGGTCGTCCACCACCAGGACGCGGATCGGCTCACTCCGGCGCGGCTCGTACGCGGACTCGTCCTCCGCCCCCAACGGCAGCCCTGGCCCGGACCCGGGCCCCAGCCCGAAGTGATCCCCCATCCGCTCCTCCCCCTTCGCGGGTCGTCGTGCGCCAATCATTCCACGCCCCGAACCCGCTGCGGTCACCCTCCGGTGTCGATTCCCCCGCATCGGGTGACCCCTTCACCGGCGCCCCGAACCGGCGGACGCGCCCGAACGCCGGTGACCCCGGCGGCCAGGGCCGCCGGGGTCACCCCTCCATCACCGTTCGGACGGTCAGTCCTCGTCGTCGGACCCGCCGATCGCGCCGCCCGCCCCGCTGCCCGGCCCGGCCGCGAGGTCGGTCTGCAGGTGGATGACGCCGTAGTGGTAACCGTGCCGGCGGTAGACCACGCTCGGCAGGCCGCTGTCCTTCTCCACGAAGAGGTAGAAGTCGTGGCCGACCAGCTCCATCTCGTAGAGCGCCTGGTCCAACGCCATGGGGGCGGCCGGGTGCGTCTTCTCCCGGACCACCAGCGGGCCTTCGCCCTCCACTTCCAGGGATCCCATCATGGTCTTGCGGACGGCGCCGTTCGTCTCGCCCTCCGGCGCCGTCGTGGCCGGGAGCGCGGCCAGGGCCGCGGTCGCCTCGGCGACGCTGATCGGGGTGCGGCCGTTCGCGCCGCCCTTGTGCACCCGACGCCGGTCCGCGGACTTGCGCAGCTGCGCGTCGAGCTTCGCCGAGGCCAGGTCGAGCGCCGCGTACGGGTCGGCGGCGGCGGCTTCGGCCCGGATCACGGGGCCGCGGCTGCGGAGAGTGATCTCGACCCGATCGGAGCGGTCGGCCTGCCGCGGGTTGTGCTCCTTGGACACCTCGACGTCGAGGCTGATGGCCTTGGCGTCGAACTTCTGGACCTTCTCCAGCTTCTCGGCCACGTGCTCGCGGAACCTCTTGGGCACCTCGGTCTTGCGGCCCTTGACGACGATGTCCACGCAGAACTCCGATCCCTCGTGCTGACGCCGATCCGGGTGCTACCGGACCGGACTGAGACCCAGCTGGACCAGCCCATCCACTGCCGGCCCCCCGCCCCCGCCGCCAGCGGCGGGAAACGACTGGCCCTCACCTCACTTCCTCCCCACCAGGGACGGTTGAAACCCCCTGGGCCTTATCGAACACCTCACACGGGTTTTCCGCCTCCCCAGGCGATGAGGAGGGTATGACCCGATACTGCGGTCGGGCGGTCAAGCTGGTCCACCCTGTCTACCCTCTCGCGGGTGAAGTATGGGTAAATACCTGGACAACGCCCCCCATACGGCGGATCCTGTGCTGACTCTCCGTGCCTGCCACCGCCAGGAGCAGCCGTGCCGTCGTCCCCCTCCGCCACCCGCCCGCCGACCGCCCAAGGGCCGTTCGGTCACGCACTGGCCGGGCTGCTGGACGTCCTGCTGCCCGCGGACTGCGCGGGCTGCGGCAGCGAGCGCACCCAGCTCTGCCCGGCCTGCCGGCGCCTGCTGGCCACCGCACGGCCGGCCCCGACCCTGCTGCCCTGGACGCACGCCGCCGCGCCGTACACCGGTGCGGTCCGGCAACTGCTGCTCGCCCACAAGGAGCGGGGCGCGCTGCGGCTGGCCGGGCCGCTCGGCGAGGCCCTCGGACGGGCGGTGCGCTCAGCCCTGGGAGCACGGGCCGGGGCCGCGCCGCTGCTGCTGGTCCCGATGCCCTCGGCCCGCTCGGCCGTCCGCGCCCGCGGGCACGATCCGACGCTGCGGCTGGCCGGGGCGGCCGCCCGCTCACTGCGCCGGACCGGCCTGGACGTCCGGGCCGCGCCGCTGCTGCGGCACACCCGGCCGGTCGCCGACCAGGCCGGGCTGAACGCGGCCGAGCGGCGCCGCAACCTGCGCGGAGCACTGACCGTGCTGCCGCGCGCCCGGACCGGGCCCACGGGCCTCGCGGGCCGTCACCCGGTACTGGTGGACGACCTGGTGACCACCGGGGCCAGCCTCGCCGAGGCCGCCCGGGCGCTGGCCGACGCCGGCCTGCCGGCCCGGGCCGGGGCCACGGTCGCGGCCACCGCGCGCCCGGCCGGCTGACCGCCGCCGCATCAGCTCGCGCGTCAGCTCCCGCGGCGGGCCCCCGGGAAGGCCCGTCGGCCCGCCCGGACGCGCCGTCAGCCCGCGTAGAGGAAGGACCGGGGCTTGTCGATCAGCGAGGCTTCCCGCCACTGGTGGTTGACCAGGCGGAAGGCCTTGATCTCGCTCGGCTTGCCGTCCGCCTGCTTGACCTCGCCCATCGCGAGCACCGGCGGCGCCTGGGTCAGGCTGTCCCCCCGGGACTCCGAGGCCGCGACGGTCGTCATGCTCTCGGCGCTCTGCAGCTGGGTGTCCGTGCTCTGCGAGCCGTCGGTGCTGATGAAGTACAGCTGCTGGGTCCGGTCGGCCTCCTTGCCGAGCACGAGCAGCTGGTCGGTCTCCGCCCAGGACACCGAGGCGACGTCGGTGAGCGTGGGCGCGGCCCGGCGCAGCCCGGTGATCTTCACGGTCGGCGCCTGCGGGGTGCCGTCGTGCACCACCAGTCCGAACCACAGCGAGCGGACGGCCGAGCCCGGGGTCCTGGCCACCAGGGCGACCCGGACGCCGTCCGAGGAGATCTTCAGCGACTGCACGGTCTGCCCGGTCAGCCCCTCGACCGGCACGGTGTACGACTTGGCGCCGCGCACCATCACCACCCGCGGGGCCTGCTTGTTGCGGTCCACCACCCAGAGGTCGCCGCGGCCGTCCCAAGTGGGCGAGGCGAAGCCGTCCTCCTTGTCGCCGCCCTTGGCTGGCGAGCTGAGCACCGGCTCGCCCATGGTCACCGCGCTGTCCGACAGCGGCACCGAGTAGACCTGGTGGCCGTCCTCGCTGATCGCCGCGACCTGGGTGCCGCTGCGGCCGACCGCGACGGCACCGAGCGGCGGCTTGGTGTTCGACTGCGGCTTGCCGAGGACGCCGCGGACCGGATCGCCGGGGCCCCCCTCGTCGGTCGCCACCAGGGCGCCGTCGGCACGCTGGTAGTACTGCTTCCCGGGCGTCGGCCCGGCCAGCGCACCGGGGCCGGTGGGCGGTTCGTCGCCGCGGCCGACGGTGCAGGAGCCGTGCGGCCCCTTCAGCTCCAGCCGCTCGACCTGGCCCTTGCCCTGGTCGGCGAGGGTGTAGAAGAACTGGGTCGCCATCCGCCGGCAGGCCATCGGCTCGCCGAGGTCGGCCCCCCCGATCTGCAGGTGGGCGACCCTGCCGTCGTCGATGGTCACCCGCTCGACCCTGACGCCGCTCGGGAACGCCGTCCGGACCACGGGCGAGAGCCAGGTCGAGGGCCCGTCGGCCACCGCCTGGGCCGCCGTGGCCAGCGGGTCTATCCGGCGCCGCAGGTAGACCGGGTCGGCGACCAGCACCTCTTGGCCGACGTTCCCGGAGGCCACCGCCGACGGGTCGGGCGCGGTGTAGAAGAACCGCGCGACCTGCCGGAAGCTGTTCCGGAAGTTGGTCTCGTTCATGATCACGCCGGTCGGCAGCTTGTCGATCCGCCACTCGTCCTTCTCCCGGACGAAGGTGAAGTCGGAGGAGACGTTGTTCTGCCCGGCGACCAGCTGGTACGAGTGCTTCTCGTCGACGGTGGCGACCAACTGCCCGCTCACCGGCACCGAGACCGTGGTGTCCGCGTCGGTGACGTCCTGGCCGCCCGGGATGGTCGTGGACGAGAGCACCCGGATCTCCGCCTCGGGCTTCCACTCCGCGGCGGCGCTCTCGGTGAGGTACTTGCGCGCGGTGTCGTACCCCTCGTCGGCGGTCACCGCGTCCAGGAACCCGGTCAGCAGCTCGCGCGGCTTGGCGCCCCGGCCGGGTGCCACCGGATAGACCCGGGCCTGCAGGTTCTTGTCGGCCGACCCCTGGGGCAGCTCCACCCGGGCGATGCCGCCGGAATCCGGCATGGTCGCGCAGCCGCTCACCACCAGGGCGCCGACCAGCGTGCCGACCGCCGCGAGGAGCCTCGGCTCAGTCCTGTTGCTCGTCCCTCGCACGCTGCGACCCCTCCGCGTCCGTCGTCCCGCCCGTCACGTCCGGCTCCGCCGTCCGCTGTGCCACCGACGGCCGTCCGGGCGTCGGGTCCACCATGACCTGAGCGCCGGTGGCCCCGTACCCGGCGGCCGTCCACACGCCCGAGGGGTCCGCGCGCGGCCCCTCCGGCAGTCGGCTCCGGCCCAGCCCGGGGCCGATGTTCAGCACCCCGCCGAGCCCGCTGCCGAGGCTGCTGCCCACGGCCTCCGGCGTCTCCGCCTGGTCCTCGACCGCGGCCGTCGCCGTCGCCCCGGACGGGCTGATCGCCCGCCGGTACGGCGTGCCCTGCGCGCCCAGGCCCCGGTTGTTGCGGGAGTCCTCCGGCTCCAGCCGGAACGGCGCCCGGGCGATCTCGCCGCCGCGGGTGCGCGGCAGGGTGAGCCGGAAGTGCGAGCCGCCGCCGGGCTCGCCCCAGGCCTGCAGCCAGCCGCCGTGCAGGTGGGCGTCCTCGACGGCGATGGACAGGCCGAGACCGGTGCCGCCGGTGGTCCGCACCCGGGACGGGTCGGCCCGCCAGAAGCGGTGGAACACCCGGGACGCCTCGCCCGGCTTGAGTCCGATGCCGTAGTCGCGCACGCCGACCGCGACCGCGCCGTCCGCGGAGCCCAGCCGGACCACCACGTCACGGCCCTCGCCGTGCTCCAGGGCGTTGACCACCAGGTTGCGCAGGATGCGCTCGATCCGTCGGGAGTCCACCTCGGCCAGCACCGGCTCGCCGTCGCCGCGGATCACCACGGCGCTGCCCTTGGCCTCGGCGAGCGGCTCGGCGGCCTCGACCACCCGGGCGACGATCTCGCGCAGGTCGACCGGCTCGGCGTCCAGGATCGCGGCGCCGGCGTCGAAGCGGCTGATCTCCAGCAGGTCGGCGAGCAGCGACTCGAAGCGGTCCAGCTGGCCCTGGAGCAGCTCCGCCGAGCGGGCCGCCATCGGGTCCAGGTCCTCGCGGCTGTCGTAGATGAGGTCGGCGGCCATCCGGACCGTGGTCAGCGGGGTGCGCAGCTCGTGCGAGACGTCCGAGACGAACCGCCGCTGCACCCGGGACAGCTCCTCCAGCTGCCGGATCTGCGCCTGGAGGGCGTTGGCCATCCGGTTGAAGGACTCGCCGAGGCGGGCGATGTCGTCCGTCCCGGTGACCTTCATCCGCTCTTCCAGGTGGCCGTCGGCGAGCCGCTCGGAGATTCCGGCGGCCATCCGGACCGGGGTGACCACCTGGCGCACCACGACCCAGGCGATGCCGCCCATGAGGATCACCACGAACACCCCGGCGGTCGCCAGGGTGCCGGTGACCAGGTTGAGGGTGTCGGTCTCCTGGCCGAAGGAGAACACGTAGAACATCTGGTAGCTGTTCCCGGCCGCGGCCGGACCGACGAACTGCATGCCGAGGGCCAGCCCGGGCTCGGACTTGCCGCCGCTCTCGGGCGAGCGGTGGATCCGGGTCGGCTGGTCGAACATCTGGCCGGGCTCGGAGGCGAGCTTGGCCCGCAGGGCGTCCGGGATGCTGATCGGCTGGATGTCGCCCGAGTAGCGCGGCGCGAAGCCGGCGGTGTCGGGGACGACGGCGCCGGTGCCGGGGGCCATGGCGATCACCGAGTAGACGGTCTGCCCGCTCCCCGCCAGGTCGTTGACCTGCCGCAGCAGCCAGGTGCCGGTCTCGTCGACGGTCGGGTCGGCGGTGCCCCGCAGCTTCTGGTCCCGGGCCTCGTCGATCTTCTTCTGCTCGACCTGGAAGCCGATCCGGGCCTGCGCGCGGGCGGCGTCCATCTTGGTGTCGAGCAGGCCGGTGCGCACCTGCGCCACCACGACCACACCCAGCACCAGGACGACCGCGATGGACGCCAGCAGGGACACCGCGACCACGCGCAGCTGGATCGACCGGCGGTAGAGCGTGGCCACCCGGTGCACGGGGCGGCGCAGCTGACGCTTCACCAGCGCGACCACGGCGGAAGGGCCTCGCCGGCGGCGGGTGGTCGAACTCAGCACGTCGCCGCGCACGGCACCGGCCCCGCCGGCCGCGGAGCCCGGCGGGGTGTCGTCTGCCCGGTCCGTCACGTCAGCTGGGTCCGGCCTTGTAGCCGACGCCGCGGACGGTCACCACGATCTCGGGGCGCTCCGGGTCCTTCTCGATCTTGGAACGCAGGCGCTGCACATGGACGTTGACCAGGCGGGTGTCCGCCGCGTGGCGGTAGCCCCAGACCTGCTCCAGCAGCACCTCGCGGGTGAACACCTGCCAGGGCTTGCGGGCCAGCGCGACCAGCAGGTCGAACTCCAGCGGGGTCAGCGGGATGCCCCGGCCGTCCCGCTTCACCGAGTGACCGGCCACGTCGATCACCAGGTCGCCGATGGTCAGCTGCTCGGGCGTGGGCTCCTCGGCGCGGCGCAGCCGCGCACGCACCCGGGCCACCAGCTCCTTGGGCTTGAACGGCTTGGTGACGTAGTCGTCGGCGCCGGACTCCAGACCCACCACCACGTCGACCGTGTCGGTCTTCGCGGTCAGCATCACGATCGGGATGCCCGACTCCGCCCGGATCTGCCGGCACACGTCGATGCCGTCCCGACCGGGCAGCATCAGGTCCAGCAGGACCAGGTCCGGCTTGGTCTCCCGGAACGCAGCTAGCGCCCTGTCCCCATCCGCGACGAAAAACGGCTCAAAACCCTCACCCCGCAGCACGATGCCGAGCATCTCGGCCAGTGCGGAGTCGTCATCAACGACGAGGACGCGTCCCTTCATGCGTCCATCTTCTCATTACCGGATTGTGACCTGCCGCACAGCAGTGCCAATGCTCCAGAACGGCCAACTCCCCCACCGGTGCATTCCGGCCATACCGGGCGAATGTGCCTGCCGGGAACGCCCCCGGACTGCCTCCGGACCCACCGCGGACCCCCTCCGGACCCGCTGCGGACCACCACCCGACCCGCCGCCGGGGACCGTTGCCGATCAGCAACCGGATCGCCATGGGGCTGGTTTCCGGCCCCATGGCACGATGGGCGCTGCGCGCGGGCGGAAGATCCGTTCGCAGTCGCGCCCGTGACGCCCTCCGAGGAGCAGTGATGACCGACACCCCGGGCTGGGCCTCGCCCAGCTCGTCCGAGCCGCCCCGCGACGACGCCCGGCCCCCGGCCGACGCGCCCGCCGCCGTGCCCGGGCCGTCGGCACCACCACAGGCCACCGCGGACCGCCCCGGCCCGGCCGGCGCCCCCCGGCCCGGAGAGCAGTGGGGACAGCAGTGGGGCCAGCAGTGGGGGCAGCAGCCTCCCGGCGGCCACCGCCCGTACGGCTGGGGCGCCCCGGCGAGCCCCAAGCCGGGCGTCATCCCGCTGCGCCCGCTGAGCTTCGGCGAACTGCTGGACGGTGCCGTCACCACCGTCCGCCGGCACTGGCGCACCGTGCTCGCGCTCTCGCTCGGCCTCGCTGTGCTCTCCCAGGCCGGCTCCGTCGTGGTCAACCTGCTGGTCAAGGGGAAGACCGGCGAGTCCACCCAGACCCTGCGGATGCTGGCCGGGCTGCCGCTGGAGCTGCTGCTCAACGTGTTCGCCACCGCGCTGCTCACCATCGTGGTCAGCCGCGCCGTCCTCGGCCGGTCGGTGACCGCCGGGGAGGCCTGGCGCGACGCCCGCCCCCGGCTGCTCCAGCTGCTCGGGCTGACCCTGCTCACCGCCCTGCTGGGCCCCGGTGTGGTCCTGCTCGGCTTCGCGCCCATGGTCGGGTACGGCCTCGCCGGCCAGGGCTCCGCCGCCGTCACCGGCCTGCTGAGCCTGCTCGGTCTGCTGACCCTGCCGGTCGCCGCCTGGCTGTGGATCCGCTTCAGCCTCGCCGCCCCGACCCTGATGCTGGAGAAGCAGGGCGTGCTGACAGCGCTGTCGCGCTCGCGGCGCCTGGTCCGCGGCGCCTGGTGGCGGGTCCTCGGCATCACCGTGCTCGGCTACGTGCTGGCGTTCGTCGTCGCGATGGTCGTCGTGGTCCCGGCCCAGCTCATCGGACTGATGCTGGGCTTCGAGAAGCTCAGCCGCCAGGGCCTGCCCGACGCCGCCGACCAGGGCATCGCCATGCTGCTCCTGCTGGCGGTCGCCGGGATCATCGCCGGCACCTTCACCACCCCGTTCATCGCCGCCGTCGGCGTGCTGGTCTACATCGACCAGCGGATCCGCCGCGAGGCCCTGGACATCGAGCTCGCCCGCGCGGCCGGCCTGCCCGAGCACGGCGGCACCGGCTGGGGCGGCCCGGGCGACCCGACGTCAGCGAGGCGCTGAGCCGGATGCCGAACTGGGGGGAAGGGCTGCTCGCCGCGGGCGGCGCACCGGTCACCGTGCCGCGTGACCCGGCGCGCGAGGCCGCCCGCGACGAACTGCTCGACGCGGAGTACCACAAGCACGACCCGTCCGTGCTGCAGCGGATCACGGACTGGATCTACGACCACATCGCCAGAGCGCTCGACAGCATCTCCGGCGACGGCACCACCGGCACCACCGGACTGATCCTCTTCCTGATCGTCGCGGTGCTGATCGGCGCCGCGCTCTGGTGGCGCCTCGGCGCACCCCGCCGCGCCGCCCGCACCGTCCCGGACGTCTACGGCGCCGAGGGCCCGCGCAGCGCCGACCAGTACCGGGCGGACGCCGCCGGGCACGCCGCCGCCGGACGCTGGACCGAAGCCGTCCGCGAGCAGATGCGCGCCCTGGTGCGCAGCCTGGAGGAGCGCACCCTGCTCGACATCCGCCCCGGCCGCACCGCCGACGAGGCCGCCACCGAGGCCGGCCGGGCACTGCCCGAGCACGCCGCCGCACTGGCCGCGGCCGCCCGGACCTTCGACGACATCGCGTACGGCGAGCGCACCGCCGACCAGGACGCCTACCGGCTGCTGCACGAGCTCGACCGGACCCTGGAGCGCACCCGCCCGGTCCTCGCGCCCGACACCGCCGGTGCCGCCGTCCCCGCCCCGACCCCGGGAGGAGCGGCATGACCGGTACCGTCCCCACGCCCCCGCCCGGCACCGAGGCGCCCGGCGCCCCGACCAGCCTCACCCCCACCACGCGCGGCCTGTGGCGCCGGGCCCGCTGGTACCTGGCCGTCCTCGCCGCCCTGCTGATCGGCGCCGCCGCCGTGTCCGCCCTCGACCAGGACCGCCGCTACCCGCCGCTGGACCCGCGCTCGTACGACCGCGACGGCGCCCACGCCGTCGTCGCCCTGCTCGAACGCCAGGGCATCAAGGCCGAGTTCAGCACCGACCCGACCACCACCCCGGCCGGACCGGACACCCTCGTGCTGCCCGAACCCGACCTCCTCGACCCCGCCCAGCTGCGCGCCGTCGCCGCCGCCCGGCACCGGCGGCTGGTCCTGGTCGCCCCCGGCCCGGCCGCGCTCACCGCGCTCGCCCCCGGCATCCGGCTGTCCGACGACGCGGGCGGACCGGCCTACGCCTCCGTCCGCTCCACCCCCGCCGAGTGCTCGCTCACCGAGGCCGTCCGGGCCGGCAGCGCCCAGCAGGGCGGCATGCTCTACACCAGCGGCAGCCGCGGCGAGGGCTGCTACTCCCGCGGCCACGGCTACCCGCTGGTCGCCCTCCCGGCCGGCGACGGCGACCACGACGTCATCGTGCTCGGCAGCGGAACCTTCCTGCACAACGGCGAACTGACCAAGGACGGCGACGCCTCCCTCGCCCTCGGCCTGCTCGGCTCGCAGCCCCGCCTCACCTGGCACCTGCCCGACTACTCCGCCCCGCTCCCCGAGGACGCCCGCACCAAGACCTTCGGCGACTTCCTGCCGAGCGGCTGGCACTGGGCCGCCTACCAGCTCGCCGTCGCCGCCGTGCTCGCCGCCCTCTGGCGCGGGCGCCGGCTCGGCCCGGTGGTCAGCGAGAACCTGCCCGTGGTGGTCCGCGCCGCCGAGACCACCGAGGGCCGCGCCCGCCTGTACCGGCGTGCCAGGGCCCGCGGCCGCGCCGCCGAGGCGCTGCGCGGCGCCACCGCCCACCGCCTCGCCCCCGCCCTGGGCGTCCCGCTCCGGGCCGGCGCACCCGACTCCGACGCGCTCTGCGTCGCCGTGGCCGACCGGCTTCCCGCCCGGCCCGCCGGGGACGTCCGGGCCCTGCTGTACGGCCCGCCCCCGACCGACGACGCCGCACTGCTGCGGCTCGCCGACGACCTCGACGCCCTCGAAAGGCAGGTACGGAACCCGTGACCGACCAGGCAACCGCCCAGCTCCGCTCCGTCCCCGGCACGGCACCCGCTACCCCCGCCACCGACCCGCGCACCGCGCTGACCGCCCTGCGCGCCGAGATCGGCAAGGCCGTGGTCGGCCAGGACGCCGCCGTCACGGGCCTGGTCGTCGCCCTGCTCTGCGGCGGCCACGTACTGCTGGAGGGCGTCCCCGGCGTCGCCAAGACCCTGCTGGTGCGCACCCTGTCCACCGCGCTCAGCCTGGGGACCAAGCGCATCCAGTTCACCCCCGACCTGATGCCCGGCGACGTCACCGGCTCGCTCGTCTACGACGCCCGCACCGCCGAGTTCTCCTTCCAGCCCGGCCCGGTCTTCACCAACCTGCTGCTCGCCGACGAGATCAACCGCACCCCTCCGAAGACCCAGGCCGCCCTGCTGGAGGCCATGGAGGAGCACCAGGTCACGGTGGACGGCGAAGCGCGCGCCCTGCCCGTCCCGTTCCTGGTCGCCGCGACCCAGAACCCGGTCGAGTACGAGGGCACCTACCCGCTGCCCGAGGCCCAGCTGGACCGCTTCCTGCTCAAGCTGATCCTGCCGCTGCCCGACCGCGACCAGGAGTTCCAGGTGCTCTCCCGGCACGCCGCCGGCTTCGACCCGCGGGACCTCCGCGCGGCCGGCGTCCGCCCGGTCGCCGGGCCCGAGCACCTGGTCGCCGCCCGCGAGCAGATCGCCAAGCTGACCGTCTCCCCCGAGATCCTCGCCTACATCGTCGACCTCTGCCGGGCCACCCGGCAGTCCCCGTCGCTGTCGATCGGCGTCTCCCCGCGCGGCGCCACCGCCCTGCTCGCCGCCTCCCGCGCCTGGGCCTGGCTGGCCGGCCGCGACTACGTCACCCCGGACGACGTCAAGGCGCTCGCCCTGCCCACCCTGCGGCACCGGGTCGCGCTGCGCGCCGAGGCCGAGATGGAGGGCGTCACCGCCGACTCCGTCATCCAGGCCGTCCTCGCCCAGACGCCCGCACCCCGCTGACCCGGGCACACCCCACCGCACCCCACCGCACCACACCCGTTTCCGGCCCCACGGGGTACCGGCCCACGGGCTACCGACTCACGGGCTTCCGAAGGAGCGCACCGCATGGCCCTCACCGGGCGAACCGCCCTGCTCGCCGCACTCGGCGCGCTCGTCGTGGGCCTGCTGCTGCCGTCCTGGACCGGGATCGGCCTGGTCACCGGTGCGGTGCTGGTCGCCGTCGCGGTCGACCTGGTGCTCGCCGCCCCGGTCCGCGGCCTGCGGCTCGGACGGAGCGGCGACACCACCGTGCGGCTCGGCGAACCCGCCACGGTCGAACTGACCGTCACCAACCCGTCCGGCCGACTGCTCCGGGGCCTGGTCCGCGACGCCTGGGCCCCGTCCGCCTGGCGCCCCGGCACCGCCGAGGCCGCCTCCCGGCACGCCCTGACCCTCCCCGGCGGCGAACGGCGCCGGATCACCACCGTGCTCACCCCCACCCGCCGCGGCGACCACCACGCCCACCGGGTGACGGTCCGCTCGCTCGGCCCGCTCGGCCTGGCCGGCCGCCAGGGCTCGCACCTCGTCCCCTGGACGGTCCGCGCACTGCCCCCGTTCGCCAGCCGCAAGCACCTGCCCTCCCGGCTCGCCCGGCTGCGCGAACTCGACGGCCGCACCTCGGTGCTGACCCGCGGCCAGGGCACCGAGTTCGACTCCCTGCGCGAGTACCTGCCCGGCGACGACGTCCGCTCCATCGACTGGCGCGCCAGCGCCCGCCGGAACACCGTCGCCGTCCGCACCTGGCGCCCCGAACGCGACCGGCACATCCTCGTCGTCCTCGACACCGGCCGCACCTCGGCCGGCCGGGTCGGCGACGCACCCCGCCTCGACGCCGCCCTCGACGCCGCGCTGCTGCTCACCGCCCTCGCCACCCGGGCCGGCGACCGGGTCGACCTGCTCGCCCACGACTCCCGCAAGCGCGTCACCGTGGCCGGCAGCTCGGCCCACGAGGTCCTGCCCGCCTTCACCAACGCGATGGCCGGGCTGGAACCCGCCCTGCACGAGACCGACATGCGCTCGCTGGTGGCCACCGCACTCAAGATGGCCCCCCAGCGCTCGCTGATCGTGCTGCTCACCGGCCTCGACGCGGCCCCGGTCGAGGACGGGCTGCGCCCGCTGCTGCCCATGCTCACCAAGCGCCACGAGGTCGTCCTCGCCTCCGTCGCCGACCCCCAGCTGGACGTCCTCGCCGCCGGGCGGGGCACCCTGGACGCGGTCTACGGCGCGGCGGCCGCCGAACAGACCCGCGCCGACCGCCGGGCCACCGCCGAGCGCCTCACCCGTCACGGCGTCACCGTCCTGGACGCCCCGCCGGCCCGGATCGCCCCGGCCCTGGCCGACACCTACCTGGCGCTGAAGGCCGCCGGCCGGCTCTGAGCCGCTCGCCCCTCCGGATGCCGCCCAGGCGGTTCCGACGTCCCGTCACTCCTGGGTCCGCCCCCTCAACCCCGCGTTGAGCCGGGCCGCCTGACGGGTCAGGTGCTCGCGCTCGGCGAGGTTGGACGCCTTGAGCGCCGCCTCCGCGTACAGCCGCGCCGCCGTCGGCGCGTCCCCGTCGCGCTCGTGGAGGTACGCCGCCACCGCCGTGTACCGGGGCAGCGCGTCGTCCAGCTCGGCGAGCTCCGCCAGCCCGGCGCGCGGACCGTCGGCCTCGCCGACCGCCACCGCGCGGTTGAGCCGCACCACCGGACTGGCGGTCAGCCGGACGAGCTCGTCGTACCACTCGACGATCTGCGCCCAGTCCGTCTCCTCGGCGGTGGGGGCGTCGGCGTGCAGCGCCGCGACGGCCGCCTGGGCCTGGAACTCGCCCAGCCGGTCCCGGGCCAGGGCCCCGTACAGGATCCCGATGCCCTCGGCGATCAGTCCGGTGTCCCAGCGGGCGCGGTCCTGCTCGGCCAGCGGCACCAGCGCGCCGTCGGGCCCGGTCCGGCCGGCCCGCCGGGCGTGGTGCAGCAGCATCAGGGCCAGCAACCCCGCCACCTCGGGGTGATCGATCACCGCCGCGAGCTGACGGGTGAGCCGGATCGCCTCGGCCGCGAGGTCGACATCGCCGGAGTATCCCTCGTTGAAGACCAGGTAGAGCACCCGGAGCACGGTGGCGACGTCCCCGGGCTGATCGAACCGGACGCCGGAGACGGTGCGCTTGGCCCGGCTGATCCGCTGCGCCATCGTCGCCTCGGGCACCAGATAGGCCCGGGCGATCTGGCGGGTGGTCAGCCCGCCCACCGCGCGCAGGGTCAGCGCGACGGCCGAAGAGGGCGTCAACGACGGGTGGGCGCACAGGAAGTAGAGCTGGAGCGTGTCGTCCGTACCGGCCGCGGGCCCCGGCCCCGGCTCCTGCTCGACCAGGTCCTCCCGACGGCGCCGGGCGGCCTCCGACCGGGCCGCGTCCAGGAACTTGCGCCAGGCCACGGTGACCAGCCAGCCCTTGGGATCGCGCGGCTGCCCGGCGGACCAGACCCGGACCGCCTCGACCAGCGCCTCCTGCACGGCGTCCTCGGCCGCCGCGAAATCCGCTCCGCGGCGGACGAGGACACCGATGACGCTCGGCGTGAGGCTCCTCAACAGGGCCTCGTTCATCGGGCAGGTCACTCCGTGATGGTCGGCGGCATGGCGAGGAACGGGCGCAGTTCCAGCCACTCGTGGATCGGCTTCCCCCCGGCCCCGGGCGCGGCCGACAGCTCCCCCGCCAGCTCGACGGCGCGCTCGTAGCTGTCGACGTCGATCACCATCCAGCCGGCGATGAGGTCCTTGGTCTCCGCGAACGGACCGTCGGTGACCGGCGGACGCCCCTCGCCGTCGTACCGGACCCACGTCCCCTCGGGTGCGAGCGCCTGACCGTCGACGAACTCGCCGGTCTTCTCCAGCCGGTCCGCGAAGTCCTGCATGTAGGTGATGTGCGCCGTGACCTCCTCCGGCGTCCACTGGTCCATCGGCACGCAGTTGACCGCGTCCGGGGCACCCCGGTAGTGCTTCAGCAGCAGGTACTTGGCCATCGTCGTCTCCTCGGAGCTTGGTGCGACCCATTCTGGCCGCGTTCACCCCGGGGACGGTGCCGGGCACGGGTTCTCGACACGGCCGGCCGAGATTTCTTCGGCCCTCCCCGCGGCCGGCCTGTCGGGCCTGTTGGCCTCGTTGGGCCCGTTGAGCCCGGAAACGCGAAAAACCCCCATCCGGATCCCGGATGGGGGTTCTTCTGAATAATTGTTCGGCGGCGTCCTACTCTCCCACAGGGTCCCCCCTGCAGTACCATCGGCGC
>NZ_JBHVSD010000047.1:0-38185 GCF_042885395.1 Kitasatospora sp. NPDC058063
GACCGCACGCTGCGCGGCCCGGGCCGCCAGCTGCAGAGCGATCAGGTCGTCGGGAACAGAGATGTCATCAGGCACAGGAGAGGAGCCTACGGGGCAGGAAGCCCCGCCCTTCCACACTCCCTCGCCGGCCCAAGGGAGCGGTCGCATGATCTCTACCGTCGTGGGTACCGTCCGAGTCAGCAGTCGTGGATCCGAAGTACCGCAGCACCAGCAGTCGGAGGACCAGGGCGATCACCTCAACCCCAGGGGTACGCACCAGCGCGTACCCCGTCCCCGACCAGGGAGCAGCACATGGCCAGCGGCACCGTGAAGTGGTTCAACGCCGAGAAGGGCTTCGGTTTCATCGAGCAGGACGGCGGCGGCCCGGACGTCTTCGCCCACTACTCCAACATCGACGCGCAGGGCTTCCGTGAGCTCCAGGAGGGCCAGAAGGTGACGTTCGACATCACCCAGGGCCAGAAGGGCCCCCAGGCCGAGCACATCCGCCCCGCCTGACCTTCGTAACGCGGCGCCCCGCCCCGCACCGATCCGGTGCGGGGCGTTCGTCATGCTCGGACCCGGTCAGGGCAGGGTGGCGGAGCTCACTGACCTTCGGCCGAAGGTCAGTGAGCAGTGGCCCGGCAAGTTATGTCTGGCGATAACTTCTGTGGGCTTCCAACCCGCACTTCGGGGTCAGCGGATGCCAAGCGTTCAGCCGGTGGCGGCCAGGCCCCCGCGGCCGCCGCGCGGTGGCCGGCGGTGGTAGGCCGGGAGGATCACCTCGGGGACGTCGGCCGGCACCTCGGAGAGCGCCTCGACCCACTCCTCCTGGCTGCCCTTGAAGGCGATCCGCGGGTTGATGCGGTGCAGGCCGTTGGAGACGCGCCAGATGAGGCCGAGCTCGGCCAGGCGCCCGAGAGCGGGCGAGATGTTGCTCTTCTTGGTACCGAGCCGGTCGGCGATCTCCTCCAGCGTGAGGGGGACCCAGCCGCCGTCCGTCATCTCACTGAGCACCGTGTGCCAGACGTCGTACTGCAGAGTCGTCAGCCGGTACAGGGGTAGTGCACGCGAGAGGTCCTGCGCCGTGAACACCGAGTCCTCAGCGGTCAGGAAGGTCGCGGTCTCCTGGTCCTGGTCGTGGTGTTCGGCGGTCATCACAGCGACTCCAGCTTAGGTCGGCGGGTGCGGCGCGGCGGGCGGACCTCGCCCTCGGGCAGACGGATCTCGGGGATGCTGTCGGGCATCAGCGCCAGGGCTCGCTGCTGCTCGGCACTGCTGCCCCAGAAGGCGATGCGCGGGTTGATCCGGTAGCGGCCACGCTTCTCCAGCCACATGAAGCCCATGTCGAGAAACTTCGCCAGGGCCTCCCCGGCTTCCTTGCGGCCGATGCCCAGGCGCTCGCCGAGCTTGATGACCGTCGTCAGGACGATTCCGCCCTTGAGCTGCGCGCCGAGCATCGTGTGCCAGACGTCGTACTCGGTCGCGGTCAGACCGATGAACGGCAGCTTCGCCGACAGCTCCTTGGAAGCCATGTAGAAGGTGTGCCCAAGGAAGTCGAAGTCCTCACGCCGACCGGCCACCGACTCCGGCACTGGAGCCGGGTTCACCGAGACGGACTCACCCGGCTCAAGGCGGATCGCGACGACGTTCTGCCCGCCCGCGGTCTCGGGCGGCGGGGGCTTGGCCGGCTGCCGGCCCGGCCGGGACGAGGGAAGGCGCACCACACGGCCGCCCGTCGAGGGACTGATCACTACCAAAGGTTATCCCAGGAGATAACTTTTGTGGGCCTAGGACCCCCTTTCGGCGCGTCGAATCCGGAGTGTGGGGCTACGACCCTAAGTTACTCACTGGTAACGGGGGTTATGACCCCACACTCGTTCCGCATTCCCCCAGGTCAGAACGCTGCGCCTCTTTACATACCCAAGAACCACTTGCCGCGCCGCACGCTCTCCCATCGGGCTCCGCCCGATCCCGCCGACTGTGGTGCCCGGGCCCGGGCACCGGCTCTACCCCCGAGCCACCGGCGGGCTTGCCGCCCGGGCCACTGCCGCCGCCCGGGCCCGGCGCCGTAGCCGACCTGCTGACCGTTGCAGCTGGGCTGTACGGCGCCGATCACGGAAGTCCGGCTGCCGCCGGACCCGGGCCTTGACGGCCCTTTCCGCGCTCATCCAACCGGCAGCCGGCTTCCGTGCCCTGCCGGTACGCGATGGCGGCGCAGGATCATGGGCGCGGGCCGCGACGGGCGGGCCTGCCGCCGTTGTGGTCGTTGTGGATGGTGGCGCGGCTCGTTCTCGTCCAGGTGGGTTGTGACGGTTGGGCCCCAGGGTCGGCCCGCGGGCTGGTGGGTGGGCAGGCCGGTGCGACAGGGGCCTTGGCCCCGTACGGGTGCCCGCCAGCCCGTCGACGGCAACTACCCAGGGAGCGCCGTCCTCGGCGCGAGCGGTGCGGCGACGGGCCGACGGCGGGGCCGGCCGCGGCCCTGACGGCGGATCCGGCGGCGCAGGGTAGGCGGCAGCGAAGGATGGTCCAGCGCATCCGGGCGCTGGCCAGGGTGCGGTAGCGGAGCGCGCCGCGGCCGACCGTCCCGGTCGGGATCGACCGCGACGGCGTCGTGGTTGTTGCCCGGGCCCGGTCCGGGCGGCAGGGCACACGGGCCACGTTCCGAAGTGGGGAGATCGAGGGGAGGCCCCTGGCGCCGTGCCGCTGATCGATTCTCCGCATGCGCCCGCCCTCCGACCGGGCGAGGGTGAAGGGAACCGGAGGCACTGCGGGAGGCAACGGTGGGTGAAGCCAGAACCGACACGCCGGACGAGGCGCACCCTCGGCCGGCGGGGGTGAACGACGCGACCGTCGAAGCCCTGGGGGTGCTGTCGAAGGCGCTGGAGTACACGGTGCGGGCACGCGGTCACCTGGTGGCCTTCCACCAGATGACCGGCGGCGCTGACAAGATGCTCGCCGAAGCGGCCCGCCTGCTGCGCGAGGCCGGCCACCAGGAGCAGGCCGACCTCGTGGAACACCGGCTGGTGGGCCGCGACGTCCTGCCGGGCATGTGGACCTACCAGGTCGTCGAGGCCTACGACGACACCTACTACCGCGTCCTGGAACAGGCCGAGGACCAGGTCCGCCGCGAGCTCGCCGCCGGACGCCGGCACCTGTGGGAGGCCGAGATGCAGCAGGCCGCCCGCTCCCGCCGACCGGCCTGACCGACGGCCTCGACGGGGCGCAGCGCGGCCGGGTCCCGGGGAGACAGGGGGGTGGTCCGCGGGACCCGGCCGGTGGGAGGCCAGCAGCGCCGGGTGGCATGGCACGGCTGCTCTGCTCGGCGGCCCGGTGGTGCCGTGGTGGGGCCGCCGTGGCGGGAATGCTAGACCCGCCGGTCGGCCGGTGAACAGGGGTTTGACCTGCGATCTTTCGGCCCCGAACATGTCATTCGGGGTTGGAAGCCCCGGATTTTGCGCGCGCCCCGGCGTGCCCCGACCGGCCGGAGGGGCGTTGACCGGTCATGAACGATCCCACGCCATACCCCACCCTGCCGTCGCCCGCCGCGTCCTGGTGGCACGCCGGTGCCCCGGCCGGTCCGGCCCCGACCGCGTACGCGAGGAAGTGCGCCATCCCGGGGCTGGCGTCCTGGGCGCAGCGGGCGACTGCGGCGGGTGTGGAGGTGGGGATCGCGGGCGGGTTGATGACGGCGTATCTGGCCGGGTTGTCGGTGTTGTCGCCGGCGTTCGCGGCGTTGCAGGTGGTCGCGTTCTTCGCGGGCGAGGACATCCGGGGTGTGTTGGCGGGCGGGTACTGGGTGGTCGGCGGCGGGTGGCTGCTTGTGCAGTGGGCCGAGCGCGGGCGTACCGGTCAGGGGCTGGGTGGGCGGTTGGTGGGGATCGTGCTGGTGGACGAGGACACCGGTGCGCCGATCGGGGCGGCGCGGGCGCTGGTGCGCGGTGTTCTGCATGTCCTGGATGCTCTGCCGGGGTTCGCGGGGTTCGTCCGCCCGGTGACCCAGGTGCGGCGTCAGACCTGGGCCGACAGCATCAGCCGCAGTGTCGTCGTGCGCCAGGACGTGATCGATCGGATCGCCCTGCCCCGCCAGGGGCAGTAGTCGGCGCCGGCTCGCCCGTGCCGCGGCGCGGGCGTCGGAGCGGGCGGCGCACGGGCGTGGCGGCGTCAGCGGTGGGGGCCGATGAGCAGCACGGTGAGCACCGCGTCGTCCTGGCCGTCGTGCTCGGGGCGGGCGGTCGTGTCCGGGCCCCAGGTCCAGTAGATCCGCCAGGCGCCGGCGCCGGTCCAGGCGTAGGAGTCGAAGACGCGGCGGCCGGTGTGGCCGGGCAGGGCGTGGTAGCGGTGGGTGCGCAGGCCAGGGTGGCGGGGGTCGGTGGCGAGCTGGTCGAGCGCGCGGCGTACCCGGCGCAGCTTCAACGAGTCGGCCCGCCGTCCGCGTTCGAGGCAGGTGAGGGTGCGGGTGGCGGCGGGGGCGTAGTGCAGCGTCGGCATCAAGGGCTCCTTCGTTGGGGTATGCGAAAGGGCCCACCTGCGGGGGTGGGCCCTTCTTCCCTGCGAGACCGTTACTGGGCGGCTGCAAAAGCGTTTGCCGTGGACGGCGACTTCTTCCGGTGTCAGTCCTGGCCGGCCTTGGCGATGCACTGGATGTCCAGCTGGTCGGCGAGGGCGGCCAGCACCCCGCACAGGCCGCCGGTGGTCACCGGGTCCATGCCGGGCACCCCGTGCTGCGCCCACTCGTCCCAGACGGCGGCGATGCAGCGCAGCAGGCCGGTGACGGCGTCGGCCGGGACGACCAGGGCGCCGTTCTGGTCGTGGTGCACCGGGATCTGGAACAGCTGCTCGCCGTCGCCGGGGGTGTGCTGCTCGTTCATGAATTTCGTCCATTCGTATTTCGGGAATTCGGTCAAGTGGTTCATAAAAAAGGCTCCGGCCGCCTTTGTCAGGGCGGCCGGAGCCTTGTTTCGGCGACACGGAGTCGCTGCGAGGTGGTCAGCGGGGTGCCGGTCGTGCGCCGCGGCCCAGGTTCCACGGCCGGCCGGTGCACCCCAACGCGGCGCACAGCCGGACGGTACCGACCTCGTCGGCGAACAGAAGCCCGTCCTCGTCCAGGCGTGCCGCCCGGCCGCAGCCCGCCCACAGTGCCGTACTGCCGCCGACTACGACGGCCAGGTGCAGCACCCTGCGGGTGCCGGTGGCGGCGGGCGCGTACACGGGCTGACCGTCAACCAGGTATGGCGAGCTCAAGACGTTCTCCGGGGAGTTCGGGAAGTGCCAGCGCCGTGCACGTGGTCTACAGCTCGACGTCCATCCACGCGATGTCGTTGAGCTCGACGTCGAGGCCGCGGGCGCGGCGGCCGCCGTCCTTGAAGTACTCCTCGCGCAGGCCTTCGGCGAGGATCCGCTCCTGCTCGGCCTGGCCGGCTCCGGCGTCCCGGGCCGCGTACAGCCGCTGGGCGACGGCGCCGGGCATCTTCTGCGTGATGGTGCGCTGGCGCGGGTCGTCGGTGGAGCCGGCGGCCGAGCTGTAGCCGAAGGCCGCCTGGATGTGCAGCACGAAGCCGTTCTTCTCGGCGTCGCGGCGCACCCGCTGCTTGACCCGCGGCTGCCAGCTGGCGCGGACCTTGGTCTCGATGGCCTTCGCTGCGGCCGGCTTCGGGGTGCCCTGGCCCTTGAGCCAGCGCTGCACGGTGCGCTGGCTGACGCCGAGGTCCTGGGCGAGCTTCCTGGTGGAGCCCTTGGCGCCCTTGAGCAGGAAGCGCATCCGGGCAGCGGTGGACTGCGGGATCGGGCGGGTGCGCTCGGCGCGCTCCAGGCCCTCGTCGATCTCGCCCAACGTAGGTCTCCTTCCATGGTGGTAGCGGTGGTGGGGCCGCCCGGCGGCCAGGTGCCGGGCGGCCGGGGTTCAGCGGGTCCAGCCGATGAGGGTGAGGCGGTGGCCGCGGTCTTCGAGGTCGCGGCGGGAGACGGCTTCCTCGCGGGCGGTCACCAGCGGCAGCGCCAGGTCGTCGCCGTCGCTGGTCGGGACGTCGTTCCACACGCCGCCCTGGTCGTCCAGCCACAGGGCGGTGTGGTCCTCGCTCGGCGCGGCGGGCGGCGCCACGATGCCCGCGGCCTGCGCGGCGCGCAGCCAGGTGTCGGCCTGCTCGGTCAGCTCGGCCCGGATCTCCGGCTTCAGGCGGATCCAGGCGGCCGAACCCGTCCGGGTGTGGTTCCAGTAGGCGACGGTGAGCTGCTCGGCGCGCGGGTCGTGCTGCATGGGTCCCTCCCTGTTCCGGGCCGCCGGTCCTGGCGGCCCGCTGCTGATGGGTCGTGCGGTGCGGGCGCCGGCCGGGCCCGGGTGGTGCGCGCCCGGCCGGGGCGCCGGCTACTCGTCGGCGGAGACGATGCCGCCGGTCTTGATGTGCCGGGCCGGGTTCGCGTCGTCGGCGAGCAGCTCGGCGATCTCCGGCATCGGCCGGGAGCCCTCGAACTTGACCATCCCGGGGCTGACGCCGAGGCGCAGCGACGTGGTGAGGGTGCCGTCCGGCTTGGTGAGGATGTCCAGGGCGCCGGGGCCGGGTGAGGCGAACACCGCGCAGTCGGAGAGCACCGCGAAGCAGCGGAGCCCGGTGTCGCCGGCCATGCGCCGGAGTTTGCGGTGCAGGTTGACGGTGGCGGTGTCGATGACCAGGGCGCGCATCAGCGGGTCCCAGGTCGACCGCTCCAGGGCGGCCCAGCGCTCGCCGGGCTTGTAGCCGTGGCCGCGGGGGCGCTCGCGCATCTTGCCGATGGTGCCCTTCGCGGTCTGCTTGATCGCGGTCAGCACGGCCAGCTCCGCCGGGTCGCCCTGCTTGACGGCGGCCATGGCGTCCAGGAACGCCACCGGGTCGTCGGCGGTGAGCGGGACGCCGAGGGCGGCCATCGTGTCCAGGTACGCCTGCCGCAGCCGCTTGTGCCACGGGTCGAGGTAGGGGCCGTGCTCGTAGCGCAGGTACGCCTCGGTGGGCTGTACCCGGGCGCCGAGCTCCATGGCGTAGGCGACCTTCACCGTGGAGTACCAGGCTGGCCCGGTCGGGCGGGAGCCGTCCGCGGTGAACGGGCTGGGGAGCAGCGGGTTGGTGTCGACGGCGGACAGGTCGACCAGCCAGCTGCCGGGGGTCTTGGGGTCGAAGGCGGGGTTGAGCTCGTGCACCGGGCCGGACAGCGGCAGCGTCAGGCGGCCGGCGGCGGCGAGGAAGGCCATGTTCACATCGAGGCCGACCGCGAACGGCGCCGCCTGCTCGGCGTCGGTGAGGGGGCGGTGCCAGTCCCACGCCTCGGTCACCAGCTCGCCGCCCGCCTCGCGGTCCTGGGCGAGCGGGTGGACGTCCGGGACCTCCGGCGGCGCCGGGTCGAACGCGTCCTTCGGGCGGGAGCCCTCCACCGGCCCGGACGTCCAGCCCGTTTCGGTGCGCACCGCGCGGGTGGGCGGGCGCAGCGCGGTGACGAGTTCGAGGCCGGAGACGGCGGTGGAGCCGCGAGGGGTGAGGACGCGGGTGGCGTAGGTGCCGAGCAGGCGGGCCAGGTCGGCCGGGCCGAGGCCGTCGGGGATCTGCCAGCCACCACTCGCGAGGGCTCCCCAGGCGGGGATGCACAGCTGCACGCAGACCCGCTTGCCGTCCTCCGGGGTGCGGTAGATGCGGGCCCAGGGGCCCAGGCCGCGCTGGGTCAGCAGCCAGCCGGCCTTCTCCACCTGCTTCACGGCCTTATGGGTCTTCGGCAGCTGGCCCAGGCGCTGGACGAACTCCTTCTTCTCGTCCCGCCCGAGCGGGGGCAGGCCGAGCTCAGCCAGGGCGGCGTCGGTGAGCACGACCAGGGCGTCACCGTCCTTGCCGTGCCGGTGCAGCCGCGGCGAGCCGAGCTTCACCTCCAGCGCCCACTCCACGACGTCGGCGAGCGTGCGCCCGGACGGCACGGTCGACGCCGGCGTGCCGTCCGCGAGGTAGGCCACCAGGCCCTTGCCGGACGCGGCGACGTCCACTACCGCGAGCGGACCGGCCGGGAACCGCGCGGCCGCCGCGGCCTCCCAGTCGGACGGTCCCTCAGCCTTCGCCGCGGTCTTCGCCGGAGCCTTCCGGACTCGCGAGGACGCCTCCGGCGACGACCCGGGGCGGCGCTGCGCAGCGACCGGGGCGGCCGCGAGGGCGGTCTGGCGGGGCGCAGCGACCGAAGCGACCGAGGCGGCCGGCTCCGACGACACTACGGCCGCCGGTGCGCCGGGGGCGGGCTGCTGCGGGGCGTCCGGGCCGGCGGCGGGACGGCAGAACCCGCCCAGGTGCATCGGCCGGCCCTGGGCCCGGTAGACCGACGGCTGCCCGCACTGCACACACGGCTCCGGCGCCACCATCAGCAGCGAGCCGTCCGGGTTCTGGTCCAACATCACCGGCTGCGCCACCGAATCCGGCTGCCTGGCCACCGGAGCGGCCGTGAACGCCTCCGGCACCGCGGCCGGGGCCACCGGCCCCGGGGCGGCGGGCTCCGGGACGGCGGTCTGCCGTGCCGTCCCGGCGGATGCGGCGGTCTCGGCCGGGGCCGGCGCGGGCGCGGCGGCGCTGTCGGTTCGCACGAGGCCGGCGGCCTGCGCACGGCGCAGCCACTCGGTGGGCTCCACGGTGCCGTGCTGGAGCGCCAGCGTCGCGAGGAACCGGATGTACACCTCGCGCTTGGGCGGGCGGGGCTCCGTCGTCCCGGCCTCCCAGCGCACGATCGTCTCCCGCCGGGTCTTCAGCGCCGCGGCCAGCTCCTCCTGGGTGTAGTCGCCGGCCTTGCGCAGCCGCTCCCGCTCGGCCGGGATCGGCAGATCTTCCACCGGCTTCGGCCGGGCCAGCAGCGCGTCGATCGACGCGAACAGGTCCTCACTCATCGACACCTCACCTCCAACACACACCCTAGCGTGAAGGTAACTTATGGATCGCACATTTCAAACGAACGTCACCGATGCGGGGCATGCCGAGGGCGCACTGCTGACAGCAAGGGGTCTGGTCACCAGCCGGACGGGGGTCTACCCATGAGCCGGACATCCCTAAGAGAAGTAGAGAGAGAACGCGCCGAGCCCCTCCCGGACGCCGAAGGCCACCTACAGGTGGCCTTCGTGCGCGGCGCGCACCCGGCCGGGCGCGCGCCCGCTACACCGTGATCACCGTCTGGGTGCCGCCGACGACGGCGCGGCGCTTGTCCGGCAGCAGCTTCAACGCGTGGGTCGGGCCGACCACGAGGTCGACCACGGCGATGCCGTAGTGCGCCGAGAGCCGGTCGAGGTCGGCCACGGCCCAGCCGTGCCGGCCGGACAGCTTCCGGCTGACCTGCGCCTGGCTGAGCCCGAGCCCGAGCGCCAGGTCGACCTGCGACTCGCCAGTGGCGCGCAGCAGCGCCGCCACCGTGGCCCGCAGCAGGTCTTCCGTCGACGTGCCCATATACGCCTCCCGCATAGGTCATGTGTTGCACGTATAACGACTGGTCAGGGCGCTGGGTAACGGGCCTTCCGACGGCGGCACCGCCCGTGGGCCCGTCAGCTTCCGGCCGGGAGCGGGCGCGGCTCGGTCGGCTTGTCGGCGGCGAGGTAGGCGCCGGCGAGCTCGGCCAGGTCCCGCGCGAGCTCGTCCGCCGCGGCCCGGTCCGCGCCCTGGCCGACGCTCGTGCCGGCCAGGGCGATCGCGGTGTCGAGGTCGGCGGCGTAGCGCACCACGGAGTCGTAGATGCGGGCGGTGGTCATCAGGTCCAGCGGCACCTCGCCCCGCACGCGCCACATCCGCACGGTCTCGGCGACGTGGCGCAGCAGGGCGGTGACGTGGGTGGCGGGCAGCATGAGTTCGCCGTCGTGCCGGTACAGCACCAGCGGGAACCGGCCGCCGTGGGTTCCGTCCGGTGCGTCGCCGTTGTGGTCGGCGGTGCTGGTCAAGGCCGGTCTTCCTCTCGGTGGGTAGGGGAGCGGGTGCGGCCGGGTCAGCGGCCGACGGTGACCACTGCGGCGGCCGCGGCCTGTTCGGTGAGGGTGTAGGCGCGCCGGTCGCCGGTGCGGGCGGCCGGGACGACGGCCAGGTGAATCAGCAGCACTCCGGCCGGGATGGCCCGGGGCGCGGGTCCGGCCCAGCGCAGCCAGATCGCCACGCGTCCACTGGCAGCGGCGCGGGCGAGTTTGTCGGCGGTGGCGCGGCGGTTGCCGCGTTCAATCTCGATGACCAGATCGGGCAGGGCCGGGTGGCGGCACAGGAGGTCGTGCTCACCGTCCTCGGGGCGCTTGGCCGGCGCCTGCCGCTCGGGTTGCCAGCCGTTGCGGGTGGCCCACTGGCCAGCGACGCGGGACAGGTACTCCCGGACCCGGTCGGCGGGCAGGCTCCGGAAGTGGACGTATTCGCGAAGGTCGGCCGCCAGCGACTCGGCGATGCCCTCCCCCGGGACCCGGCCCTCCACTGGTTGGAGGCGGGCGTCGGGCCGGGGCGCCGGCTGTGCGGCCCGGGGCGCGGGTACCGGCAGCCAGCCCTTGGAGCGCAGCCGGGTGACCGCCTGGTGGTGTGCGAGTCGCAGCTGGTGCTGCTGGTCGTCGATGCTCACCGCCTCGGTGTCCCTGGTGACGAACGCGACCGGGCCGCGGAGCCGGATCCTGCGCAGTTCCGGGTTGAGTGCGGTGGCGTCCTGCGGGTCGACCGGCTCGGTGAGTTCCCAGTACATGCCGCCCGCGGTGGTGTTCACGCGACGTGTGTCCTGGTCGTAGGGCGCGAAGTGGTAGACGGCGATCGGGTAGCCGGCACCGGGGAGGTACTCGAAGCCCGCCTCCCCGATCCCGGCGTCCTCTCCCAGCAGCAGGCGGATCTCCCGCAACGGGGCGACACCGGAAACCAGCTCCCCGTCCGGGGTGACGAGGAGATAGTGCCTGGCGGGGAGGGCGGACTCGTGCACGGTGTGTCCGATCGGTCGGAGGGAACCCGGCAACGCCGGATGTTCGATCAGGTGTGCCAGGGAAAGCTCTAGATCGTCTTCTGCGAGGCAATCGCGACCCTGCCCGGCCAACGGCGCAGGCGCGATTGTTGGACGCCGTGAAGGGCGCTCTGGGCCTCTCTCTGGATCAGAGCGCTGCGTCAGGACGGAAGCCCGCCGCAGCGAAGGCTCGCGCTGCTTCCGCAAGCTCGACCGGGTCGATCGGCCCGAGCTCCTGTTCGGTGCGGCAGTCGGGGCACAGACCGTCAGCCGGCCCGGTGCCATACGAGTTGTATCCGCAGCCGTCGGTTGCGCACCACCACTTCACCTTCACCGGCCCCTCGCCCAGGCCGCCGACCTGCTGCGGAACACCGGCTCCGCCACCCGTACGCCGGTCGGCGCTACGCATCTCGCACGCTCGGCACGGCGCGCCCGAGCCGATGATCACCCCGTCCTCGCACGAGAGGTCCGGGCAGTCCGGTGAGGCCTTGACCAGCTCGACAGCCAGTCCCACCCCCGTTCGGGCGGCTTCCATGGGGTCCAGCCCAACGAGCTTCGCCAGGTAGCCACGGCTGACCCAGCGCCGCTGGATCCGCTCCGCCAGCTGCTCCGGGGTGCGGTGCTTGAGCTGTTCCCGGATCAGGTTGCCCAGTGGGTTCGCCGGGATGCGGGCCGGCAGCGGCTTGGCGGGCAGGGTGGTCAGCTCGACCGGGAAGGAGGCCACCACGGTCCGGACCTTCGCGGCTTGATCCCGGGTCATGCGGACACCGCCGTTCCTGGACTTCGCCGAACTGCCCGTCTTGTCGAACGCGGCGCAGCCGCTGCGCATCGCGTGCGCGCTACTACCTGTAGATGCCCTACGGGCGTCACCACCGGCTCGCGCCGGAGGCGCATCGGTTTCGTCTTTTTCACCTTCGTCTTGTTCCACCCCCCGGCGCGGGGGTACGGGAATTTCTGGGCTCTCCGGCATTACCGCAGGTCGTGCCGTACCCCCCGGCGCGGGGGTACGGAAGTTGGCGAGCTCGGGCATCCGGAAGTTCTCCACAGGCGGCACCGGCAGCTTCGCCTTCCTTGCTGCGGCCCTCTGAGCTGCGACTTTGTCGCAGTGGACCTTGAGGGCGGTCCTCACCGCGTTGAGCCAGGCATCGAACTCCGCCTCGCGCTGCTCCCTCTGGTCCTTCGTCTCGTCCTTCGGTGCGCGGTTCATCCCGTACCAGGCCGCCATCGACTGCGGGCCGCGGTATCCGCGCGGCGGCGTCTGGTGGACGATGTACCGGTTGCGGCTGACCAGACCGGACGTGGACCGGATCACCTCGACGGCGCCGAGCACCTCCAGCTGCAGCATGTACTTGCTGACGCCGTCCGGCTTCTTCAACTGAAGGATGCGGGCCAGGGAGGTCAGGCCGGGCCACACCTCGTTGTCGTCCCTGCTGACGTTGACGTGCGCGACCATCCCCCAGTACAGGGTGCGAGCGTCGCTGTCGGCGCCGGACAGGAGCATCCAGTCGCCGACCTGGCTGAACGGAGCACGCCGGCCGAGAGCGACCTCAAGCTCTTCGTCGAGCTCGGAAGGGTCCGAGATGAAGCTGGAACTCACCTCGCCACCTCCGATCCGGCGACGGGCGCCAGGGCCGGCCCGGCCTGGACGGCCGGACGGTGGGAGGGACGGGTCGGGGCATGGGTGTGCAGGGTCATGCCCATAGAGGCCGGAGAACCGGGGGCGGTGTGACCCGGGACGAGGTGACGTGCGTCACGGGCGAACGGCGTGGCCGGGACGACACGGCGACGCTGAAGGGCGGGGTGGTGCAATGGGGGCGCTACCTCTCGAAGGGGGGCGCCGTCACCGACGATTGGGGTAGCCCGAGCGAGCGAGAGACGGGTGTCTCTCGCCGAAGCCGGGGTACCCCTGGTACCGTCGGGGACGACTGGATAGACAGCTGAGCAGCCCCGAAGACGCCAATCTTGGGCTGCTTTTGCTGTTTCTGGACTTGGTGACGCCCGTGCGGGCGCCCGGATCAGCCTATTCGTCTCCCTGATTCCTCGGACGGTTCAGGTTCTGCGTGTCGGCTGGACAACTCGGCCTCCGCTCGGAGTAGCTCGTCCAGCGCCTGGTCGGCCGACAGCTTGGTGTCCTTGGCGTCGTCCCATCGGCTGAGCGTGGACGCGGCCGCGCGGAGCAGCCCGTCCGGAAGGCCGGCGGCGGCCATCGTGTCTGCCGCCTCCTCCAGCTCGGGGCCCCACCGCCACCCTCGGGCAGCGGTCTTGCCGATGTAGTCCGTCTCCGTCAGGTACGAGCCGGCCCGCTGACCGGCGACGTCGAGCAGAGCCTGGTCGACACCGTGCTCCCGGGCGAGGCCGTAGGACAGCGCGGCCAGCACCCTGGAGGTCTTCTGGAACACGCTGTAGGCCACCTTCAGCGCGCTGGCCTGCCCGATCTCCTCGCCCAGCACGTGGGTCGACACCGCAGTGCCGGAGAAGAGCTGCTCGATCAGCCCTACCTCGGCCGTCGGCCCGGAGAGGTACAACCGGGGCCGCTTCGTACCGACCGGCGGCGAGCCGACCACCGCGCCGTCGACCACCGCGCGGGCCGTCCCGCCGAGCAACTGCGCGATCCGCGCCGCCCGCTGTGGACTGATCGCGTTCGCCTCCACGTACAGGCCGGTGAAATCGAGCGCGGCCACCTCCCGCGCGACATCCTCTGCCGCGGCTGGCGGGCACAGACTGAGCACCACGTCGGCGTGAGCCACCAGCTCGTCCAGCGACGGCACCGCGGTCAGCCCGAACCGCTCCGCCCTGGCCGCGGTGGCCGCGGAGCGCCCTTGCGGGCACCACAGGACCCGGCTGCCGTTCGCGAGGGCGCACGCCGCGACGGCCGCGCCCATACTGCCGGGATGCAGCACACCGACCGTGACCTGTCGATCCGTCATCGGAAACCTCCACGGACATGTTTCAGCGCGTCCAGGACGTCCAACGCGATGTAGTCCGGCTCCGCGCCCCCGGGCCATGGCCGACCGTGGGAGACCCAGACGGTGCGCAGCCCGGCGGTTCGGCCGCCAGTGACGTCGAGGTCGGCGTTGTCGCCGATCATCCACCCGCCCTGCGCGAGGTCCCGGCCGACGCTGGCGGCCGCGGCCTCGAAGATCCCGCGCTCCGGTTTCCGGACGCCGATCGCTCCGGAGATGCACACGGCGTCGACCACCTCGGTGATGCCGGAGGCCTTCAGCTTGGCGCGCTGGATCTGGGTGCCGCCGTTGGTGACGACGACGACCTGGTGGCCGGCCTCCCGTACGGCGGTCACTGCCTCCAGCACACCGGGGAACGGCTTCACTGTTGCGGCGAGCTCCGGCTCGTACCGCGCCCAGAGCTCGCCAGCCGACTCCGGCAGACCGAGCTCCGCGCACAAGCCCTCGATGACATCCAGGTCCGCCCGGATGCGCATGGCATCGAACATCCGCTGCTCGACCTCCGGACTCAGGCCATGCCCCGCGCAGTACCCGGTCACCCAGGCCGTCACCGCTGAGAGCCGGTCGATCAGCGTGTCGTCGAAGTCCACCATCACCAGCTCGCCGTTGCCGTGCGGCGTGGTGAGCGCCCGGCGGATCTGCGCGGCTGCCGCCGTGGGCGAGACCGAATCCGTGCGGATGGTCAGGTCGAAGCGGAAGTCCGGGTTGGCATCGAGGTCGGCCCGGGTCGAGTCCCACGCGGCCAGCCGTGCCGGAGTGTCCGCGTCACCCCGGCCAGCAGACCGGGCCTCGGTCACCTCCCGCGGGCACCACAGCAGGACGGTCAGCCACTGTGCCGGGTACCCGTCGAGTACGGCCCGCACCCCGTCGACCTGGCCCAGGTGCATCACCGGAATCCCGGCCTTGAACGCGGCGTCCAGGCCCGGCCGGTCCGTCACGTACGTGCTCTCGTACCGCGAGTTCTCGTACACGATCGCGCCCGACACCCGAAGCTCCTCCAACTGCTCGGGCGTGCCCATGCGGTAGCCGGCGGACCGGCCGGGTCCGATCTTGACCCGCGAGAACAAGGAGAAGGAGGCGCCGAGATCGGCAAGGGAGCGGGTGACGGTGTCCTTCCCCGCAGCCGGCGGCCCGTACAGGATTACGCCGCGCACGGCGCGCGCCGTGTTCATGCGTAAACCTCCCGGATCGCCTGGCGGGCCTGGTCAGCAAGGGTGATTGCAGCGCCGAGCCGGTTGTCGACCACCAGATGCGGCACGGCTGGCCGCAGATCGACGTCGATGGTCTGGAGGTACTCGTCCCAGCGCTGCAACTTCCAGGCGTCCCGGGCCGCAGAGCGGAACGAGATGTACTCGCGCATCGACTCCTGGTCGCACCGGACCCAGATCGGTGCGACGTCGACGCCGAGCGAGGCACAGCGGTTCGTGAGTCGCTGCATCCAGTCCGCGTCGGTCATCTCGGCGATGAACGGGGCGGTCAGGACCGTGCTGATCCGGCAGTTGATGTTGGCCCAGGCCGCCTGCATCAGGCAGTCGTACTCGATGTTGCGTACCTGCTCGCGGTACAGGTCGGTGTGCCGGTCGTTCGGGTCGCCGCCGAGCGCCACCAGCAGCCGTTCCACCAGCGGCCGGGTAAGCGGGTCCTTGTCCAGCAGCGGCCAGCCGGTCAGCTGGGTGAGGAACCGAGCGAACTCCGTTTTCCCGCTGCCAGCGTAGCCGCCGACCAGCACCACGACCGGGCGGTGCGGGTCGCCGCCAGTGTGTCGGCGCTTCCAGGCGTCCAGGATCCGCTGCTGCACGCCCATGTGGTCGGCCTCGCCGCCACCCGGCGCGATCCGGTGGATCGCCCGCTCGACAGCGAGCACGTGCCCGCCGTTGTGCTCGTCGCTCGCCGGCGTCAGGCGGAACGTCGTTTCCTCTCCCGGCAACGCAGCGCGGAACCCGAGCTCGGGGTCGGTCGCCCGGTAGAGCAGGCAGTAGGCCCGCCGGTAGTGCGGGCCGGGGTAGACCTCACCCTGCTCGTGCTGCCACAGGGTTTGGGGGTTCGCCGCCGGGATGCCTTTGAGTCGCGCTTCCTCAGCTACTTGGCGCAGCTGCTCCCCTGCCTTCTCCAGCGTCAGCCCGTGCGCCTCTCGTTGTGCGCGCAGCAGGTCAGGCCGCCACCCCGTACGTCCCTTGGCCATGCCCCCACCCTCCAGTGTCACCATGCCCGGCAGCCTAGGGCTGACCAGCCAAAACCCGTGTGTACGCAGATGTGAATACGTGTGTATGGACGTGTTGATGGACCTGATGACGCGCCTGTGATTCCTCGTCAGGTTCCCGGCCGCTGTGATGTACCTCGCAAACGGCTGAGGGATTCGGACGAATTGGAGGTGAGCATCAGTGGCTGTCCTCGGCACTGCCTTCATGGGCAGGGCGGGCGCTTGGGTGTCGGTTGATCGAGTAACCGATCTCGAAGAGTTCGCTGCTCATACGGGTGTCATTGACTTCGACGACTCGTCCGGTCGGCGAGGTGGTGACCCGCAGCACGCGCAGCAGCGGGACACCAACATCGGTCGGCAAGCCCAGTGCTTCGGACTCCTCAGGCGACGGCATTCGTGCGGAGACGGTCTCGCACCACTCGAGCGGGCCGTGGCCCATCTCCTCCAGCCTGTCGTAGATGCCGCCTGGTCCGGTGTCGGTCTCAGCCAGTTGGGTGCCCCGAGCCACGCTGGTCGGCAGGTAGCTGGTCGCCAGCTGCATGGCCGCTCCCGTTTCGGGATCCCCCATCACCCGGTCCCGCACCAGGACTTCGGCTCCCGGCTCCAGGCCCATGAGTTCAGCCAGGTCGATCGGGACCACGCCCCAGTTGATCGTCGGGGCCTGGAGGGCCTTCCACGGCTGGGCGGCGGGGTCGAAGTAGTAGCCGATCTCGTCCCGGAAGACTTCGCGGGATCGGGTGACGCGCATCTTCTCAGGGCGCTCGCGGACGATCGTGCCGCGGCGTCGGATCGCGACTACCAGGCCCTCCTGCTCCAGCAATGCGATGGCGCTGCGGACGGTTTGGTAGCCAGCGCTGTACTGCTCCTGGAGCTCCGTCAGCATCGGGAGCTTGTCGCCGGGCCGGTAGTGCCCCTCGGCGATCTTCTGGCGCAGGTCGGCGGCGATCTCGCGATACGAGGCAGCCACGGCGGTCACCCCTTTCTGGAGCTGGATGGACCAAGTCTAGCGATAGCTCTATCAGGCACAGGGGGTGCGACACAACGCCGTCCGCGACATATAGCTATCGGTATTGACATCATGCCGCTGCTCCGCTCTACTTGGCAATAGCGATAGCTATAACACTCTGTTAGGGGTGTGGCCATCACTGTCACCACTGACAACTTCACAGCTCTACCTGCGCCAGCTGAAGGTGAAGACCAGACCCGGGGGCTTGCGCAGGACTCGCAGCAGCTGTGCTGCCCAGGTCTCGCGGACGACGTGTCGCTCGTGAGGTGTGGAGAACACAGCCGCCCCCGCTACTCCGACTCCTTGGGAGACCGTGATGCGCAGCAACTCTCGGCCGGCCCTCCGGCTCAGCACCCTCCGCCCCAACCAGATCGAGATGACCCCCGGCCTGCCGTTTTCCCTGGTCTGCCCCGATTGCTCGGTCTGGCGTCGCATCAACCGCGGTCGCATCCAGCCGCACTTCCTGGACGACGAGACGACCTATTGCCCGGCCAGTGCCCGGCGCGTCGAGAAGGATGTGACGCCCGAGCAGTGGGCTGCGCGGATTGAGGAGGGCGTCGCGGAGACCGCCTCCCGCCGGCCCACCACGGTGCTGAAGAAGGTGAAGACCCCGCAGCCGCCGGCGATCCTCCACATCGCGCAGACCCGCCCGGCCGCCCCGGCGCCGACCGCCGCCGAGCGCGCCGACCAGTGGGCCGAGGCCCTGCTGCCGGTGTTCGTCGCGGACGCCCTGCGCCGGATCCCGCTGCACGGCGCACGCGGCCCGATCGTCCCGCTGACCCTGCCGGCCGGGGCCCGGCCGATTACCCAGGGGCCCAGTGCGGATGAGGTGCTCGCGGCGAGCCCGCTGCGGAAGAACCACGGTCACGTCACTGGCGAGCCCGAGGCGCTCTCCGCTTGACCCGCCACCAGAACGAACGACCACGGCCGCCGCCGAACCGGACCAACCGGGTCGGCGGCGGCCGTGGCTGCTCGCGCAGCAGCAAGACGGCCCCGGGGATTGCGCCCCCGGGGCCGTCGTTCGATCGCCCACACCCATCACCTGCAGAGCGAAAGGAAGACGATCGTGTCCACCATCATGGCACCCGCTGTCGCTGACCCGGACCTGGGCCAGCTCTACCACCAGTACTCCACCCACCTGCTGGCCGCCGCGACCGAGCGGCTCGCCGGCTCCAGCCCCTCCCCGGCGGACGACGCCGACGACCTCACCCAGGACGTCTGGACCTGGGCCGCCCACATGCCCACCGTCCCGTCCTGGACCACCCTGCTGGAGATCCTGGACTGGCTCTGCGCCGAGCGGACCGAGGAGCTGCTGCGGGAAGAACCCGCAGGCCTGCTGACCAGCGTCGCCAGTACGGCCACCACCCCCGAGACCACCGCCGGCCTCGCCACCCTGGAGGACCAGTACGAGGGCCGTGTCCTCTCCCTCGTCATCCACGACCTCGCGATGATCGCCCCGGCCGCCGGCGAGAGGACCGTGATGAAGCTCGTCGCCGACGTCTGGCGCCAGGCCAACGAGCACCTCACCACGGTCGGCCGCACCTCCTGGGCCCACATTAGCTGGTTCGTCCAGGACACGATCAGCCGCTTCGTACACCCGGTGGGCCAGCCGCAGATGGCGGGGTGCTGACCGTGGCGAAGCAGACGCCGCAGACGGCGGAGCAGACCAGGGCGATCGCGGAGCGCGCCGAGGCGTTCCACACCGCGATCCACACGGCCCGGACGCCGGACCAGATCCGTGAGGTCTGCGTTGCCGCGTCCGCCGACTACAACGCCCGCAACGGCCAGCCGACCGGGCAGGAGGTGCCGCAGTAATGGGCATCAAGTCCCTCCTCGGCCTCGGCTCCAGCAAGTCCGACTCCGGCTCCGCGTCGTCCGGGACGTCGACCCGTACGAGCGGGATGTCGACCACCGGCTGGCACTCCTACGACCCGGCCCAGGCGCAGCGTCACCACCGCGAGGCGCAGGTCTCGACCGTCCCGGCGAGCACGGACCGGTTCGGGCGCCGGGTGGTGTCGGCGGATCCGTACAGCCGCCCCGACACCGACACGGTCCGGAACTTCGGCCGGCCGTACCGCGAGGACAACGGGGGTGCGCAGTGACGATCGCCCACCTCCGCTCGTACGGCGGCAGCGACGGCCAGGGCAGCAAGCCCGCCGAGACGCACCCGCCGATCACCTCAAAGAAGGGAAACGGCCGATGATCCTCTCCAACTCCCAGGCCGACGAGGCCCTGCGCCGGATGCGCGAGGACCAGGCCCGCCGCGACGCGGCGAAGGCCGGCGGCTCCGGCAAGTAGCCCCTCCTCCTCTCTCCTGCAGTTCGGCAATCTCCCGCCGCCTGCCACCGGAACCGCCCTGGCATGCCCATGCCGGAACGGAGCCGGGAGTGGTGCGGCGGGCCCGCCAGGGCCCACCACCAACCCGTTCCCGCCCCACCCGACCCAGGAGGCACCCGCATGTCCCGCACGCTGACCGGCCGCCGCCAGGCCGAGCACATCGCCCGCACCACCACGGTGTCGTCCTGGGCCTGGGTCGCCGAGGCCCAGGGCCCCGAGCGCGTCCGCCGGGCGGCCGCCCGCCGCCTGGCCCGCCTGACCGGCACCACCCTGGTCCGCTGGGACGGCGTCCTCTCGGACTCGGACTGGGACACCCTGCTGTCGGCCGGCGCCGACGCGCTGCTCGCCCAGGCCGCCACCGCCGACGACGAGGACCGGCCGTACAGCCTGGGCCTGGTCGACGCCGCCGCCGAACTCGCGGCCGAGGCCGCCGCCGCGACGGACACCGTGCTGGAACGCACCACCGTCCTGCCCGACCTGCCGGCGCCCGGCCGGTTCGTCGACGCCGCCGCCGCCGAACCCGAGCGCCTGCCCGACGAGCACACCCAGGTCACGCGTTGGTCGCCGTTCGAGGGCGGCCCCCGCCACATCGTGCGCTGCGCCGACGGCACCCGCCGCTACGGCACCGGCCAGCTCGCCGACTAGACCGCCGACCTCCACCAGCTCCACCCCGTCGCCCCGCCCGGGCCCTCGTCCCGCCGGCTCCGCCCGGAGCTGCCTTGACCGGTTCGGCCGCCCGATCGGCGCCCGCACCGGTGAGGGGAGCCCCGGGACCACCCAGGTCCCGAGACATCACAACTAGGAGGACACCCATGTTCGAGCGCCTGCGCCAGGCCGTCGCCGACACCGTGACCGAGATCGCGGGCCAGGGCGGGTTCACCCGTGACATCAAGGCCACCATCGCCGGCGGCGACCAGGAGGCCGCCGAGGCCTTCCGTACCGGGACCGTCGCCGCCGCGCTGACCACCCGGGGCCGCGACGCCCGAGGCGAGGAGATCAGCGACTACGTCGGCAAGGTCCTCGCCGCCGACGACGGCAACGCCGACCGCCTCCGCTGGCTCCACCGCCGCCGCTGACCACCCCCCCAGGCCCCTTGCCTGTCCGGAAGCCGCCCGCCACGGCGGCGCGGCTCCTGGACAGGCCACCACCCCTCGCATCACCACCCAGTCCCGCATGGAGCCGGAGGCCCACGATGAAGTACCACGCCCGTGTCTCTTCGCCCGCCCGCCGCGCGTACTACGAGGCGGACAGCACCCGCCGCTGGATCGCCCGCGCGATCGGCCCGCGCCGCGTCGGCGGCATCTACCGCGGCGCCTACGCCGGCGACACCCCCTACGAGGTCCTGGCGATCGACCCGGGCCCGCGCGAGGGCTGGCCGATCTGGCAGATCACCGTGCGCACCGTCGGCGAGGACCAGGTCCGCCCGCACTGCACCGCATGGGACCACGAGCGCGACGTCGTCGTCGCGCAGCCCGAGGACGAGGACTTCGCCCAGGCCTGGGCGGCCTGGCAGCTGACCCACGACCCCAACCCGTGGACCCGGCGCGAGTCGGACAGCCCGGCCTGGCAGCACGTCCTGGACGAGATCGCCCACCCGGTGAGCACCGCCGCGTTCCAGCACCTCGCCCACACCGCCCGGATCAGCTGACCGCCGGAGGTCGTCATGGACACCATCTTCTTCACCTTCTTCGCCGCCGCCACGGCCGCCCCGGCCCTGGTGCTGCTGCTCTGGGCCCTCAAGCAGTGCCGCGAGAAGACCGCCCCGGCCGAGGAGGCCGACGCCACGCTCGGCCGCTGGAGCGCCCAGAACACGGACCCGGCGGCGTTCATGGCCGAGCGGATCCGCAGGGCGGCGGGCAGCGATGTCTGACACCACCACCGAAACGTCCTTCAACCTGTTCGCCGCCGCCGGGCCGGGCGGCGCGGGCGGCATGGAGATCATCGACGCCGAGATCGTCGAGGACGACACGCCGCCCGCCGGAGGGGCCGGGCAGCCGCCGCACGGGGGACAGCGCATCCACACCCCGCCCCCGCCGCCCGGCCCGCCCGCCCCGGCCGCCGAGCCGGACTGGGCGCACTACGCGGCCGCCGCAGCAGCCGCGGCGGCCGCCCACTACCAGGCCCCGCCCCCGCACGTGCCGATCCCGCCGCAGTACAGCTACTCCGACCCGGGCTCGGTGGTGCCGGTCGAGGTCGTGGCCCCGCAACCGGTCCCGGTCATGGTGGTCGCCCCGCCCGCCGAGCCCGAGCCGTTCTGGGACTTCTCCTGGCTGCAGCTGGGCGCCAACGCCACCGCCGCCGCCCTGGCCGCCGTCCCCGCCTGGCTCCTGCACCACCAGCTGCCGATCATCACCGGCTCCTACGGCGCCG
This sequence comes from Kitasatospora sp. NPDC058063, assembly GCF_042885395.1. NCBI lineage: Bacteria > Bacillati > Actinomycetota > Actinomycetes > Kitasatosporales > Streptomycetaceae > Kitasatospora > Kitasatospora sp. NPDC058063. Next base: position 21,785 of record NZ_JBHVSD010000047.1, read on the forward strand.
ACGCCGCCGCCGCCATCGCGATCCTGTGGGGTGGCAAGCGGGCCCTGCGGTCCCTGGCCCTGGCCGGCGCCGCCTACTACGGCTGCGCCGCTTTCCACGCGAACACCGCCACCACCGCGGCTGTCGAGCTGGCCGCGATCGCCCTGCCGCTCGTCGGCGCGAAGCGGGCCGAGGTCTCGCTGCTGCGCCGCACGGCGGTGTGGATTCCCATCCTGTCCGGCTGCCTGTCGCTGCCGGCTGTCACCGATGCCATCACCTGGCTCACCACCGCGTTCACCGGAGGACACTGATCATGGACGTCACCCTCGGCACCTACGCCGCTGTTTTCGGCCTGACGGGCTGGCAGCTCGCCCGTACCTACGGCATCCCGCTGCCGAAGGTCGGCGGCAAGGGCGGCGGGGTCTACGGGCGCGCCGCCGGCGCCGGCGCGGACCACGCCAGCCTCTTCCCCTACGCCATCGGCACGGGTTTCGGCGTGCTGTGCGGGCTGTGCGCCGGCGGCATCCTCGGCGGCCTGGGCTGGCTCGGCTACAAGGCCTCCGCCTGGGGCGGCCAGCTGTCCCTGTGGAGCTCCACCGGCGCGGCCTCCACCGCCCAGTTCCAGGGCGCGACCCCGGTACCGGTCGGCGGCGGCGGCGCGCTGCTCCTGTTCGTCGTCGCCGTCGTGCTGGCCGGCGCCCGCAAGTCCGCCAAGGGCGCGGCGGGCGCGGGTGCGCGGACCCCGGGCACCACCGCCAGCGGTCTGGACAAGTGGAAGGTGAGGCTCGGCTTCGTCAACGGCGCCTCGCTGGCCGCGATCCCGCTGGTCACCTACTACGCCAACGAGGCCCTCTCCAAGGGCGGCCAGGTCGTCCTGGACGCCCTGAACCACGTCGCCTCCAGCCGCTGAGACCCGAACCGGAAAGACAAAGAAGGGGGACCCGTGAGTATCGACCTGCGCCTGGAGCCGGTCGAGGAGGAGATCCTCGAAGGCGAGCTGCTGGACGACGACGACCCGGGCCCGCGCCCGGCCGAGCCGGACCCGGCCGGGCCGCGCCCGTGGTGGCGCCGCCAGCTCGGGCACCTCCCGGCCGGCCTGCGCGTCCTGGCCGCCGAGCGCAGCGACTGGCTGTTCGTCACCGAGGACCACCTGAGCGACCGGGCGGTGGCCCTGCACATCCTCAACGGCCGCCACCAGGTGTGGGAGGCGGGCCGCGGCGCGGAGCACACCGCCCTGGCCGGGCGCGCCGCCCAGGAACTGGCCGCCGCCAAAGCCTCGGCGGCCGCGGCCCAGGCCCAGGACGTCACCCCGGCCGGCCACACCGCGGCCAAAAAGGCCGAGCTCGCCGCCCGCACCGCCGCCGCCCAGTGGGAACAGAAAGCGGCGGCCGTGCTGGCCCTCACCTACACCGGGCACGCCCCCGTCACCCCGGGCGAGATCGGCGACCACCGGCGGCGCATGTCCCACCGGCGCCGCGTCCGCCTGGCGCTCACCGTGCTGGGCGTCTACGGGCTGCCCGGCCTGGCCAGCGGCCTGCACACGCTCGTGGTGGAGTGCGCGGCCACCGGCGCGGCCGTGGCCTTGGCCGCCTGGGGCAAGAGCATCGCCCCCCTGTGGCGCTCCGGCCGCCGCGCCGACCCCGACCTCGCCTACAAGCTGCCCGACGACGGCCGGCTGATCGCCCCGCCCGGCCAGCCGGCCGCCGGGGACCAGCCGGCGGCCCGGGGTACGGCCGGCACCGGACAGCGGACCGACCCGGCCGCCGACAGCCGTCCGTTCCCGATCCACGGCGTTACCGACCCGGCGGTGGCCGTCGAGTGCGTGCGGCGGGCCCTGCTCGCCGAGCGGGTGCCGCTCGCCTACGCCGGCGACCCCACCCCGCACCCGTGGGGCTGGGAGATGGTGGTGCGCGTCTCGGACGGCACCTCCGGCGACATCGGCGACAAGCTCGGCGACCTGGAGACCAAGTTCGACGTCGGCGACGGCGATGTGATCCTCCAGCCCAACCGCAAGCGCACTGCCGAGGCCACCCTCCGGATCGTCACCGGCGACCTGTTCGGCGCGATGAAGCCCCCGCCGTACCGGGCGCCGCACTCGGTGGACATCACCGACGCCGGGGTGTTCGGCATGAGCGCCGACGGCACCGACCTGGAATTCTCCCTCGCCGAGCTGATGGGCGAGGTGATCGCCCGCTCCGGCGGCGGCAAGAGCACGATCATCCGGGCCCTGCTCGACTGGACCACCGCCGCCGACAACGCGGTCACGATCTTCCTCGACCCGTCCGGTGACGGGCCGGGGAAGTTCTCCGACGCGGTCAAGCTCACCAGCACGGGCCCGATCCAGATCGAGTTCGCCCTGCTCTCCCTCTACCGGCTGGCCGCCGGCCGCGCCCGCATCCGGCGCAAGCTCGGCATGGGCGACACCTGGCGGTGCAGCCGGGAGCATCCGGCGATCATCGTCTTCGTCGACGAGTTCCCCAAGCTGACCAAGCGCTCGAAGCAGATCATCGCCGAGCTGCAACTGGTCGGCCGCAAGGAGGGCGTCTGGCTGATCTTCGCCGCGCAGGGCGCCACCAAGGAGCTGCTGGGCTCGAACATCGCCCAGCACCCGGCGCTCAAGATCATGGGTGCGTGCCGGGACGTCGACACCACCCAGGCGCTGGGCGGCGGCGCGATCGACTGGGGCTTCCTGCCGCACCGGCTCCAGCCGAAGTCCGGCGACTCGCTCAACGACTGCGCGAAGTCGTACGTGGTCGGGGCACCGGGTGTGTCGGAGGACCCGATGCTCCACAAGTGGCACTACATCCCCGACGACGAGGGAGGCCGCCGTGCCGCCGAGCGTCTCGCCGCCGGCCTGGTCGACGTCGACCAGGCGTCGATCGACGCGGCCCTCAAGGCACCCAACCCGCCGGGCCTCAAGTTCGCCGACGACGAGGACGAGTACCTCCGCTACGTTCCGTGGCCGAAGCTGCTGGAGATGTGCGCCGAGGACGACGACGAGTCCGGCCCCGATACCGCCGCCGACGGTGACGAGGAGCGCCCGCTGCCCGAGGTCGTCCGGGTGCTCCTGCACGCCCTGGAGACGGAGGACGCCGAGGCCCTGACCCTCGGCCGGCTCCATCCGTACCTGATCGCCCACGACGCCAAGCGGTGGGACCGCTGGCACGAGAAGGACGAGCACGGGCTGTTGAAGGAGATCGGCCGGTACCTCGCCATGGACTTCAGCCGGGCCGGGGTCGAGCTCTCCACCCAGCGCCTGGACGAGCTGGAGGGAAGCCCCCGCGGCATCCGCCGCAGTGACGTCCTCGCGGCCGCCGACCAGTACAGCGAGTGACCGCGCCGATCGGCCCGCCGATCGGCGGCCGATCGGTTTCGGATCGGATCCGGATCGGCGGGGCAACGGTTGCCCCGCCGATCACCCACCGATCGGCCGCCGATCAGAAAACCGATCCTGACCAGCGAAAACCGATCCAGCCGATCAGATCTCCCGCACCCCCGGAAACGGCCCCGGCACCCCCGATCAGGGCCGTTTCCACCCCTCGCCATCCCCACGGCGCCGCGACCCGCTCCGGCCGCCCCGGCCACCACGCACCGTCACCGCTCAGGACAGGAGTCCCCGGCCATGACCCCGGCCCGCACCACCACCCGCCGCACCCGAACCCCCGCCAAGAAGACCGCCGCCAAGGCCCCCGTGAAGGCGCCCTCGACCCGCCCGCAGCCCTCCGCCGACACCCTGGCCAAGGTGCCCACGACGTTCACCGTTCGGTCGGCCGCCGACCCGGTCCTGGCCGATGCCGCCGACCGCGCCGCCGATGTCCTGGCCCTCGCCGAGGACCAGGCGCTCGCCGTCCTCGCCCGGGCCGCCGTCACCGCCGACCGCCACCTGGCGACCGCCGAGCAGTGGACGACCGAGGCCGAGCAGCTGCGCGCGGTGGCCGCCGCCGAGGCCGAGACGGTCACGCAGCGTGCCGAGCAGACGGTCCGGCGGATCCTCGACATGGCCAACGACCAGGCCGACCTGATCCGCGAGGACGCCGTCCAGCACGCCCGCGAGCGGCGTGAAGAGGCCGACGCCGACGCCCACGCGGCGGCCGACCGGCTGCTGGAGCAGGCCACCGAGCGGGCCTCGGCGCTGCTGGCGGACGCCGAGCAGCGCGCCGCCGCCGTCCGTGCCCAGGCCCGGCAGGACGCCGAGCGGATCGTCGCCGACGCCGAGGAGCGGGCCCAGGCCGTGGCGGCCGGGATCACCGGGGCGGCCGAGGAACAGGCCGCGAAGGTGCTCGCCGAGGCCGACCGGGAGGCCGAGCGCACGCGCGGCCGGGCCGCCGCCGACCTCGCCGACGCCCGGGACCAGGCGGCGCTGGCCCGCGAGGAGCTGGAGGCCGCCCGCGTCCGGGCCGCCGCCGACCGGGCCGAGGGCGAGCAGGAGCTGACCGGCGCCCGGGAACGGGCCGCCACGGTGCAGTGCGACGCCGCCACGGCGGCCGACCGCACCCTCACCCAGGCCGCTACCGAGGCCGAGGCGATTCGCACCCGGGCCGCCGCCACCGCCCGCGACATCCTCGCCACCGCCGAGACGGAGGCCGAGCAGCTGCGCACCGAGGCCGAGGAGCGGGCCGCCCGCCTCACCGAGGCCGCCCTCACCGAGGCGGACACCGCCCGGGATGAGGCCGCCGCGGCCGCCGACCGGATCCGCGAGGACGCCGAGACCGAGGCGGCGGAGCTGCGCGAGGAGGCCGGACGGCAGGCCGCCGAGCTGCGCCGGCGCGGCCTGTCCGAGGCCCAGGAGCTCCAGGACGACGCCCAGGCGCAGATCGAGCAGGCCCGCCAGCGGGCCGGGGAGCAGCTGCGGCAGGCCGGCTCCGTCCGCGGCAAGGCCGAGGCGGACGTTCAGCGCCTGCTGGTGGCCGCGCGCCGGGACGCCGAGCAGGTCACCGCCATCGCGCTGGCCGAACTCGCCGAGACGCAGGAGCAGGTCGCCGCCCTGCGCGCCGAGCAGGAGCAGCTGGATCAGCGCCGGGCCCAACGGCAGCAGCGCTGGTGGCGCCGGACGCTGCGCCGGGCGGCGGCGAACCGGGCCCGCCTGGTGCCGTTCCTACTGACCCGGGCCGTGCTCGGGGCCGGCCTGGCGTACACCTCCTACAAGGAGCACGCCCTGGCCGTCACCGCCGGCATGCACTCCGCGCTGGCCTGGCTGCTCGCGGTCTGCCTGGACGGATGGGTGGTCGCCGCGACCCGCAGCAAGCTCCAGCGGGAGATGCGGATCGCGCTCGCCGTGATGGTGCTGTGCCAGATCGCCGCGATCCTGACCGACCTGCACGTCCTCGGCGTCGAGAAGAATGCTGACGGACAGTGGCGGCTGCAGGGGTGGATGGCGATCCCGCTCGCCACGGTCGTCCCGATCGCCATCTGGCGCGTGCACGAGATCATCGACCACGCCAAGGGCGCTCACGGCGAACCCGCCACTGCCGCCGCCGGACCGGCCGGGCCCGCCGGGCAGCCGGACGGCGCCCACGACGGTCCCGCCCCGCGCCTGTCGCACGGCGGCCAGCCCCTGCCCACCGCCCACGGCGAACTGATTCCCGCGCAGAGCGTCTACGTCCCACGCTCACCTGAGCGCGAGATCACCGCAGGTGGCGGGACCAGCAGCGCTCACCGCGCACTCACCGGCACTCACCCGCAGGACACCGACGCGCACCCGACGGAGACCCTGTCCGGACCCGCGCTCACCTACGCCCGCCGCGCGACCGTCCGCCAGCTCTACACCACTCTCGACCGCCGCCCGCTCGTCTCCGAGATCCACGCCGCGCTCACCGCCAAGCGTCTGATCACCGGCGACGAGAAGACCACGCGCTCAACCTGCCAGCGGCTGCGCGCAGACGTCGAGAAGGCGGAGCCCGCGCTCGCCCCGGCCGTTCGCTCTGCGTAACCGAGCGCTCAAGCACGACGGCCTCCGGGATGAAGAAGACACCCCGGAGGCCCATGGCACCCGAGGGTGCCGACGGGCCGGTCTCGCCACCGGCCCGCTCCCATCCTCCCGCACCACCCTCACCCGCCGATCACGTACGGAAGGAAGCCCTTGATCGCCATCGAGCGCGACGACCGGATCGCCGCGCAGCGCCGGCTCCTCCACGAGCGCAGCCTGACCCTCGCCAACATCCCGCCCGGCAACCGCGCGCACCACCGCCTCGCGGCCGAGTGCGAGGCCATCAGCGACGAGATCGACCGCCTCCAGCACTGCATCAACATCCCGCGCTCCGTCGCCCTGGCCGTACCCGCCCTGCTCGCTGTCCTGCTCCTCGCCCTCATCAGCTGACCGAAGGAACCCTCATGCGCTTCGTCTACCTGCTCGGCATGTTCGCACCCCTCGTCCTCCTGGTCGTGCTGCTCGCGCGCTGACCGGCCGTCCGGCCTCGCCCCCGACCCGCGCCGCCAGCCCGGCACCCAGCCCGGCGGGCGGCGCGCGCTCCGGGGACGGGACCGGCCGCCCGGCCGGCACCACTCGCAGAAGGGATCCGCGATGCAGCCCACCGTCCAGCCCCACACCACCCAGACCCCGCCCCAACCCGCCGTCGGCGCGTTCGTGCTCTACCGCGACGCCAACCGGTTCCTCACCGGCCGACCGGACCACACCCGGGTCTGCCAGGTCCTGCGCCACAGCGACTTCCCGGACCGGGTCGGCCTGCGGGTCCTGGAGACCGATGAGGTCATCCACCACGCTCCCGTCGCCTTCACGCGCCCGCTCGACCCGGCCGAGCTGATGCACGACATCGACACCGCCCCGCTCGACGCCCTCGGCGACGGCCGGCTGATGACCGCGGCCGGCGCCTGGCTCGCCCTCCAGCACCGCCAGACCACCACCGCGCCGTCCGCCAAGGCGCTCCCGCCCGGCCGCAGCTGACATCCCACCCGGCTTGGCCGTCCGCACCCCCACTCGCGCCGCTGGCCGGCGCCCGGCCACCGACGCTGCCCACCAGCCCGCCTGCTCCCGGCGAGGCCGGTGCCGGCGCGCGGCGCGGCGTGGCCGCCCGACATCACCACCCACGGAAGGACCCCGTCATGCAGCCCCACCCCACTCACCACCAGGCCACGAGCGTTATCGACACCCGCACCCACGCCGTCCGTGAGGCCCTGACCGCCCTGCTCACCGGCCTCACCCCCGACCCGTTCGACGACCTGCTGTGCCGCGACGACGCCTACACCGTCGTGCTGGGCCTCCTCGCCCACCTGGAGACGAACGGCCACCGCCGTACCACCGTCGGCGAACTGCACACCTGGTCCCGCGTCACCCCCGGCGGCCAGGCGCTCGGCGGACACGACCGCCTGCTGGCCCTGCTCCAGCAGGCCGCCGACCACGGCCACATTCGCCTCGACCACGGCCTGGCCCACATCGGCGACGCCCCCCGGGGCCCGGGCCTGGGAGCCGGGCGCGGGCACCTGTGGGCCCGCTACACCAACCGGTCCGGCGCGGTGGTCGAGCTCGCCGGTGCCACCCCGTGGCCCTGCGACCAGGCCTGGCCCACCGGCACTCCGACCGGCGACGACCCGCTGGCCTGGTGGTGGTGCATCGGCTGTCGCGACGGGCACCGCTGGGACGGGCAGCCGCTCGGCGTTGCCCGCGAGCGGGCCACCGGCCACGCCGCGACCTGCACCGCCCTGCCCGCGCTGACCGACAGCCGCTGACCGCAACCGCGCCCCGGCCCCGGGTCGGGGCGCGCGGCATCCCCGACACCACACACCCACTCAGAAGGGAACGAGATCAACGAGATGATCGAGTCCATCCGCTACACCGCCGACGTGGTCGCCCTCACGCCGACCGGCCGTGTCCTGCTGATCCAGCGGGCCTGGCCGCCTCACGCGGGCGCCTGGGCGCTGCCCGGCGGTCACGTGGACCCCGGCGAGACGAGCCGCGTCGCGGCGGCCCGGGAACTGGCCGAGGAGACCGGCCTGCGGGTGGAGCCCGCCGACCTGCTCCAGCTCGGCGCCTGGGACACCCCGCACCGCGACCCCCGCGGCCGGTACGTCACCGTCGCCTACCTCGCCGTCGTCCCGGACGACGCCCGGATCACCGCCGGAGATGACGCCCGCACCGCCCGCTGGTGGCCGGTCGACGGCCTCCCGGAGCAGCTGGCTTTCGACCACGCCGAGATCCTCACCGCGGCCGTGAGCGCCGTGGCGACCACCACCGGTCCCGCCGGTACCACGGCCTGACGACGCCTCGGCGCCGCCCACCACCGAGCCCCGCCCCCACACCGGCCAGGCCGGGACGGCAGCGCGCGGTGGTGAGCGGCGCGCCCACCCCGGCCCACTCGTCCCCGATCCGAAAGGCACCACCCGTGAACACCACCTTCGTCCCCGTTCCCGGTTCGCTGACCGTCCTGGTCGGCGGCAGCGGCGCCGGGAAGACCACGTTCGCCAGCCGCTGGCCGGCCACCTGGCGCCTGAGCCTGGACGACTACCGGGCCATGGCCACCGACTCAGAGGCCGACCAGTCCGCGACCTCGGTCGCCGACCAGGTCCAGTCCCTGCTGCTCGACGCCCGGCTCTCCCGCAACCTCACGACCGTGGCAGACAGCACCGCGCTGCTGCCCCACGTCCGCGCCGGTCTGCTCGCCCGCGCCCGCTACTGGCAGCGCCCGGCCTGTGCGGTGCTCTTCGAGGTGCCCCTGGCAACCCGCCGCCTGCTGAACGCCGGCCGCGAGCGCGTCGTCCCGGACCACGTCCTCGTCGACCAGGAGCAGCAGGTGCCCACCCAGGCGCAGCTGCTCGCCGAGGGCTTCGTCCGCGTCGACCGCGTCACCGTCGACCCGGCTGTGCGCGTGACCGACCCCGGGCCCACTTGCGGGCCCCGCGACGGCCTCGACCCCGCGGCCCGGTTCTGACCGGCCGCGACCTCGCCGCCCGGACCACCACAGTGCGCACCGACCCGCTCCCTGGCCCGGCCGACGGCCGACGGCGGGCGGCTCGGTGCGTGCCGCGGCCGTCCGGCCGACACCACGACATCACGGAGGCTTCGTTGACCACCGAGACCACCCCGAGCACCCAGGGCGCCGAGCAGTACTACGCCGGCCACATCCAGGACCTGCACGATTACGCCGCCCGACTCGTCACCAACGGACCGCGCCCCGACCACGCCCTGACGTTCACCCTCGTGGACGGCGGTCACTTCCTGCCGTTCCCCAGCCAGGTCCGCACCGGCACCGTGCGCACCGCCGTCCGCCGCGCCCGCAAGCACACGGTCTACGAGTACGACACCACCGACCGCAGCGGCGCCAAGGAGCGCATCGTCTACATCCGCCACGCCGCCGGCACGTGGAGCAACGTCCGGGACGTCGTGGACATCTACGTGATCCCCCAGGAGGCGCCGGGCCACCGCACCGCCAACTGACCGCCCGCCCGACTGGCCTCGTCCCCGGCCCGCACCGCCCGCCCGGCACCCAGCCCGGCGGGCGGCGCGCGTCCCGGGGACGGGACCGGCCGCCCGGCCGACACCACCCGACCCGGAAGGACCGCCCGATGACCACCACCACGAGCAACCCGCACGAGATCCTCTGCGTCGAAGGCCGCAGGATCGTCCAGGCCGAGTACCTGACGACCGCCGCCCCGGGCCTCGTCCTGTACGAGCTGCCCGCCGACATCGACTGCGGCGGCCCGTGCCGCTGGCGCCTCGGCCACCACTCCGGCAACCTCCTCGCCGCGTTCCGCACCCCCGACGCCGCCCGCCGGACGGCCGAGGCGATCGGGACCTGGACCGACTGGGCCCTCCACATCGACACCCTGCGCGAGCACCTCCTCGGCGACCACCGCCACCAGGACGCCCTCGACCAGCTCCTGCGGCACATCGAGAAGGCCGGCGGACACCTGGAGAACTGCGCCTGGTACGGCCCCTACGGCTGCTGACCGCCCTTCCGGTCCGGCCGTGCCGCCATCCGGCGCGGCCGGACCACCCCTGCTCCGAACCCATCACCCGACCAGAGGAGAGCCTCTTGACCGTCGTCCCGCTCGACCCCGCCAGCCCCGCCAGCCACGCCGTGGGCGTGGACTTCGACCTCACCGTTGTGCGCCACGACAAAGGCTGGCAGGACGGGCGCATCTACGGCGACCCGATCCCCGGCGCCCTCGCCGCCCTCCGCCAGCTGATGGCGTGCCGCTCCGTTTTCTGCGTCACCGCCCGCCACCGCCAGTACCACCCCGCCGTAGCGGCCTGGTTCGTCCGCCACGGCATCCCCGCGGTCGTCGACGAGGACCCCGACCGCGCCTACTGGCTGGGCGACGGCGACCGGCTGCTCGTCACGAACAAGAAGTTGGGAGCGGCCCTCTACATCGACGACCGGGCGCTCGTTTTCACCGGCGACTGGGACGCCGCCCTCCCCGAGGCACTCCGCCGCATCGGCGAGGGCCCGGAGCTGGCGCAGCCTGCCGTCGATGTCCCTGCGCTGACGATCCGACAGCCCTGGCTGGCCGCGATCGTCGCGGGCGACAAGCGGACCGAGAACCGGTCCTGGCCGACGAATCACCGTGGCCCGGTCGTCCTGCACGCCGCCCGCGAGTTTGCTCGCGACGGCCAGGCCGACCCGCTCGTCCGAGCCGTCCTCGCCCGCCCCGGCGCCCCCGCCCTCACCACCGGCGCCCTCGTCGCCACCGCCCGCATCGCCGACTGCCACCGCGACACCGGCTGCTGCCGCCCCTGGGGCCTGCCGGGCCTGTGGCACTGGACCCTCGCTGACGTCCAAGCCCTCGCCGAACCCATCCCCGCCGCCGGCCGCCTCGGCCTCTGGCGCCTCGACCCCGGCCAGCACGCGCTGCTCCACCGTCACCGGGCCGACGCCCTACCGGCCCTTACCCACTGCTGAGCCGCCCCCGCTGCTGACGCCCGGGCACTGACGCTGCGTACCACCGCGCCCCGCCGCCGCGCCCACCAGGCCCGGACGGCGGTGCGCGGTGGTACGCGGCGCGGCCGCCCGGCCTGAACCCGACCCCGTACCAGGGAGAGCAAGATCATGGCCACCACCCGCACCCTCACCGCTGCCACCACCGGCGCGACCACCGTCGACCTGTCCCTGCTCGGCGCCTCCGGCCGGGTCGACGTCCAGGCCGTCCCCGGCCTCGCCACCGCCGAGATCACCATCAGCACCACCGACGACACCGGCGAGGCCGCCGACGCCGTCACCGGTGCCGACCTGTTCTGGGACCCGCGCGGCGCTCTCGTCGCCCGCGTCCAGGGCGCCGGCGGCGGCACGACCACCATCGTCACCCGCTCCGGACGCACCATCACGATGCAGGGCGTCGGCACCGTGTACGGCTCGGTGACCGGCATGGTCATCGACGGCGACCTCACCATCGTGGGAGGCCGGGTCGTCGGCGGCCGCGGCGCCACCCTGGTCCAGGGCCCCGCCCCCGTCGTCGTCACCGCCCGGGTCCCGGAGGGCAGCTCCGTCATCGGCCGCACCCAAGCCGCCGACCTGACCACCACCGGCCGCCTGACCGCCGTCGCCGCGACCACCCAGTCCGGGGACCTGCGGGTCACCACGGCGCACACCTTCGTCGACCAGGTGACCGCGACCACCCAGTCCGGCGACGTGTCCGTCGGCACGGCCAGCACCGTCAGCGCCCGCACCCAGTCCGGCGACGTCGTCCTGGAGCGCGCCGTCACCGCCGAGGTGCACACGATGTCCGGCGACATCCGCGCGAGCTGGCTGGGTGCGAGCGCCGACCTGCAGACCATGTCGGGCGACATCCGGGCGCACGCGGCGAACCCCGCCGCGGTGACCGCCGACTCCATGTCCGGCGACGTCACCGTCACCGCCTCCCCCGACGCCCCGGCCGGCGCACCGGACACCCACGCCACGCCCATGACCGGCCGGGTCTCCATCCCACGCTGAACGCTGTACCAAGCGCCCACCTCCCCGCCGCCCCGCGCCCACCCGGGCGCGGGGCGGCGGCAGACCGCGACCGCCACCCGGACCCGATCCGCCGCACCCGAAGAAAGAGGACCATGAAGCTGACCATCGTCGTCCAGAACCTGCAACGCGGAGGCCTGTTCGACAGCGACGGCGGCCGCGAAGACCGCTGGCCGCAGCTCGCCGAGCGGATCAGCAGCGTCGAGCCCGACCTGGTACTGCTCCAGGAAGCCGAGGGATGGGCCGACGCCGGCCACCGCCAGCTCGTCCGCGCCGAGCACGACCTCGGCATGGACGGACTCCTCGCCCCCTCCCGCTCCGGCCGCGGAACCGCCCTGCTCTACCGGCGCGAGACCCTCGGCCGTCGAGCGAGCTGGAACACCGACTACGCCGACGAAACCCACCACGGGCTCGGCGTCGCCGCCTTCACCCTCCCCGGCCTGCCCGCGCCGATTGCCGTCACCAGCGTGCACCTCACCCCGTACAGCGCGGACCGCGCGATCACGGAGGCGGACTTCGCGGCGTCGCGGAGCTACCGGTACGGCCCGTACTGCATCCTCGGCGGCGACATCAACTACCCGCCCGCCGCCGGCCCCGACCCGGCCTGGGACCGCATGCGCCCCTACAACCGCGGCGCCCGCACCACCCTCACCGACCCCGCACTCCACCAGCAGACCGCCCCGCTCCCGGACCGCCGAGTCGCCTGGAAGCTCGCCGCCAACGGCCTCGTCGACACCGCCTGGCACCTGCACGAGCAGACCGGCGACGAGGCCCTGCTGCGGCGCACCGGCAACGACGACCGCATCGACCAGCTCTGGGTCTCCGCCCCGCTCGCCCCGGCCATCGTCTCCTACACCCTGCTCGACACCCCGGCCGATGCGAGCGACCACCACGGCCTGGCCGCCATCCTCGACGCCGACCTCATCAACACCAGCCAGCCGTGGACCTACCAGTGACCACCCCGAGGAGAATCGTGACCACCACCCAGGACCCCACCCCGGCGGCCGAGAGCACCGACCGCGCCGAGCAAAACCTCACCGAGGCGCTGACCCACGTGATCGGAGAGGTAGCCAGGACCGACCAGAAGGCCGGCTTACTCCTCGGCCTCGATGGGGTCCTCGCGGCCGCCGTCGCGATCCTCGCCCAGGCGAAGGGAGCCAGCCTGCCCGTCATCGCCCCCGTGGCGGCCGTCCTACTCGCCGCCACCGTCCTCGCCGTCCTCGTCGTCCGCCCCCGCATCACCCCGGACGACCGCAGCTCCTACGCCCACTGGGCCACCCGCACCCCCGGCCAGCTGCGCGCCGAACTCGCCCCCGACCAGCGCCTGGACCGCCTCGGCGTCCTCTCCGCCCTCTGCCACCACAAGATGCTGCTCCTCCGCTGGTCGGGGGACACCACGATCCTCGCCCTGGCCGCCCTCGCCGCAGCCGCCCTCATCACCGCGGCCTGACGGCCGAACCCGCCAACGACGAAGGCCCGCACCCCGTATCACTGGGGTGCGGGCCTTCGCTGTTCAACGAACCTAAGCGACCGCGTCCTGCACCGCTTCCAGGTCATCGATCAGCAGGCTCGCCAAGGCAGTCCGCTGATCGGCTGACATGCGCTCACGCAGGAGCGCATAGACCGCTGCCGGGTCGTTCCACACCAACGCTGGCACGGGTACGAGGTAAAGGTCTTCACCAGACTCCCGGGAGGCCTCTTCTGAGCGCGGCTCCGGCAGGGAAGCCACATCAGCCTCGGGATTAACCGCGGTAAATTTCGGCGCCTCGCCTTTAGGATGCGCTGCCGAGGGGGCCATCTCATTCTCGCCCGAGGCTGACTCGGAACCGCCAGGGCCCAGACCATCCCGCGCGGGATCGACCGCGGTAGAGCGGGGACTACCAGGGACTGGAGTGGGCTCAGCCTTCTTCGAGCCCAGGCGCGTCTGCCGGTCGGCAGCCTTCTTCGCGGCATCCTCAGCAGCGAGGCGTTCCAACTGCAACAGCTGAAGCTGGGCAGACATCCCCTCGATGCCCTTGACCGACCCGAGTCGACGCGCCGCACGGATCGAGAGGCCTGTCTCCCCGCCGGTGCGAGCATGAGAGCGGACCAGGGACTGGACGTCGGGGTGCAGCTTGAGGAGGCTCTTTCGCTGAGAGATCCAAGCCCCGGTCCAGCCCTCCGCCTCGGCTGCCTCCTTGGCGGTCGGGTACTCCGAGACGATCGCCACGACCGCCTTGGCCTCCTCGATGGGATCGAGGTCACGGCGTTCGACGTTCTCGTCGTACGCAGCGCGTCGTAGAGCCGCGCGGGAGCGTGCGACGCTGTCGTTCACTGCGCACGCCAGCTGCTCGCGCCCATACTTCACGGCGGCGGCATGACGCCGGCATCCGTTCACCACGACATAGTCGTACCCGCGGAGCTCCTCGGCCTCCTCGGGGTACAGGCCCAGGTAGGCGGCTCGGGTGACGATCAGAAGGCTCTGACGCTGAATCTCCTGGATGGAGCTGAGGTCGGAGAGGTCGCCCACCTCATCACGCGGGTTGTGGGGGTTCGGGAGAAGACGCGATGCCTTGACGTGGATCAGGCGGTCCGCCTTCTCCGGCCTCTCGGCCCCTTCTGCATTCTCGCTGTCGGGCGGCGGGGTCCCCAGGAGGTCGGAGACGTTGACGCGCCGGGCCATCAGGAATTCCTCTCACGGGTACGCGCGATGCGCAGCTGCATCTCAAGCGCAAGGTTGCTGAAGTCGGCCTGGCACTCCTGGGCCGTTCGGCTCTTCGCGTACTGGGTCACAACCTGCCCGAGCGCGGCCGCCTTCGAGTGGAGTTTGTAGTGTCGGATCACTGTGTTCGCCAGCGGCCAGCCGTTGTTCCGTACGTACTTCTTGGTGTCCTCCCTGTCTCCTTCGCCGTCACGGGGATCCCAGTTGGAGACGACGACGGTGAAGGGGATGCCGCGCGGCTTGATGACCTGCTCGATCGTGTCCCTGGTAGGGGGCCACCCCAGAGATTCGGTCTCGATGGGGACGAGGACATGGTCCGCGTTGTCGAGAGCCGCCCGGATCGAATCTGCGACGCGTCCTTCGCCGAGGGGATCTCCGGAGTTCTCGTCCCGCGCTTCAGGCGGGGTCCAGCCAGGAGTATCGACGATCACGATGTCGACAGCAGTGGCCTCGCGGAGACGCTTCAGATCATCCAGGTCGTCGTAGGCCTCGGCGAAGATGAAGGGGAGGTCATCACCAACCCGCTCTGCCCACCATGCGCTGGACCCCTGAGGGTCCAGCGAAACTGCGGCCACGGGGGCGAGGAGGCCTTCCTTCTTCTCGCTCTTGTCAGGAGCGAGAACCGCCGCGGTTGTCGCGGCCAGGTTCACCGTGATCGTGGATTTGCCGATGCCGCCCTTGCGATTGAGGACGACGATGACAGTTGCCATGCTCTTCTTCCTTGATCCGTTGACTTCCCAGGCGTCAGCCTGGTACTTCGGACTCCGTTGACTTCCCGGAGCCATTCCGGTACTTCGGACCGGACAAGCATCTCAGACGCTGACGAAACGGCAGAACCACCCCACCCGAAGGCTTCACAGCCCTACGATTAACCGCGGTTAATCGCTCGGATTGAGCCTGAACCAGACGGCGACCCAGGGGGAACAGCACGGTGTCGTGGCGAGATGCGGTACAGCCGGCGTTGCGGGTGATGTTGCAGGCAGAGGCCCATCCGGACCCCTACCTGGAGCTGCTGCGCGTCGGAGTGGAGCACCAGGACGTCGCCGAGGACGTCGTCGTGACGCTGGCGGTGGACGGGACGCTCGTTACGGGGACCGTGATCCCGGCCGGGGCGTGGGAGGACCTTTACTTCCGCCAGGTCGCGGACGCCGACTACTACGGGATGCGGAAGGTCTTGCGGGAGGTGATCGGGCACCTGGACCAGGCCGTCGAGGACGGTCGCCGCCGTCGGGCGGACGACCCGCGGTTCCTGCACCTGAAGGACGTCACCGTCCGCTCGGGGCGCAGTGCCCGGAGGCTGCCGGCCTGGCGCGGGCCGCTCGCGGCGGTCAGCGGTTGGAGCTTGGGCGAACCGGACGAGCGCTGAGGGCACTCGTCCGCACTCCCGGCAGGGGATGGGCGCCGTGCTGGGTGCCCTCGGGCGCAGGCCGTCAACCGACCGGGTCAGCCCGCCGCCGTCGTTGTCCGTCGCTGTCCGCCGTCGGCCGGACCGTGTCCGGCCCGTTGCGCCGTCTCGCCCCCCGGGGTGGACGCTCGCCACCGGCACTGGACGGCTCGTCACTGCGGGCTCGCCGCCCCCGGCCTGCAGCAGTGAGGCCTCGGCCGCCCGCCGCTCGGCTCCGGCTGTCCCGTTGCCCCTGCTCCTGTCCGCCGCCGGGCATCGGGTCGTGCCAGGTCAGCGTTTGACGCGGCTGCGGATGGCGAGGGCGGCGAGGCCGAGGAGGACGTGGCTGCGTAGGTCATAGGCGAGAGCACTTGTCGGTGGGTTCCAGCATCACTCGTTGGCTGCGGATCCGACGAATGTTGGTGAGAAGTAGGAAC
>NZ_JBHVSD010000048.1:0-19383 GCF_042885395.1 Kitasatospora sp. NPDC058063
GGTGTTCTCAAAACCCGGCGACATCACTCTTCCGTGGCACGGGGTGCTCTCGCCGCTCAGCGACAGGTGCTCTCACGAACCACGTATAAAGCCAAGGACGGGTTCGCCGACGCGGGAGGCCATCTCGATGACAGTGCCGGGCAGGGTGAGGTTCTGGCCGCTGGAGCGGAACACCACGGAGTTGACCACGACCAGCGCGGCCTTCTCCGCCCGGGCCGCCGTGATTCGCTTGTCCCAGGGCAGGGACAGTACCGGGTCGGGGGCTTTGGTCGTCACCTGGACGGTGCCGCCGTTGTAGGTGCCGGTCGTCTGGGGTTCGGGGGTGTCGTTCGGCAGTCCGAACAGGACCATCAGCGCCAGGGTGGCTCCCATCGCGACCAACAGCCACGACAACGCGCGAGAGGCCCGCAGACCATACCCGGACGTCAGCCAGTACACCCCCAGCAACCGGCGCTCTGCCCGCGGCCGCTGCGCGTCGCGCCGGCGCATCTCCATCTCGCCGTAGTAGAAGTCCGCCGCGTCCGGTTCGTTCCCGGCCTCCTCGAAAGCCTTCCGCAACTGCTGATAGACACCCACCAGGTCATCCGGACCGGCTCCCCGCTCCGGCGCCCCGTGGTGCGGACCCGCTGGCCACCCATGCCCGACCCGCCCACCTACCTGCGCACGCCAGTGCTGCTCCTCGGCGAGGACCTTGCGCCGTGACCAGCGGGCCAGCAGGGCGCCGCGGTGGTGCCATGCGGTCGGGGGCTGGGCGAAGCGGCAGCCGAAGCCGATCTGGATCTGGTCGAGGTGAAAGGCGCCGGTGAACTGGCAGAGGGTGAGGTCGATGTCGGTCAGGACGAGGTGGGCGGCGTCGACGCCGTCGAGAGAGGTCAGCTTGACGTCGGGCGGGTTGGCGCCGGCGGCGAGCAGGCTCTCGTCCAACGCGGTGCCGCCGGACGTGGTGAACGGAACGGGCCAGGCCTGCACCGCCATCGGGGCGGAGAGGGCCGCGCGGCTCAGTTGCACCGTCGCGTACCGAAGGCGTAGGACCGCGGAGCCCTCGAAGACGGTCCGCTCGTACGTCACAGCTGCGGCGGCGGCCTCGATCGTGACCTGCTTCCCGGTCAGCCGGGCACTGTCGAAGGTGATCTTCCCTGCGCAGACGAGCGGGCCCAGGTGCTGCAATCCCTCGAAGACCGCCGAATGGAAGTCGAGGTCGCCGGCGAAGGAGGTCTTGTTGAAAACAGCGGTGCTGTTGAAGGTGGCCTTGGCGAAGTTGGCGATGCCGGTGAAGGTGGCCTTGGCGAAGTTGGCGGTGCCGGTGAAGGTGGTCTCGGCGAACCAGGCGGTGCTGTTGAAAGTGGTCTCGGCGAACCAGGCGGTGCTGTTGAAAGTGCCCTTGGCGAACCAGGCGTTGCTGTTGAAGACGGTCTTGGCGAAGTTGGCGTTGCTGGCGAAGGTTGCTGCGGAGAATTTGGCGTTGCTGGCGAAGGTGGCCTCGGCGAAGTTGGCGTTGTCGATAAAGGTTGCTGCGGCGAAGTTGGCGTTGCCGGTGAAGGTGGCCTTGGCGAAGTCCGAGTCGCTGGTGAAGGTTGCTGCGGCGAAGTTGGCGTTGCCGGTGAAGGTGGCCTCGGCGAAGTCCGAGTCGCTGGTGAAGGTTGCTGCGGCGAAGTTGGCGTTGCTGGCGAAGGTGGCCTCGGCGAAGTTGGCGTTGCTGGCGAAGGTTGCTGCGGCGAAGTTGGCGTTGCCGGTGAAGGTGGCCTTGGCGAACCAGGCGGTGCCGGTGAAGGTTGCTGCGGCGAAGTCGGTTCGACCGAGGCGTGGGAGTCCCGTCGTGGGGTCGGTGCAGGCGGTAAGAAGTTCCCCCAGCAGCATCTCGTCGATGGCGGTGCCGCGCAGGTCAAGGTCACTGCCCGCGGTGAGAGAGCCGATGTAGGCATCGCGGTCGGGCGAAGGCATGTGGGTGAGACATCGGCCGTCGGCTGTGGCGTGTATGCCCCGGCAGCCCACCGGATCGGGCACGCCGGTGCCTACCCCGCAGTGAGGCCAGGTGGGAGCGGTGATGGTGGGTACGGTATTCATGGTGCTGTTCTAACGTGTCATCAGTAATCGTGTAGGGGAGCCCGGCGAGTTGTGACAGACCCCGGAAGAAGCTACGCGTCGCGATGATCGGCCAGCTTTTGGGACGCCGCACCGCCCGGAGACTGCCGGCCTGGTGCGGGCCGATTGCGGCGGTCAGCGGCTGGAGCCTGGGCGAGTCGGACGAGCGCTGAGGGCAGCGTCGTCTGCACGCCCGGCAAGAGTCGAACCCGGACAGCGTGCGCACGGTCCCCCGAGGTGCCGACGCAGCGCAGATCCGCGAGATCCTGCAGTCGCTCTTCGACGTCGGGTAGCCGCATCGGCCCGCCGACGGGGCTACGACGCCGCCCGCCGGTGGCGTCGTCCGGTCTGTTCGAGGGCGTGCTGGAGCTGGTCGCGGGTCATGGTGGGGCGGTGGGGGATGTCGAGGTCGATGGCGCCCTGGTGGAGCTCGGCCTTGGTGACGGTGCTCTCCTTGCCGCCGGTCGACTTGGGGGAGTGGCTCATGCGGAAGTCGCTCAGGAAACCGCTGGGCCCGGCAGGAGCCGGCACGCTCTCGCGATCAGACGAGGCGGATGTGGGGGATGGGGGGGTGTGGGCGGGTGGATTCCAGGCCGTCAGCGGGACGCCGTGGGCGATCCACGCGTGCATCGCGGTGGCGGTGACCAGAGTGCCCGTACCCCGGCCTCGGGCGGCGTCCGCCCCGGTTGCGGCGAGGAGCACGTGCTGGTTGGTCTGGGGAGAGTCCCCTAGGTCGAAGTACACGGCGCGGCGGCTCGTGGCGAACGTGGTGCGTGGTGAGCGCCAGCGGAACCCGACGATCAGCGACTGGAGGCCGAGGACGAGCCGTCCTTCCTGATGCGGTCCCCGGGCGTCGACGATCCACACCATCTGCGGGTAGTGCCGTTCGCGCCCCGCGATCTCGTCGGGTGAGATCGACTTCCGGTGGATCTCCACCACCGTGCCGTCGTGGGCGAGCACGTCGGCACGGCGCGGAGGGAAGGAGACCTCCTGGCGGTCGCGCGGGGCCCGGTTCTTCCACCAACGGTGCCACTCGGTCTCGCCTCCCGGGACCGGGCCGGCGTCGAGCGGCATCCCGCAGTGGGGGCAGTACGCGACCGCCTCGATCATGCGGCGATCGCCGAGCGGATCCACCGCAGGGCGCGCTGCGTGAGCGGGACCTCGCTGGAGATCTCCTGGGTGATCTCGACGACCTGCTCCAGGGTCTCCACAAGGGGGTGCGACACGGCGACCTCGCGCAGCCGGGGAAGCTGCGCTGCCGCCTCTTCCATGTCCCGCAGGTCGTCGATCGCCTTCGTGAGCTTGGCCTCGGTGTCGCTGCGCTGCTTGCCCAGGTGATCGATTTCGGTCTTCTTGGCGGCGATCTGCATCGGCAGGGCGGCCGTCAGGGTGTCGATCTGGGAGAGGACGAAGAGCGCCTCCTGGATGGCCACGGGCGCGTTGGCGTCCGTCGGGCCGGTGGCGCCCGGGTGGACGATGACCACGCCGTCGCCGCCGGTGGACTGACCGGGCACGATGGGGACGGGGATCGCGCCTTCGCCGCGGGGCCCGGTCTGCGGCGGCACAACGATGCCGGGGCCACCAAAGCCCCCCGGCTTCGAGACGACGGGCACTTCCTCTTCCCGCGCCGCGAGGTAGCGGCCGACGACGTAGCTCGCGATCGCGGGGACGGCGATCCTGAAGACCTCCTGCTCGTGAGGCTGGAGGCCCGACAGCGGCTTCTCCAGCTCGGCGGTGAGCTCGCTCTTCCACACGGCCGGCCTGCCGGGATTTGCGGCGGCGACCCGCTCCAGCATCTTGATGAGCTGGCGCGAGGTGTGCACCGAGTACCGCGAAAGGACGTGGCGGGTCGCGCCGAACGTGGGTGCGGTCATGAGGTACCTCCAACGATCCGAAGGGCCGGGCGGGTCTCCGCGCAGGCCTCGTCGGCCCATGCGGTCATGTCTGCGGCCAGGAGCCTGATCCGGGTGTGTAGGGACCCGTCCGCCCGGACGGCTACATCCGAGGCGGGGAACTGGTCGAGTAGGAGACGGATGCCCGAGAGGCGGTCGCTCAACTGCTTGCGCCACTGGGCGAGCTGGGCATCCTCGCTGGGCTGTCCACCGCCGAGCGCCGAGACCAGTTCGGCCAGGGTGTCCTCAGGGCTCGGGTTCTGCGTCGGGATGACGGCCCCGGTCTCGAGCTGGGGGCGGCGGTCAACGGCGGCGCGGACGTGCGCCGCCATCTCCGGATCCGCCTTCACCGCGGCCTTCAGCGCGGCCGGCCTGTCCACGAGGTAGGCCGCGGTCACCGTCCTGACCGACTCGGGGTCCGAGGCGAGGTGGGCGATGACGGCCTCGCGGACGTCGACCCGCGTCGCGACCTGCTCCACGTACCTTGCCGGGGTCATGGCGGACGCGGAGTTGGGGATCGGTACGGCCCCGATAGCCTCGCGGATCTCCTTCGCGGTCACGCGTGAGCGTCCGTTCTCGCCCATCAGTGCGCGCAGCTTCTCGACGCGGCCCCGCCGGTTGCTCTCCGCGACCTCCGCGGACGCCCGTTCTTCTTCCTTGGCGGCCTTGTCGAGCGAGTATCCGACCGCGACCTCGCGCAGGACCGAGTATGGAACGATCACGGCCGACGCGGCCAGGAGCGTTCTCAGCTCGGCGTCGCAGGCCACGGCGATTCTCCGGTACTCATTCGCCATGCCGATGGTGATCCCGATGTCTGCGGCGAACCGGCTGACGAGACTGCCGCCTGAGGTGCCGACGGCTTCTAGCACGAGGTCGCCAAGCTCGAGGCGCGTGTGCACTTGCTGGGCTTCGGCATTGTCGTCGCGGGCTACAAGCTGGCGTCCTCGTTCAACCTGGGCGGCGCTGTAGTTCATGGCGTCGCCGGGCTCGATCGGCTCTTGGTCCATGCGCGTGACGGTACGGGCACGGTCTGTCAGAAGCGCAGCCCAGAATGCCTGGGAAGCACAGAATGCACTCCATGGGGTGATAAGTAGCATTTATGGGCTGCGTGGGCGACGGCCTGCGGATCAGATCTCTCGGTACCGAGGCCGCCGTCAAGGTGCGCTCAACGCCTCCGAGCGAACTGATAGAGGAGCGCCGCCGCAACGCAGCCGAGCAGCAGATAGCCGAGAGATCAAGGCGTCGGTCAACGCCGCCCGTCCAGGGCAAACCCAGTGACGGACACCTGACCGCGAAGGAGGAACAACCTTCTGGCCGCACTCTTGACGATGCGCCAGCCGAGCGGAACGGTGGAGGCGCAAGGATCCGCAACTGGCTTGGCACAAGGAGCGGTCGTGGCACTACGGTTCAGGGGCATCGACCCGGACACGCCCAATGGTGGCTCTCCGACCGTGTGGTTGGAGGACGAGAAGGCGGAGATCGTCATCCAGGGCTGGCTGCCCGACATGGAGATGTACCGCGTGATCAGCGAGACCGAGTGGGTGGAGGGCCACGCCACCGGTGTCCCGGACCACGAAGGCGTCGTCCGGATTCCGGTGCGGATGATCCCGTTCTTGAGGAAGGTGTGCGATGAAGCCGAGCGTGCCGGACTTTGGCGCCCTGCTGAGGAGTGCTGAGCGCTCCGCGTGCCACCTGGAGATGCGCGACTCCTACATGGACGACCCGGTGTTCGTCGACTGGCGTGCCGGCCTTCCGGTGGACCGGCCCGAGGCGTACGACCTGCCGGCGGAGTACATGGCCTGGGCCGCCCTGGTGCGGGAGACGGTCGGCCGCGCGGTGGTGATGCGCCGGGCTCGGATCGTCTCGGAGCCGGTGACCGCGTACATCCGGTGGGAGCACGCGATCACCGAGCGGCACAACGTTGCGCTCGGGGAGCAGGTCCGCTGGCTGCCCCGCTCCAGGGCCTCCGACCTTGCACTGCCAGGCAATGACCTGTGGCTGGTCGACGAGCGCCTGGTTCTGTTCCACTGGTTCACCGGTGACGGCGAGTGGGCCGGCCACGAGGTCACCGAGGATCCGGCCGTCGTGAAGATGGTGACCGGCGCCTTCGAGGCGGTCTGGGACCGGGCCGTCCCGCACGCGCAGTACGTCGTCTGACCAACCCGTCCACCACCACCCCGCCGGGCAGCCAGCACCATGTCGTCGTCCCCGTCGTCCAGCGTCATCGAGGCGCGCAAGGCCCTCGCTGGCCGCCTGGTCGGCCTGCGCAAGGACGCGGGCCTGACCGGCGACGAGCTGTCCGCCCGCTGCGGATGGCACCCGGCGAAGACCTCCCGGATCCAGAGCGGCAAGTCCGCCCCCTCCGAGGATGACCTTCGCGCCTGGTGCACCGCCTGCGACGCTGCCGACCAGGCGCCCGATCTCATCGCCGCCGCCCGCGCGGTCGACTCCATGTACACCGAGTGGCGCCACATGGAGCGCACCGGACTGCGCGCCGCCCAGGAGTCCGTCGCCGCCCTCTACCGCCGCACCGGTCACTTCCGCGTCTACGCCAGCCGCGTTCTGCCCGGCATGGCGCAGACCCCCGAGTACACCACCGCAGTCCTACGCTCGATCCAGCGCGCCCGCGTGGAGGCCGACGACGTTGCCGACGCCGTGGAAGCCCGCCTGGAACGCCAGCGGATGCTGTTCTCCGGCCGGCACCGCTTCGGCCTGCTCATCGAGGAGTGGGTGCTGCGCGCCGCGGTGTGCGACCCGGAGACGATGGCGGCCCAGCTCGGCCACCTGCTCGCCGTCTCCTCCAGCTCGTTCGTCAGCATCGGCGTCATCCCGACCGGGCCCAAGCGGCCGCACCTGCCGGTCGAGGACTTCTACATGTTCGACGAGGCCGAGGTGGCCGTCGAGCTGACCTCCGGCTACCTGCGGATCACCCAGCCACGCGAGATCGCCTACTACGTGCGCACCTTCACCGACCTGGCCTCCATGGCCGTCCACGGGGCCGGGGCCCGTCAGCTGATCACCGCGGCGATAGCCACTCTCGGGTGACTTCGCGCAAGATGGCGCAACCTCGTTGAGGGCCAGGCCGCGCACTCCCTACCGTCGATCCGTCGCCCGACGTGACGAGCCGGACACCCGGACCCCGGCGGGCGAACCGAGGCCGCCGCGCGGGCCAGCCCCCATCGACTCCGTGCAGCCGTCACCGCCGACGAGAGAACGGAGAGCCACCGTGGCCACGCACCCCGAACCCCGCCCACCGGCCATGGTCGCGGCCGCACTCGGGCTGCGCCGGCGGGTGCGGGGCCCACAGTGACCGCCGCCGTCGAGACCCCAGCACAGCCCGAGGCCACCGACTCCGCCAGAACGCTGCTGCCCTACGGCCCGCAGTCCGCCGGCAAGGCCCGCCGCCTGGTGCGCACCACACTGCCCGCCTGGGAGCTGGAGGACCTGGTCGAGGCCGCCGAGCTCATCGTCAGTGAGCTGGTGGGCAACGCCGTGAAGACTGGCTGCCAACAGGAGATGACGGTCACCGTCGAGCGCATCACCGACCGGTGCGTGCGGATCAGCGTCCGCGACGGCTCGCGCACCCTGCCCTGCCTGATCGACGCAGGCCCCGCCGCCGAGTCCGGTCGCGGCATGGCCCTGGTCCACCACCTCACGGGCGGCCACTGGGGCGCCGAGCTGGAGACCTACGGTAAGACCGTCCACGCCGACCTGCGCACCGTCCCCACCGCATCCGGTTGACGTCCCGCTGCCCAACTGGGCACCCGCCCGTTGGACCCGCGCGGGCCGACTCCAATGCCGATGGGGGCGGCCCGCCGTCATGATCCGACCTGGTGAGGGCAGTCGTTGGTGCTGGCCAGTCCGTCGGGGGCCAGCGGTCGATGGGTGCCGCGTGCGTGCCGTTACGGTCAGAACGCTCAAAACGGCTCAGATCGGTAGAAGTCCGCCTGATCGTCGGTATCGTCTGGTTCTGACGAAAGTTCAGCTGGTTCTGACCGCTTATGACCGGGTCCTTCCGGAGCGATCGGTCAGATGCGCATTCACGTTGGTGCATATGACTGTGAATCGCATTTATGAGCTGCGCGGCTACCACTGTGCGTGTCGTGCCCGCTACTGTCGCTGGTCTGCGGGCCCCGGCAGCCGGTCGTCGAAAACTGCGTGCCGGGGCTCCGCTACCCCCCTGCCACGTCGTTTCGAGGAGGACTGATGTCCACACTCCGCAGCAGTTTCGGCAGCACACAGGCACTGCCGGGCGATGGGTTCGACCGTAGCATCCCGCGCCCGGCGGGTCTCCAAACGCACCGCCGCCGGCTGGCTGTTGACCTGGTGGTGAATGTCCGGGCAACCGGCGCCGGAACGGCCCTCGCAGTCCCGCTGCTGCTCTCGTCCGCGCTCGACGGCGCGTCCGCGGGCCTGGCCATGGCGGCCCTTCTGCCCTGGTTCAGCGGGTCGTACCTGCGGCTGAGCGCTGCCACCCGCCTGTGAACGCCCGGGCCGCCGTACCGGTTCCGACCGGTACGGCGGCCCGACTCCCGGCTCCAGCGGGCCACGCCGGAGCCGTTTCCCCCGGGCATTACCGGCAGGGCCGTTACGACGCCAATCGCCCGTGCACCGCGTCCGACCGGGCGCGGCGGGCCAGGAGACCCATCACCATGAAGACCAACCTCGTCTGCCACGGATGCAAAGCGGCGTTCCAGCGCCCCAGCACCCGGGGCCGGATCCCGCAGTACTGCACGGAGCAGTGCCGCCGCCAGAGCAACGCCACCCGCCGGGGCCAGAAGCTGGGCAAGCTCGTGCGTACGCGCGACGCGGACGCGGTGGCCGTCTCCCGCTCCGTAGCCGAGCGGGGAGCGGAGATCGAACGCCTGAGCCGCATGCGCCAGCCCCTGCGGATCCTCGACCAGATCACGCTGATCGAGCACGACCTGAAGGACCTCAAAGCCCACGCCGTCCAGCAGGCCCGCCAGCAGGGCAACTCCTGGGAGACGATCGCCGGCACGCTCCACCTGAGCGCGAAGTACGCGGGGCGCCTGTTCACCGGCGGACACCTCAGCCGCCGCCGCCAAAACCGTCGCCGGCGCGCGCAGATCCAGCCGCCTGCCTTCCGACTGGCGGCCGAGGCCAAGCTGCCCGACGCCGGGCTGCCCAATGCCCTCGCCCACCCGGCCGCTGTCGAAAGCCGGACACCGGAGTCCGGCTCGGCCGAGGGGGGCGAGCCGGGCGGCGACACCAGCTCCGAGGCCGACCCCGCCGAGGACGGCGCACCACCGGGCCGCCGAGCGGAAGGCCGCGACACCGCGCTGATCTCCCGTGCCCTGTCCCACCTTCAGCGCAGCTCCGGGACCACCATCAAGAAGCTGTCGAGAGCTGCCGGGGTGTCTCCGTCCTTCGTCTGCCGGGTCCTGTCCGGGCACAAGATGCCCTCCTGGGCGGTGACTCGGGCGATCGCCGAGGCATGCGGTGCGAACCCCGACGACGTCCGCATCCTGTGGCACACCGCCCAAGGGGCGCGCCCCCGGCCGCCAGTGATCCGCCGAAACGACTGCGAACTGGTCGCCGAAGCCCTGGCCACCCTGCGATCCGCCCTGCGGGGCCTGCACCTGGCAGCCTTCAGCCCGCCGCCCTCCCTGCTGTGCGAACTGGCCGACGGCCCTCTCACCCCTCTCGAAATCACCGACCTCCTCGACAAGAAGGGCGGCGCCGTCCTGCCGGACTGGCCCACCATCGACATGGTCGTCGACGCCTTGAACGCCGACGCCGACATGGTCCGCCCGCTGTGGGAACACGTCCAGGTCGCGCAGGACCCCTACTGGACCCCCGAACACGGCTCCCGCTCCGTACTGGCCGTCTTCGGCTGAACCCAGGGTGGGCCGTCCCCGCGAGCGGCCCACCCACCCGCACCTCCGGAGGGAGAGACCATGCCCACCACACCACCCAAGCCCACCGCCTCCCCCGCCGGCCAGCGCCGACCCCACCACGCCCTCGGCCTGCAAGCCCTCTACGACCTCCACCAACACCGCTACCGCGACTACGCCGACCTCCTCCTCGCCCCCACCGACGCCGACCTCGCCCTGCGCGCCACCCAGGACTACCTCACCTCCGAATGGGCCCACGCCGTCGGCACCGCGAACCCCCGCGCCTTCGCCTGGCAAGCCCTGCGCCACCGGGTCTGCCTCCTCGCAGGCCCCGGCCCACTGCGCCCCCTGGCCCACCTCACCCCCCGGCAGCAGGACATCGTGCTCCTGCACCACGCCCTCGCGCTGCGGGCGGAGGAGGTCGCGAACCTGACCGGCACCGAAGCCGCCGCCGTGTACGCCGAGATCCTCGCGATCGCGCACTCCCGTCACGGCGCCTGACCGCTTCAGATCCGGACGGGCTGGGGCCATGCACACCGACAGGGTCGGAACAGCAGACGCTGTCCCGACCCTGCGCGTACCGGGCGGTCTTCTCGCGTTCGCAGCGCCGCCGCGAAGCCCGTACCCTCCTCGCCCGGCTGCTCAACCGTCGGCGCTGACCGCCGGGGCCAGTGCCCGGCGCTTGATGGGAACAGTTGTTCGATTTAGGCTGGGGGTGTGACCCGCGCAGTTCCGTTCTCCCGCTCCCACCCCGGCCACCCCGAGCACCGGCCCGGCGACGCCGAGCGGGCACCGCGCGCGCTGATGTCCGGCCCCGGCCGCTGCTGGGACACCGAGCCGCGCTGGCGATGGGTCGAGATCCGCCTCGGCGGCCGGTGGCGGCCCGCCCGGATCGAAAGCTGGCGCCTGCACCAGGGCTCCACCGCCTGGGTCGCCCTGGTTCGCTGGGGCGCGGGCTTCGACGACTGGGGCTGGTACCTCCACCACCGGGACACGATCCGCCAGACCCCACAACCCACCGACCCCGACGGTCCGGCGAGCTGGTGAACACCGGCACCGACAGCCAGGCCGCCGCCACCGACCTCGCCGACGCCCTGGAGACGTTCGCCGACCACGCCACCGCCCCCGGCACGGGCGCCGGGGACGACGTCTGGCTGACCATCGGCACCCCGTACGGAATCGAACAGCGCACCGTCCGCCTCCCCACCGGCATCGCCGACTGGATCACCGAACTCCTCCGCGACGAGACCCGCACACTGGAGACCGGCCCCGGCACGGACGACCACGACCAGGACGACAACGGCCAGGACGCCGGACTCGAACCGACCTGGTGGTGACCCCGGCATCTCCCGGGTCCGCCCGCGCGGTGTCGGTGCCGGCTGGGAGGCTGGACGGCATGGACGACGAGGCACTACTGCGGGGCCGGGTCTACGGCGCCGACCACGACGACCCCGACCCCGGCCCCCGGCCGGGACACACGTACCGCGAGCTCGTCGGCGGCCCGCTCGACGGCCTCCTCCTGGACGTCACCGGCTGGGACGCCGACCGGCTCGCCGACGGCGCGGCGCTCGCCACCGAGATCGGCAAGTACGGCGCCGGCGGCCGCGCCCACTACGAACCCCGCACCGCCGACCCGGCCCGCTGGGACTGGGCCGGCGACACCCCCTGACCGGGTGCGCGGCCCCGAGCGGGCCGCGCACCCCGGGGGGAGAGCGGCCCGCCGACGTTCCGGGAGTTGGACTCCGCCGTCCTCCTGCCCCAGTCGGAGGAAGGCACCGGTGGGCGCAGCCGGACCACCGTGCGGACCACCACCTGGTCCCCGGCGTCGGCACCGACGACGGCGCGGACACGGGCCGGCAGCGGCCGGGTGGCAGGCCGTGCCAGTACCTGATCACCGCCGCCCCCTCTGCCCGGCCGGGCGTAGCACGCCGTCCAGCGCCGGCTGAGCGGGCGAGGGGAGCGTCACGGGCGGCGCTTCCCGGAGACGCCGCCGTTCCTCGCGGCGCTCGTCGCGGCGCTCCCGGCGGCGTTCCTTGCGGTCGCGCCCGTCCTTCCACCAGTCCAGCTTGTGCTTGGAGTCCTGCGGGATGACGATCTGGAGACCGACCAGGATCGCGACCACCACTAGGGCCAACAGCACGACGAACCACGGGGCGCCGCTCAGCAGCGCCACCACACCGCCCATCACGCCGATGCCGCCGCCCAACCCGGCCTTGCCCATCACGCACCACCCCGCACACGGACCGAACCGCTACGGGCCGCGGGCAGGAACCGGGCCGGAACATCGACCACACCGGCGGCGACCATCCGCTTCGCGGACAACCGCAGCCTCCGCATCTGCCCCTCCACCGCACGGCTCGTCAGCCCGCCCAGCTTCGCCCCGATCTCCTTGAAGGTCAGGTCGCCCGAGTAGACGTGCCAGCAGATCGCCTGCTGCTCGCGGCTCGCCTCCTGCAGGATCCGGCGGATGGCTTCGCGCAGCTCTATCGCCTGCTGCGGGCCGGGAGCGCGGTCCTCGCGGACGGTGATCATGAGGTCCAGGGCCGTCTGCGTCTCATGCGCCCGTGCGGTGCGCCACCTGCGGGCGGTGTTGCGGAACTCGCTGAGGCAGGCGCCGATGAAGAAGGTGCTCAGCGCGGCGCCGCGGTGGGGGTCCCAGGACCGCAGACCGCTGGAGGAGTCGGCGGCGAACCACCACAGGTCCACCCTCATCAGGGTCTCCAGGGCGAGCTCGTCCCGGAGTTCCTGGGACCGGCGGAGCATCGAGATCTCCCTCTCCCACAGCCTGATCCCGGCCTGTGCCCCGATGATGCCCTCGTACATCCAGGCGGCCAGGACCCGCTGCCCGTGGACCCACATCTGCCCGCGGAACAGCTCGAACTCGCTGCTGGCGAAGCCCGCCGCGGTGAGTCGCGTGTGGAGCTCGAGGTCTTTATGGGGCTCGTTGGCGTCGTCGGGGGTCCAGGTCTCGTCCATCTCAGTGATCATTTTGGCAGTGCAGCCTCTCGTACTAGGAAGTCGTAGCTGAGGCTTGTATGTCGAACGAACCCGGGTACCCCACACGAAGGTCATGGGGCATCTCGGCGCTGACCGGCAGGACGTCAACTTCGACTCCGCGAGTCGTTGAACCAGTCCGTATTGAATGAATGAATTAATCCGGCCCCGCTGGCCAAGGACCTGGCCCCGTACAGCGGACGCAGACCGCGTCCTACTGGTCTCCAGGGCGTCGAAGCCTCCGAGACAGAGGTGATTCGTTGGCCAGTGGCCCGGGCCAGCGGGCGAGGGCAGGCGGGTATGGCGTCCTCCCGGGCTCGGGCCGCCGGTGCCGTCGGCGGGCGGGAACACCGTGTCCGACGTCGAGGCCGGGCGACGCGCGGAGCCGAATTCCTGTGGATAACCCCGACATGAATCCGAATTCCTGCGGCCTGTGGCCCCCGCTCAGGTGGCTTCCGGGCCTGGTCGGTGACCCGCAGTGCCGCCGGAGGGTTCTCCAGGAGACCTTCGTTGTCGAGCTGATCCTGGAGAACCCGGTGCGCTTTCGCCCCGTGCTCGTGGCCGCTCTGGCCGTCACTGCCGCCCTGCTGCCCGCCGTCCCGGCCCATGCCGCGGCCCGTACCGTTCTGGTTCTGCACCGGGAGGCGGCGGGGGAGACGGTGTCGGTCCCGCTGTCGGAGGCGATCGCCGCCCTGCCCGTCGCCGAGGAGAACCGGGAGGGGTACGAGCGCACCAAGTTCAAGCACTGGATCGACGTGGACAAGAACGGCTGCAACACCCGGGCCGAGGTGCTGATCGCGGAGGCCGTCGAGGCACCGGCCATCGGCCCGAAGTGCGCGCTGCTGGGCGGGACGTGGAGGTCGCCGTACGACGGCCTGGTCTTCAACGACGCCCGCCAGCTGGACGTGGACCACGTCGTACCGTTGGCGGAGGCCTGGGACAGCAAGTAGGCGGAGTTGCGGCGGCTGCATCAATGTCGCGCGGGCTCGGCACAGGGGTGGCCTGGTCGAACGCCGGTGAGTAGTCGCCCGTTGGGGCCTCGTTAAGGCCTCCGACCTCGAACGGAACCCATCGAACGCCACGATGTTGCATCTCATGCAACCGTGGAGTGGGCGTGCGTAGTGGTGGTGTGCCGGGGGCGTTCCGGCTGGTCGTGCCGGGGAATGTTCGGGCTCTGGACCCGGCGCCGGCGATGTTCGAGGCGATGCTGCGCGGGTGGGAGCAACAGCAGCAGAGCCGGTTGCTGACGAAGAAGACGATTGCCGACCGGCTGGGCCTGGTGCGGCGGTTCGCGCTGTACGCGGGGACGTACCCGTGGGAGTGGACGCCGGAGGACGTCGAGGCCTACTTCGCCCACCGGTTGTCGGGCGCCTCGCCGCTGGCGCATTCGACAGTACGCGGGCAGCAGGGCGATCTCCAGATGTTCTGCGCGTTCGTCACGGACGGCCGCTACGGGTGGGCCTCCGCCTGCGCGGAGGCGTTCGGGCAGGTCCCGGTGCAGATCTGCCACGACTGGAACACCGCCGACCACGTCGCCGAGTTCGAGGGCCGGCCTGGATCCGCAACGCGCACTCCTCCCGGCTCCTGACCCGCCTCGTCGCCGCCGGCCGGCCACTGACCCACGAGGACCTGGACCGCCTGGCCCGCGACGGGGGCCGCGGCGGCGCGCAGAGCGTCGACTACCTGCGCGGCGTCCTCGTCACCTACCAGGCCCTGCCCGAACGCGACGAACTCGCCGCCCGGATCGAGCGGCACCTCGCCCGGGTGGTGGAACGCCATCCCGAGCACGCCCTGCTCCTGCGGCCCTACGTCCGCTGGTCGCTGCTGCCCCGGGCCCGCCGGGCCGCGAGCCGGCGGGACGGGTTCAAGCACCGCATCCGCTGGGCCTACACCCGCATCAACCTCGCCGCGGCCTTCCTCGCCGCCATGCACGAGCTGGGCCTCGCGCTCGCCGACGTCACCCAGCACGAGGTCGACGCCTGGCTCGCCGAAGGTCCCGGCACCCGCTATGTGGTCCGCGACTTCGCGGTCTGGGCCGCCCGCCGCGGCCACAGCCGCCCCCTGCTCGTCCCCCACCGGCCCAAGGCCGAGCCCGAGGGCCTCGACGAGGACTCCCACTGGGACCTCCTCCAGCAGTGCCTCACCGACACCGCGATGCCCCTGGAGGTCCGCGCCGCAGGCTCCCTCCTGCTTTTGTTCGGCCAGCACGCCACCCGCATCGCCGCCCTCCCCACCAGCGCACTGGGCACGGCCGACGACCATCCGGTGCTCGTCCTCGACCAGACCCCGATCCGCCTGCCCGAACCCCTCGCCCGCCTCCTCGCCGACCTCGCCGACCAGCCCCCGCCCTCCGGTTGGGCGGCCAACTCACCGCGCCGCTGGCTCTTCCCCGGCATCCGGCCCGGCCGGCACATCTCCGCCACCACCCTGTGCCGGCGCCTGACCGCCCACCACATCCCCATCCGCGCGGCCCGCACCACCGCCCTGGTCCAACTCGCCCAGGACCTGCCGCCCGCGATCCTCGCCCCCATGCTCGGCCTCCATGTCGTCACCGCCCAACAATGGCGCCGTCGCGCCGCCACCGACTGGACCGCCTACCTCCAAGCCCGCCGCTCCAACCCGACGACGTGAGCGCCGGCGCCGAGTTCTGCGTCAACTCCGCCCGGGGCACGCCGCCGACCGGGTGACCAGCCGCCCCTCGACGCCCGGCCGCCGGTAGACGTGACCCCATGATCACCACCGCAAGGCGGCGCCGCGGCGCCACCGTCCTGGCCGCGCTCGCCGCGCTCCTCCTGCCCACCGCGGCCCCCGCCGCCGCGGCCACCGCCCCGGCCCCGGTCGCCGGCGCGGTCTCCGCGCGCCGCGACCTGCCCGAGCCGCCGCCCGTCGACGTCGTGCGCGCCGAACTCGACGGCTTGGTCGTCGAGGCGCCGCACTCCATGGACGGCTACTCCCGCGAACGCTTCCCGCACTGGGTCAAGATCTCCGGGGAGTGCGACACCCGCGAGACCGTCCTCGCCCGCGACGGCCAGGGCGTCGTCCAGGACGA
Source organism: Kitasatospora sp. NPDC058063 (assembly GCF_042885395.1). NCBI lineage: Bacteria > Bacillati > Actinomycetota > Actinomycetes > Kitasatosporales > Streptomycetaceae > Kitasatospora > Kitasatospora sp. NPDC058063. The sequence continues at coordinate 15,873 of NZ_JBHVSD010000048.1, forward strand.
CATGTGCCGCGCCGTCGCCGGCACGTGGGCCAGCCTCTACGACGACAAGGTCTTCACCGACGCCAAGGCCCTCGACATCGACCACGTCGTCCCGCTCGCCGCCGCCTGGCGATCCGGCGCCGACACCTGGACCACCGCCAAGCGCCGTGCCTTCGCCAACGACCTGACCCACTCCCAGCTGATCGCCGTCTCCGCCACCTCCAACCGCAGCAAGGGCGACAAGACCCCGGACGCCTGGCGCCCCCCGGCCACCGGCTACTGGTGCACGTACTCCCGCGCCTGGACCGACACCAAGCACGTCTACGGCCTCTCCGTCACCGAGCTGGAGAAGACGGCGCTGACCACCATGCTCAACACCTGCGCGTAGACGACGCCACCAGTCGGGCCTGCCGTCCGACCAGAGCCGAGAGGCAGGCCCGGCCCAGTTGGGGATTCCCCTGCGGAGGCCGCCGTGCGGGTCCTACGGTGCCCGCATCGGCCTGACCGCAGGTCAGGTGTGGGATGAGAGGTGGATCCGATGGATGTTCCGCTGGCCGATGCGGTCGCGGCGGTGCGCGACGAACTGCTCGAAGCGGCCGCGAGGGCGGGGGACGACCCCGGGGTGGTATTCGCGGTAGGGCCGGTGGAGATGGAGTTCGAGGTCGAGCTGCGCGCCGATGCGAAGGCGAAGGCCAAGTTCAAGCTGTGGGCGGTCGGCGCCGAGGCCGAGGCCGGCGTCTCGCGGGGTCGCACGCACCGCGTCTCCTTCACCCTGACCCCGAAGCGTGCCGACGGCACTGATCTGCTCGTCCACTCCGCGCACGAGCGCCCGGACGGGCCCGGCGACGTGTCGGGGCGCATTCCGGACTGACCGGGGCGCGGTCCGGCGCTCGGCCGGGCCTGCGGCAGAGGACCAAGGGAACCAAGGGGCGGGCGTGGAGCAGTTGAGGGTGGCCGGGGTTACCGGGCCGAAAGGCGTCGGGCCGGGCTCGGGGTCGGGGTACGCGGTCGGCGGCCGACTGGTCCTGACCTCCGCGCACGTCACCGGACCGGTCGGGACCCGGGTGAAGGTCTTCCACCCGGCCGCCGACGCCGATGCGGGTGGGACGGTGGTGTGGGCGGGGACGCCGGGCGGGCGGGACGACGCCGCGCTCGTCCTCGTCGACGACTCACCGCACTGGCGGCCACCGACCGCACCGGTCGTGTGGGGACGCCCGGACACGAAACGCCCCGGCACACCGTGCGAGACCTGGGGTGTCCCGGACGAGGCCCAACGCGAAGGCCGCCCCGTGGAGGCCGCGCAGCTGCGCGGGGAGGTGAACCCGGGCAGCGGCTTCGTCGGCAACCAGTACGTCATGGACCTGCGCACCCCCGGCGCCGGGTGGCCGGGTGACGGGACGTCGCCGTGGGGCGGCCTGTCGGGGGCGGCGGTGTTCTGCGACCGCTACCTGACCGGCGTCGTCGCCTCCGACCGCGCCCACTCCGGCCACGGCCGGCTGAACGTCGTCCCCGCCTACGTCCTGCACCACGACGCCGCCTTCCGCACCACCCTCGCGGAGTACGGCGGCGGTCCGGCGGGCGGGTTGGAGGCGGTGGAGTTCCAGGACATCGCCGACCCCACCGGCAACCCCGCCGTCCGGCGCCCCCCGGTGACCCCGGCCGCCCTGCTGGAGGCCGGCCGCCAGGTCGTGCCCTTCCACGGCCGCGAGGCCCTGCTCACCGAACTGGAGGCGTGGTGCTGGCTCGACGGGTTCGGGGCGTGGCTGCTGCACGGCCCCGGAGGGCAGGGCAAGACCCGCCTCGCCCACCACCTCGGCCACCGGCTCACCGCCACCGGCTGGACGGTGCTGTGGCCGCGCGCCAGCGCCCGCCCGGAACAACTGCTGGAGCTACGGCGGGCTGCGAAGCCGCTGCTGGTCGTCCTCGACTACGCCGAAACCCGCCCCGAACAACTCGGCGCCCTCGTCGATGCCGCCGCCGAACACCCCGGCACCAGCCCCCTCAAACTCCTGCTGCTCGCCCGCACCGCCGGCGACTGGTGGCAGCAGGCACGCGAGGCAAACCAGCAGGCCGAGGAACTCCTCGCCACCGCCCGCACCCGCCGCCTCGCACCACTGGAGGACAATCCCGACCGGCGCGCCAGCCACTACCGCGACGCCACCCGCGCCCTCGCCAAGGCGCTCCCCACCGTCCCGGGCCTCCCCGAGCACGACTGGGAGGAGGCCGCCGCGACCTTGACTCCGCCTCGACAGCTGGGCGGGGACACCGCCTACGGGAACGCGCTGACCCTCCACATGACTGCCCTCGCGGACCTCCTCGACACCACCCGCACCCAACCCGCGAGCAGAACCGAGGACGGGTTCGAGGATGCACAGGACGTCGAGGACCGCCTGCTCGGCCACGAAACTCGGTACTGGCGCGACACCGCCACCACCCGCGGCCTCACCCCCGCCCTCGGCATGAACACCCTGAAGACCGCGCTCGCCGCGGCCCACCTGACCGGCGCCGCCGACGACGAAGACGCCGATCTTCTGTGGCGGCGCCTGCCCGCCCTCGCGGACCAGCCCCGCGACCGCCGCGACCAGGTCACCGCCTGGCTCGCCACCCTCTACCCCGCCACGGTGCCGGGCTCACCGTGGGGCGCGCTGCAGCCCGACCGCCTCGCCGAACGCCACACCGGCCGTACCCTCCTGGCCGTCCCCCGCCTGGCCGACCAACTCCTCGACGGCGCCGACGAAACCCAGAGCGCCCAGCTCCTCACCGTCTACAGCCGCGCCACCGCCCACCCAGCTCTCCACCACCTCAACGGCCGACTCACCGATCTCTGCGTTCGCCACCACCCGGCCTTGGCACCGCACATCGTCACCACCGCCACTCGCACCGACCACCCAGGGCCCCTCATCACCGCCCTCGACACCGTCATCACTCACCCCGGCACCCCCCTCGACACCCTTAACACGATCTACACCGTGTTCCCCCAGACCAGCCGCCGCCTCGCCGCCAGCGCGGTCCGCCTCGCCCGTACCATCACCAGCCACTACCGCACCCTCGCCGAGGCCAACCCCGACGCCTACCTGCCCAACCTCGCCATGGCCCTCAACAACCTCTCCAACCACCTGGGGGAGGTGGGCCGGCCGGCAGAGGGCCTGGCCGCCGCTGAGGAAGCGGTCGGCCACTACCGCACCCTGGCCGAGGCCAACCCCGACGCCTATCTGCCCAACCTTGGTACCTCCGTCAGCAACCTCTCCAACCACCTGGGGGAGGTGGGCCGGCGAGCGGAAGGGCTGGCCGCCGCTGAGGAAGCCGTCACCATCCGCCGCACCCTGGCCGAGGCCAACCCCGACGCCTATTTGCCCGACCTCGCTGCCTCCGTCAACAACCTCTCCAAGCACCTGGGGGAGGTGGGCCGGCCGGCGGAGGGCCTGGCCGCCGCTGAGGAAGCCGTCGGCCACTACCGCACCCTCGCCGAAGCCAACCCCGACGCCTACCTGCCCGACCTCGCCATGGCCCTCAACAACCTCTCCAACCACCT
>NZ_JBHVSD010000048.1:19481-22447 GCF_042885395.1 Kitasatospora sp. NPDC058063
AGGTGCGCCGGCCGGCAGAGGGCCTGGCCGCCGTCCAGGAAGCCGTCGGCCACTACCGCACCCTCGCCGAAGCCAACCCCGACGCCTACCTGCCCAACCTTGCCGGCACCCTCAACAACCTCTCCAGTCGCCTGGGGGAGGTGCGCCGGCCGGCAGAGGGCCTGGCCGCCATCGAGGAAGCCGTCGGCCACTACCGCACCCTCGCCAAAGCCAACCCCAGCCTCTTCGGCCCAGCCCTACATCAGTCCCTGGACGTGACCGCCTGGCTGGAGGGAATCGGGCCCTAGCCGAACGGGCTGGGTGCCGTGGAATCGTATTGCGGGGAATATCGCATGTTCGGAATGACGCTCCCTGCCAGTCGGGGCCTCGGCGTGGACCGCCGGCGAGCGGGAGGCCTACGCGAACGACCTAGGCGACGACCGGTCCCTGGTCGCGGTCTCGGCGCGCAGCAACAGGGCGAAGGCGGACAAGGACATCTCCGAGTGGCTGCCACCGCTGGACGCCTACCGCTGCACCTACCTCACGGACTGGACAGCGGTGAAGACCCGCTGGCGCCTAACCGTGGACGCCCGGGAGCGGGAGGCGATGAAGCAGCTGGCGACCGGCTGCCCGGACGATCCGCTGACCGTGACCCTCGCCCGCTGACATAAGCGCAACGCCAGACCCCGAGGCCGCACCGGGAAGAACGGGCGTGGTGCACCCCGGCGCTGCCGGGCGGCCTGGCCAGCCTCGGCGACCTCGTCCATCGTGGCGGCCAAGGCGGGAAGTTCGCGCTCCAGCTCGCCGAGTACCGCACCGGCCGTCACCGAGGCCACCACCGCCCGCAACACGACACCGCCCCGGTGGCGGGAACCCCCGACCGCCACCGGGTCAGGCAGCGCGCCGGCGCCGAAGCACCTCCACAGCAGCCAAGGTGTCGGGGTGGTTGTGGCCGAGGATGTGTTCGCGGTCGGTGAGCACCCGCTCCTCAATGGCGATCGCTTCTCCGGTGTGCCCGGCCTGCCAGTGGGCGATGGCGAGGTTGTGCCGGGCGGGTGAGGCTGTCGGGGTGGTCGTGGCCGATGATCCGTTCGGTATCCGAGCTGAGGTGCTGCCAGTGAACGGCCGCAGCCTGGTGCAGGCCAGCCTGCACCGTCGCGGGCCGACGGCCGGACGCTGGTCTCCATCGGGCCCCGCAGCCGGTTCCGCGCCCCTCGCCGCCGGCGGGACCACCACCGCCCCGGGGCCCGCTTCGGCCGCCGGGTGCGGTCCAGCCGCTGGTGTCCGTGCTTCTCGACGCATCCCGCGCCCCCGCCTCGCTGTCACCGCCCCGTGAGCGGGACTACCCCCGCGCGTGGAAGGGGGTTCTCCCACCCGCCGCCGCACCCGCGCAGGGCAAACACCGAACACCGAACGCCGGCGCTCGGGGCGTGTTGCCCGCACTCCGCGAGGCCGCCGGCGTTGTCGCGGCTGCCGGGGCGCTACTCCGGCAGCACCAACCGGGCCGGTGCGGTGCCGGCCGGGTTACCGCACTGCGGCGGCCCCGGCGCGCGGCCGTCCGCCAGGAGGCTGAGTCGGCCTGCTGGCGACCTGGTCCCGCCGCCTGCTACCGCCCCGGTGGCGCCAGCCCGGCAGTCGCGCCGCAGACAGGCTCCCGGCGGCTGGCACACGGCCGGGACCCGCGCCCGCAGCAGATCCCCCGCCCCAGGCACAGGCAGAAGAGCCCAGCAGGGCCGCGCGGGCCCCCGGCACCGGGGCCCCGCGCGACCCTGTCTACGCCCACTCCACGCCGTGCTCGGCGAGCTGCGCGAGCTGGCCCGCGGTCAGCTTCGCCCGCCGGGCCTTCTGGTTGTTGAGCCAGGTATCCAGGGTGAAGTGCGACACCACCACCACCTGCTCCTCCCCTCCGAGGCTGGCCTCCACGGCCTTCACCGGCTCCTTGTCCGGGGGTGCCGCTCCCGCTCGACGAACTGGGCGAGCGCGGCGACGCCCTGGGCGAACCGGTCGCTGCGGGACAGCTCCGGCTTCGCCGCGACCGCGGCCTTCGCGGTCACCAGCTCCTGGTCCTCCTCGATGCCGATCGTGGTCAGCAGGTCCCGCTGCTCCCGGTTGAGCTCGGCCCAGCCCGCCCGCTGCGCCCGCACCCACCGGCCGAGCTGCTCGCCTTCGAAGGCGATGTCGTCGGGCAGCTGCGCCCAGTCGACGCGGTCATCGGCCTCCAGCCACCAGCGGCGGGCCGTGGCGTAGGTGCGCTGCGAGGTGATCGGCCAGGCGCTGCTGGCGCCGGGTCAGGCTCCGTACCTGCAGCGCTGACCGGGCGAGCACCCGGCTCACCCGCTGCCCGCGCGCCCCTCGGACCGCCGCCTGCGGCCCGTGTGATGACCGCCGCAGCCGGTCCGGGAACCGCCTCGCGGCGCGTCCGTGGCCACGCCTTCCCTCCTCCCCCGAAGCCGCCAGCCGGGCAAGGCCCGCCCCCCGGACACCCCGACCATCCTTCCCTTCGCTGCGCTGTTGCCGCAGTACACGCCAGCCTCCTGCGGATGCCGTCGGCCCGGGTCTGCGCAGGTCTGCGCCCACCGGTCGACACCGCCTCGGCAGCGGGAACCCCCGATCGCCACCGGGTCAGGCCGCGCGCCAGCGCCGAAGCACCTCCACAACAGCCAAGGTGTCGGGGTGGTCGTGGCCGAGGACGCGTTCGTGGTCGGTGACCACCTGCTCCAGCAGGGCGGTCGCCTCTTCGGTGCGCCCGGCTTGCTGGTAGGAGACGGCGAGGTTGGCGCGGGTGGTGAGGGTGTCGGGGTGCTGGTGGCCGAGGACGCGTTCGTGGTCGGCGGCCACCTGCTCGCCGAGGGCGATGGCCTCTTCGGTGCGCCCGGCTTGGTGGTAGGAGTGGGCGAGGTTGGCGCGGGTGGTGAGGGTGTCGGGGTGCTGGTGGCCGAGGACGCGTTCGTGGTCGGCGGCCACCTGCTCGCCGAGGGCGATGGCCT
>NZ_JBHVSD010000048.1:22545-23111 GCF_042885395.1 Kitasatospora sp. NPDC058063
CTCTTCGGTGCGCCCGGCTTGGTGGTAGGAGTGGGCGAGGTTGGCGCGGGTGGTGAGGGTGTCGGGGTGCTGGTGGCCGAGGACGCGTTCGCGGTCGGCGGCCACCTGCTCGCCGAGGGCGATGGCCTCTTCGGTGCGCCCGGCTTGGTGGTAGGAGTGGGCGAGGTTGGCGCGGGCGGTGAGGGTGTCCGGGTGCTGGTGGCCGAGGACGCGCACGGCATCGGCGGCCACCTGCTCCTCGATGGCGATGGCCTCTTCGGTGCGCCCGGCTTGCTGGTAGGAGACGGCGAGGTTGGCGCGGGCGGCGAGGGTGTCGGGGTGCTGGTGGCCGAGGATCTGCTCGAGGTCGGCGAGCACCCGTTCCAGCAGGGTGATGGCCTCTGCGGTGCGCCCGGCTTGCCGGTAGGAGACGGCGAGGTTGGCGCGGGCGGTGAGGGTGTCCGGGTGCTGGTGTCTGAGGATGCGTTCGCGGTCGGCGAGCACCCGTTCCAGCAGGGTGATGGCCTCTGCGGTGCGCCCGGCTTGCCGGTAGGAGACGGCGAGGTTGGCGCGGGCGGTGAGGGTGG
>NZ_JBHVSD010000048.1:23209-29850 GCF_042885395.1 Kitasatospora sp. NPDC058063
GTCCGGGTGCTGGTGGCCGAGGATGCGTTCGCGGTCGGCGAGCACCCGTTCCAGCAGGGTGATGGCCTCTTCGGTGCGCCCGGCTTGCTGGTAGGAGGTGGCGAGGTTGGCGCGGATGGTGAGGGTGTCGGGGTGCTGGTGGCCGAGGATGCGTTCGTGGTCGGCGAGCACCTGCTCCCCGATGGTGATGGCCTCTGCGGTGCGCCCGGCTTGCCGGTAGGAGGTGGCGAGGCTGGCGCGGGCGGTGAGGGTGCCCGGGTGCTGGTGGCCGAGGATGCGTTCGTGGTCGGCGAGCACCTGCTCCCCGATGGCGGTGGCCTCTGCGGTGCGCCCGGCTTGCTGGTAGGAGTGGGCGAGGTTGGCGCGGGCGCGCAGGGTGCCCGGGTGCTGGTGGCCGAGGATGCGTTCGTGGTCGGCGGCCACCTGTTCCTCGATGGCGGTGGCCTCTGCGGTGCGCCCGGCTTGTCGGTAGGAGTGGGCGAGGTTGGCGCGGGCGCGCAGGGTGCCCGGGTGCTGGTGGCCGAGGATGCGTTCGTGGTCGGCGAGCACCTGTTCCTCGATGGCGGTGGCCTCTGCGGTGCGCCCGGCTTGGTGGTAGGAGACGGCGAGGTTGGCGCGGGCGCTCAGGGTGTGGGAGTGGTCGCGGCTTAGGATCCGCTCGAGGTCGGCGAGCACCCGCTCCCCGATGGCGATGGCCTCTTCGGTGCGCCCGGCCTCGCAGTAGGCGGTGGCGAGGTTGGCGCGGGTGGGGAGGGTCCCGGGGTGGTCGCGGCCGAGGATCCGCTCGCGGTCGGCGAGGACCCGTTCCAGCAGGGTGATGGCCTCTTCGGTGCGGCCCGCCTCCTGGTAGGAGGCGGCGAGGTTGTGCCGGATGGTGAAGGTGTAGGGGTGGTCGGGGCCGAGGTGGCGTTCGGCGCCGGTGGTGAGGTGCTGCCAGTGGGTGATGGCGGCCTGGTAGAGGCCGGCCTCGAGCAGGCTGGTCCCCGCCCGGCCGAGCAGGACGTGGTCGTCAGGGTGCCAGAGGTGGTCGTCGGCGTGGGTGGTGAGGATGGTGGTGTTGGTACGCAGGGCGGCGGCGAGGGCCCGGTCGTGGTGGTCTTCGGCGGGCCAGGCTTCCAGCAGGGCGTCGGCGGCGGCGCGCACGAGGGGGCCGAGGTGTGCGCGGGCGGGTGGGGTGTCGCGGACGGCGTGCTGGACGAGACGGTGGACGCGCACCATCCCCCACCCGCCGCCGCCCTGGCCGTCGCTGGGGCGCTCCCCCTGGTCGGCGCCGGCTGAGACGGGGGTGTGGTCGAGGAGGTTGAAGCGGTGCAGCACGCGCAGCGCCTGCTGCGCGTCGTCCTCGCCGACCGGGTCCTTCGCCCGTGCGCGCCAGGGCGTCCACCACCGCCGTCCGGGCCCGCCGCCGGAGGCGTCAGGCAGTGCGGTGTGGGCGAGGCGGGTGCGGGCGGCCTTGGTGGTGAGGACGATATCGGGGATCTGGTCGGGGTCGAGAACGGCGACCAGCTCGAGCAGGGACCGGGCGAGGCCTTCGGGCCGGGTGCGGTCGGCTTGTTCGATGGAGATGTCCCACAGGGCGGCGACGGCCAGGTGCTGCTGGTCGGGCAGACCGCTCTGGTCGGGCAGGCTCTGCTGCAGGGTGCGGGCACGGTCGGCGAGCAGTGCGCGGTAGCGGTCGATGGTACGGGCGGTGTCGGTGAGGTACGCGGCGGCTTGGGCGAGCGCGATGGGCAGGTGCCCGAGGTCGTCGGCCAGCGCGGCGAGCTCGTCGTCGCTGTCGTGCAGGTGGACGCGGTCGGGGTGGTCGAGGGCGGAGCGGAGGTAGTCGAGGGACTGGGCCGGGGTGTAGACGGCGACCTGGAGGAGGGCGCGGGTGGAGGTGGTCCAGGCGGCATGGCGGCTGCGCGTGGTGACCACCGTCCGCCCCGCGGGCACCTCGGGTGGCCACAGCCCGGTCAGCGCGGCAGGGTCGGGAACGTTGTCCAGGACGATCAGCCACCGCCGCCCGCTGCCGCGCAGCCAGGCGAGGAAACCGAGGGCCGCTTCCTCGGCGTCCTGCCCGTCGTACCGGCCGGGCGCCACCTCGCGGGCGGCCTGGGCGTACGCGGCGGTGACGGCCCCGGCGGTGGTGGCGTTCACCCACACCACCAGGTCCACCGCCACCGGCCCCCGTTCCGCGATGCTGCTGGCCCCGACGGCCCCGAGGGCCCCGGCGGGGCTCACACCGTCCGGGGGTGCGGCGGGGGAAGGGCCGCTCACAGCCACCGGCCCGGGCCCTGCTGCGGCAGCCTCCGCTGTCGGGCCGCCGCCGGCCATACCAGCCGCACCTGCCTCGCCGGCTGTACCAGCCGCGGTTGCGGCAGTGAGGGATACCTGCCAGGTCTGGTGGGCATGGTAGGCGGCGAGCTGGGTCTTGCCGACACCACCGGTGCCGGTGACGACCTGCCCCAGCACCGCGGTCCTCGCACCGCCCTCGGCGAGCGAGGCCCGCAGTGCTACGGTCTCGGGGCGATGCTGGAAGTGCCCGGCCAGATTCGGGACCGGACCGAGGAACAGCGGCCATCGCACCTCCGGGGCGGGCGCCGCGTGGTGGTGGACCTGGTGGACGTTCAGGTCGCCGCCGACCCCGCCGACCTGGAACACGCTCCCGCCGACCGTGCTGCCCTCTACCCGGTTCGACACCCCGCTGGCCACGCCCCTGCCCCCGCTCCGCCCGGCCGTGCCAGTTGTACGGATGCCGCCGGGTTCGCTGTCCCCGGCCGAGCCGGGCGCGGCCGGTGCGGTGCGGCGGTCGTTCTCGGCGGGCGGCTCGGTCTCGGCACCGGGGGACGGGGTCATGGCCTGCTCCGCCGCGGGCCAACGGCCGGACGCTGGTCTCCACCGGGCCCCGCGGCTGGTTCCGCGCCCCTCACCGCCGGCGGGACCACCATCGCCCCGAGGCCCGCTTCGGCTGCCGGGTGCGGTCCAGCCGCTGGTGTCCGTGCTTCTCGACGCATCCCGCGCCCCCGCCTCGCTGTCTCGCCCCGTGCGCGGGACAGCCCCCGCGCGTGGAAGGGGATTCTCCCACCCGCCGCCCACCCGCGCAGGGCAAACACCGAACACCGAACCCGGCGCTCGGCACCCGGCGCTCGGAGCGTGTTGCCCGCACCCCGCGAGGCCGCCGGCGCTGTCGCGGCGGCCGGGGCGCCACTCCGGCAGCACCAACCGGGCCGCTGCGGTGCCGGCCGGGTTGACACACTACGGCGGCCCCAGTGCGCGGCCGTCCGCCAGGAGCCGAGTCAGCCTCCCGGCGACCTGGTCCCGCCGCTGCCTCCGACCACCCCGGTGGCGCCAGCCCGGCAGCGGCGCCGCAGACAGGCTCCCGGCGGCTGGCACACAGCCGGGACCCGCGGCCGCAGCAGACCCCCCGCCCCGGGCGCAGGCGGAAGAGCCTCGCAGGGCTTCGGGGACCCCCGGCACCCGGGGCCCGCCTACGCCCACTCGACGCCGTGTTCGGCGAGCTGTGCGAGCTGGCCCGGGGTCAGCTTCGCCCGGCGTGCCTTCTGGTTGTTGAGCCACGTGCCCAGCGCGAAGTGCGACACCACCACCTGCTCCTCGCCACCGGGGCCGGCCTCCACGGCCTCCACCGGCTCCTTGTGCGGGCGGGGCACCCGGGGATGCTGCTCCCGCTCGACGAACGCGGCCAGCGCCGCCAGGCCCTGCTGGAACCGGTCCACCCGGGAGACCTTCGGCTTTGCCGCGGCTGCCGCCCGCGCGGCGGCGAGCTCCTGGTCCTCCTCGATGCCGAGCGCCGTCAGCAGGTCCTGCTGCTCCTGGTCGAGCTCGGCCCACCCGGCCCGCTGCGCCCGCACCCACCGGCCGAGCGTCTCGCCCTCGAACTCGGTCTCCACCGGCAGCTGCGCCCAGTCGACCCGACCATCGGACTCCAGCCACCACTGCCGGGCCACCGCGTAGGAGCGCTGCCAGGTGATCGGCCACCGCGGGCACCACCACGGGTCGATCTCCTCCAGCGCCGCCCGCCGCTCAGGGGCGAGCGCGCCGGGCTCGCCCTCGGGCACCTCGGCGGCGACCCGAAGGCCGGCGAGCCAGGCCCCGATCGCGTACCCGCCGACCGCCGCCCGCGCCGGCGCCGCCAGGGACCCGCCGTGCTCCTTCGCCCAGACCCGCGCCCAGTCGAGGCCGGCCTCGAACCGCGCGTCCGACACGGACCAGATCATGCCCAGCGCGTCGAGCATGTCGACCCGGTGGCGCGCCAATTCGCCGTTCGCGAATTCCACCCGGCGCTGTGCCAGCCATTCTCCGAGCCGAAAATTCTCGTTCTCACCGACCCGCGTGGACCACGGAACATCCAGTCCACCGGTCTCCTCGAACCAATTCCGGCAGTGCCCGATCCCCTCACGCCAGAGCTGATTCTCACCCGTCAGCACGCGAGTCGAGATGAACAGCGCCAGCACGTCCGAGCCGACCGGCGACTGGAACCGCACCGGCAGCGAGAACGACGGCGAACCCTCACTCACACCCGGCGCGACCTGTGCTTCAGCGCTGCGCCCGGTGGTCCGCTTGCCCGACTTCTGGGGCACGGCCAGGGACTCGACCACCCGCGCGTCGTGCGACCGGATCGCACTGAGAATCTTGACCAGCGGCCCGTACGAGTCCGACTCCAGAATGTCCCCGGGCTCCTCGCCGGGCTGCAGGAAGACCGGCACGATCAGACTCGCAGTCTTTCCCTCGCCCGGCTTCATCCGCAGGGCCCGGCCGATGGCCTGGACGATATCCACCATGCTGCCCCGGCCCTGGAGAAGCACCGCGTCCGCATTCGGAATATCGACGCCTTCGCCGAGCACCTTGCAGTTCGACAGGACGGCATGTTCCAGTCCCTCGTCCTCCTCGGCGGTTCCGAAGTCCCGGATGGTCTCCTTGCGGAAATCCACCTCGTGCTCACCGGAAAGCCACTGAGCCCAGAACTCCTCCGGGTACTTCGCCGGGTTCTCGGCGTGCAGCCGGTCAACGGCCTGGTTCAGCGTCTCCGAGAAATACCTGGCCTCGATCGTCCGGTTGTGGAACGTGATGACCCGCCTCAGCCTCCGCTCCACGATCGTCTTGGCCAGCCCGGCCTGGATGGCCGCGATCCGCTCGGCCGGCACCTGGTCGTCCTCGCCGTCCTCGGCCTCACCCACCCCCGGCCCCCACGGCACCGGCTGCCGCTCCGCCGCCGTCCGGTCCGCGCCCGGGTCCCGCAGCTCCAGCACCACCACCTCGAACGGCGCCAACAGCTTGCGGTCGATCGCCTCCGCCAGGCCCAGGGACACCACCTGACGCCCGTAGACCTGCTGGTCGTCCATCGACACCGCCAACTCCTCCGGCAGCGGCTGGTGCGCCCCCTCACGCTGCCGCGCGCGGGCCTTCGGCGGCGCCCAGATCCGCGGCGTCGCTGTCATGTAGAGCCGCCGCAGCGCCGGGATGCGGTCGTTGTCGTGGACGACCGTCCAGGTCTTCTCCGCGTGGCCGGAGGAGCGGTGCGCCTCGTCGCAGACCATCAGGTCCAGCGGCGGCAGCGCCTGGCCGCGCTCGGCGTAGTACTCGTAGGCGTCCTCGACGGCCCCCACCGAGGCGTAGGTGGCGAACAGGGTCAGCGGCCGGCGCCTGCGGGCGGCCTGCTCGATCCACCACCCGATCTGCCGCCCGCCGGTGCTCGCATGGACGCCGAACGGCAGCTCGCCCACGGCCAGCGAGCACACCGCGTGCATCTCCCCGGCCCGCCCACCCCGGCGCCACTCCCGGATCATCTGCACCAGCAGGTCCAGCGTGGGCACCACGACCAGGACCACGCCGCGGGGCGCCAGCCGTTGCCCGGCCGCCGCCCCCACGAACGACTTGCCCGAGCCCGTGGCCATCTGCGCGGTCACCCGCAGCCCCGCCGGCGCACTCTGCCCCGGACGCAGCGTCAGGCCCCGCACGATCGCCTCCAGCGCCTCCACCTGGTGGTGGCGAAGCGTGATCTCCTCGGGCCCCTGATCCTCCGCCAGGAAAGTCTCCACGCTCACAGAAATGTTCTCCCTCGAATGCCCCCAGGCCGGACCCGGGATCTGACAAGAACTGCTGACAGTGCGTTTCTGATACATTCACCGGCCGGGCCGAGAGGCCAGAAAGGACGGGAATCAAAATCAATGTGCGGGCGGATTGCGGTAGCCTATCAGTCAGCCCGGAGAAAAACCGGGAAACCCCGGAACTGTCGAGGGCGGACCCCGCATCCGGCAAGGTTTCCTGACAGAGGCCAACTGATACACTGGTCACCGTTGCTCACCCTCCGAGGGTAGCGCACCCCAGCCTCACCCGGGGCCGAAATATTGGCCTGGACCACGGTCTAGACCAACCTGAGAGAAGCGAAGCCGACCCGCACACGCCCCCCCCCTCGGGGCCACCCTCCCCCAGTCAGCCCGTCGTGAGTTCAGCCAAAATCCCAGTTCAACCATGTGAACGGGCATCAGCCCACCGGCGCCATGGAGCGAAGCGGAGTGGTGCCGGCCAAGGCGCGAAGCGCCGGGCCCACCCGGGCGAAGCCCGGGTGCGGACACGCGGAGCGGGTCCGCCGCCTGACCGAAGGTCAGGCGCGAACGGAGGGCCAAAGGCCCGTAGGGACC
>NZ_JBHVSD010000049.1:0-23660 GCF_042885395.1 Kitasatospora sp. NPDC058063
GACGTCGGCCTGGTGGGTGTCGCGTCTGCGTGAGCCTTGAAGAAGTCGATCAGTTCGCGGCTCAGGAGTTCCGGCTGTTCCTCCGACAGGAAGTGGCCGGCGTCGGGGATCTCGACGAACCGGATGTCGGTCGCGAGGCCGTCGTTCGAGGCGCGGGACAGCGGGAGGTAGCGGCCGCCGGGTACCAGGACCGGCATGGTGAGCGTGGGGAAGCCGGCCGCGACTCGCAGGTCTTCGCGGAGGGTCCGGTACCAGCCAGCCACCGCGCGGATCGCGTCGACGGAGTCGTAGGCGCGGGCGTAGATCTCCCGGCTCTTCTCGTCGATGCTCTCGGGGGAGGCGGTGAGCAGATCGGCGGACCAGTCGACGAGGGTCCGGTAGCGGCCCGCGAGCAGTCGCTCGGGGAGCTCGTCGAGCTGGTTGAAGCCCAGGTGCCACGCGTTCAACCCGTTCGGCGCGGGCAGGGCGGGAAGGTCACCCAGCTCGCTCGTCGGTGCCCCGGGCTCCCACATCGCCAGTGCGGCGGTGCTCTCGGGGAACTGGGCGGCGAAGAAGTAGGCGATCCAGGATCCGACGTCCTCGCCTGCGAGGTTGACCCGGTCATGGCCCAGGTGCCGGACGAGCTCGTGGACGTCGCGTGCCATGGTGGCCTTGTCGTACCCCGAGTCGGGCTTCTGGGACTCGCCCATTCCCCGGTACTCGCAGACGATCACCCGGAAGTGCGGCGCGAGCAGGGGGATCATCGTGCGGTACTGCCACCAGGTACGGGGCCAGCCCGGGAGCAGCACGAGCGGCTCGCCCGAACCGCTGGTCACGTAGTGCAGGCGGACTCCGTTGACGCGGGCGAAGCCGTGTTCGACCGGGTCGGCTGCTGCGGGTTCGGTGGGCATGTGTGTCCTCCTGTGGGGATGCACTGGCTGCCGGATGTGCGGAGGGGAGGTGTTACGTCCGGGTCGCGCGGCCAGGGCTCGGCCGCCCGTGCCGTGCGGGATCGCCTTGCGCGGGCGGCCGGGTCGCCTCGGAGGTTCTAGCTGGGGTCGGGGAGGACCTCGGTGGCGTAGCGCTCCATGAGCTCCGTCGGGGGCTCCCCGATGCTGAGCTCCCGGATGGGTGGCGCCACTCCCGGCTCGGCCGGTGTGGCGTCGGCGAGGAGGAGTTCCTCGATGCCGCCCGGGGTGAAGAAGAAGATCATCTTGGCTGCGTGGTAGCCGCGGTTGCGGAAGCGGTGCCGGGTGCCGCGCGGGACGAAGAAGAATCCGCCGGGCCCGGCGGTGACGGTCTCGTCGCCATTGAGGAACTCCAGCTCGCCGGAGATCACGTAGAACGCTTCGTCGTGGTCGTTGTGGACGTGCGGTGCGGGTCCGCCCTCGGGCGGCACCGTCGCCTCCAGGAACGTCAGTGCCCCGTTGGTCTCCCGGCCGCCGACCTTGAGGGTGTAGGTGTCGGCGAACACCCAGGCCGTCTGCCCCTGGCCGCTGGGCACGTAGACCGCGCCGCGCCTGGTGTACCGGGGGTCCGTCACGTAGGGATCGATCAGGCTCATGGTCTCTCCTTCGTTGCCGAGCGGAGTATCATAACGATCGTTACTAAACTATTCCGCGCCCGGGGGGACGTGTCAACAGCGCCGTCGATAGGCTGAGGGCGACCCCGCGCTCTGCCGGGGCCGCCGGGCCGCCGGTGGGCGGGAGAAGGACGGGAGAGGTTCATTGCCGGGTGGTCGACCTCGCGGCTACGACCCCGAACTCGCGCTGGAAGCAGCCATGCTGACCTTCTGGGCCCGGGGCTACGAGGGCACCGCCATGGCCGAGCTCACGGCGGCGATGGGGATGAGCGCCCCCAGCATCTACGCGGCGTTCGGGGACAAGGAGGCCCTCTTCCGGAAGGCCGTCGAACGCTACATGGCCGGCCCCGGAGCCTATCTGCAGGCAGCCCTCGGTCAGCCGACCGCCGAGGCCCTGGCACGCACTCTCCTGCACTCCGCCGTGGAGGCGGTAGCCGGCGAGAGCACCCCACACGGCTGCCTGGTCGTGCAGGGCGCGCTCGCCGTGAGCCCTCGCTCGGCCGAGATCCGGGAGTACCTCACCAGGCTCCGGGAGGACGGGGTGGCGTGCCTGGCCGAGCGGCTGAGGTCCTTCCCCGCCCCCGACGGCCTGCCTCCCGGCTCCGACCCCTCGGCCCTCGCGCGGCTCCTGGTCACGCTCGTCCAAGGGCTCGCCGTCCAGGCCGCCTCGGGTGTGCCGCGCGAAGCTCTCCACACCGTCGCCGACCAGATGGTCACCTGCTGGCCACGTTGAGCGGCCTGAACCCGCGGACGACGGACGGCAGGGTCCGGCAGGTCGGCGGCACCGATCCCCTCGATCGCCACGGAGTCGATCGGCGGTCACGACGGCCGGGTGCCCTCACGGAGGAGCAGAACGAGGGCGGCGCCGGGCCGCTTCGCGCAGCACATGATCGTCATGAAGCGCGTCATCTGACACGAGGGGAAGCGGTCCCTCGCCCGGACGGGACGCCGTTGGCGAATGAGAGTGATCGACTGTGGCGAGTGACGCCGGTCTCCGAGACTTGCCCTCGGAGACCAGCGTTGGTCCTAGCTCAGGAACGTCCAGAGCTGGTTCGCCCCGTCCGTGTCAGGGTAGACGCCGACCCAGCGGTCGTCGCCGGTCAGGTTCCGCAGGACGTCCAGGTCCCACCCGTAGTAGGTGTTGACCAGGTGCACGCTGCCGTTGGGCCCGGTCGTGAACTCCCAGTTCTGGGTGAACTGGCCTGCGCAGTCGTACTGGTCGACCCAGTCACCGGGGAGGGCGTGGGTGCCGTTGTGGATGTCCAGGCACTTGCCCGACTCCTCGTTGACGACGGTGAAGGTGCCGGGGCCGCTGGAGTCGAGGTGCCAGTACTGGTTGGCTCCGCCGTTGCCGGCGTAGGTGACCACGTGGGCGTAGTTGTCCTGGGAGGCGCCCTCGACGTCGAGCAGCCGGCTGCCGTTGCTGGCGCTGGCGATGGCGGACGACTCCCGGCTGGCGATCTTCCACTGCTGGGTGCGCGAGTTGTTGCAGGGGTAGATGGAGGCGCCGGCCACGTTGCCGTGGGCGCCGATGACGTTGAGGCAGCTGTTGGTGTGGTAGCCGTTCACGAGCACGCCGGTGGCCGAGTCGTCGGGGTTGGGCTGGAAGTGCCAGTTCTGGGTCGTCCGGCCCGAGCAGGTGGCCTGGTCGACCAGGTCCTGCTGGTTGGCGGTGCCGTTGCGGACGTCGACGCACTTGCCGGTCTTCTCGTTGACCAGCACGAACGCCGGCAGGCCCTGGGAGACCAGGCGCCAGGTCTGCTCGGGGCCCGCGGCGGGGACCGCGGCCTGTCCGCCGGTGCGGCTGGAGGGCGGGTAGGTGATCAGGTCCGTCTGGTCGGCGGTGGTGCCGTCCGGGACCGTCAGACGGTGCTCGTCGTCCCCGACGCTGCGCAGCTCGACCGCCTCGGCTGCGCCGCGCAGCGCGAGGGGCAGCAGTCCGACGGGGGTGTGGTCGCTGCTCAGGGCGTTCAGCCGCACTCCTTCGTAGAGCGCGCCCGCGGCGAGCGGCCGGCCGGTGAAGAAGTAGTCGGCCTCGGCGAGGTTGTCGGTGTAGAAGCCGACGGTGTACTGGCCGCTGCGGTCCTCCACGGCTCCGGCCGGCGCCGTGATCGGCCGCACGTCGGGGTCGCGGTTCCAGTCGCCCATCGCCAGCCAGTTGTTGTTGGGCGCCACCGCCTGGATGGCGTTGAGCGTGGCCTCCGCGTTGTTCTGCTGCCCGCCGAGGGAGTCCGCGTGCGCGGTCCAGTACGACGCGTTGCCGAGCTGGATCCCGAACGCGGGGCGTGCCCCGGGGTTCGGGGCGTACAGAATCTGGTTGGTGTACCAGGGCGTGACGATGGCGAGGTTGACCCGGTTGCCGCCGAAGTCGGTCCGCAGGTAGTAGATGTAGTAGGGGCCGCCGCCCTGGGTGCCCCCGTCCCACTGGAAGACCTGCACCGGCTGCGGGCCGGCGGTCCCGATGGCGCCGAGGAACTGCCCCGGCACCACCTGTCCGGGGCCGGCCTCCTGGAGTGCGATCATGGTGTAGCCCGCGTTGAGGAGTTGCGGCAGGTCCTTGGTCCACTTGTTGACGTCGTCGCCGCTGCCGGCGCCCTGCAGGTTGTAGGTGACGGCCTGGACGTCCTCCAGGTTGGCCGGCACGGGGGGCACCGCCACCGCCGGTCCGGCCGCCGCGAACACCAGTCCGACGGCGGTCAGCACCGCCGCCATGACGCCCGCCACGAGGCGGGTCAGCCCGGCGCGCGACCAGGCTCGCGCGCCGTCCGTCCCTCTGGGACGGCGCCCGTCAACGGACAGTCTCATCCTGTTCCTCCGTTCGGCTGGGCCGCCGTGTGACGGCCGACACGCACGCAGGGTCTCCTGACCGGCTGGGCCTTGAAGGGGTGTCCGGAGCTCTACGGGCGACGGCCCGCGGTACGGGGCCTCGGGCGTCGTACGAGCCGATGTGTCGCACTGCCCATGTGAGCACTGTGGTGATGCAGGTACCCCGGGGTACATGGGTCGAGTGCGACCTCTGGTTGCGCGACGTGCCGATCGGCGCCCGATGGGGCTCCGGCGCGCCGGATCCATCCGCGCCTGGAAGTCCGGCGCCTGACAGACACGGAAGTGGCTGGACGGCATCCAACCCCACCGCAATCCGGAGGAATCCCGATGACCGGCAACGCACTGATCACACCAGCCCGTTCGGAGCGGCATCGACCGTCCGGCAGATCACGGACACCACCGGCCTCCACTCCGCCCTGGCCGCCGCCGAAGGTGCCCGGGTGGTGCCGTCGATGCCCGGTTCGGTCCTCAGGTTCACTGGGAGGGCCTGGCCCTGACCGGACGCGTGCCGTCGGCGACCGACGACGCGATCTACGCCATGCTCCAGGACCGTGGCCTGGGCAAGCAGATCCGCATCTCCCAGGAGGCCACTTACAGTTACGCGGAAATCGGTCTCCTGCTGCGCGTCCAGCGCGCCGGTGACGTCCTGCTCACCCGGCCGGTCTTCGCCGCCCCGGCCTGGATCGAGCGCCTGGGTGATACCTCGGAAGGCCCGATTCCCGCCCGGGAGTGGAACAGCAACTGATCCGCGCGCCACCGGCAGCGTCATCCGAGCGGAAGTCCCGTCGCCGGGCTGTCAGTAGGATCGTCGGACCGACTTCTGCGCCGCCCACTCGCCGGCCGCCGCGAATCGTCAGGAACGGTTCCGAGTATGGGAGTCGGACTCTGGAACGGGTGGAGACATGACTGATCTCGCGGACGCCGTCGCGCCCCTGTCGACCGAGGAGTTCATCGCGGGCGTCGAGGCGGCCGCCTCGCGTTTCGACGCGGCGACCTTCCCGCAGCAGGAGCTGCACACCGACGACTGGGCTGTCCTGACAAGGGCGGGCGTGCTGCTGCCGGTGCTGCCAGCCGAGTACGGGGGCCGTGACAGCCACAGCGAGATGTGCCGGGTCGTCGAGGTCCTGGCCGAGCAGAACCTGGCTGTCGCCGTCTACACGGCGATCGTCACCGGGTTGGCGCTGCGGCCCGTCGTGCTGTGGGCCGCGGAGGAGGCCAAGCGTGAGGTCCTGCCCCTGTTCGCCGGCCCGCTGGCGCCGACGGCGGGCTTCGCCTCCACCGAGCCCGGCTGCGGCTCGGCCATGTCGGGCCTGTCCACCACCTTCGAGGAGGTCGAGGGCGGCTACCGCATCCGCGGCCAGAAGCACTGGCAGGCGCTGAGCGCCACTGCGTCCTGGTGGGTGGTCGTCGCCAAGCGGGACAGCGGCGGCAGGCGCGAGTACGGGTGGTTCGTGGTGGAGCGCGGCGACGGGTTCCACACCTCGCGGCGCTACGAGGCGCTGGGCCTGAAGGTGATCGACTACGGGGTCAACGACATCGACGCGTTCGTTCCCGCGCACCGGCGCATCGACGTCGGGACGAGGGATCTGAGCTCGATGGTGGACATCTACCTGTCGGGGCGGGCGATGATCGGAGCGCTGGCGTGCGGCTTCCTGCGCCGCGTCGCCCGCGAGGCACGCGCCTACGCCGATGCCCGTCGTATCGGGCGCTCGCCGCTGTCGGCGATCGGGTTCGTCCGCTACCGGCTCGAAGCCATCGACAGCGCCCACACGGTATGCGCGGCGCTCAACCACTACGTCCAGACCCGGCTGGACCTCAAGACCGATCTCACCCCCCACTTCCCCTCCATCCAGGCCGTCAAGACCGTGGCCACCGAGCTGATGGTCAGCTCCGCCAACCACTACCAGCAGCTCGCCGGCGGTGAGGGCTATCGGTGCGGCTCGCCGACCAACATCGCTGCCCAGGCCTTCCTGGACTCCCGGGTCTTCACCATCTTCGACGGCACCAACGACCTCCTCAGCCAGCAGCTCGCCCAGCACTGCTTGGACAGCTCGGACTGCCGGTCCCTCAGCGACTTCCTGGCCGCGTGGGCGCCGACCGCGCCCGCCGTCTCGGCGCACGGCCTCGACCTCCGGTTCCTCGACCGTGAGCTCGGACAGGAGCATCTGGTCCTGGCCGGCCGGGCGATCGCCTGCACCTTCGCTGCGGCCCGCGTGCTGCAGTGGGCCGCCGAGACCGGTGCCGACGCCGATCGGGCCCGCAGGGCAGCCGAATTCCTCCTGGCCGACATCGACCGCGTCCGCGTGGAGTTCGGCCTCCTGGAACGTCTCAGGGGCGACGCCTGAACCGTCTTCCATCTACCCCCTCGTACCCGCCTCCGGCACCGTCGGGCACCAGGGGACTCTCTTCCGGGCGCCCGCCTGTTGGCGGTCGCGGACGGTCGGGCGGGGCCAGTCGGCCCCGCCCGACCGGCGCGGTCAGTCGGCGCCCCTGGAGCCAGTGACAGCTCCTACATTTTCGACCCCCCGCGCCCCGGGTTGTGCCTGCCAGTGTGCCCGGACGGCTCCTTCGCGGGGTGATGGAGTGCACGAACGGCATCGCCGCTGGTCGGTGGCCGGCACTCGGGAGTTGCTTCGCGGCCTCCGTGACGCGGTGGGGCGCGGTGGCTTCGTGCGATGGGGGGAGAGCCAGGGCGTGGGTCACCCACTGCGATTCGGTCGGTGCGGTCAGGGGCGCCTCACCACGGCTCGCCCCGGCGTCGCACCGGGGTCGGTCCCCAGCCGTGCCACGCGGTGACGGCTCGTCAGGACTGGGGTCTTTCCACGGTTCGAGCGGGCCGGGTCCGGTGCTGTGCTGTGGGTGGCACCCACCGAAGCGTGGGACGGCGTGCCGTCGCTCGCGATGGGACTCAGGATGCTGCGGGAACAGGCCGCCCGGACGCCGGCCGGCCAGTGGGTCCGGGTCGGCGACGGCGCGCGCCAGGCCGAACTGCTGGGCCAGGCCGCCGACGCCGAGGAGCAGCGGCTCCGGCCTCGCCGGCGTACTCGTCCGCCACGAGCACCTGAGCCCCCCGCACCGCCCCTCCGATCCCGAAAGGCCACTCCATGAGCCAGCCGATGAACACCCCGGCGAACCGCCGGGCCCTGCTGCGCACGGCGGCCGTGCTGCCCGCGGTCGCCGTCGCCGGCACCGCCCTGGGTGGGACGGCAGCAGCCTCCCCGACCGACACCCCCGGCCTCCCCGACTTCGCACCGGTCCCGCCCGCCGCGAAGGGCCCTGCGATCAACGAAGCGGGCTACTACGTCGGCCGGATCCACGGGAACCTCCACTGGGTCACCGACGGGTACTACCAGGCGATGTTCCTCAGCACCCGGGAGGGCGTCGTCCTGGTCGACGCCCCGCCGACCATCGGGCACAACCTGCTGCGGGCGATCGCCGACGTGACGCGGGCCAACGGACGGCCGTCGCAGGTCACGCACCTCGTCTACTCGCACTCGCACGCCGATCACGCGGGCGCGTCGTCGATCCTCGGCAAGGACGTCATGCGGATCGGCCACGCCGAATGCCGACGCCTGCTGCTGCGCGACGGCGACCCGAACCGTCCCGCGCCGACCGTCACCTTCGAGGACCGCTACACGCTGGAGGTCGGCGGCGAGTGCCTGGAGCTGGCCTACCACGGCCCCAACCACAGCCCGGACAACATCTTCATCCACGCTCCGGAACACCGGACCCTCATGGTCGTCGACGTCCTGTACCCGGGCTGGGTGCCGTTCAAGAACCTCGCGGTATCCCAGGACATCCCGGCCTGGCTGCGGGCGCAGGACATCGCCATGGGCTACCCGTGGCGGACCCTGGTCGGCGGCCACCTCGGCCGGCTGGGTGTGCGCGCGGACGGCGACCTCCAGCGCGCCTACACGGCCGACCTCGAAGCCTCAACCCGGGCCTCGATGAACCTGGACCCCACGCCGTACTTCGCGAAGTACGGACCGCAGGGCAACTCGTGGGCCATCTTCAAGACCTACCTCGACGCGGTGGCGGCGAAGGCCGCCGCACCGGTGATCGCCAAATACACCGGCGTCCTCGCCGCGGCCGACGTGTTCACGCTCGAGAACGCCGCGGCCATGGTCGAGTCACTCCGGATCGACGCCGGGATCCTCGGCCCGTTCAGCACCCGCCCCTGAGGCCGGGTCCGGCGCACCGTCAGACCCGGACCCGTACCGACCGCTTCCGTTCCCGAGAAAGGGCACACGGCCATGACCAGCCCGATCCCCGTCCTCTTCATCCACGGCCTGTGGCTCCACAGTGCCTCCTGGCAGCCGTGGATCGACCTCTTCCGCGACGAGGGCTACGCCCCGTCGGCGCCAGGCTGGCCCGGCGACCCGGACACCGTGGAGGAGGCCCGGCAGAACCCGGAGAGCATCGCCGACCACGGTATCGACGACGTCGTCGAGCACTACACGACCATCATTCGTGGCCTGCCGGCGCCGCCGGTGCTGATCGGCCACTCCTTCGGCGGCATGATCGCCCAGAAGCTCCTCGGCCAGGACCTGGCGGCGGCGGCCGTGGCGATCGACGCGGCCCAGATCAAGGGCGTCCTGCCGCTTCCGCTGTCCGCGCTGCGGTCGACGCTGCCGGTGTTCAAGAACCCGGCGAACAAGCACCGGGCGGTGTCCCTGACCGCCGAGCAGTTCCGCTTCGCCTTCGGCAACGTGCTGAGCGAGGAGGAGTCCGACGGGCTCTTCGAGCGGTGGACCATCCCGGCACCGGGCAAGCCCCTGTTCGAGGCCGCCGCGGCGAACTTCGACCCCCACTCGCCGGCCAAGGTCGACACCGCCAACTCCGGTCGCGGCCCGCTGCTGCTGGTGTCCGGCGGCAAGGACCACACCGTCCCGGAGTCGGTCACCCGCGCCACGCTCAAGCAATACCGGCACTCCGAGGCGGTCACCGAGTTCCTGGCCTTCCCCGACCGTGGGCATTCGCTGACCATCGACAGCGGCTGGCGCGAGGTCGCGGACGCGGTGCTGACCTGGCTGCGGCGCCAGGGCCGGCAGGCGTGACCACCTCGCGGACAGCGGCACGACCGACGTCCGCCGAACCCGGCACCCCGTCAGGGGCCGCCGATCCTCCGTCACCCGTCACCGGCCTTGGAGCAATGAGTGAGATTCCCCCTGCCCGGAACCCGCGGCAACCGCCGCCCGCTCGGCGCGGTCCTGGCCTTGGCCGTCGCCGTGGGCACGACGGCGATCAGCGCCGCCGCGGTACCCACGCCCGCCCCTTCCACCTCTTCCACCTCGTCCGCCGGTGAGCGGATACCCGCGGGGTTCAGCGAGCACCGGACCCGGGCCGCCGGGATCGGCCTGCACTACGTGATCGGCGGCCACGGCCCGACGCTGGTGCTGCTCCACGGCTACCCGCAGACCTGGTACGAGTGGCACGGCATCATGCCCGCCCTGGCCGAGCACTACACGGTCATCGCTCCGGATCTGCCCGGCGCCGGGCAGAGCGACGCCCCGCCCTCGGGCTACGACAAGAAGACGATGGCCGCCGAACTGCACGCGCTGCTGGTGTCGCTCGGCAAGGACGACGACGTGCGGATCGTCGGCCACGACATCGGCACGATGGTCGCCTATTCCTACGCCGCGCAGTACCCCGCCACCGTCAAGAAGTTGGTCCTCAGCGAGGCACCCATCCCGGACCTGAGCATCTACCGGATCCCCTCGCTGACCGAGAGGGGCCCCGGGGTCTGGAACTTCGGATTCTTCAACCTGACCGACGGCCTGCCGGAGAACATGATCCGAGGCCGTGAGGTCACCTGGACCGCCGGTTTCATCGGCGGGTTCGAGGGCGTCCCGGGCGCGGTGAGCCAGGACGACATCCGGGTGTTCGCCCACTACCTGCGCGACCCCGCCCACTTGGCGGCGAGCCTGGCCTGGTTCCGGGTGTTCCCGCAGGACATCCGCGACAACGCGCAGTTCCGGCAGACCCCGCTCCCGATGCCGGTGCTCGCCATCGGCGCCTCGGGCAGCCTCGGCAGCGCCGAGGGCGACCAGCTCAAGGCGTACGCCACCGACGTCACCGGCGTGACCATCCCGAACTCCGGCCACTGGATCTACGAGGAGCACCCCGAGGAACTGACCGCCATGCTGCTCGACTTCCTCGGCCGCCCCTGACCCGCGACGTCGGAAAGGGCAATCGTGATCAAGAGTTTCCCCGCCTTCGAGCCCACCCCGTTCGGTGCGGCCGCGCGGCCCACCGCCTGATCCGGCGACCACCGGGCGGCGGGGCCGCGCCGCGACGCGCCGTCCCGCCGCCCTCGACGCGGAAGGAGTACGACCCATGCCCGAGAGCCGGAAACACGGGCCGCTGCCCGCGCTGCTCCTGGCCCTGACGGTGGCGACCGGACTGGTCGACGCCGTCAGCTACCTGGTGCTCGGCCACGTCTTCGTCGCCAACATGACCGGCAACGTCGTCTTCTCCGGCTTCGCGCTCAGCGGCGTCGGGGGCGTGTCCTGGAGCGCGACGCTGCTGGCCGTGGGAGCCTTCGGCGCCGGGGCGTACCTCGGCGGGCGCCGAGTCGGCGGCAGCACCACGCACCGCGGGCGGCTGCTGGCGGTATCGACCGCCGTGCAGTGCGCCGTCGTCACCGGGGCCGCCGTGCTGGCGGCGCTCGCCGACCCAGGGCGGCGTGCGGTCCAGCTGGGCCTCGTCGCCCTGCTCGCGGTGGCGATGGGGATGCAGAACGCCGTCGTGCGGCGCCTGGCCGTCCCTGACCTGACCACGACGGTTCTCACCCTGACCACCGCCGGCCTGTTCGCCGACCGGACCTCCTCCCGCGTCCGCGGACTGCGCGTCGCCTCGATCCTGGCGATGGCCGCCGGTGCCTTCGGCGGCGGACTGCTGCTGCGGCACACTGACGTGGCGGCTCCGCTGTGGACCGTAGCGGGGCTGCTCGCCGTCTGCTCGGCCGCCGCCGACCGGCGCAGCCGCGGGCGGTCCGCCGAGGCCTGGGGCTGAGCCGACCGTCCCACCGCGGCCCCTAGCCGGAGGCCGAGGGCCCGTCGGCGAGTCCGGTCGGGTCGAGTGCGGCGGCGATCTTCCGCCGCGACGTGATGCCGAGCTTGCGGAACACCTTGTTCAGGTGGAACTCGACCGTCGAGGTCGTGATGAAGAGCCGGGAGGCGATCTCGGCGTTGGTCAGTCCCGACACGGCCAGCAGCGCCACCTGTCGTTCTTGGGGGGTGAGATCGCGCCTGGTCTCCGGGACACGTCTGCGCGCCGTCTCCCCGGTCGCGAGCAGCTCGCTCCGGGCCCGTTCGGCGAACAGCGCCGCACCCCCGGCCTCGAACAGCTCGTGCGCGGCCCGCAGGTGTGTCCTCGCCTCGGACCGGCGCTTGCGCCGCCGGAGCCATTCGCCGAACAGCAGACGTGACCGGGCCTGTTCCGCCGCCAGCGGAGCACGCCCCAGCTGCTCGATCGACTCCGCGTACCACTGCTCGGCCTCGGCGCCCTCGGCCACCAGCGCCCGGCACCGGGCCAGCAGCCCCAGCGCCCAGGGCGTTCCGGCGAGTGGCGCACGCGCCTCCAGCCGCTCCAGCGCGAGGGCCGCCGTACGCCGGTCGCCAGTGCGAACGGCGGCCTCGACGAGCAGCGGCAGCACCAGGTTGGCCTGTGACGGCGGGTCCTCGTGGAAGACGGTCAGCGCATGGCGCAGCGCCTCGTCATAGCACCCCTTGCCGAGTTCGAGGACGCAGAGCGCGTGGAGCGCCAGCTGGCGCAGCAGGCCCAGTCCGTAGGTCGCGGAGACTGCCTCCATCATCGCCACGGCTGCGCGCGCCTCGCCCTCCCGTCCCATCCACGCGTACAGCAGGCCCCTGCGGAGGTCCCCGTGCGTCGTCAGCCCGATCGCGGTGGCGTAGTCGTCGGCCTCCGCGTAGAGCGTCTCGGCCGCGGCCAGCCGCCCGTTCCAGATCTCGGTGTAGGCCAGGTCCGACAGGGACAGGCTGAGGCCGTAGAGCGCTCCGTGGGCGCGGTCCACGGCCGCCAGTCGGCTGACGATCTCCGCGTATGCCTCGACGTCCCACACCTCGGTCGCGGCGATGCTCACCAGGATGCTGAACGGACTGGCCATGTCGCGGAGTTCGGCCGCGGAGCGGAGCCGGTCCAGGGCCGTCCGGATGGTCGTCACGCTGCTCCGGTAGCTGCCGGCCGACCGCAGGGCCAGGCCTTCGATCAGCTCGTCGGGGCGCCAGGACGGGGTGTCCGGCTCGGGCGGGGCGGCGATCACGGCCTCGGACACGGCCGCGGAGGTGGTTCGGTAGACGGGACCTCCGGCGATGACGGCGGCGTGCACTGCCTCGTAGAGCAGCTCCCGGGTCGTTCGGGGATCCGCGTCGGCGAGTTCGGCCACGGCGTCGAGCATCATGGCCGGGACCCGGGAGATGCGGGTGTTGAACAGCTCGACCGAGGCCCGGATCCGCAGCGCGCGGGCCCGGGCGGTGGGATGGTCGAGGGCGGGTACGGCGAGGTCGAGCAGGGGCAGCACCGAGGTGTGGTCGCCGGAGGCCAGCCGGGCCTGGGCCGCCGCGAGGTAGCGCTCGGCGCGCTGGGTCGGGTCGGTGGTGAGTTCGGCGGCCTTGGACAGGAACAGCGCCTGGGCGGAGTGACCGCCCCTGGCCCGGGCCCAGTCCGAGGCGGCGTCCAGGTCGGCGGCCGCCGAGTCGTCGGTGCCGAGGACCGCCTCGGCCCGGTGCCAGGCGCGCCGGTCGGGAACGCGGGCCGGATCGCTGGCCGCCGCGAGTGCGGTGTGGACCCGCCGCCGGTCCTCCCCGGAAGCCGCCGCGTAGACCGACGACCGGATCAACGGATGCCGGAACCCGCCGCCGGCCCCGTGGTTCAGGATCCCCGCGTCAACGGCCGCGACGGCGGCGCCGGCCGGCAGCCCCAAAACCCCGGCCGCGTGCCACACCACCGCCATGTCGTCGGTCGGCGCCGCGGCCATGAGCTGGAGCAACGTCCGGGTGTCCGGCGGCAGCGCGGCGACCGATTGCCGGAAGTGCTCCTCCAGCAGCCTGCTCACCGGCAGCGGCTCGGGAATCGGCGCGACTCCGGCCAGCTGTTCGGCGCCCAGGTTCGCACCCAGTTCGATGAGCGCCAGCGGATTGCCGCCGGTGCCGGCCACGATCCGGTCCGCGACCGCCGTGTCCAGGTGGCCGGGAACGGCGACGGAGAGCAGTTCCCTGGCGTCGGCGGCGGGCAGCCCGTCGACCTCCAGGTGTGGCATGGCATCGAAAAGCCTGTTGCCGTCGAGTCCGTCCCTGGCCGCGAAGATCAGGCCCAACGAGTCGGCGTGCAGCCGCCGCGCGACGAAGGCCAGCGTCTCGGCCGACTCCCGGTCGAGCCAGTGGACGTCGTCCACCAGGCAGAGCAGCGGCAGCTCCGAGGCCACGTCGGACAGCACGGTCAGGGCCGCGAGACCGACCATGTGCCGGTCTGGCGCCGCTGCGTCCGCCAGACCGAACGCCGCGTTCAACGCGTCCCGCTGCCTGGCGGGAAGCCGCTCGACGCGGTGCAGGTGCGGCCGCAGCAGCCGGTGCAGCGCGCCGTAGCCCAGGGGCTGTTCGGCTTCGACGCCGACCAGCCTCGTCAGTTCCACGTCGGCGGCCAGAGCTGCCGCGTGATCCAGCAGTCGCGTCTTGCCGATCCCGGCCTCGCCCACGAGCACCAGGACGCCGCCGAGTCCCTCTCGCACCGCATCGAGTAGCTGCTCGATCGCTTCGCGTTCGACGCAGCGTCCGACCAGCGGCCGCACCGCCCCGGAACGAGGCCCGCGCCACACCATGGAACCCCCCCTGACCTCGAAATCGTGCCGGGGAAAACGCTAGGCGCACGATGAAGGACTGGTCGAGCGTCATGTGACCGTGAATCAACGTAAGTCGCCGAACGCCGTGCGCAGCTCGGTGCGTGAGACCGGGGCGTCGCCGGATACGCGCTCGACCAGGACAAGGCGGTTCGCCTGTGGCTGCTGTCGACCGAGCTCCTGGCCAGCTGGCTGAGCGTCAGTGTGGTGGACCCGGACGCCGCGCCGATGCGCTGACCAGGGTTGAAAGGGTGGGTCTCCCGCCAGGGAGGCAACGGTCCCGGCGGCTTCGAGGGCCAGCACTGATCGTTCGGCGCCGCGCCGGGTCGGTCTTTTCCCCGGCTGCCGGTGGGACGATCCATCCTCGCGGGTGCGACCAGGATGCGGCGGAGGCGGTGACCCGCGGCAACTTGCGTGCGGGGCTCCGGACCGTTGCCCGGCCCGCAGGCGGACCCGAACTACGCGAGCACCGCACTCCATACGGTCTGACTTCCCGGTCCTTGCGCCGACGCCAGCCGCGGCCGGCGCGGTGGAGAATCACCAGCTGTAGAGCCTCTTCCACCACCAATTGCTCGATCCGTCCGATTCGAGGAGGTAGATCGTATTCGCCCAGGGGGAGAGGACCGGGGCCCCCCAGGTTTCACGACGTGTGCTCTCGGCCTGCGGGGGCCCGATTCGGGTCGATGACGGGGTGTGCGAAAACGTCGCAGTTGTGGCCCTTGGCGTGAATACATTGGTATCCGATTGCGCGACTATGCCGTGTTCGCTGTTGCCCGCAAATGCGATGGATGGAAGGGCGGCCGAATTGGTATCGACCTGCATCGAACCCTGGTAGTTCCAGTTGGAATCCCCGTGGTTCTGCTCGGATATGTACAGGGTGCCATTGTTGCCGGTCCAGTCGACGAAAATTCCACCATTGATGTAGACGTTGTTTTCGGTGATGTTGGTGTAGGTGATGTGAGGCGGGGCGGACGACTGGGCTCCGGGTACCCGGGACGGCGAATTGAAGTATCCCTGACCCGACATGTAGGAAAGGCGCTGGTGCCACTGGGTGTAGACATACCCGTCCAGGCCCGTGTAGTTGAGCATCCACTGCTCCTGGTCTGCGCCGGGCAGGGCGGCCACCGACGGCGCAAGGGTTGTTCGGGCGTTGCCCGGGACCTGCTGCCACGACCCCAGGGTGAGCGATCCGTCGGAGTTCACCTCGAATCCCGCGTAGTAGACGAAGGAGTCTATGCCGGTGTGGAAGACTCGAAAACCCCATGGTGTCGAGATGACGGCAGGGGCCCTTACTGTCGAGGAGTTCGTCCACGTGGAGGACGGGCCGTTGTTGACGGAGGCGACGAGGTGATAGGAGTCATCGACCCACACATCGGCGATATTTCCGTTGCTGTCGCGCGTCTGGTCCATTCCGAATTGTGAGTGAACCTGGCGGCCGACAACGGCTTCGATGCTCCAGGTGTCGGACTCGCCGCTCTGGGAAGCGTATGCCGGGGCACCGGCCAGAGCGGTAAGGGAGAGTGCGGCGGCGAACGCGCCAACGCCCAGGGGAAGTCTTTTCTTCGCCTTGTTCGACATGAGTCTCTCGCTTCACTGGTAGGGGCGGAGAATTTTCGCCCGAGTGTGCTGGTAGGGATTCAAGCAGGTGATACGGAACGGCGACACGGATCCGGTGCCGGGCTACGGTTGCGGCGCGGCCAGCGACTGGAGGAAGGCCGTGAAGTCCGCGTCGGCCCAGTGCTCGATGATCTTCCCGTCCTCCACCCGGTCGACTGTTGTTGCCGTGAAGGAGGCGTACCGGCCGGACGGGGGGAGGTCCAGGAGTCGGCCAGTGTGGTGGCCGCCGAGGAGCCAGCGAGTCGCCACCTTGTCGCCCTCGGCTACCTGGTCGAACACCGTGATGGCGAGATCGTCGAATGCTGCCACCAGCCCGCTGTCGAACTCCAGCCAGGATCCGCGGTCGAAGCCCGGGACGTGCATGACGGCGTCCGGGTGGATGTACCGCTCGAAGGACCTCGGCAGGTCCCGCTGGGCGTAACTCTCGTAGAACGCCCGCACGAGGTCCTTCGCTTCGCCGGCCGGGCCCTGCCGGTTGCTGTGCTGCTCCATGTCCTGCCTCCTTGTCCGCGATTCGTCAATCAACCCGCTATGACCGGATGTTCACGGTGGCTTCGCCGCGCAGCAGGTCCAGGAACCGGCCGAAGTTCCCCTCCGACCAGTGCTCGATCGATCGGCCGTCCACCACGCGGTCGATGGAGATGCCGCTGAGCCGGACCTCGCGGCCGGACGGCGCGATGCCGAGGACCGTCCCCGTGTGGACGCCGGTGATGACCCAGCGCGTGACGACCTTGTCCCCCTGCGCGATGTGGTCGAGGACGTCCAGCCGGTAGCCGGTGAGCGAGGCCTTCAGTTCGAGGTCGCCCGCGAGCCAGGCGGAGCGCTCGTTCGGGCCGTCGAAGCCGTGGAGCACGAGGTCCTTCGCGATGTACCGCTCGAACCCGTCGGCCAGGTCCCCGTTGTAGCTGCCGTAGAACGCCGCGGCGACCTGTTCGGGCGAGGGGTGGGAGGACGTGTCGGTGTCGGGCTCCTCGCGCAGCGGGGCGAGGGCGTCGGCCCAGGCGATGACCTGGTCGAGGACGGACGTGAGGCTGTCGAGCTGCGTGGCGGCCGGCTTGAACGTGCTGAACTCCTCGAAGTCGGTGAGGAGGGAGAGGGCGACCTGGGAGCGCACGTCGGCCATCTGGAGCTCGCCGACGACGAGGCGCAGGTGCTCGACGGCGCGGGTGCCGCCGGTGGAGCCGTAACTGACGAAGCCGACGGCCTTGTTGGCCCACTCGGCGTGGAGGAAGTCGAGGGCGTTCTTCAGTGCCGCAGGCGCCGAGTGGTTGTACTCGGGGGTGACGATCACGAAGCCGTCGAAGCGTGGGATCCGTTCCGCCCAGGACTGGGTGTGCGGCTGGGTGTATCGCCCGAAGACGGGCGGGAGGGGCTCGTCGAGCAGCGGGAGCCCGTGGTCGAGCAGGTCGACGAGTTCGAATTCCGCGTCGCTGCGGCGGGCGGCGTTCTCGTGCACCCATCGGGCGACGGCCTCGCCGTTGCGTCCGGGGCGGGTGCTTCCGAGGATGATGGCGATCCTGGTCATGGCGGTGTGTCCGTCCTTCCTGAGCATTCCTGAGGCACCCGGAGCTGCCGAGGGCACCTCGAGCCCGATGCTTGTCGCGTCAAGTAAAATCCTTGACGGGTGAAGTACATACCCGATGTGCTTGACGCGTCAAGGAGATGTGAGGAGGTTTCTTGACGCGTCAAGGAGCTAGGGTGGGGCTATGGCCACCACCAACCAGCCGCCTCGGCCCCTCGGTCCTGCCGAGGAGGCATTCGTCCGCGAGCTGAGCCGCGTCATGCTGGTGCTACCGCGGGCGGTCGACGCCGACATCGTCCGCGAGGCAGGACTGCCGCTCTCCGAGTACACGCCCCTGATGCACCTCTCCGAGGCCCCGGACCGCCTGATGCGGATGAACGAACTCGCGGCCGCCTGCAGCCTGTCCCTCAGTGGGATGACCCGGGTCGTCGGCCGGCTGGAGAAGCAGGGCTGGGTCGAGCGCGCCAAGTGCGCCGGGGACGGTCGCGGATGGAACGCCATCCTCACCGACGCCGGATTCGCGCGACTGGAACAGGCCTGGCCGGCATTCCTGGCAAGCGTGCGCCGGCACCTCGTCGACCAGTTCGCCGGTCAGGACCTCACCCAGCTGACGGACGCGCTCAGTCGGGTGGCCACCGACACCCGCCCGTCCACCCACTGAGCGGCACGGTCGAGGTCGCCGGAGACCCCGGCGGCCCCGACGCGGGAACGCGGGTGGTGGCGGGTGATCAACCTCTCCTCGCTGGCAGGTCAGCAGGGTGGGACGTTCGCCGGTTCCCACTGCTCCACCGCCAAGGCGGGCGATCTTTATTGAAGTCAAGGTAAAGCAATCGTCATGTGGCGGATTTTTGCCGGGGACATGGTCGGGGCTGATGCGTTCTCAGGCTGCAAGATCGACAGGGGCGGTGGCGTGGTCCGGAGGTGACCGTTAGTGGTCGGCTGCGGCGGCGATGCCGGTCCATTCGGCCTGGCGCATGAGGCCGATGGCGAGGTTGCGCAGGGTGGCCATGGCGCGGGGTGCCGTGGCGGTGCGAACACGGGAGGCGTCCCCGCCGTAGGTTAGGTCTCTCGCGTGGTGCAGAGCTTCCACGGACCAGTGGCCTTGAACGAGTTCGGCCAGGTAGGCAGGGCCGGCCTGCTCCGGGGACAGACTGGTGACGGCGTAGACGGTCTTCGTCCGGACCTTGCCTGCACGGCGTGGGGGAACAACAGGCCGGGTTGGACGGTGCACACCTTCGGGCGGCGGACCTCGCTGCGGCCGTGGCCACGGTGTGTGGTGCGGTCCTGCAGTGGGATGTCGTCCCAGGGCGGCCGCTTGAGCCGCTTGCAGAGCTTTTTCTGGTTGCCCTTGACGATGAAGAGGTAGTGGCCGCCGGCTGCGGTGATCTTCTCGGCGTGGCCGCGCCGGGTGTGCATCGCGTCGGCGGTGATCACCACGCCGTGCAGGTCGAGACGGGCCGACAGCGGAGCGAAGGCCGGGATCTCGTTGCTCCTGGCCGCGATCTCGCGCTGGGCGATGACGCTCCGGCTGTCGCGGCGGGCAGCGGCGAGCAGGTGGACGGCTGCACCGTCGGTGCGGGAGCCGCGCACGGTCCTACCGTCGACGGCTGGAGCGACCAGGACGGGGGCGGGATCTCCGATCGGATCCGTGCTGTGGCGGGCCGGCCGGGCACCGACGGCATCGTCGAGCGCGTCGCCGTCGAGTTGGGCCGGCAGCCGGCCGAGGGTGGAGGCGTTCGGGGTGGATCGCACCAGCCCCGACGCGGCACGCACCTCGGGTGCGGCGTCGGCGGCGAACCGGGCGATCTGCGCCGGCGAACGGGCTCCACCGAGCACAGCGACCAGGCATGGCGCGAGCAGCGCGCCGAGCCGGTAGCGGCGTCCGCGCACCCGGCGCGGATCGGGGACAGCGGCAAGCGCCTCGGCCGGGGTGGCCGGCCCGGCCGGTTCCGCGGGCGGGCAGAGGGCGGTGGCATCCTCGCAGTGGCGCGCAAGGACGGTGATCAGGGAGGATGGCACGCGGACGCGACTCCAGGTCGATCTTCGGCCTCAGCACCCTTGATCATCCGGCGTCGCGTCGTTCGTTTCTACTGGGGCGTGCAACGGGCCCTCAAACCGTGTGCATCGAACGCTTGGGTGAAAGCCGACCTCCGACGGACACGGCGCCCTCATGCGGTCAGCGAGGGGTGGACGGGGGCGGGATGCGGGCCAGGAGTTCGTGGGCGGCCCGGGTCAGATGTGCGGGAACATCGTCCGGGTATGCGGCGCCGGCGGGGTCCATGAGCACCACCATCGCATCGACCATGGGTGCCAACTCCTCGCACTTCCCGTAGGCTTCGGCCACGTCCTCGACGATGAGTGCGGCGCCCTCGACGGGGTCGAGCCACCCGCCGACGATCTCGGCGGCCCACCAGCGGGCGAGCGCCAGCCGGCCCTCCCAGTAGTCCTCGGGCGAGTGGAAGCCGAAGCCGAGTTCGTCCATCACCTGGCCGAACAGCTCCGAGGCCTGGTCCTCCTCACCGCGAAAGAGCGCGGCGAGGAGGACCAGCGACGGGGTGTCCACGCCGGCGACCAGGACGCGGAGCGCGGCCCGGATCAGAAGATCCGGGTCAGCGCGTCGGCCGTCGACCCACCCGTGGGCGATCTCCCGAAGTTCCTGCACCGCCTCGGCCGCCGCTGCGGGGGCTTCGCTCGTCGTCATGGCGGCATGATGCCACGGCCGTCCGACGGTCGGTCGGCGGGCATCACGCGGTCGGGTCCGGCGCCGCCCGTCGGCGAAGCGTTCGTACGGGTGGCGCAGGGGCGACCGGGGGCTGCCGAGTGGCCGGGCCTTCGGCGTCCGGTCCTCGGGGAACAGAGCGGTAAGAGGGCCGCCGAACCGTCGCGCTCGAACCACACAGACCCGCGCCCGAACCCAGGGATGGCACGCGGACGCGACTCCAGGTCGATCTTCGGTCTCAGCATCCTTGATCATCTGGCGTCGCGTCGTTCGTTTCTGCTCGGACACCTCATCCTGAATCCGGCGAACCGTCACATCCCATCTCCTGAGAACGCATCAGCCCTGCCAGAACACCAGCACTCGCCGCATCGAAGCCCTGAAGAAGGCTGCACAGAACAAGAGAAATGCGGCGACCGACCGGGCAGAGGCCGGAATCCGGTCCCTGCTCAAGGACGGAACGGAGATCAACTTCCGATTGGAGGGCGTCAAGGGCACCCTCGACAACAGCCGCGCGATCTACCTGCCCGGCCACTTCACCGCCAGCCGGCCCAGCAAGGACAGGGTCCGCATCACCCAGAAGTCGCTGGAGATCATGCAGCAGCTCGGCCGGATCTGCCCGGAGGACGGAGTCGTCTTCGACCCCTTCGCGGGCAGCGGTTCCACCGGAGTGGCCGCGCTGCGCGAAGGCCGGTGCTTCGTCGGCGCCGAGCTCTCGCCGCACCCCGCCGAGATCGCCGAACAGTGGCTGCGGGCGGAGCTGAACCAGGACGACTTCACCCTCGCCGGACCGGAGGCGGGATCGTGAGAACCACGAAGAGGCGGCCCCGGCCGGGCCGCGGACGGAGAAGGGCGCCGGAGCACCATGCTCCAGCCGCCCTCACGCCTTCGTGGGGCGGCCTGGACCGCCCGCCGGATCAGCGGCACCGCCTTCTCCAGGTCGGGGGTCGCGCCGCGGCCGGCCCGACGTCCCCGCCTACGCGGCTCCCGCACGCGAGACGGACCTTTCGGCTCTGCCGCCCGCCTTCCTGGACGCCGGATCCGCGGAGACGTTCCGCGATGAGGTCGTCACCTGCGCGAGCCGTATCCGGCAGGCCGGCGGTCAGGAGGAACTGCACGTCTGGCCAGGCGGTTTTCACGGATACGACGCCCTTGTGCCGCAAGCCACCGTCTCCCGGGCAACGCGAGCAGGCTGGCTGCGACGCATGTTCCAACTCTGATTAACACTCAATATGCCTTTTGGCAACCCGTGTTGAGCCCACGCGCTTTGTTGACGCGACAGCATCTGCGGACTAGTTTTATTGATGCATCAACAAAAAGCGATGTGCGGTGGATGCCGCGTACGACGCGGCCGTGCCCACGGCACGGACACCCGTAATCGCACCTGAGCGACCTTGCTAGGCGACATTCGCCGACGCGAGGAAACCCGCCAGGGGAAGCGTGTATCTCGGCGAAGCAGCTACTCGAAGGAGCCCGAGTATGAAGATCACGGTTATCGGACGCGGGCGTGTGGGCGGCGGTCTTGCCCGCCTCTGGGAGAACGCGGGGCACGAGGTGACCCCACTGGGCCGGGACGGCGGCGATGCCGCGGGCGCCGATGTGGTGGTCGTGGCCGTGCCCGGCCCCGCCATCGCCGACGCGCTGGCCAAGGTCTCCGGCCTCGACGGGCGGGTGACCATCGACGCGACCAACCTTTACCAGGAGCGGGACACCACGTTCCCGTCGCTGTCCCACCAGATCAAATCCATCATCGGAGGCCCCACCGCGAAGTCGTTCTCGACGAACTTCGCCGCCGCCTACGACCGGATCGCCCAGCAGCGGGTGACGCCGAGTAATCTCTTCGCCGCGGAGCCGGACGCCAAGGACATCGCCGAGCAGCTCATCAGGGACGCGGGCTACGACCCCGTCTACGTGGGCGACCTCGATCCGGGTGCGCGGCTGCTCGAGGACAGCTCCGGCCTCACCCGGGCCCTCGTGGCCCAGTACGGCCCGTTCTTCTACCGCTACGGCCGGCCCGGCGAACTCTGAACCGCCCCCTGTCTCCTCGACACCCCTCGTTCAAGGAGAACATCATGACCAGGATCGCGATCATCCTCGGCAGCACCCGCCCCGGCCGCAATGGCGAGGCCGTGGCCAACTGGGTCTACGACATCGCCAGGCAGCGCACGGACGCGGAGTACGAACTCGTCGACATCGCCGAATACAAGCTGCCGCACCTGGACGAGGCCGCACCGCCCTCGACGGGCCGGTACACCCAGCCACACACCCCGGCGTGGTCGGAGAAGATCGCCTCGTTCGACGGCTATGTCTTCGTCACCCCCGAGTACAACCACTCCACCTCCGGCGCGCTCAAGAACGCCATCGACTTCCTCTACGCGGAGTGGAACAACAAGGCGGCGGGCTGCGTGAGTTACGGCAGCGTGGGCGGCACCCGCGCCGTCGAGCACCTGCGCCTGGTGATGGGCGAGCTTCAGGTCGCGGACGTCCGGGCACAGGCGGCGCTCTCCCTGTTCACGGACTTCACCAACTTCACCGAGTTCACCCCCGTGCCCTCGGCCGACCCTCCGAGATCGGCGACGCCGTCGCGTATCTCGGATCCGATCTCTCCAGCTACGTCACGGGGACCGCGCTCGTCGTCGACGGCGGCCTCACCACGGTGATCTGACACCGGATCCGCCCGGTCCTGCGGGCCCGCCCATCAACTCAATCCCCTCAGGAGGACTCCCCATGAGCACCAACGACGTCAGCGAAGCCGCCAAGGCCGTCGTCCGCCGCAATACCGAAGAAGTCCAGGGCGGCGGGAACTTCGAGCTCTTCGACGAGCTCTTCTCCGACGACTTCGTCGACCACACGCCCCAGCCGGGCCGCACCGCCGACAAGGCCGGCGCGCGAGAGCTCTACAAGGTACTGCGTGAGGCGTTCCCCGACTTCCACGCCGAGATCCACTGGCAGGCGGCCGAGGGCAACCTCATCACGACGTACAAGGTCTACCACGGCACCCACAAGGGCGAGTTCTTTGGTGCGGCCCCCACCGGCCGTGAGATCCACTTCGAGACCGTGGACGCCATGCGCGTGGTCGACGGGAAGATCACCGAACACTGGGGAGTGGCGAATCTCTTCTCTCTGATGCAGCAGCTGGACGTTCTGCCCAGCGTCTAGGACGCGTATTCGGTCGTGATCAATGGGTTCGGGTGAGGTCTTTGATCCAGATCATCGCGCCGCGGAGGTGAAGGCCGGCGAGGTAGCTTTCCGGGCTCTTGTCATACCGGGTCGCGATGCCTCGCCAGGCCTTCAGCTTGTTGATAAGGCGCTCGACCGTGTTCCGCTCTTTGTAGAGCTCGGCGTCATGGCTGACAGGCCGGCCGCCTGCGTTGCCCTTCTTCTTCCGGTTGGCGGCCTGGTCCTTCTTCTCCGGGATGACGGCCTTGATGCCGCGTTTGCGCAGGTGGGCGCGGTTGGCGCGGGACGAGTAGGCCTAATAGGCGTCGTGGGCCGGCTTTTGGGCGGTCCTGGCGGGGGCCGGGCGGGACGTCTGGTCTGTAAGCGGCGCCTGGGAGCGCTT
>NZ_JBHVSD010000050.1:0-20604 GCF_042885395.1 Kitasatospora sp. NPDC058063
GCACCGACCGCCGAGGCCCCGCAGAAGTCCGTTCCGTCAGCCGTTCCAGCGGCCGGGCGGGCTGCACTCCGCCGGCAGGTGCTCCTCGCAGAAGTGAACGGTGGTCACCATCGCGGTCTTGCCGGTCGGGTGGTTGGTGACCCGCCACACCGGGGTCTCCTCGCACGGCTCCTGCCCGGCCTCCTGGTGGTCCAGGACCGTGGAACACCGGATCTCCGGCTCGCCCTTGGCCGCTTTGTGCCCCTTGGGCTTCTCCTCCGCAATCCGGATGTACCCGCGCGGCTGGTCCTTCGGCGTCCACGTCCACCGCCGGGCCGTGCCGATCTTCTCCGCCGACTCGGCCTCGATCCGTTGGGCCACCGCCACCAGGGCGTCCGGCTCCTCCAGGGCGAGCTCCACGATCCGGGCGACCACCGCGTCCCGCGAGAGCGTCATCCCGAGGCCGGCCGACAGCTGGCTCGTCCAGTCGTCCAGCTCCTCGGTCAGCTTCTCCGGCACCGCCAGGCGCAGCGGGCCCGTCTTCTTCGCGGCCTTCCCCTTCCCGTCCCCATCACCCGAGTTCTCCCTAATTAGGGAGGTCACGGCCTTGTAGGCCAGCGCGGTGACCGCCTGCTCCCGCTCGGTCCCCTCGGTCGGCAGATTCTCCGCCTTGGCGAACTCGGCGACCGCCGCGTCGAGCATTCCGGCCGTGACCTTCCCGCCCTGCTCGGCTTCCTTCACCGCCACTTGGGCGCCGGCGTACAAAGCGACCACGGTCAGCTCCCCGTGCTCCTGGTCCGCCTTGACGACCGGGAGCAGGCTGGTGACGTGGCTGCCGGTCACGCCCCGGCCGCCCGTGGTCGGAGCGAGCAGCGCGGCCAGCCGGTAGCCCTCCATCAGCCGGTAGGCCGGGGACGGCTTGAGCCCCCACCGGTCCCACAGGTACGCGGGGAAGTCCGGGTGGGTGGCGCGGTGGAGGTGTCCCTTCGCGATGACCGCCAGCGCCTGCCCGGCCGCCCAGCCGGACGCCTGGAACGTCTCGATCGCCGACTCAGCCGCGGCGAGGTTCGTACGCTCCATCGCCGACAGGTCTCCGGTCCCCTCCACCACCTCATCGAGGTCGGGCAGGTCCTGGACCAGCGAGACGCGCGAGCGGTCCGACCGGTCGGTGTCGCGGCGGGCTGCGGCTGCGGTCACGGGGTGACTCCGATCTTCATGTTCCTGATCTCGGTGAGGACGCGGTCGTAGTGGGTCATCCGGGCACGGATCGGCCTGCCCCACGCCTTGTGGTACTTGCGGTGCGCGGGGATCTCCGTGGCCAGCACGGTGAAGCCGGCCTTCACCAAGTCGTCCCGCACCTCCTGGTTGTACTTCGGGTCCTTCGGGTCGGCGCGGTTCATCGACACCACCGTCGGCAGCGGCCGGCCCAGGTCCCGCCGGGCGTCCTCCAGGAACCGGTACGTGTCGACCGTGCGCGGCAACTCGAACGAGCTGGTACTGGTCGGCACGATCACCGCGTCCGCAAGCTGCAGCACGGACAGCACGATGTCAGCGTGGTCCTCCGCCTGCGGGCAGTCGACCACCACGTCGTGCCCGGCCGGGACCAACTCGGGGATCAGGATGTGCGCCTGCGGCCGGGCGACCCGGTGCACAGCGAACGGGAACGGGGCGATCTCGTGCCAGTCGGCGACGGCCCGGGAGCGGTCGGCGTCGACCAGGGCGACGGGCGGATCGTCGGGCCTTTCGTGGATCGCGCTGGCCAGCCACCCGGCGGTGGTCGACTTACCGCTCCCCGGCTTGTAGTTCACGAGGGCAATCAGCATGGGCGACACGCTAGCCCCGGCCCGACCGACGTCCCGACCGGCAACGCCGCCCGCGGTACCGTACGGGTGGAATCAGCATGATCGGCCCCCGGTCCGCCGGGGGCCGTTCGCGTTCCCCCAGCCCCGTGCCGGGGTGTGCCGCCCCCGTACCGGGGTGTGCCGGGCGGGCGGGACTCCTGACGCAGCTCCTGCCGTGACTCCTCCTGCGACTCCTGACGTAGCCCCTGACGTCGCTCCCTCAGCCTGTCGGCCGCCCCCGGCATCCGTGCTGGTCAGACCCCGTCCACCAAGGCCTGGGAATTCCGACATCCAGTCCTGGCAGGGGGTGTGGGCGGTTCAGCGGCCTGGATTCCGGGGGCCTGCGGCGCCCGTGCGTCCGACCGACCGCCGGCCGTTTCCTCCGACCGGGACGGTGGGTCAGACCGGCAGGCGCAGGAAGATGTCGGCGGCCTGCCGCAGGGCGCCCTCCCCGTGCCTTGCGGCGGCGGGCAGGCCCATCGCGGTCGTGCCGGGCCGGTAGACGAGGACCGGCACGCGGCCGTCGTCGGGCAGGACGGCGGGCAGCAGGTCCATGCCGTACCCGGGCAGCAGCTCCTCGGGGGCCTGGCCGGGGACCAGTGCCCGCAGGTCCCCGGCCGTGCGGACCTGCGGCCCGTCGCGCAAGACCTGGCACATCAGGTCGAACCACGCGTCCCCACTGCCGGCGAGCTCGCGGCCCGGGGACCAGCCGCCCCTGACCGCGAGCAGGCGCAGCAGCCCGGCCGCCTCCAGGGCCTGGCCCCGGGTGGCGGTGCCAGCCGTGAGCGCGAGCAGCAGCGGCTGCACCTGCGTCAGCGCGTCCTCGGTCGACAGGACGAGCGGCACGACGGGCACGAGCGCGCCAGTGGCCCACCGCTCCCCCTCTCCCGGGCCGCGGGCCAGCAGCGCCGCCACCCGGGTTGAGACGGTGGAGCGCGCGACCCCGAGCGCGGCCGCCAGGGCGGCGTAGGTGCCGAGCTCCCCCTCCTGGTGGACGCGAACCAAGGCGTCCCGCAGGCCCTCCAGGCGGGGCAGCAGCCGGGTCTCCAGGACCGCCACCAGGTGCCGGACCGCGGCCCCGTCCTCGTCCGGGCCCTGGATGCTGCCGTACGTCTCCAGCCGGCGCAGCAGGACCAGGCCCGCCAGCACCGCGTGGGTGAACTCCCCGGCGTCCGCGAGCTCGGCGCCCGGGAGCAGCTCCCGGTCGTCGTGGCCGACCACCGTCAGCACCTCCGAGCTGTAGCGGCCCCCGGCCCCGGGATCGTCGTGACGGACGGTCTGCAACATCGCCGAACCTCCTGTACTGGACTACGTACAGCCGACTGTACGGACATCCGTACAAGCCTGACAAGCCATCAGCTTGATGGCGGCCAATCTTGCGAGATTAGCCGCCATCGGCTCCCCGAGATTCCCTCCCCTTCTTCACCACCGCCACCGAGGGACCGTGCCGGTGCTCCGGCACGCCCCGTGCCGACTGTGTCGGACCACCCGGCACGGTCCCTCATCAGCGCGTCCGACAGTGACCGACCACCATGACCGAGCTACCGACGAATGCCGCCACCAATGATCAACATCCCCTCACCAAGGCATCCACCAAGGTTCGAAGATGATCTAGCGGGTATCGATCAAGGTACTGAAGAGCACTCCAGGTATCTTCGATACGTGATCATGGTCCGCCGGGGGCGGCCGCAGGCAAGCGAGGGGGTGGGCCGGGGTGGGGTGGGTGACGCCGATCCGGGCCCCCGAGCAGGTGGACTACCGGCTGTCCCGATCGTGCGGTTGCGACGTCGAGCGGGACGCCCAGGTCGAGTACCGGCTCGCCTCCGAGCGGGACCTGCGGTGGATCGGCGGCGGCCTGGCCGAGGTCGGCCTGACCGCCGGCGAAGCCGTCGACCCGGAGGCCGCCCGGGCGCTGATGGACGGTCGCGACCCGCGCACCGGCGAGCAGCTGGTGGCCCGCAAGCGCGTCCTGGACCCCCGCGGCAAGCTTCCCGCGCACGTCCTGGTGGACGCCGTTGCCGCGCTCGCCGAGGCGGACGGCGTCACCGCGGCCGCGTACCTCGGCGGCGGTCCGCTTGCCGAGCGGCTGGCCCGTGCCGGGCGCGGTGTGCGCCGGGAAGGGGAGCGGCACCTGCTCCCGCTCGCCGACGTCGAGCGCCTGGCCGCCGCCGCCGGCCTCACCGCCGAGGGGCTGTACGGCGCCGACGTCGTCGGCGAGGCCCGGCCCTACGCCGGGCGTCACGTCGACGTCGGCCTGCGCGGCGTCGACGTCGTTTTGGACTTGCCCAAGAGCATCTCGACCGCGTGGGCGCTGGCCGGGGGCGAGCTGGCGGCCACCATCGAAGAGGAGTGGCTGGCCTCCGTCGGGGAGGCGGTCGCCGCGCTGGAGGGGTGGACGGCGTACGGGATGGCTGGCCACCACGGCTCCGGCCAGCACGCCGAGCGGGTCGCCACCTCCGGTCTGCTCGGCTGGACCACCCTGCACCGCTCCGCCCGCCCGGTGAAGGGCGCGGTCGGCGACCCACACCTGCACGTCCACGTCTCCATCGCGCACATGGCCAAGGGAGTCGACGGCCGGTGGCGGACCATCGCGGCCGGCGCCGAGGATCTGCTGCGGCACGCGCATCTGACCAACGAGGTGGCCGAGGGCCTCCTCAGGAAGAAGCTGACCGAGCGGCACGGCGCCCGGTTCGAGCGGTCCGCGACGACCGGGGCGTGGGAGCTCGCGGGCGTGGACGAAGGCCTGCGGACGGCGTTCTCCCAGCGTCACGCCCAGGTCCTGCGCGAAGCTGGCCCCGAGGCCACTCGCGACCAGCAGAAAAGCGCCGCGCGGCGCAGCGCCGAGGGCAAGACCGACCAGACCGCCGAGCGTACGAGCTGGCGGGCCCGGGCGGTGGCCACGATGGCCGGGGACGTCTCCAGCCTGCTCGACGGCGAGCGCCTGGTGGTGCTCGCCGAGGCCGGCCGGGCGGTCGACACGATGGTCCGCACGGTGCTGCCCGGCCCGGGCGGGCCCGGCTCCGGGGCGGTCGGCGGGCCAGACGGCCCGGTGCTTCCCACCCCTGAGCAGGTCGCCTCCCAAATCTGGGACGACCTGGAACACGGCCTGGTCGCCGCGCGGAAGGTGGTCGGGCACACGCACGTGCTGTCCGCAGTGGTGCAGCAGCTGCCTTATCTGGATTCCGTCGAGCAGCTCACCCAGCTCGTGGACCAGGTCCTCGCCGTCGACGGTCACGCGGTCCGGCTGAGCGACTCGACCCGGCACCACCAGGTCCACCGCCAGCGCTACACCCACACCTCCGTTCTGTTGGCGGAGAGCACGATCATCAGGACCGCGGCGACCGGTCTCGGTCGGGGCCTGGCCCAGCTCACCCCGGAGGCCGCGGGGATGACGATCGCCACCGTCGAGGCCGCGAAGTCGACGGCGGCCAGGCGCTTCCGGTTCTCCGCCGAGCAGCGGGCGGTGATCGTGCGGCTGCTGACCGCCGGTCACGCGGTGGATTCCGTGGTCGGCGTCGCGGGGGCGGGCAAGACCAGCTCGATGCAGGCCGCCCGGGCGGGGTGGGAGGCCGCCGGCCTTCGGGTGGTCGGCGCCAGCACGGCAGCCGTTGCCGCGGCAAACCTCGCGGCCGAGGCCGGGATCGACTCCCGGACGATCGCGGCGTGGACCCGCGACATCTCCGGCGGCCGCGGCCTGGACGGCGTCGGCGTCCTGGTCCTGGACGAGGGCGCGATGGCCGACGACCGGGCGCTTGCCGCGCTGCTCCGGCACGCCGCCACCACCGACACCAAGGTGGTCACCATCGGCGACCCGCTCCAACTCCGCGCGGTCGGGATCGGCGGCGGCTTCGCCCGGATCCACCAGATCGTCGACGGCCTGACGCTCTCGGAGAACCGCCGTCAGACCGATCCGGTCGAGCGGGAGGCGCTGCGGGCGTGGCGGGACGGCGGGCGTACCAGTGCGCTGGCAATGCTGGCCGGGCACCGGCGCGTCCACGCCGTCGACACCGTCGATCAGGCCCACACCTCCATGCTGGCCACGTGGGATGCGGCCCGCACCCGGTGGGCCACTGACCCGCACGGCCAGGTAGCCGAGCTGCTGTTGCTGGCCGCGCGCCGGGCCGACGTCGCCCAGCTCAACGCGGGCGCCCGGGCGCTGCGGGTCGCGGCCGGCGAACTCGACGGCGGCCTGGTCCTGCGCGGCCCGGACGGCGCCCGGATCGACTTCGCCGTCGGCGACCTGGTCCACGTCCGCCAGAACGACTACCGCTCCCGCCGCGGTGACGAGCCAGACGTGCTGAACGGCTTCCGCGGGGTCG
This sequence comes from Kitasatospora sp. NPDC058063, assembly GCF_042885395.1. NCBI lineage: Bacteria > Bacillati > Actinomycetota > Actinomycetes > Kitasatosporales > Streptomycetaceae > Kitasatospora > Kitasatospora sp. NPDC058063. The sequence continues at coordinate 6,140 of NZ_JBHVSD010000050.1, forward strand.
CCCTGGCGACCGACGCGCGGCGTGGAGTCCTGGTCGAGTGGCGCCGTCCGGACGGCGCCGGCGGCCACCGCACCGACGCTGCGTGGATGAGCCCGCGCGACGTCGCCGAGGGCCGCCTCACCCACGGCTACGCGATGACGATCGGCTCCGCCCAGGGCCTGACCAGCGAGGTCACCATCGCGTCCGGCCGGGGCGCGGACGCCCACAGCCTCTACCCGGCGCTCTCCCGGGCCCGGCAGGAGACCCACCTGTGGCTGCCGCTCGCCGAGCTGGAGGACGACGTCACCCGCCTGACACTCGGCCAGCCACGTTCCGCCGTCGAGCGCCTGGACCGGGCGGTGGCCGCGTACGGGCGCCAGCTTGAGCGCGGCTCCGAGGACGTCATGGTGGTGGACGAGCTCGCCGCCGAGCGGGCCACCGAACGGGCCGTGCCGCCTCCCGTGCCGGGGGGTGTGCCGGTCTCTGACCTGCACCGGCACGGGCCCGGCGACGTCCCAGCGCAGCGTCAGGAGGCTTCTGCGGACGGCTTCCGGATCGGCCGCGTACTGCCCCCGGAACCGGTCGCGCCGCCTGCCGAGGCTCCCCACGAGAAGCCCAGCCCCGAGGAGATCCGTCGGGCCCTGGCCGAGCTGGACGCCCGCCTCGAAGAGGTCCGCCGCGCGCAGCAGATCCCCGGGTGGCGTGAGCGCCCACACGGCACCGTGGCCACCGGCGCGTTGGCGGGGCGCGCCGAGCGGGCCGAGGCCGACGCTCGGCAGGCCCGCGCCGAGGCCCGCCAGCTCGACCTGCGAGCGGACCGGCTCGGTGCGGTGCTGGGCACCGACCAGGCGCCCGGCCCCCAGCGGGTCGCCAAAATCACCGGCCACCTCGACATGGCCGAGCAGCTGCTCGGGCAGGCCGACGCCGCCGTCCGGGCCGCGGCCGAGGTCGACGTCCGTATCGCCGGGCTGTACGCCACCAACCGCGAGGAGATGCAGGTCGAGCGGCGGATCCGCGAGCGCGCCGCCCTCAAGCGGTCTGCGGTTTTCCTTCAGCGCGTGGGGATGCTGGAGGCCGCCGATGCCCTGCGCCAGCGCGTGGACGAGCGCACCGCGCAGATCGAGCCGCTGCGACAGCAGGCCCTCGCCCTGCGCGCCCAGGACGTCGACCTGCGCCGCCAGGCCAAGGCCGAGGTCGACGCCGTGACGGGCCCGGTGTACGGGTCGGTCGAGCAGCGGGTCGCCGCCGAGCGGGCGAAGCTGCCCGACCTCGGCGAGCGCCTGGAGCGCCGCGATCAGAGGGAGTACCAGCGCCTGGTCACCGAGGCCGGCACCCAGCGGCGCTCCGCCGAGCAGTTCGACCAGCGTGCGGCCGACCTTCGCGGGGAGGCGGTGGTGCGCGAGCAGCTGCCCGCCGGGCGCCGCACCACCGAGGCCGTCGAGCGCACCGCCGCGATCCGCGCGGCCAACCAGCGGCGGGCCGCCGAGCAGGCGGCGGCCGCCGAACGGGCCCAGCAGTACGAGTACCGGTACGAGCCGCCCACTCAAGGCCGGTCCGGACCCAGCATCGGCCGCTGACCAGCACCGTCACACCGTGCCGGTCGACCGACACGGGTCGGCACGGAGTCGGGACCCCGGGCAGTGGCGGGTAATCTTGCAAGATTGGTCGCCAAAGTCCCCGGCCGCCGGAGTTCGGGGAGACCGGGGAGAAGTCAGGTCCGAGGGGTCTTCAACTCACTGATCAGGTCGCGTACGTGGTCGGCCCGGGCGGTGAGGCGTTCGGCGTCGAAGCGGCGTTGCTTGGCCGTGCTCACCCACCACGTGGCCCTCTTCTCGGCCTCCGCCGCCTCTTCGGCCCGGCCGGCGGCTTCGGCCTTCTGCTGTTCGGTTCGGGCTTCCTCGGCGCGGCCGGCGGCGTAGGTGGCCTCGCGCTCGGCGCGGGCGGCGGCGCCGCGCAGCCGGGTGTGCTCGCGTCGGGCGCGCTTGGGGGCTTCGGTCAGGGCGTGGTCGAGGGCGGCGCGGATGATGTCGCCGGCGGTGACGACCTGGGCGCGGAGCTCGGCCCGCTGGGCGATCGAGTCGGCGTCCGGCCGGGGGGCGAGGGCGGCGCCCATCGCGGCGAGCATGGTCACCCCGCCGTGCTGGCGGGTGGACTCGCGCATGATCGCCTCGGGGCCGTCGCCCCACAGGTCGGCCCACTCCTGGAGCTGCTTCTCGATCTCGGCGTTGTGCCAGTAGCAGCCGCGGCGCAGCTGCTCGCCGACCTCGTGCGGGAGCCTGAGGCCGAGCCGTCCGAGGAACTTGGTCTCGCCCTCGTCGTGCTGGGCCTCGTAGCGGGACGGGTCCGTTCCCCAGCGGCGGCCGGCGGCCAGGGCCCCCCGCGGAATCGGCGGCCAGTCGTGGTCCCAGCCCCGGGCGGCGAGCTCCGCCCGGACCCCGGGCACCAGAAGCCAGTCCTTACTGCCAGCGAGGCGACCGCTCTCCCGCTCCTCGGCCAGCGACTCCCGGGTCGCGCGACGGGCCCGCGCGAGCTCACCAGCGCGCAGCCCGACGTGGCCCTCCCGCTGCTCAGCGAGCCAGGCCCGTTCCTCACCCGCCGCCATGTCGGCCACCAGATCGAGGAGTTGGAGCCGCTCCTCCCTCACCGCCACCGTGTACTGCACCGTCGGTCCCATACCGGAAATGATGGCAGAGGGGCGGGCAATCTTGCGAGATTGCCCGCCCAATGGCGGCGCTGCCCCGGCGAGCAGCGGCACCTGGGGTCAGCCGACTGTCGGGTCGGCGTCGTCGGCCGGCACCGGGCGGGTGGTGAGCGGTCGGCGGCCGGTCGGCACGGGGCGTGCCGGGTCGACCGGCACGGGCGGCACGGGGCGTGCCGGTGCGGCGAGGGCGGCGAGTTCGGCGGCGGTGAGGCCGGGGCGGTGCGGCTCGGTGTCGGCGGCGTCCTGGTGGTCGCGGTCGAAGCCTGGGCCGAGGGGTCGGCGGGTCATGCGGTGGCGTCCTTCCTGGGGGTGAGGGTGATCTGGTCGCGGACGGGAAGTCCGGCGGCGCGGCGTGCGGCGCGTTCGGGCAGCACCCAGTCGCGCGGGGCGACGCCGAGCGTGTGTTGGGCGGCGTCGAGTTCGGTGATGGTCGCGGTGGAGGCCCGGCGCTTGGGCGAGCGGGGTGCGACGGGCATGGGTGCGCCGTCGACGGTGTGGGGCAGCCAGAAGTCGATGCCGAAGGTGAGGCCCCAGCCTGTCAGCAGCTCGGTGACGGCGGCCTGCGCGCCGGGCAGGCCTTCACCGTTCTCGTCCCAGCCGACCTTCACGGCGGCCTTGAGTCGGCCGCGGCGGCCGGGGACGGCGCGGATCGCTGCGGCGATCGGCTCGTTCCTGACCTGGTACATCGTCTTCTTCTCCGGGGCGGTGTCCTCCGATGTGACGATCTCCTGGTCGTCCTTCTCGTTGACGCTCGTGAGTTCGGCGAGGCGGGCCTTGATCTCCCCGCCCCAGGTGAGCATGCGGTGGCCCTTGGTGGCGCGTTCGTACTCCTGCCAGCATTTGACCTCAGCGTATTCGCTGGTCAGACGGCTTTTCAGCGTGGCGAGGCACTGTTCGGCGGCTTCGATGCGGGCGAGCATGCCGGGGCCGGCTTCACCGTTGTCGGCGGCGATGGCCTCGCGGTCGGCGGCCCCGTGGGCGCGGGCGAGGGCGCGGTCGGCCTTGCGGATCTCCCGGCGTACCGGCGCGGACTCCTCCAGTGCGCGGCGGAGGATCTCGAAGGGGGTCCGGCCCTGACGCTGGGCGGCCTTCATGTCGCCGCGCAGCAACTCGTTGCCGAGCGACTTCTCGATGGACTTGCCCTTGGCGATCTCCTTGGGCGTCAGATCCTTGTCCTGCACCTTGACCAGGTACTTTGCAAGGTCCCCGAAGCCCTTCTTGGTGCGCTTGGCGGGGTCGACCTTGACGCCGTGCTTGCGGCTGGGGACGCCGAGCTTGACCTTCTTGGCGAGCTTGGCCCACTGCTCGTACAGCTCCGCCTCCATCTTCCGAGCCTGCTCCTCGGAGACCGGCTCCTCGGTCCACAGGACTGCGTGGATGTGGGTGTGCCAGGAGTTCGCCCAGTTGTGCGTCATCTCAATGGCACGGGCGAAGCCGACGACGCGGTGGCGGGCGCGGAAGCCATTGGGGCCCTTCCACCAGCGGCTTTGCTGGAGTTTCTTCCAAGCCAGGGTGGTGCGCTCCATCTGGATGTCGAGCTTGGCCCCGTTCCAGTGCCGGGTGGTGAAGGTGGCCATCGCGATGCCGTGGCCGGCCTCGAACCAGGCCGCGGCGTAACGCTCGACGTCCGCGGCGCGCTGGGCCCGGACGATCGGCGCACACTCTGGGCAGGACCAGACCGACCCGCAGCGGAAGAAGCCGGCGAACCCGCCGTCGCCGTCGGGGGTGTAGGTGATCTCGACGGCCCCGGCGATCGGCTTCACACCGCACTTCGGCAGGGAGGGCAGGGTGGTGATGTCCCGTGCGTCGTCCAGCTGCCGCATCCGGGCCTGCTTGCGGTCGCCGCGCAACTCAAACCGGCGCTCCCATTTCGCCAGGTCAGCGCGGGTTTCCGGTGCGTCAGCGGCAACTCTGCTCTCTGTGTTCCTAGACGGCCCGTCGGGGGTGGTTTCTGCACTGCCGTCACAGGCGGCAGAGAGGGCCGCTGACGCCTCGCCAGCGGTCAGTACCGGTCCGGTGGCGGTGCCCGCCCGGACGGCGCGCAAGCGGGCCTTGAAGGCCTCGTGGGCCTCGGCCGGGTCGGCGGGGGCGTCGATCTTGGGGGCGTCGGCCTCCCACTGCTCGATCCACTCGCGGGCGGCGGCGAGGGTGCCGGGGTGGGCAGCGCGCCGACTGGCCTTGGAGCGGGGGCGCTCGCCCTTCGGGGTGCGGCGCCGCTCGGTCAGACACGCGCTCGGCGTCCAGACGTGCGAATGGCCACCGGCGGCCGGACGCTCGACCGCCGAAGCGGGAGCGGCATTCGGGCCGGTGGCCTGCGGATTCTGTTGTGTTGTTGCGCGGATGCCGGAGGCACCCGTTACCATCGGGTCCAAGGGATCAGGTTTCTGTGGTTATCGCGGCGAAGCGAACTTTTTAAGGGACCTGATCCACTAGAGAGGCCGGGGCTCCTACACCCCGGCCTTTCGCTTTTCAGGCCTTTGGCGTCCGATCATGCCCTACTTCTGCGCCGAATGTGGCGTCCGGCACGAAGACGCAGGTTGTGATCTGGAAGACCATCAGGGCCGGTCCCCCGTCCGGGGGACCGGCCCTTCGTGCTGTCAGCGCCGGCGGTTCTTGCGGGCGTCCCTGTCGGTGATGACGTCGATGCAGGTCCCGGGCAGGTCATCCACCCAGTCGAAGTCATCGATGCCGACGTCGTGCCTCGCCGCAGCGGCGAGCAGGTCGTCCAGGAGCGCGGCCGCGTCGGCCCGCTGCTGGGCGGTGATCGGGTCGCCGTGGCGCTGGACGGCGGCGATCCGCTCAGTGGTGGTCCGACCCTTGCTGTCGGTCGTGGTCATGGCCGTCACCGCCCGGCCAAGTCGGCGACGACGCGGCCGGCGTCCCGGTTGATCCGGTCGGCGAGGTGCGCGACGTACTCGGCGGCGACGTCGGCCAGGCGCTCGTCGTCAGCCGCGACCGACCCTCGCGGCAGGGTCCAGTCCTGCGCGGGGACGTAGAGGGTGGCGGTGGTGGCTACCGCCAGGCGCCTGCCCTCCGGCGCGAAGTGGTGGTCGAAGCCGTCGTCGGCACCCCCGACGGGCGACTGGGTGGTCCAGTCGTCCACGGTCCGCGGGACCTTGGCGGTGAGGTGGTCGTGGTGAAGCGGGACTCCCACCTCGAAGTAGAGCTCCCGGTCGTCGTCCAGGTGCGCGGTGATCCACCGGATGTCGGGGCGGATGCTGGCGTAGGCCGGCGCCATGGTGGGCGGGGTGGCGAGTTGCCAGGCCGCGGCCGCGAACTCGGCGCCGGACACCGGGGTCGAGTCGTCGTCGCCGAGCTCGCCGAACTCGGTGAACAGGTTCCGGTGGGACCAAACGTAGGTGGCGTACCGGCTGCCGCCGTTGCTGGCGTACTCGCGGTCGGTGGTGTGGTCGATGCGGACGAGGGTCTCGGGGGTCCAGGTCGTCATGGTGCGGATCCTCTCGGCTGGGCAGGGCAGTTCGGGACAGCTCGGGCGTTCCGGCCCGGGGCGGCCGGGGCTGGTGTAGCCCCGGCCGCCCCGACACCGGTCAGCTCTCGTCGAAGCGGAGTTGGTGGCACTCGTCGCACAACGGTCGGATCCTCACCCGATCGTTGACCGCCAGGTCGAACGGGTCCTCCCGGAGCACGGTGTCCGGCTTGTCCTCGTCGCAGTAGTCGCAGGTCATGGCGGTCAGCCCTCCGGGGTGGTGATGGGGTCGTCGGCACCGACCCGCTTCCACGCGGCCTGGAGCCTCTCGCCGCCGCCGACGTAGCCCAGCTCCCTGAAGCGGGTCTGCATCGCGCGGAAGGACCGGGGCGGGTCGGTCTCCGCCCGGATCATGAGCACGACCATGTCGAGCTCGACGTCGGCGAGTTGCACTCCGGGCTGCGGGGCGGGCCGCTCCTGGGGAGCCTCCTCCTGGACCGTGTCGGCCGTGCCGGGGGCCGTACCGGGCTCCGTGTCGGCCGCGTCGAACAGGAGCTGACCAGGGATTTCCTCGCGGCGCGCGTCCGGCACGGGCACCGGCTCCGGTGCGGGCTGCGCGACAGGTGCCGGCGCCTCGGCCACGGCGACCGGGATCGGCGGCGGGCCGACGAGGGCGGCCGGGGCGGACACCGGGCCCGGGAGCTCCGGCTGCGGGTCTGCCGGGGTGCGGCCGTAGAGGGTGTCGAGGGCGGCCAGGGCGGGGGCGGTGCTGCGGCTGGTGTAGGACCCGCTCAGCGCGGCGGTGAGGCGGGGGTCGCCGCGGCCCACGCGCTCGGCCAGCTTCCAGGCCTCCACCTCGGACGCCGAGCGCACCTTCTCGTCCGGGTGCTGCTTGGAGCGCGCCTGGTGGTACTCGATCCGGCGCAGGAGGTCTCCGGTGCGGCGGTCGGCCTCGGCGTCATGCCCGGTCCGGTGAACCACGATGCTGCGGGCGATGTAGCCGGCGAGCTCCGCCGCGGCGGTCATCGCGAGCGGCGTCGCGGCGTAGACGATACGGTCCACATCGGTCTTTGCCAGGTTGAGGCCGATGGCGGAGCCGACCAGCGGCATGAGCCACAGGCCCACCCTCAGCGGGAGCGGGTAGGGCCTGCTGATCAGGGTGAGCGAGATGAGGCCCAACCCGAGGAGGCCGACGACGCCTTCGCCGGCCGCGACCAGACCGAGGGCCTGGTCGCCATCGCCAAGGGCCTTCTTCATGTTGTGGTAGGTCGCCCAGGCGCCGGTGAGCCCGACCCCGGCCATGGCGACGAAGAAGAGGCCGAGGAGCAGGACGGCCCCTCCCCCGACGGTCTGGGCGGCGTACCGGGTGTCCGGCACGGCCGTACCGGCCGTGCCGGTCCCGGCGTCATCCCTGGTCAGGGGGCCCGGCACGGCGTGCCGGGCGGCACGCCGGTCATACTTGTTCATGTGGAACACGGTTGCCTCCGTGGATCACAGGGCCGCTCCGGGGTACAGCCGGGCGGCCCACTTTTTGTTGTCCGACCTACTCGGCGGCGTTGCTGCTGACGCGGTTGACCGCCGTGATGGTGACGTTCCTATCGGTGCGGACCAACGCCATGACGTGCACCACGCGGCCGTTCTGGTCGCGGTCCACCCGCGTGATCAGGTCGACGGCCGAAGGCTCCGGCAGCTGGAGCACCCCCCGCTGCTCGTCCGTGGCCAGGGCCGGGCGGATGTGGTCGACCTGCTCGATCTGGAGCCCGAGGGACTCCAGCCGGGCGAGGTAGCCGCCGGCCCCCGTGTCGAGGTCCCGAAGCACCGGCAGCGCGTCGGTGATCTCCGGCAAGAAGTAGGACACCGCCCACTGGAGCGGCAGCTGGCCGGTGGCGCCCTGCACTCGGTCCCGGACCAGCACGGCAGTGCCGGGGGCGAGGCCGAGCAGCTCGGCGATCGCGGCCGGCGCGGGACGGTCCTCGATGGTGACGGCAGCCGCCGCGGGCTGCCCGGTCGCGGCCACATCGGCGTAGAAGCCGCGCTGGTCGGCCTGCACCGCGAGGTTGTCAGCGGTTCGCTGAACGGCGTTGCTGTTGGTACTCATGGTTCGGTTGCGCCTTTCGGTGGGTTAGCGGGTGTAGCTGAGGACGTTCCGAGCAGTGACGACGAGGTCGGTCACTTCGAGGGCCCGGCCACTCTGGTCTCGGGTCGTACGTGTCACCAGGCATACCGGCGCGGGCGCCGTCAGGCCCAACACCTCGCACTGCTGCTTGGTGGCGAGCGCCGGAATGACGTCGTCACGCTGCTCGATCACCAGGCCGAGCTCCTCGAACCGGGCGAGCATTCCGCCAGGCCCAGTGACCTCTTCCCACAGGATCGGCAACGCTTCAGTGATCTCCGGCAGGTACCAACTGCAAGCGGTCTGCAGCACTGTGACCGGCCCGTCATCCTCGGCCTGCACTCCCTGGACCCGGTCGCGGACCAGGAGCGGGGACCGCACCGGCACGCCAAGAATCTCGGCGACGTGCTCAGGTGCGGGCCGGTACTCACGAGTCGTGACAACACGAGACCGAAGGCCGGCGTCCCGGACGTCGGCGTAGAAGCCGCGCTCCGTCTGTGCCGTCGCCCGGTTCGCGTCGGTGCGCAACACCTTGGTGACGCGGGGCAGCACCGTGGTACCCCGGCCGGGCACCCCCTTGACCAGGCCCTCACGGGCGAGTGCGTCGAGGGCCCGACGGACCGTTCCTTCGCTGCAACCCAGCTCCGCGGCCAGGTCCGGGTGCTTCGGCAACACCGTCCCCGGCGGGTAGTACCCGTTCTCGATGCGGGTGCGCAGGTCGATACGAGCCTGCTCCCACTTGGTCTGTCTGGTCACACCGAGTTCTCCCTTGGTCCTGGTCTCAGCGGGTGCCCACAGCATACGCACACCGACATCAGAATGCGATACCGACATCGGGGCTTGACTCCGATATCGGAATAGGGAACTCTCTTACTCGTCGCCACCACCGACCGAGGCCAATTGGCTCCGGAAGGTGACCTTGCCGCGGCATGCGAAAGCCCCGCCCGATCACCTTCCACAGATCGCGGGCGGGGCTGTGACCAGCGCAGATCCCTCCGAGAGAGGTGCCAGTCATGGCCAACGCTACCCCCGTCCCCCCGATCACCCCCAAGGACCGCGCCCAGGCCGCCGCCGGCGCCGACCGCGTGCTCACCGTGCAGACCGGCAAGAGCGGCGGTCCGAAGTGAGCCGCCTCATCACCGAGCTGCCGCTGGTGGGCGCCGTGACCCGCGACGGCGTTGCCTACCAGGTCGCCGCCCCGGTGTCCGTGGGCACCGTCAGCGCCCTGATGTGCGAGTCCTGGTGCAACAAACTCCAGGTCAGCGACTACGGCGGCCCGCACTTCCGCGCCATGTGCGTTGTCGACGGCGAGCCGTTCGTGCTCACCGGCCGGATCGGCGGCGACGCCTGATGTTCGGTCGCTCCGAGTCGAAGCCCAGCACCCGCACCGACACCCCGGACCACGTCGACTCCGCCGGCCGCACCTGGACCGGCGCCGACTACGACGAGGCCCGCGCCTCCGGCCGCGTGATCCACGCCCCGCGCACCGACCACAGCGTCGACCACCTCGGCCGCCCTTCCTCCTGACCCGCCCCGGTGGTGCACACCCCTTCACATCCCGGGGTGTGCACCGCCCCTGACCTGGGAGATCCCCATGGGCTACATGCTGTGCCTGTTCTTCCTCGCGGCGGACTTCGTGCTGGCTGTCCTGTGCGTCCGTGAGCTGATCCGCCGGGGCGGGTGGGACCGATGACGATTCCTCCGCCCCCCTCCGAGCCGCCCACCGCCGGCACCCCCGCCTCCGACCTCGACTCCGTCGTGGTCGGGGAGTGGTGGCGCAAGGACGGCCCCCGCATCCCCTCTCCCGCCTCCGGTACCACCGTCTACACCCCGGTCCCGATCGGCACCGGCCACGGCCAGGCCGTCCAGGCCGCCTCCGTCGCGGCCGCTGCCGAGGCCTTCTGGGCCCCGGCCCGCGCCGTCTTCGCCGAGCAGGCCACCACGATCGCCTCGGCGGTCGGCGAGACGATCGACCAGCTCTTCACCGAGACCCCGGCCCAGCGCGCCGCCCGCCAGCAGGTCGAGTACGAGACCCGGCTCGCCAGCGAGCGCGCCCGGATGGACGCCGCCTTCGGCAAGGTCGGGGAGACCAAGACCGAAGCCGACGCGCGGCACCGCGTCGAGGACGTCCTCGTTCCCGGCCCCCCGCAGCACACCGACCTCCTCAGCCTGATCGACCGGCTCGCCGACCGGATCACCGAGACCCCCGAGGAGAAGGCCGTCCGCCTGGAGACCGAGCACGAGCTGCACAAGCAGCGCGCCCGGATCCGGGAGGACCACGTCCGCGCCGCGGCCGGGGAGACCCCCAAGCAGCGCGACCTGCGCCACCGCCGCCAGCAGCTCGCCGACCAGCGCGAGACCAGGCAGCGGAACCGCCGCGAACGCCTCCGGGCCGCCCGCGCCAAGGCTGGCTCCTCCAACCGCTACCGCCGCTTCCGCCGCTGGTGCACGCTCACCGCGATCAGCGCGACCGCCGGCTACTCCATCGGCCTCGTCCCGTTGCTCAGCACCGGCGGCCCCTGGGTCGGAATGTTCGTCGCCACCGTCGGCTGGACCGCCGACACCTACCTGCGCGACCGCGGCCGCCTGCGCGTGACCGAGGTCCGCGGCACCGGACGCCTCGTGCTGCTGACCATCGTGCGCATCCCCGTCGCCTCCGGCCTCGCCGTCGCCCTCGGCCTCGGCCACCTCATCGCCGCCCTCCCCCTCTACCGGTAAAGGACACACATCATGAGCAGCCTCATCGCCCTCGGCAGCGGCGGCGCCGCGACGGTCGCCACCTTCTACCTCTACGTCGGTGTCCGCGGGAAGAACAAGATCACCGTCAAGCCGGACAACGTCCCCTACTGGTCGTACACCATCGGCTTGTTGGCCTCCAACGCCGGCGCGGCCTTCCAGCAGCTGCCCGCCATCGGCACCCAGCTGAACCAGGCGTTCCACGGCAACGCCACCATCGGGGACTGGCAGCCGGGCGCCACCGCCGCCCTGGCCACCATCGCGGTGTTCGGGCTCGCGCCCCGCGCGTGGAAAGACGCCCTGCTCGGCGCCGTCAGCCCCTCCCTGTTCGTCTACGCCGGCGGACTGTGGGCCATCCCCGGCTCCTTCTTCACCGGCATCCTCACCTCGATCGTGGGCTGAGCCATGCAGAAAATCCTCCCCGAGAAGCTGTTCCCCACCCCGCGCGCCGTCCCCGGCCACCGCATGCGGATCGTCGCCACCCTCGGGTGGCCCATCAGCGGCTGGATCACCGGCACCCCGGTCCTCGTCCGCAAGCTCACCGCCCCCCAGCGCGAGCGTCGCGCCGAGGCCGCCGCCCTCCAGGCCAAGCAGACCGAACTGGCCGCCGCCGCCGAGGCCGAGGCCGAAGCGGCCTTCACCAAGAAGCTCAACGACGAGCCCGACGCCGACAAGCGCGCCGCGATGGTCCGCGCCCAGGAGACCAAGAAGGTCACGGTCCACCAGGTCCGCCTGGAACAGGCGAAGGCAGCCAGCAAGATCAAGCGCGCCAAGTTCTGGGAGGTCGCGGCCGGCGCCGCCATCACCCTGGTCGTCGGCGGGCCGCTGATCTGGTCGCTGGCCCGGCCCCTGATCGAGCCCGGCATCGGCCTCCTGCTCGGCGGCTGGTGGATCGCCGCCCTCATCCACGCCCCCGCCAAGAAGAAGGGGGAGGAGGAGAAGGAGGGGGAGAGCTCGGCCGAGGCCGGCACCCGGGACGCCCACCCGGCCCCCGCCTACGACGACCTGGACGTCGCCGACGACGACCAGGAGCAGCCCGAGCCGACCACCTACCCGCCCCTCTCCCCGGCCGAGCTCGCCATCACCGTCGAGCACATGGTGGCCCTGCGCGCGCAGAGCGACGAAGGCCGCGGCCACGTCCACCTCTCCGAGGTCCTCTCCTCCCTCCAACGCCACGGCCACTACACCGAGTACACGACCCGGGATTTCGGGCCCGTCCTCCGGGCCGCCGGCCTCACCACCGAGAAGTCCATCCGGGTGCCCACCAAGGACCCCAAGAAGGCCGTCTCCACCGGCTTCTCCGCGGCCGGCCTCACCACCCATCTCGGCCGCCCTCCCCGACTGCCTCCCCAGGCCGTCATCGACCGCACCCCCGAGGCCGTCTGACACCGCCCCGTTCACCACCCCAAAGCCCCCGTTCGGCCCCGGCCGGACGGGGGCTCTGCCATGCTCGGACAGCCCCTTCCAACCCCTCTCCCCCGAGGAGGACCAGGCCCCCGCCGGCACCGACTACACCCGGCCGCTGACCTGCGACAACTACACGACTACAGCCCCGACTACACCCCGACTACACGCCCCGACTACACCCCTGCCGGAAGGGGATCGCGATCTTGTACACGTACCGCTGCGGGGTCTGCCGCACCATCAGCGACCACACCTACCGCTACGAGGCCGAGGACGAACAGCACCGCCACATCAACTCGGCCCACGACGGGCGGACCCCCGAACAGCAGAGCATCACCCGCGTCGGCCCCCCGCCGACGCCACCCCGCTACCTCCCGCCCCCGCCCCCGTGGACACCCCACCCCAAGCCCCTGCGCCACGAGCTCGCCGAAGCGATCACCAAGTCGCCCCGGTCACTCGCCGTCACCATTGCGGCCGTCGTCCTCGGCAGCTGGCTCCTCTACCAGTGGCTCACCCACCTCCCCGGCGCCCTGCCCCCGCCCCGCCCGTACGTCCCCCCGACCGCCACCCACACCCCCCTCCCCCTGCCCACCGGCCAACCGCTCGCCTCCCTCCTCGCCAGCCTCAACGCCGCCCCGCCCACCCCGCGCTGACCGAGGCCTCCCGCCCGCCTCCCTGCCCTGCCGCCGGAGGGTGCGCACGCTCGCGTCACCGATCCCGGGGGGCTCCGCCCCCCCGGACCCCCCGACCACCTCCAAGGGGACCGGGGGCCTGGCGATCATGTGACCGACGAGTGGGTGGTGCGGGCTCAGACCAGCGGGGGGTCCCCTCGGCAGACGGCCTCCGCACCCTGCCACCGACGACCGAACCCGCTCGACCAAGCCCGCCCAAGAACTTTTCACCGCCCCTCCGCAAGCTCCGGGCCGCCGAAAACTTCTTCGCCGGGTCGACCGCCTGGCGGCGGCCGAGTCGCTCGGGCCCGGACGACGGCGGCCCCACCGAGATGCCGCCCACCGAGGGGACCCCCCGCACGGCCCGACCCCTGGGGCAGGACGACGGCGAGCCGAGCGCGCGAAAGGCCGGCACCCCGTCGGACACCGGCCCCCAACCCCAACCCGGCACGGCCGTACCGCCGTACCGGGCCCACCGACACACCCCGTGCCGGTGGGGCGGGTAATCTCGCAAGCTTGCCCGCCAGCCCTGACCTGGTTGCCTCGGAGGTTGCTCCTGAGGTTGCCCGGGAGGTTGCCCCAGCGGTTGCCTCCGAGGTTGCCCAGGGGGTTGCTCCGGGCTAGCCCCGGTTGTCCCACGTCCGCGCTGGTCAGCGCCCGGGACAACCACCCAGGACAACCCCCGACTACTTCCCCACGGACCCCCGTCCGTCGCGCAGCAGCACCCCGGGTGTCCCGTACGGCCCGGCAGGGATCAGCACGCGCAGCGGGCGCGGACCGCCGGCCGGGTCGGCGACGGCCCGGTCCTCCTCGTCGACGAGCACCAGGACGCCGAGCTCATCCCCGGCCCCCCTCCCGCCGAGCCCGCCGGGCCGCGAGCGAGACCACCTCGGCCAGGAGCTCCACCCCCTCCTCCACACACGCGGGCACGGACACCGGGAGCTCCTCCAGCCGCGGCCGCCGATGCCGGGCCGGCGGAAGCGCCGCCACCCGCGCCCACTCGACCTCCAGCTCCCTCCGCCGCTCCTCCCACTCCGAGAAATCCGGCCTCGGCCGACACGACGGCCACCACGCCTCCGAGTCACACCCCCCACACCCGCACTCCGGCACCGGCTGCGGCTCCCACTCCGGCACCGGCTCCCTCGGACGCCGGTGCCGACCACTTCCCGCCTCAGTCACATCCATGCCCTGCCAACGACCACCCCACCAACCTGTCACGGGTAATCTCGCAAGATTGGTCGTACGAACCCACTCCCCCGCTCCGGTCGTGGCCAACTCCATGCCGCCGACCTGCACCGATGCGCCGACTACACCCCCGACTACAGGCCGCGGGGCCCCGGCACCGACCGCCGAGGCCCCGCAGAAGTCCGTTCCGTCAGCCGTTCCAGCGGCCGGGCGGGCTGCACTCCGCCGGCAGGTGCTCCTCGCAGAAGT
>NZ_JBHVSD010000051.1:0-20179 GCF_042885395.1 Kitasatospora sp. NPDC058063
GGGCCCTCACCCCGCTGTCGCCGCGATACGCCTGGCCGTTCGCCGTACGCTCACCGACCTCGCCGCCGAGGCCGGTACCACCTTCACCGCGCCCGTGCGCGAGCCCCGCGAGCGCCCGGCCGGGGCGCCGCTGGTGGGCGCCGCGGTCGGCACCACCCTGATCGGCAACGCCGCGCGCCACCCCTCCGGGCTGCCCCGCACCCCGGCCGCGCCCGGTTCACCGCTGATCCTGGTCGCGGTCAGCGGCGGCGCGGACTCGATGGCGCTGGCCATCGCCGCCGCCTTCGAGGCCCCCAAGATCGGCCTGCGGGTCGGCGCCGTCACCGTCGACCACGGCCTCCAGGCCGGCTCCGCCGAGCGCGCCGCCCAGGTGGCCGACCGGCTGCGCACGCTCGGCCTCGACCCGGTGGAGGCCGTCCCGGTGCGGGTCGGCCGCGCCGGGGGCCCGGAGGCCGCCGCCCGGGACGCCCGCTACGCCGCCCTGGACGCGGCCGCCGACCGCCACGGAGCGATCGCGGTGCTGCTCGGCCACACCCGGGACGACCAGGCCGAGACCGTGCTGCTGGGCCTGGCCCGCGGCTCCGGCGCCCGTTCGCTGGCCGGGATGCCCGCCCACAAGGGCCGCTACCGCCGCCCGCTGCTGGAGCTGGACCGGGCCGCCACCCGGCAGGCCTGCGCCGCCCAGTCGATCCCGGTCTGGGACGACCCGCACAACTGTGATCCCGCCTACACCCGCTCAAGGGTCCGCCACGAGGTGCTGCCGGTCCTGGAGAAGCACCTGGGCGGTGGCGTGGTCGAGGCGCTGGCCCGGACCGCCCGGCTGTTCCGCGACGACGCCGACGCCCTCGACCAGTGGGCCTCTTTGGCCGAACGCGACCTCCGTACGGGCGACGGCGCCCTGGACGCCGTGAAACTGGCCGAACTGCCGCCCGCGGTGCGCCGCCGGGTGCTGCGCCGGGCCGCGCTGCGGGCGGGCTGTCCGGCCGGGGACCTGTTCGCCCGGCACCTGGAGACGATCGACCTGCTGGTCACCGGATGGCGCGGACAGGGCCCGCTGCACCTACCCGGGGGAGTCGAGGCCACCCGCAGGTGTGGCACGCTGGTCTTTCGGCGGCAGGGCGACTGACGGGCGAGGCATGCCCCGGGGGAGCCGACCGCCGGCCACACAGACCCCGAACGTTTGAGGACGTATCCCCGGTGGACCAGAACGACATGGGCGCTGACCTCGCGAAGGTGCTCATCAGCAAGGACGAGATCGACGCCAAGCTCCTTGAGCTGGCCGAGCGCATCGACCGGGACTACGCAGGGAAGGACCTGCTGATCGTCGGCGTCCTCAAGGGGGCCGTGATGGTCATGGCCGACCTGGCCCGGACCCTGCACTCGCAGGTCACCATGGACTGGATGGCCGTCTCCTCGTACGGCATGGGCACCAAGTCCTCCGGTGTGGTGCGGATCCTGAAGGACCTGGACACCGACATCGCCGGCCGTGACGTCCTGATCGTCGAGGACATCATCGACTCCGGTCTGACGCTGTCCTGGCTGCTGGGCAACCTGGGTTCGCGCGGTCCGGCTTCGCTGGAGGTCTGCACCCTGCTCCGCAAGCCGGACGCGGCCAAGGTCGAGATCGACGTGAAGTACGTCGGTTTCGACATCCCCAACGAGTTCGTGGTCGGCTACGGCCTGGACTACGCGGAGAAGCTGCGCAACCTCCCCTTCATCGGCACCCTCGCGCCGCACGTCTACGGCGGCTGAGGTCCCCGTTCGGGCGACGGGCGGGAACAGTGGGCCGTTCCCGCCCGTTGCACCCGGGAGACAGAGAACCAAAGCCGTGTCGCCGTGCTCCCGCCATGGGTGGGTCGGACTGCGGTACGGTCCAATAAACCGCTCTTCACATGAGCATCAATTCGGACGCGCCGCGGTCAACAGTCCTCGGCGCCGTTGAGTGGCAGGAGGGACGGGGCGGCAACGCCCCGCATGGATGGACGTCAAGCGATACTTCCGTGCGCCGATCATGTGGATCGTGCTGGCCGTCCTCGCCGTCATCGTACTGATGCAGGTCGTTTCGGACTCGAACGGCTACAAGACGGTGGACACCGGTCAGGTCGTCGCGGCGATCGACGCGCACAACGTCAAGTCGGCGCAGATCACCACCGGTGACTCGAACACGATCAAGATCCAGCTGAAGGACGGCGCCGCACTGCCCAGCTCCGGTACGGGCAAGGCCCCGTCCGGCACCAAGTTCCAGGCCTCGTACATCGGCGACCAGGGCGTCGCCATCGCCGACAAGCTGCAGGCGCAGGTCAACGACAAGGACCAGAGCACGCTCGCCGAGGGCTACACGATCAGCCCCGAGAAGCAGAGCACCTTCGTCAGCCTGCTGCTGTCGATGCTCCCGATCGTGATCATCGTCCTGGTCTTCCTGTTCCTGATGAACCAGATGCAGGGCGGCGGCTCCCGGGTCATGCAGTTCGGCAAGTCCAAGGCCAAGCTGCTCACCAAGGACACCCCGAAGACCACCTTCGCCGACGTCGCCGGCGCGGACGAGGCGGTCGAGGAGCTCCACGAGATCAAGGAGTTCCTCCAGGAGCCGGCCAAGTTCCAGGCCGTCGGCGCCAAGATCCCCAAGGGCGTGCTGCTCTACGGCCCGCCCGGTACCGGCAAGACCCTGCTGGCGCGCGCCGTCGCGGGCGAGGCCGGGGTGCCGTTCTACTCCATCTCCGGTTCGGACTTCGTCGAGATGTTCGTCGGCGTCGGCGCCAGCCGCGTCCGCGACCTCTTCGAGCAGGCCAAGGCGAACGCCCCGGCGATCGTCTTCGTCGACGAGATCGACGCCGTCGGCCGGCACCGCGGCGCGGGCCTCGGCGGCGGCCACGACGAGCGCGAGCAGACCCTCAACCAGCTGCTGGTCGAGATGGACGGCTTCGACGTCAAGGGCGGCGTGATCCTGATCGCCGCGACCAACCGCCCCGACATCCTGGACCCGGCGCTGCTGCGCCCGGGCCGCTTCGACCGCCAGATCGCGGTGGAGCGCCCCGACCTCCAGGGCCGGCTGGACATCCTCAAGGTGCACCAGAAGGGCAAGCCGATCGCGCCCGACGTCGACCTGTCGGCCGTCGCCAAGCGCACCCCCGGCTTCACCGGTGCCGACCTGTCGAACGTCCTCAACGAGGCGGCGCTGCTGACCGCCCGTTCGGACAAGAAGCTGATCGACAACGGCATCCTGGACGAGGCGATCGACCGCGTCGTGGCCGGTCCGCAGAAGCGCACGCGGATCATGTCCGACAAGGAGAAGAAGATCACCGCGTACCACGAGGGCGGCCACGCCCTGGTCGCGGCGGCCTGCCAGTACAGCGACCCGGTGCACAAGATCACCATCCTGTCCCGCGGCCGGGCCCTCGGCTACACCATGGTGCTGCCGGAGGAGGACAAGTACTCCACCACCCGCAACGAGATGCTCGACCAGCTCGCCTACATGATGGGCGGTCGCGCGGCGGAGGAGCTGGTCTTCCACGACCCGACCACGGGCGCCTCGAACGACATCGAGAAGGCCACCGCGACGGCCCGGGCCATGGTCACCCAGTACGGCATGACCGAGCGCCTGGGTGCGATCAAGTTCGGCAACGACAACTCGGAGCCGTTCCTGGGCCGTGAGATGGGCCACCAGCGCGACTACTCGGAAGAGGTCGCCGGGCTGGTCGACGAGGAGGTCAAGAAGCTCATCGACACGGCGCACAACGAGGCCTGGGAGATCCTGGTCGAGAACCGCGACGTGCTCGACAACCTGGTCCTGGAGCTCCTGGAGAAGGAGACCCTGAACAAGGAGCAGATCGCCGAGGTCTTCGCCCCGATCGTCAAGCGCCCGGCCCGGCCGGCCTGGACGGGTTCGTCCCGTCGCACGCCGTCCACCCGGCCGCCGGTGCAGTCCCCGAAGGAGCTGGCGCTCACCAACGGCGCCGCCTCCGTCGAGAGCGCTCCGGTGGACGTCGTGAAGCTCCCGCCGCTGCCGACGGCCGAGCCGCCGACCGAGGGCTGACCCCCGCTCCGCAGGGAATGGATGCCGCGTCACCAGGGTTTGTACCCTGGAGGCGCGGCATCCGTGCTGTTCAGCCAGAGTCTTCCGATACATAAGCGAGGCCCGCATGATCGACCCGGTGACGTTCGACGGTCCGCCCGCCGTCGGTACCTTCGACCAGAAGCGGGCCGAGGACGCCATCCGCGAGCTGCTGCTCGCCGTCGGGGAGGACCCGGACCGCGAGGGCCTGCGGGAGACCCCGGCCCGGGTCGCGCGGGCCTACAAGGAGATATTCGCGGGCCTGTGGCAGGAGCCCGAGGACGTCCTCACCACCACCTTCGACCTCGGCCACGACGAGATGGTGCTGGTCAAGGACATCGAGCTGACCTCGGTCTGCGAGCACCACCTGGTGCCGTTCCGCGGCGTGGCCCACGTCGGGTACATCCCGTCCACCAGCGGCAAGATCACCGGGCTGTCCAAGCTCGCCCGGCTGGTCGACGTCTACGCCCGCCGGCCGCAGGTGCAGGAGCGGCTGACCAGCCAGGTGGCCGACGCGCTGATGCGGATCCTGGAGCCGCGCGGGGCGATCGTCGTGGTCGAGTGCGAGCACATGTGCATGTCGATGCGCGGCATCCGCAAGCCCGGCGCCAAGACCATCACCTCCTGCGTGCGCGGCCAGCTGCGCGACCCGGCCACCCGGGCCGAGGCGATGAGCCTCATCATCGGCCGCTAGGGCGTGTCTGACAATTCTCGCCAGGTCCACGACGCCGGGGCACGCACCTCGCCGCGTTGTCGTCGGTCGCCAATGCTCCGCAGTGGCTCCCTCCTCCGCCTTGCGATGCACGCACCCCAACGCCGCGCCCTGATCCGACGCGAATTGTCAGACACGCCCTAGGGGCACCGGCCGGGCGGTGCTCAGAGCATCTCGTGCTCGGCGTGCGGCGGGGCCGGGGTGCCCAGCGCGTTGCGGCGCTCCGGCATCCGCAGCGCGACCATCCGGCGCCAGCCGTAGGCGCGGTCGTACAGGTAGAGCGCCCGCACCCCGAGGGTGATCAGGGCGAGCTGCCAGCGCGGCCAGCGCAGGATCCGGGCCATCCGGGAGGTGACGGCGAGGCCGACGTCCCGGTGGGTGCGGATCTCGCCGCGGGCGCTGGTCTCCAGGGCGTGCCGGATGTACGGGCCGTGGCCCTCGGAGACCAGTCGCAGCAGCTCCTCGTGGCAGTAGGCGAGGTGGTTGTCCTCGTCGGCGGAGATCATCCGCATCGCCCGGCCGAGGTCGGGGTTGTCCTGGTACACCTTCACCAGCCGGCGCATCTGCTCGGCGGCGCGCTGTTCGGTGACCCGGCTGTGCACGAGGTAGGTGATGATCTCGCGGTCGGTCAGCGGGACGTCGCTGTTCAGCCGCTCGTGCGCGAGGCCGACGCCCTGGCGCTCCAGCAGCATGCAGTAGTCGGCCTCGTCCGGCACCGGCACCTTGGGCAGGCCGCGCTTGTGCAGCAGCTGGGTGAAGATCCGGCCGTGCTTGCGCTCGTCGGCACCGTGCCGGGCCACCTTCGGGGCGAGGACCGGGTCCCGGGTGAGCGCGGTGATCCGCTCGTTCTCCCAGCCGCCCTGGTCCTCGCCGTCGGCCGCGATGCTGCAGAACAGCTGGTACGCCTGGTCGTTCCGGTAGATCTCGTCGAAGAGCGAGCGGGTGCTCAGCACGGTGCCTCCTGCGCGGGTCCGGGGCGGTGCCCGGCGGTGGCCGACGGGCGGTCGCGATACGTTCCCCCCGGGCCGCCGGCCGTCCGGGCCGACCGGCGGGTAATCACTCACCTGTCCCAGCCGGGGCCTGGCGGGGGCCTGGCCGGCTCCTGGCCGGGCCTAGCCCAGGTGCGAGCCCAGCCATTCGAGGGTGGCCGGGAGCTCCCTGGTCCAGCTGTCGAAGTTGTGCCCGCCGTCGTCCAGGTAGAGCGAGTCGATCGTGAACTGCGGGTTGGCCGCCGCGGCCCGGGTGGCCTGGTCGACGAACTGGACGGTCTGGGGGTAGTCGCCCTCGGTGCGGGTGGAGACCGCCAGCAGGTTGAGCGCCGGGACGGGCAGGTTCTGCAGCCGCCAGCCGAGGTCGTGCTGCTGGGTCAGCGCCTTGTCGCCGTTGAAGAGGTCCCCGCCGGTGTAGTTGTCCTGGCGCACGGTGAAGTCGCCGTGCAGGCTCGCCGCGTTGCCGTAGACGTTCGGGAAGCGCATCGCCAGGCGCAGCGCGCAGCTGCCGCCGGTGGAGTAGCCGAGGGTGCCCCAGGAGCCGGCGGTGCGGCCGACCCGGTAGCTGCTGCGGATGGCCTCGGGCACGTCCTTGACGAACCAGGTCTCGGTGCGCGGCCCGCCGGGGACGTCCACGCACTCGGTGTCCCGGGACGGGACGACGGCCGGGCGGGCCATCACCAGGACGGTCGGCGGCATCCTGCCGGAGCGCTGCAGGTCGATCGCGGTCTGGGCGAACGGGAGCTCGTGCAGCAGGTTCAGCGTGGTGCCCGGGTAGCCGGCGATGGCCAGCAGGACGGGGAAGCGGACCAGGGCGAGCTTCTGGTCGAAGTACGCGGGCGGCAGGTAGACGAACATCTGGTCGGAGAAGCCGGTCTCCTTGCCGCTGACCCGGACCGACTCGATCCTGCCGACCTCCTCGGGTGGGCCCTTCGGCAGGTTGGTGATGGTCTCCAGGCCGCCCTCGGTGGTGGGCTGGACCAGCGCGTCGGAGACCGGGGTGCCGCCCTTGTGGTTCGCGCTGCCGGTCAGCGCGAGCTTGGCGCCGCCCGGACTGAGCAGGTCGTCCCAGGAGGTGTAGAACCCGAAGGAGTTGTTCACCGACAGCGCGAGCACGGCCAGGACCGAGGCCTGAACTACCGTCAGCAGTCCGATCCGGCCGAGCACCGGCAGCGGCCGCTGGGGCGCCAGCCGCGGCCAGACCCACAGGGTCGCGACGACTGCCGCGACGCCGAGTGCGAGCAGCGAGTTCACCAGCGCGTCGCTGGTCAGTTCCATGCCGTCGGCCTTCCGGTGGGACACGGGCGGTGCAGGCTTCATGGTCTGGCGGTCCATCAGGCCGGGCCACCGCGGCTAGGCCGTCCGGACGCCGGGCGGGCTGGGAAGGGCGGGGGGAACCGCAGGCAACCGGCGCCCTAGAATGCGGCGTCCACCGTACGTAACGCGTCCCGGAGGGTCCTGTCGCGCCACGCTGCGGCGGGCCCCCGGCTCCCACCGCCGGCTCAACCCGCAGCGCGACCACGGACCCGGTTTACCGATCGTTTCCGGGTCCTTGGTATGCGCATTGCCTGATGAAGGAATAGGCATGAAGGTCCATCACGCGTCCTCCCCCGGAGTGACAGGACACCGCACCGCAGCCTCTACGCTGAGCTTCCATGAGCGTTCCCGTGTCCGTTGAGCCGAGCCCCGAGCAGCCGCCGCGCCGTCGCCGCGGCCTGCAGACGCTGCGCAACCAGGCGTCCGCCGTCCCGAGGGCCTGGCTCCCCGGGGCGGTCGGCTACGCCTGTCTGCTGATCGGGCTCGTGGACATCGCCAGCGCGGTGTTCCCCAAGCTCCGGCACACCAAGGTGCACACCTTCGCGGGGCAGCTGCCGGGCGGCACCACCAGCCTGGCGGCGGTCGGCGCGCTGATGGTCGGCATCCTGCTGGTGCCGCTGGCGCACGCGCTGCGCCGCCGCAAGCGGCGGGCCTGGCGGGCGGTCTGCGTGCTGCTGCCGGTCAGCGCCGGACTGCACATCGTGCGCTGGCACCAGATCGGCCCGGCGGTCGTCTCGCTGGTGCTCCTCGTCGTGATGCTGGTCCACCAGCGCGAGTTCTACGCCAAGGCCGACCCGCGCACCCGCTGGCGGGCGCTGGTCAACCTGGTCGTCATGGGCGTCCTCAGCGTGCTGCTCGGCCTGCTGATCGTGAGCACCCGGACCAAGTACGAGATCGGCCACCCCGGCTTGACCGAGCGCCTGCAGCACGTCGGGTACGGGCTGTTCGGTTTCGAGGGCCCCGTCCGGTACAACAACGTCCGGATGTCCGACCTGGTCGCCTACCTGCTCGGCGGGCTCGGCCTGCTGACCGCCTTCACCACCGCCTACCTGGCGCTGCGCCCGGGCAAGCCGAAGCCCGAGCTGACCGCGGAGGACGAGGAGAAGGTCCGCGAGCTGCTCGGGCGGCACGGCGAGCGGGACTCGCTCGGCTACTTCGCGCTGCGCCGCGACAAGAGCGTGCTGTTCTCGCCCACCGGCAAGGCCGCGATCTCCTACCGGGTGGTCTCCGGCGTGATGCTGGCCTCCGGCGACCCGGTCGGCGATGTCGAGGCCTGGCCCGGCGCGATCAAGGTGTTCATGGCCGAGGCCCGCGAGCACGCCTGGGTGCCGGCCGTGATGGGGTGCAGCGAGGTCGGCGGCGAGGTCTGGACCCGCGAGGCGGGCCTGGACGCGCTGGAGCTGGGCGACGAGGCGATCGTGGACACCGCCTCCTTCTCGCTCTCCGGCCGGGCCATGCGCAACGTGCGCCAGATGGTCAAGCGGATCGAGCGCAACGGCTACTCCTGCCGGGTGCGCCGGGTCTCCGAGCTCACCGCGGAGGAGAAGTACCGGATCGCCGACGCCGCCGCCCGCTGGCGCGGCACCGACACCGAGCGCGGCTTCTCGATGGCCCTGGGCCGCTTCGGCGACCCGCTGGACGACGACTGCGTGGTGGTCACCGCCCACAAGGCCCCGGAGGAGGGCGAGGAGGGCGACGACCTGAAGGCCGTGCTGCACTTCGTGCCCTGGGGGCCGGACGGCATCTCGCTGGAGCTGATGCGCCGCGACCGCGCCGCCGACCCGGGCCTGAACGAGCTGCTGATCGTCGCCGCGCTGCAGGCGGTGCCCGAGATGGGCGTGCGCCGGGTGTCGCTCAACTTCGCGATGTTCCGCTCGGCGCTCGCCCGCGGCGAGCGGATCGGCGCCGGCCCGGTGCTGCGCGCCTGGCGCGGGCTGCTGGTCTTCCTGTCGCGCTGGTTCCAGATCGAGTCGCTGTACAAGTTCAACGCCAAGTTCCAGCCCGAGTGGGAGCCGCGCTTCCTGGTCTTCCCGAGCACCCGGGACCTGCCGCGGATCGGCTTCGCCGCGATGCAGGCGGAGGCCTTCATCACGCTCGGCATGCCGCGCTTCGGCCGCCGGCGCCAGCGCGAGGGGCTGATGCCGGTCCCGTCGACCCGCGAGGTCACCGAGGCCGCCTGAGGCCCGTCACCGCCCTCCGGGGCCGGCCGCCGACACGGAACGGGGCCCCCGCCGAGCATCCTCGGCGGGGGCCCCGTTCGATAATGGGAAGCATGAACGATTCGCCGTCCTTCTCCCTGCCGGCCGGTCTGCCGCGGCTGGAGCGCTGCGCCGTGATGGGCGTGGTCAACGTCACGCCCGACTCCTTCTCGGACGGCGGGATGTGGCACGACCCCGCCAAGGCGATCGCGCACGGCCTCGCGCTGCGGGCCCGCGGCGCGGACCTGGTGGACGTCGGCGGCGAGTCCACCCGGCCGGGCTCGCAGCGGGTGTCCGAGGAGGAGGAGCTGCGCCGGGTGCTCCCGGTGGTCCGCGAGCTCTCCGACGCCGGGGTGATGGTCTCCGTGGACACCATGCGCGCCACGGTCGCCGAGCGCGCCGTCGAGGTCGGCGCCGCGATCGTCAACGACGTCTCCGGCGGCCTCGCCGACCCGGCGATGGCCCGGGTGGTCGCCGAGACCGGCGCGCCCTTCGTGGTGATGCACTGGCGCGGGCAGTCCGCCGACATGTACGCGACGGCGGTCTACGACGACGTGGTGCGGGACGTGGTCGCCGAGCTGACCGACCGGGTGGACGCGCTGCTGGCGGCCGGGGTCAAGGAGGACCAGCTGATCCTCGACCCGGGGCTCGGCTTCGCCAAGACCGCCGAGCACAACTGGGCGCTGCTCGGCCGGCTGGACGCGCTCACCGCGCTCGGCCGTCCCGTGCTCGTGGCGGCTTCGCGCAAGCGGTTCCTGGGTACGCTGCTCGCCGACCCGGCAACCGGGGAACTGCGCCCGGCCCGGGAGCGCGACGACGCGACGGCCGCGGTGTCGGTGCTGTCCGCCCGGGCCGGAGCCTGGGCGGTGCGGGTGCACGACGTGTCCGGCACGGCGGACGCCGTCCGGGTGGTCGCGGCCTGGCAGCACGCGGCGCGGTTGGGGTGAGGGAGGGTCTGTGACAGGTGACGGCAGGTTGAGCGGCGGCACGGCCGGGCGGGCGCGCGAGGCGGACCTGGAGGCCGTGCTCGCGGCGAACAGGGGGCTCTACGAGGCGCTGGAACGGGGGGATCTGGAAGCGGTCGAGGAGGCCTGGCTGGGTGCCGCCGACGCCGACGACAAGGGCGGCGTGGTGTGCGTGCACCCGGGCTGGCCGGTGCTCCGCGGCCGGGCGCAGGTGACCAGGTCGTACATGCTGATCATGATGAACACGGAGTACATCCAGTTCTTCCTGACCGATGTCGAGGCCGAGGTGCACGGTGATGTGGCCCTTGTCACGTGCACCGAGAACATCCTGTCCGGCGGCGAGTCGGAGGAGGAGGGGGAGCTCGGACCACTGGTCGGCGGAAAGGTCGTGTCGACGAATCTGTTCCGCCGTACCCCGGCCGGGTGGAAGCTCTGGTCGCATCACGGTTCACCCGTTCTGACCAGCGGGGACGACGACGAGGAGAGCTGATTCCGGCGGCCGCGGAAATGCCGTGCCGAAAAGTCGCCGGAAATTTCCGAGTGGTCACCGAACGTTCACGTCAATCGCCATATCGGTGCGCGTGGCGTCGGTTCGTGCCGGGTAGGACGGTCAGGCGTTGTCCGTGCTCGCGGGTAGATTCGAAACGGAGTGGCGGGCGTGCTGCCCGCCTTCGCCCTGCCCGTCCGTGCTTTTCGCCGGGTGGGGCCCGTCCGACTGGGAGCAGTGATTCGTTTGCTGGACCGCGTCACCCTGCGGGGGCTGCGAGCCCGGGGCCACCACGGCGTCTTCGAGCGTGAGCGCGTCGAGGGGCAGACCTTCGTGGTCGACCTGGTGCTGTACCTGGACACCCGCCCCGCCGCGGCCGGAGACGACCTCACCCGCACCGCGCACTACGGGCTGGTGGCGGAGGAGGTCACCGCGATCATCTCCGGGGAGCCGGTCGACCTGATCGAGACGCTGGCCCAGCGCATCGCCGACCAGTGCCTCAAGCACGAAGCGGTCGAGGAGGTCGAGGTCACCGTGCACAAGCCGGACGCCCCGATCACCGTGCCGTTCGACGACGTGACCGTGACCATCCACCGGGGCCGCGCATGACCCCCACCACGCGCCCGGTATCCGATGTAGAGGACGTTTTCCGATGAGCACCAGTGACCGGACCGCTGCGCCGAACGCGTTCGACCTGGAGGACCGGGTGGACTCCGTCGACACCACGCTGCACAGCCAGCGCTGCGCGGTCGTCGCGCTCGGCAGCAACCTGGGCAACCGGCTGGACACCCTCCAGGGCGCCGTCGACGCGCTCGCCGACACCCCCGGGCTGAGCATCAAGGCCGTCTCCGCGGTGTACGAGACGGAGGCCGTCGGCGGGCCGGAGGAGCAGCCGAACTACTACAACGCGGTCGTGGTGCTGCGCACCTCGCTGCCCCCGCGGGACCTGCTGGAGCGCGGCAACGCCATCGAGGACGCCTTCGGGCGGGTGCGGACCGTCCACTGGGGCCCGCGCACCCTGGACGTCGACATCCTGGCCTACGAGGGCGTGCTGAGCGACGACCCGCAGCTGCTGCTGCCGCACCCGCGCTCGCACGAGCGGGCCTTCGTGCTCGCTCCCTGGCTGGACGCCCAGCCGGAGGCCGAGGTGCCCGGGCACGGGCGGGTGGACGCGCTGCTGACCGCGCTGGGCGGCCCGGACGCGCAGGGCGTGAAGCGCCGCGAGGACATCCGGCTGACGCTGCCGGAGTAGGTCCGGGGCCGGGCTCGGAGGGCCGACAGCCGGGCCGACGGCCCGGCCGTCGCCCGGGGAACTCGACCGGGGGCCCGGCCGTACGAGTAGGTGTCCGTCGTTCGCGCGGGTGTCCGCCCGGCCGGGCCCGGTACGGTGGCTTGGCGTCGCCGCGCCGGGCCACCGGGCGGGCGGCCGGTTCTGGTACCCGGGAAGGACCTCCTCCGAGTGAAGCTGCTTCGCCTCCGCCTGCTGATCGGCATCACCGCTGCCACGACGGCGCTGTCCTGGGCCGGCTCCAAGCTGTGGGCCTCCGTGGACACGCTGCCGGCCGTGCCCGCCGCGGCGCCGGTGGTGCTGGCGGCGGTGGCGGTGATCCTGCTGGCGACCGCGCTGTCGCTGCGGGCCCGGCTGAAGGCGGTGCGCGAGCGGCAGCCCGGGGCGAAGGGGGTCGACCCGCTGCTGGCGGCCCGGGCGGTGGTGCTGGGGCAGGCCAGCGCGCTGGTCTCGGCGGTGGTCACCGGTGTCTACGCGGGGGCCGGGATCTACCTGCTGGGCGAGCTGGACGTGTCGGCCCGCAAGGATCAGGCCGTGACGGCCGGGCTCGCGGTGCTGGCGGGGGCCGCGGTGATAGCGGCGGCGCTCTGGATCCAGCACGTGTGCAAGTTGCCGGAGAACCACGACGACCCGGGCGGTCAGGCGGCCTCGCACCGCTGAGGCGTCGCTGAGCAGCCCCTTCCTCGTGATCTTGGGTGAGAATCCGGGCACGTGCGGTAAGAACCGGACCCTGTCAAGGGCGGAAGGGGACCCTGGGCTGACACGGCCCCAATTCGCACGCTAGTTTCTTGGACATGTCTCGCGGACGCCACCGTCATTCCTCCGTCCTCGGCCGGGCCTTCCCCCCCACCGCCACCGGCGTACTGCTGGTCGCCGCACTGGCCGCTCTGCTTTTCAGTCAGGACACCATCCTGGTGCGCTCGGTGGGCGTCGCGGCGGTGATCGCGACGCTCGGCTTCGCGCTGCTGCTGCGCCAGCGGGACAAGGCGGCCCGGGCGGCCGTCGAGATGTCCGCGGCCCAGCGGATGCGCGCCGAGGAGCGGTTCGAGGAGCAGTTGGCCGAGGCCGAGTACGCGGCGGAGGTCGCCGAGGAGCGGGCCACCCGGTTCGGGCGGCGGCTGACGGCGGAGAAGTCGCGGCTGGCGAAGGCCGAGACCGAGATCGCCCGGCTGCTGCGCGAGCGGGCCGTGAACGTCGCCGAGCAGGCGCTCAAGGAGGCCGAGGCGGCCCAGCGGGCGCTCGCCGCGAGCCGTCCGAAGCACCCGGCCAGCCCGGCCGCGTATGTGCGGGCGGCGTCGGTGCTGCGGCACCTGGAGCGCCGCGCGGCGGAGCAGGAGGCGCAGCGGGCGCGTACGGCGGGTGCGGAGGTCGCCCTGCGGGCGCGTGCGGCGGAGCCGGTGGTCGGCACGGCCGCCCCGGCGGTTCCGGCGGTCGCGGTGGCCGCACCGGTGGCCGTGCCGGCTCCGGTGGCGCCCTCGGTGCCCACTCCGGGGCAGGCTCCGGTCGCCCAGTCGCCGGTGCGTCCCGAGCCGGTGCGTCCCGAGCCGATGCGCCCCGAGCCGGTGCGTTCGGAGCCGGTGCGTCCGGCGCTGACCGCGACGGTCGGTCAGCTCGGCGGGACTCCGGCCGTGCCCGCCGCGGCGCCCGCGGCGGGGGAGCGGCAGCGGCCGCGGCCGGCGCAGTCCGGGCAGGCGCGCGGGCAGGGCTTCAGCTTCTTCGGCCGCGGCTCGGCCGTTCCGGCGCGCCCGGCGGCCCCGGCGCCGGCGGTGGGCAGCGTCGCCGAGCTGGGGGAGCGCGCCGACCTGGCGGACGTGGTGGGCGACGAGGCGGTGGCCGCGAAGGCCGAGGCCGAGGCCCGGGCGGCGGAGCCGGCCGAGCGGCCCGGACAGGGCGAGCCGACCGTGGTGGACCTGACGCCGGAGGACGAGACCGAGCTGATCGAGCTGCCGGAGCTGCGCGCCTCGCGCTGAGGCGACCGGGCCCCGGAAAACGAGAACCGCGGGTGCGTCAGATCTGCACGCCGAAGTCCTGGGCGATGCCGGCCAGGCCGGAGGCGTAGCCCTGGCCGACGGCGCGGAACTTCCACTCCGCGCCGTTGCGGTAGAGCTCGCCGAAGATCATCGCGGTCTCGGTGGCGGCGTCCTCGGAGAGGTCGTAGCGGGCGATCTCGGCGCCGCCGGCCGCGTTCACCACGCGGATGTAGGCGTTGCGGACCTGGCCGAAGTTCTGGCCGCGGGCGACGCCGTCGTAGATGGTGACCGGGAAGGTGATCTTGACGGCCTCGGCCGGCAGGCCGGACAGGCTGATGTTGAGCGCCTCGTCGTCGCCCGCGCCCTCACCGGTGCGGTTGTCACCGGTGTGCACGACGGTGTTGTCCGGCGTGCTGGTGTTGTTGAAGAACACGAAGTGGGCGTTGGACAGCACCTTGCCGTCCGCGTTCAGGACGATCGCGCTGGCGTCGAGGTCGAACTCGGCGCCGGTCGTGGTGCGGACGTCCCAACCCAGGCCGACGGTGACCGCGGACAGGCCGGGGGCCTCCTTGGTCAGCGAGACGTTGCCACCCTTGGAGAGGCTCACTGGCATGACGATTGCAGTCCCTTCGTTCGCTTCGTGCGCTATTTCCCGGGACAACGCAATACTCCGGCGGCTTGGTTCCGCAGGAAGCGTGAATTCTTCGCGGGCGCCAATCGGAGGGCAAAGCCCGGGCAAAGCCGGTGTCAGATCCGCCGGAACCGGCCCTGCAGAGTCCAGATGTTCGGATTGTCGGCCAGGCCGGGGTGCATGTCGAAGAGGTCGGCCAGGGTGTCCTGGAGGAAGTCCCGGGCCTCGCGCCGCAGTTCGCCGTGGCGGACCACCACCGGCGGCTCGTCCGGCAGCCAGGTGGCGGTGACCTCGACCCAGTTGAAGCGGCGGGCGAAGCGCAGCAGCTCGGTGTTCTGGGTGAAGTCGAGGTCGGCGGTCTGCACCCGGGCGGCCCGGCCGCCGTCCGGGTCGCGGTCCAGGAGCTCGGCGACGTCGCACAGTGCCCAGGCGAAGTCCAGCACCGGAACCCAGCCCCAGGCGGTGGACAGGTCCGAGCCCTCGCCGTCCAGGTAGACGTCGCCGCAGAACAGGTCGTAGCGCAGGGCGTGCACGGACGCGGTGCGGTAGTCCGTCTGCGGGGGGTCGGGGAAACGGTTGGAGAGGGAGTAGCCGAGCTCGATCACGTAGGCCATTGTCGGGGCTCGGGGCGGATCGGGGTAACCGGGTGCGCGGGCGCGGGGGCGTACCGATAACCGGGTGACCGGGCGGGCCGGGCGCGGGATGATGGACGCATGTCCGAGCCCATCCGCGTACGGGGGTCGGTGGTCGTCCCCGACGCCGAGCTCGTCTGGCGCTTCTCGCGTTCCTCCGGCCCCGGCGGCCAGCACGTCAACACCTCCGACTCCAAGGCCGAGCTGCGCTTCGACCTGGCGTCGACCGCGGCGCTGCCCGAGGTGTGGCGCGAGCGTGCGCTGGAGCGGCTGGCCGGTCGGCTGGTGGACGGCCGGGTGCTGGTGGTCCAGGCCTCGGAGTTCCGCTCGCAGTGGCGCAACCGGGAGGCGGCCGCGGCCCGGCTGTCGGCGCTGCTGAGCGAGGCGTGCGCGCCGCCGCCGAAGGCCCGGCGGGCGACCAGGCCGAGCCGGGGAATGGTCGAGCGGCGGCTGACCAACAAGCGGCTCCGCTCCGAACTGAAGCAGGGCCGCCGGGCGCCGCGCGGCGGCGAGTAGCCGGCGGGCGGTTCAGCCGAGGGTGCGGTAGCCGCCGCGGAAGTAGAGCAGCGGGCGGCCGGCCGGGTCGGGGACCACGGCCTCCAGGACGCGGCCGAGCAGCAGGGTGTGGTCGCCGGCGGGTATCCGCTGCTCGGTGCGGCACTCGACGGTGGCCAGCGCGCCGTCGATCAGCGGGGCTCCGGTGCGCGGGCCGCGCCGGTGCGGGGTGTCCGCGAACAGCAGCCGGTCGCTGAGCCGGCCCTTCATGGCGAACCGGGAGCCGAGCGTCTTCTGTCCCTCGGTCAGCACCGAGACCGCCCAGGTGTCCGTCCGGGAGAGCACCTCGTCCATCCGGGAGTCCTCGCGGACCGAGATCAGTACCAGTGGCGGCTCCAGCGACACCGAGAGGAAGGACGTGGCGGTCATGCCGACGTCCTCGCCGTCCTCCGGGTCGTGGACGGTCACCAGGCTCACGCCGGCGGCGAGCTGGGAGAGGGCAGCCCGGAACTCGTCGGGCGTGGCGTGGGGGGCAGCTTCGGGCTGCGGGGACGGGTACACGTACCGCACGGTAGTCGTCACCCGGGAGGAACGGCATCGGGCCTTGGTCGTAGGACCGGCGCTCCGGCCGAAGGGTTGCGCCCGGTGGCCGAACTCACCCTCAGGAGTGAAGCGGCCGGACCGGCGGGCCCAGTCGGCTTCAGTCCGGGGCCCATGCGGTCGACCACGAGAAATGTGCCGATAGCGCTTTATGTCCCGCTATGGGACAGATGAACTGATTAAGGGCGCATTAGTGTCGTGTGATTTAAGTCACAAGTGATGGCCTATTGCTGACCGAGCGTGCCGAGCGCTGTGCTCCCTGTGATTCAGTTCTTCTGGCAATCGGACGATAACCAATCAAGAACTATCCGAAGCAGCCGGGGAGCCCCCGCATGGAAGCCGAGTCGGAGCCGTACGTCCGTCTCGCGACCCTCCGCACCTTGCACCGGGTCGTGGCGGACCTCAACGCTGCCCGCAGCCTCGCTGGCACGCTCCAGGCCGTTGTCGAAGGCGCGGTGCACGGGCTCGGCTTCGACGCCGCCGCCGTCAGCCTGGTCCGGCCGGACGGCGACCTCGTGGTGGCGGCCGTCTGGGAGCTGGAGGAGAGCCCGATGGGCGGCCCCTCCGTGCTGCTCGGCCAGGTCGGTTCCCGGGAGTCCTGGGACCGGCTGCTCGGCGTCAGCGACCACTGGGGCACCCTGCGCTTCCTGCCGTACGACCGCGGCTGGGCCGTCGCCAGCGACATCCCGCGCTGGATCGGGGACAGCCCGCTGCCGGTGTACGCCAACGACTGGCACCCCGCCGACGGGCTGCTCGCCCCGATGTACAGCGCCGGCGGCGACCTCCTCGGCGTCCTCTCGGTGGACCGCCCGCGCAGCGGCAAGCGGCCCGGGGCGTGGACCCGCGAGGCGCTGGAGATGTTCTCCCTGCAGGCCTCCATCGCGATCGGCAACGCCCGGCTGCGGGCCGAGATGCAACGCGCGCTGGCCCGCCTGGAGAAGGAGCAGCAGGCGCTGCGGGCCAGCGAGGAGAGCTTCCGCCAGGCCTTCGAGTACGCGCCCAGCGGGATGGCGATCACCGAGCTGCACGGCGTCGGGCGCGGCCAGCTGACCAGGGTCAACGACGCGCTCTGCCGGCTGCTCGGCCGGCCCCGGGCGGTGCTGCGGCAGCAGAGCTTCGCCGACCTGGTGCACCCCGAGGACCGGGCACTGCTGGAGCGCACCAGCGCCGAGAGCGGCCGCGCGGAGCTGCGGCTGTCCCGGCGGGACGGTGGCTACCAGTGGGTCTGCCTGCGCAACTCGATCGTCGCGGACGCGGCCGAGGGCCCGAGCTTCCTGCTCACCCACGTCGAGGACATCGAGGAGCGCAAGCGGCACGAGTTCCAGCTCGCCCACCGGGCCAGCCACGACGCGCTCACCGGGCTGCCGAACGGCGCCGAGCTCAAGACCCGGCTGGCCCGCCGGCTCTGCGCACAGCCGCGGCCGGTCGGCGCCGCGGCCGGCCAGGTCGAGGCGGCCTACCCGCAGCCCTACGGCTACCCGGCCGACTCCTACAGCGCGCACACGGCGCACGAGCGGCTGGAGGGCGCGGACCCGTACGCCGGGCCGGTGCACGGCTACGGACTGCCCGAGGGCCTGCCGAGCGGGCTCGGCCCGGGCTACGGGGAGCACGTCCACGCGGTGGTCCCGGCCGAGTACGGGCCGGGCGGCGAAGCCTGGTCGGCGCCGTTCCGCTCTGGGGGCGCGGCGGCGGTGGACAAGGGGCTCGCGGTGCTCTTCTGCGACCTGGACGGCTTCAAGTCGATCAACGACCGGTTCGGCCACAACGCGGGCGACGCGGTGCTGGTCGAGGTCGCCCGGCGGCTGAGCCAGGCCGTCCGGGACGGTGACACGGTGGCCCGGCTCGGCGGTGACGAGTTCGTGGTGCTGGCCGACGGGATCGGCCGCGAGGAGGCCAAGGACCTCGCCCACCGGCTGCGGGGCGCCATCATCCCGCCGATGCGGATCGACGGACGGGCGATGCGGGTGGGGGTGAGCCTCGGGGTCGGCTGGGCCGGCTGCGGGATGAGCATCGAGGAGGTGCTGCACACCGCCGACGAGCGGATGTACGACGAGAAGCGGGCCCGGGGCGGGGCGGTGCGCGGAGCGCGCGGCGAGCGCTCGCACCGGCGCGCGGGCTGAACCGGCGGACGGCCGGTGCGGGCTCGGGTCCGCCCAGGTCGGCCCGGGTTACCCGTGAGTTGTCAAGGGGTCTTTTCCCGCCGTCACATACGACAGGTAGGGTTCCCGGTACGACAGCGTCCATGATCTGCGCCGCCCGCAGCTGGCGGCGCACCGGATGGGGGAGCAGACCACCGTGACGACCGCCGGCAGCAACGGAGTGCCCGAGGGCCAGGGGGGCGGTGCCCCGCAGGACGACGACCCGTTCGGCTACCTCTACCGCCCGGCCGACGGTTCCACCGGGCAGCCGGCCGAGCCGCAGCAGGGGGTCCCGCGCACGTCGTACAACCGCCCGATGGAGGTCGGGCGCGCGCAGTACGGCTATCCGCAGCGGGCGCAGCAACAGCAGCAGCAGCCGTACGGCCAGCAGGGCATGCCGCCGCAGGGGTACCAGGGCGGTCAGCCGCAGGCCCCGTACGGCGGCCAGCCCGGATCGCCGCAGCAGCCCGAGTACGGTGCCGCGCCCACCCAGCAGACCCGCTACGCGGAGCACTCCCGGCCGCAGCCGGGGGAGGAGCCGCGCAGCAGCGGCCGGAGCAAGGGCGCGGTGATCGGCGCGGTCGCCGTGGTCGCGGCGATAGCGATCGGCGCCGGCATAGCGCTCTCCACCGGGGACCCGGACGACACCAAGAACGCCAAGGGCGGCACCGCGACCACCGCCCCGCCGGCCCCCAACAGCCCGGCGCCGACGGCCACGAACGCGAGCGCCGGCCCCACGTCGAGCGCCACCGCCATCTCCGGGCCGACGAGCGTGGACGCGGGCCAGCTCCAGGCGCAGAACGCGCCGTCCGGCAACAGCGTCAAGGGCGCCAAGTCCGCCGACGGCAGCTACCTGACGCTCCAGCCGGGCGGTTCGGTGACCTGGACCGGCGAGGTCGCCACGGCCGGGACGTACAAGCTGAGCGTGCACTACAACTACTCGGGCGCCGACATCAAGGGCGGGGCCGCGGTGAACGGCAAGGACTGGCCGAGCGGGGTGACCTACAAGATCTACGGGGCGCCCCCCAAGGACCAGACCGCCGCCTGGTTCTCCACCTGGATACTCCCGCAGTTCCAGGCCGGGCCGAACTCGGTGACCTTCACGGTGCCCTCCGGGCCGATCCTGATCGACCAGATCACCATCGAGCCGAGCGGCTGACGCCACCGCGGACGCGACGCGGCCGCCCGCCCCCGAGGGGGACGGGCGGCCGTCGCGTTCCGGGCGTCGCTCAGTCGGCCTTCACGGGCCGGAACGTCTCGCCGCCGAGCACCCAGCGGCCGCGGCGCATCACAGCGACCAGGTCGTAGCTCTCGGAGTCGACCACGACCAGGTCGGCGAGCTTGCCGGTCTCCAGCGAGCCGATCGAGTCGCTCAGGCCGAGCAGCCGGGCCGGGGTGGCGGACAGCGACTCGACGGTCTGGTTCAGGCTCAGCCCGTTGACGGTGACCGAGCGCTTGAACGCCACGTCCAGGGTGAGGGTGGAGCCGGCGATCGCGCCGCCCTCGACCAGCCGGGCCACGCCGTCCTCGACCTGGACCTGGAGGGGGCCGAGCGGGTAGAGGCCGTCGCCCATGCCGGCGGCGCCCATCGCGTCGGTGATCAGGGCGACCCGGTTGGCGCCGGCGGTGCCGTAGGCGAGGTCGAGGACGGAGGGGTGCAGGTGCACGCCGTCGTTGATCAGTTCGACGGTGACCCGCTCGTCCTC
>NZ_JBHVSD010000052.1:0-1692 GCF_042885395.1 Kitasatospora sp. NPDC058063
ACCACCTCGACCAGCAGGGCATCCCGCGCCTGCGTTCCTGGCGAGCCGTCAGTTGAGAGGACGGCGACCAAGATCCCCGACAGAGTCAAGCTGAGAAGTTGTTGGCGATCCCAACTCTGCTGACTGGGCTTCTGCGGTGTCGCACCGAGAGTTGTTGGGGGTGTGGGAGGCTGGTGTCTATGGACACCGTCGATGCCTCCGCCGTTCCTCCTCGCTGTGAGGCTGCGGATCCGCTGGACATCACGCCGTGCGAGGGCCCGGTCGACGCTGTGTTCGTCACCGAGACGTCCCCGCACGGTGTCCTGGAGCACGTGCACATGCTCGAAGAGCTTTCGGCCTGTGTGCACCACGGCGCCCGGGTGCTGGCCTCGATGGTCGGCGGACGGGTGGACGCCGGCCCCCGCGAAAGGGTGGGATGGCCTTCGGGTGCATGCGTCGAGGTCTTCCTGCGGGCGAAGAAGCTGACCGCGTGCGCATGGTTGCGGCCGACCGACCCGGCCTCCATCGCCCGGCAGCAGCTGGCCGTGCGGAACGCCGCGAGGTAGTCAGGACCGGCGAGCCAGGCGCCGGGTCATCACGGTGACGGCGGCCCAAGTGATGAGCGCCTCGCTGTGCCGGGGCAGCCGTTCGTAGTCCCGCGCGTCGCCGCGGGCATGGGTGGTTGTCAGCGTCTTCGGTGGCGGGGTGGCCGTTTGGTGATCTGTTCCACCATGGCGGCCCACTGCGGGTCGGTCTCGCGGATCCGCTGCCACCGCTGCTCGCGCAGTACCGGCCAGTACTCCTCGGTGCGGCGAAGGGCGGCCAGCAACCGCTCCGGGGTGGTGCCGAAGGCCGGTGCGGCCCAGTCGTCCCAGGCGATCCACTCGTCGCGCGCACGGTCGTACCGGGCGCGGGTGCCGCGACGCCCGGTGGTCTCCAACTGCCGGTAGGTCTCCTCGGCGATGCCGAGCCGCCGGGCCATCTCGGCGCGGCTGCGGCCGGCGAACACCCGCAGATGGACCAGACGCTCGTGCTCGAAGGCGCACAGGTCGGCCGGAGCGACGCCGACCGCCCCCGCCAGGCGCACCAGCAGCCCCGGCTTCGGCACGCGCGTCCCGGTGAGATAGAGGCTCACCGCGCGCTCGGTGACCCCGACCTCACGCGCAATCCGGGCAACCGACGCACCGGCGGCCGTGCGCGCGGCCCGCAGGGCAGGAGCGGAGACAAGATCCCGGCAACCTGATGCTTCGCGCCGACGGCGTGACGGGGTGTCCGCTGCGCGGTGGCCCGGCGGCTCCGCTGCGCGGCGCCACCGGCCAGGAGGAGGGTGGGGAGGAGAGCGGCCGGGACGGCCGGTGGCAGGCCACCCTGCGGCTCCCGGTTCAGCCGACGCAATGCGGCCGGTCGAGTCGAACGGACGTTCATGAGCTGCAGGCAGGTGCGGGGAAGTCAGGTAGGAAGCGTGACTTCTCATCGTCGGTGAAGTCACGGGCGACGGCCGTACAGATCCTCCTGATCGCGGTGTCCGGTGCAATGTAGAACTGGACCTGCACCATGCCGTCGTCGCCGACGGTGGCGAGGGTGTACCCGTCCGGGCCGAACGTCGCCGCCGTCACCACACCGGAGTGCTCGGTGAGGTCGGCAGAGGGCTTGCCGGTGGTGGTGTCCCACAGCCGAACGGAGCCTTCGGCATTGACGGTGGCGAGGGTGCGT
>NZ_JBHVSD010000052.1:1786-18503 GCF_042885395.1 Kitasatospora sp. NPDC058063
GTGTGCCCGTCCGGGGTGAACGCCGCCGCCTTCACGTCACCGATGCGGTCGAGCTTGAGGTCGGCAGAGGGCTTGCCGGTGGTGGTGTCCCACAGCCGAACGGAGCCTTCGGCACTGACGGTGGCGAGGGTGTGCCCGTCCGGGGTGAACGCCGCCGCCTTCACGTCACCGATGCGGTCGAGCTTGAGGTCGGCAGAGGGCTTGCCGGTGGTGGTGTCCCACAGCCGCACGGAGCCGCCGTGGCCGGCGCCGCCGGTGGCAAGGATGTGCCTGTCCGGGCTGAACAGCATCGGCGACACTGTCCCCTGGCGGAGCGTGCTGTAGGAAATTTCGGGGACGACTCTGGCGGTGGTGGTGACCGTTCTGATCGTGGCCACGTCCCACAATTGTGCCCTGCCGTCGGCACCGCCCGTGGCGAGGGTTCGCCCGTCCGGGCTGAACGCCACCGTCAGCACCCGGCCGGTGTGGCCGGTGGTGGGGTTGGCGAGGGCCGCGCCAGTGACGGCATCCCACAACCGCACGGAACCGTCGGCACCGCCCGTGGCGAGGGTTCGCCCGTCCGGGCCGAACGCCACCGACTGCACCGGCTCGGTGTGGCCGGTGATGGGGTTGGCGACGACCTCTCCAGTGACGGCATCCCACAACACCACGGAACCGCTGAAAGTGTCGACGGCGGCGAGGGTACGTCCGTCCGGGCTGAACGTCACCGACTGCACCAGGCCACTGTGGCCGCCGGTGCCAGGGAAGAAGGTCGCGCCAACAACAGCGTCCCACACCCCCACGGGCACGGACTCGGGGTTTCCGCGATACGGCTCGTCCGGCACCGGCACCGCCGGCGCCTTGTTCGGCCCCATCACCGCCAGCATCGGGCCGGTGTGGCCGGGGACGGGGTTGGCGACGGCGGCGCCAGTGACGGCATCCCACAACCACACGGAACCGTCGGCACCGGCGGTGGCGAGGGTGTGCCCGTCCGGGCTGAACGTCACCGACTGCACCGGGCCGGTGCCGGTGGTGGGGTTGGCGAATTGGCCGGTGCCGGTGCCGGTGCCGGTGCCGGTGGTGGGGTTGGCGACGGCGGCGCCAGTGACGGCATCCCACAACCGCAAGGTACCGTCGTCAGTTTCGACGGTGGCGAGGGTTCGCCCGTCGTGGATGAACGCCACCGCAGACATGCCCCAGTAGGACTTCCAGTAGGACTTACTGCCGAAGCGAGGGCGCAGGAATGGGTGCGCGCCGCTGCGGATGGCTGCGGCGGCCTCCTTGGTGGGGCTGGTGCGGTAGGCGGCGACCGCGAGGAGGCCGGCGAGCTCGGGGTCGCTGGCTGCCAGGGAGGCGGATTGGGCGGCGAGCTGCCGGGACTGCGCGACCTGCTGGGAGGCCACGGCTGCCTGCTGCCGCCAGATCGCGATCCCCGTGGCGATCAGGGCGAGGGCGAGGGTGGTGGCCAGGACGGTGTTGAGGCGTCGGCTGCGGCGGGCGGCGGCCTGTTGGCGTTGGTGTCCGGCTTTCAGGAAGGCGTCGAGGTGACCTGGTAGCCGGTGGTGTTTTGCCAGGTCGGTGCCTTCGGCGAGGAGGGTGCCGGTGGGCAGGTCCTGGGGGTCGCGCCGCTTCTCCCAGCGGGTGTGCTGTTGGCCGGCGCGGTGGAGCCAGTCGTGGAGGCGGGCGTCCTCCTCGACCCAGTTGTGCAGGGTGACCCAGTCGCGGATGAGTGCGTCGTGGACCAGTTCGGCCACCGCTGTCCCCTCCGTGCCTGGCGGGCCGTCCGGCCGTGCGTCGTCGTGGAGCCGGTCGGTGGTGACGATGCGGTGCTGGGAGAGGACCGCCAGTACTTCGTCGACGGCTCGCAGCGCGTCGGGGGTGTCGTCGGCGGCGGCCAGTTCGCGCAGGTAGCCGAGTGGGCGCTGCTGGCGCGCTGCCGGGATGTTCAGGGAAGGGTCGGCGGGGCGGACCAGGGCGGTGAGGATTTTGCGGGCGGTGTTCCGCTGGTCCTGGTCGAGTTCGCGCAGGGCGGTTTCGCACCATTCGGTGAGGGCGCCGGTGACTTCTCCGATGCGCTGGTAGGCGTCGTGGGTGAGGCGGCCGTCGTACTCCAGGCGGCGTTCCCACAGCCGGGTGAGGGCGACTTCGAGCAGGGGGAGCACGGTGACTGGGGCGCCGCCGGTGTCGGCGGTGCGGGGGTTCAGGTCCAAGACGTGGGCGATGATCTGCTCGGAGAGGCCCGGTTCGAAGGCCGTGTCCAGGTCGTGGGCGGGGCCGGTGACGATCGCGTCCAGGTCCGCGGCGCTCAGAGTGGCGGGGACGTTGAGGACACCGCTTGCCTGCTGGGCGGTGTCCAGCAGGTCGGGGGCGAGTGCGGACAGGCGGGAGTAGAAGTCGTCGCGCATCACGAGGACCACGCTGAGCGGGGCGTCGGAGCGGATCGCGGCGGTGATCCGGGCGAGTGCCTGGAGGCCCTCGGGGCCGGCGGAGGGGGCGAGGAGTTCCTCGAACTGGTCTACGACCAGCACGACACGGGGCTCACCGACCGCATCGGCCCCTCCGCTTGCGGCATCCACACCATCGGTGGCGTCCGCCCCAGGGGCCTCGGCCTCGCCCCCGGGCAGGCCCGCCCGCGCCAGGGCGCCCGGCAGGTCCGGGCCCGGCCGCGTGAGGACCTGGCGCCAGCGGTCACTGCCCGGCAGCCGCCCCTCGGCCAGCGCGGGCAGCACCCCGGCCTGGACCAGCGAGGACTTCCCCGACCCGGACGGGCCCAGCAGCAGCACCACCCGCCGCCCGCCGGCCAGGCCCGCGAGGACCCTGTCCACCGCGTCCTCGCGGCCCCGGAACCAGCGGGCGTGCTCGGCCGTGAACGGTTCCAGCGCCCGGTAGGGCGACACGTCCAGCTCGTCCGGCCTGTCCGGCCCGGACCATGCCTGGCGCAGGACGGAGGTGGGGGTGACGTAGGCGATTTCCTGGCCGCGGTTGTGGTTGTCGGGGGGTGTGATCGAGGTGAGCATTCCCACCACCAGACCGGTCGTCTCGTCCAGGACCGGTCCGCCGCTGAAGCCCTGGGTGAGGTCGTTGGCGGCGGTGAGCTGCAGCAGTTCACCGGTGCTGTCGGCGGCCGGGAGGATTCCGCCCGCGGTGGCGAACCCGTAGTGCCCGCCCGGCGGCGCCTGCTGGGGGAATCCGAAGGAGCGCACCCTGTGCCCGCGCGCGCCCGCCGCCGACCCCAACTGCAACGGCGCCACCCCGACCGGGCGCTCCAGGCGCACCAGGGCGACGTCTTCCTCCCGCGGGTCGCGCCACGGGTCCTCCAGCACCATGCCGGTGACCTCCGGGGCGCCGTCCGCGCGCGGGAACACCAGCGTCACCGTCGAACCGGGGCCGTAGCGGCCGTCCGCCAGGACGTGCGCGCACGTCACCAGCAGGTCGTCGGCGACGAGGAAGCCCGCCCCGACCACCAGGTCGTCCTCGTCGCGGACCTGCGCGACGGCCGCCGCCAGGCCGTCCGCCGCACCGGCCCGGACCATCCCCCGTCCGACCGTCATCCCGTCAGTCCTCCGGCTCGTCGCCGGCCGCGCGGACGCCGGTCTCCGGCTCGTCGTCGCCCTCGGGAGCGTCGGCCGTGCGAGCGGCACCCGATGCGGCGTCGGCCTCGTCCTTGCGCCACGTCACGCGCACCGTCAGATGGCACTTGGCGGCGGTCTTCGTGATCACCACACCGGCCGCGGCGGAGAGATCGACCCCGAACTCCACCTGCACCTCGTTCGGCCCCGCCTCCCGCAACCGGTGCAGCACCGTACGCGCCAGGCCGGTCACCGGCTCCAGCGCCGACCCCAGACTCTCCGGAAGCTCCCGCACCGCATCACCGACCCGGCCCGCCTTCACCGGCCCCGCCGCGGCCTCCTCCGCCTCGACGAGAATCGAACCCCCGCCGTCCAACGGCACCCGAGCCAACTGCTGCCCCACGACACCCCTCCCTCAACGCCGCCCCACGACGGCAACGCGCACACCGTAGTACGCGCACCCGCACACCACGAAACCGCGAACTCCCCAACAGGTAGGGACGATTGGATCATCCTGACCGGCTGCCCGAACAGCCGCACAAGCACCACGCCGGGAGCACCCGCAGACACCAGCCGGGGAAACGATCTCCACGCCGGGACCGCCCCTGAGGTCGGCCCGGCGGCGGAGCGCCGTCTGCGCCACGCTGCGACAACGGGACGACGAGGCGGCGCAGTACAAGCCGCTGGGGCGCGCACCCGCAGCCGTCCGGTCGCGACGGACGGAAATCACCTGGAACCGTGTGCCGGGCGACTCGTAGCGTTCTGCCATGACGACCCTGGAAGTTCCGGACCACGCGGACCATGCGGTGCTGGTGCACGCCCTGCTGGCACAGTTCGGCCGCATCGACGCGCTCGCCCCCTACACCGGTGAGGGCCAGCCGCTGTGGCAGATCGGCGCGGGCAGCGCGCTCGCCGGTGACGATGCGAGGACCGACCCCTACCGGCTCTCCCACAGCGCCGTCCTCGCCCTGGTCGTGGCGATCGACCACCTGCGTGCCCTGACCGCCCTGGTACGGCGCGAGGTGAAGGACGGTGAGCAGCAGATGCTGCTGCACTCCCACGCCCCCTTCACACTCCTGCGCGCGGCGCTGGAGAACGCTGCTCGCGCAGTGTGGCTGCTCGGCCCGTCGCGGCGGCTGGATCGAGTGAGCCGCTGTCTGCGGATGCACCACGCGGACATAGCCAACGTCACGGCGAAGGCGACGCTCTTGGACTTTGAGCCGGACAAAGCCGAGGTCGAAGAGCGTAAGAACCGGATCAAGGCCCTGCTGCGTGCCGCAGGGGTGCAGGAAGCGGACCTGACGAATGGGAATCTGAGGATGCCCGGGTACGGCAAAATCGTGGCCGACGCCGGCAACCGGACGGGCACAGCCAACGCGGAGCTGTGGTGGAGCCTGTGCAGCTCGCTCGCGCACGGCGACCAGTCCGGCACGCTGGCCGTGCTGAAGCGCCGGATCACGGCCACCGACGGCGACGTCCACTCGCTGCGCATCAGCGCGCCCCTGGGAGCGGTGGTGGCCGCGGTCAAGAACACTGTCGGTATGGCCGAGTCCGCCGTCGCTCTCTACAGCGATCGGGCCCGATCACCCCATCCAGCCTGAAAGGCGATCGGCTCACCGCGTTTGACCAGGGCGCGGATCGCCGGGCGTCCCGCTGCTCCACGCGGGTGGTCTGCCGGTAGGTCAGCCGGGCGGCCTGGACGAGTTCGTCGACAGGGCGTCCCGTTGCTTCAGCCGTGCGGGGTGTTCCGCATCGCCCCCGCCGGCCCCACCCTGCGCGACCACCTCGCCCTGCCCGTTCTTTGGGTGGCGTTGAACGTTCACGGCCCGTCCGGGGCGCCGGACGGGCCGTGAACGGAAGGG
The DNA here is from genome assembly GCF_042885395.1 of Kitasatospora sp. NPDC058063. Lineage (NCBI taxonomy): Bacteria > Bacillati > Actinomycetota > Actinomycetes > Kitasatosporales > Streptomycetaceae > Kitasatospora > Kitasatospora sp. NPDC058063. Next base: position 7,197 of record NZ_JBHVSD010000052.1, read on the forward strand.
CGGTCGACCGGGGACGGCGCCGGGCCGGGGCGAAGGCCACGTTACCGGAGCCGACCGGCGGTCCGTCCCGGGTTGCTCACCGGTTCGCGGTGGGCGCCCCCTTGCCCGACGCGACCTCATTGCCGAATACGCCGACGCCGGAGACGGGGTGGGAGCCGGTGTCGGCGAAGGCCGGGGCTCTTTGCTGCTCGTCCTGTCCCGCCTGCTGGGCCGTCCCACCGGTCTTCGGTGGGACGCCGTCCAGTTCCCGGCCCGGCCCGGCCGGGTGTTGCGGTGTGGTGGACCAGCCGGTCGTCCTGGTTCTGCTCGTCGTGGTGTGGCCTGCGTCAGATGTCCTTCAGTGTCTGTAGGAAGGCGTGTTCGGTGGCGGCCAGGGCGTCGAGGACGGCGGTGAGCTGTTCCGGGGTGTGCTCGCCGACCTGGGCGCGGTCGGCCACCGAGAGGGCGAGGTCCAGGTGCGCGGCGACCTGGGGGTCTCCGTGTCCGAGGTAGTGGGCCTCGTAGTTTCCCCGCAGCCGGTGGGCCCAGTCGCGCCACCGCTGCACCTGGCCGTCCACCACCGGCGTCCCGGCGATGAGCCAGAGACGGAAGTGGTCGGCGGCGACGCGGTCGGCCGGACGGTGGTCGAGCATGGTACCGCACCCACGCTGCTGCTGGTCGTCGGCGAGCGGACGCAGATTGTGGCGGCAGCCGAAGTATCGGCTGCTGGTGAGGCTCAGGCTGTGCCACTCGCAGGCGTAGACCACGTACTCGGCACGCCGGGCCCTGTGGCTGCTGTAACGGGTCGTGGAATGGGTCGCGGTCTCGGCGCAGTCGGTGACCCGACGAAAGTTCGGTGGCATAGGGAGTGCGCTCCTCAAACGTCGCCGGTCCGCAGTGTCGACCCGCGGCCGTAGCCAACCGAAGCCGCCGCGGCGAGGTCCCGCTCGACCCAACCACAGCTGCGCCGGACCCCCCGGGGAACCACGCCGCCGGTCAAGGCCGGCGAAGGGCCCGCCCACCCTGCCGCCGAGCCGGGCCCCTGCTGCGCCGTCCCCGCCGCGATCCTGTCGTCCATCCTTGACCTACGCCGCCTCCTGGTCGCAGCGTGCCGCTCGCCGCCGGCGCGGTGCTGCGCCCGGGATGCCCGCCCCGTCGACTTCCGACACGGAGCTGAGACGCCGTGCATCCGACACGACGTGAGACTGCGTACGAACCCGCAGGTCACGGGACCGCCGTCCGACACGGGCCGCGAGATCCTACACGCACCGCCGACTGTAGGTTCCGCGTCTCCATGCGCAACGGCCGCGCCGGATGCGCACTCGATGCGCAATTCTGGGCCTGCGTGCGCAATGGATCTCGTGACCAGCGTCGATACCGAAGGCGGTCCATCGTCAGACCACGGCGCCCCCGAGGGATTGCGTATCCCCGGCCGACCGGACGACTGCGCATCGAGCCCGGATTCCGGTGTTTCCGCTGGAACCAGTGCGCAGGGAGTCGCGGACCCTACACCGACCACACGCCGGCCCACCCCGTACAGCCGGCCGTTCTCGTTGGACCACCCGACCGCCCCGCACCCGCGCGGCGACGACCGCGCCGACCAGGAGCCCCATCGTGACCGACACCGCCCCCGCCGGCCCGCTGTTCCCGAAGCCCGGTGAGCCGTTTCCGCCGTTCACCGCCGCCGACGCCCTGGCCTCGCCCGCCTACGCCGAGGTGTTCGCCGCCCTGCCCGCCGAGTACCACGAGGCCGCCGCCGAGTACCTGGCCGCCGTCGCCGGTATCCCCGACACCCTCAGCGCGTTCAGCGAGGACGACTACGAGGAGGCGTACCTGGACGAGGACGACGGTCCGTTTGTTGGCCTGAGGCGCACCCCCGCCCAGCGCCGCGAGGACGCACTGCAGACCATCGGCCTGGTGAACGGCTACCTCGCCGACTGGCAGCGGGCCGTCGAAGGACTGGCGCTGGCCTGCTACCCGCCCTGCCCGTCGGACGCCGCGATCGCTCTCCTCGAACGGGAGGCGGGCGCCTTCTACAGCGAACTGGTCCGCCAGCGCACCGAGCAGGCGACCTGGTTCCTGCGGGACGCCGGCCTGCCCCAGGCACCCCGGCCTCCGATCGAAGGACACTCGATCGCCACGTCCGGCGGCTACGTCGACGTTGTTCAGCACCTGACCCTGCACCGCTGACCACACCCTGCCCCGCCGTCCCACCCGCCTGCCCCGCTTGTCCCGCCGCCCCGCCCCTGGGCCGTGGCCGTGGGTGCTCTGACCGCTCGCCCCGGCTTCCCCCACGAGGGCACTCTTCGGTGGCATGATGCCCCCGGCGGAACCAGCCTTGCGTGTGGGACGTGAGTCCCTGTCATCCACTTTTCGGGGGGAAAGCGGTATGTGGATTTCCTTGCTGCCTGAAACCGTGCGGCCGAGCGAACGGTTCGACTGGTTCAACGACACGGTCGCGCAGACGGTGATGCCGACGGCGATGAGCCCGGAACCGTCCACCGAGTTCCGCGCCGAGGCCGAAATGCTGGACCTGGGGCCGCTGCGGATGGCCCGGTTCGTCTTCTCGCCGCTGCGGTCGCGGCGGACACCGGCCCTGATCCGGCGCGGTGACCCGGAGCAGTACCAGCTGGCGCTGATCCGCAAGGGCGCCGCAGTGCTGTCCCAGTCGGGAAACGAGAACCGGATCGGGGCCGGCGAGTTCGTCCTCTGGGACACTTCGCACCCGTCCGACACCCGGATCCCGCCCGGACCCGGCCCGGTCCGGCTGACGATGTTGCAGTTCCCGCGCACCCTGCTCCCGCTGCCCGGCCGGCGCCTGGAGCGGCTGCTGGCCGGGCGGCTCACCGGCGGACACGGGGTCGCGGCCGTGCTGATGAGCTTCCTGGACAGTCTGGAGGCCCACGGCGACACCTGCGAGGCGGCGGAGCTGCGCAGGCTGGGCACCGTCGCGGTGGAACTCGCCGCAGCCCTGCTCGCCCAGCGGCTCGACGACGCGGGGCAGCTGCCGGTCGAGGTCCGCGCGCGGGTGCTGCTGGAGCGCATCCGCGCCTTCATCGAGGACAACCTCGGCGATCCGCAGCTGACCCCGGGCACCGTCGCCGCGCGGCACAACATCTCGCTGCGCAGCCTCCACCAGCTGTTCCGCTCCCACGACCCGCAGTCGGAGACCGTCCACGCCTGGATCCGCCGCCGCCGGCTGGAGCGCTGTCACGAGGACCTCGCCAGCACCCGGCTCCACGCGTACACGGTGCAGTCGATAGCGAACCGTTGGGGGTTCAGCAGCGCGACCGTCTTCAGCCGGACCTTCCGTCAGGCCTACGGGCTCACTCCGACCGAGTTCCGGAGACAGAGCCTTGCCGGGGCCCTCGCACGGAGCGTCGAGGATCCCCGCACGGAGCGCACATTCCGACGGGCGTCCGCTTTCTAGTCTCGAAGTCGTGCCCGGGCGGTGCAGACCGGCGGGCCACAACAGGACATCGAGCGAACGGAGTCGAAGAAGCAGGCTGAAGAAGAGTGCCAATTAATTCGCTTTCAGATTCTTGTCGCGAGATTTCCGCAATTTGACCCCCGTGGCCTGGAATCGGATTCTGCGCATTCGAATTTAGTGCGTCAAAGTTGACTGATCTCTGCGTGCACGAGGTGCCGTTGTAGATTTCGTTTGCCGCCGCCCGATCGGGAGGGGGCTTGTCCTTTGGAAGGTGAATGGAAGTGCGGAAGATCGTTATCGCTGCGCTCGGCGCCGGTTTGCTGCTGGCCCCGCTGGCTGGCAGTGCGTCTGCGGCGGAGCCGGGGGGCTCTCCGTCTAGCTTTGCCTCGCCTGCGTCGGGATCCCGTGTGGCAACCGGACTTGCTGCCGGAACCGGCCTGGCTGCGACCTGCTGGGCGCCGGCCCAGAAAGCGGACATCGCTTGGAAATCGTCGACCTCGGCCATACAAGCGGGTGATGCGTACTGCAACTACGACCGCACCTACGTGTTCGGCATGCAGGCGGACGGCAACCTCGTGCTGTACAAGATGGACGGTACGGCGATATGGGCCAGCGGCACGTACAACCACCCGGGTGCGTACGCGCTGATGCAGGCCGACGGGAACTTCGTCGTCTACGATGCGAACGGTTCCGCCTTGTGGTCGACGGGCACCTGGTGGGCCGGTTCGGGCTCGGTTTTTGCATTCCAGAACGACGGCAACCTGGTCCTCTATAAGGCTGACCACACCGCGGTCTGGGCCAGCAACACCAGAGGCCGCTGACCCCACCGTCGCCGCCCTCGCCCACCACCTCGTACGCCACTGCGCCCGGCCTGTCAGGATGGCCCTGAGTGCCTGTTTCTGAACCTCAGAGCAGCAGGTCAACTAGCCATTGCCCGGAATGCGGAGTTCACGGAAGCGTTCGCCGAACGGTCACAGTGACCGTTCGGCGAACGGAACTACTGGGGCTGATGAGACGCGCGAGGCGGTCTCCAGAGAGACCTTCACCCGGAGTCCGGCACTGACCCACCGACAGTCGGCTGGACGAGACCTTGAACCCCTGGGCCCGCCCTCGGCGGGCCGCGCGCCTGGTCGCTGTCGGCGGGAGGGCCGGTGTCCGTCTCGCCGTCCCGGTGCTCGTGCTGCGCCGGCTGTGCCGGGTCGTCGAGGTGCTGCTCGCCCGCTGCGCCGGGTCGTCGTCGTGGTTCTGGTGGTGCTCGCCGTGGTGGTGCTGCGCCGCCTGCCGCCTGCCTGTCCGGGCCGGGCCTGGGGCCGTCCGGGGCCGCTGTTCGGGGCCTGGCGGCCCCCTCTGGGTGGTTGTCAGCGTCTTTGGTGGCGGGGTGGCCGTTTGGTGATCTGTTCCATCATGGCGGCCCACTGCGGGTCGGTCTCGCGGATCCGCTGCCACCGCTGCTCGCGCAGCACCGGCCAGTACACCTCGGCACGGCGAAGGGCGGCCAGGCCTCTCGGGGGTGGTGCCGAAGGCCGGTGCGGCCCAGTGGTCAGCCCGTAGGGCGGGCCCCGAACACGTGGGCCACCCAGCGGTCCAGGCGCCGGCCGAAGTCCGCTGCGGAGGTGATGTCCGCGGCCGGCAGGGCTCCGCCGTCGTCACCGGACATGAAGTCCACATCGGCCCAGCCACCCCGGTACAGCACCACCTCCAGGGCCTGGTCCTCCCCGCGGGCGAGCGTGACTCCCACCGAGTCGGGATCGCCCACCCGCGCCCGGTTCGTCAAGAACTGCTGCGACCACGGGATCGCATGATCACGCCAGGTCAGTTCACCCACCGTCAGCCCGCCGACCCGCCACCCCGACATCCGAGTGGCCACCTCCACCGCCGCCTGGTCCAGGTCGACCACCCGCTCCATCGCCGCTCCCCTTTCCGCTGGACCAGAGCGTACGCGGGGTGTCGACGGGCCCGCGCGGAATCTGCCACCCCACCGCCCTCGACCTGCCCCCGCTCACCGACCCGACCCGCCCCACCGGACGCCACCGCCGCACCCACCCGTAGCCCCGGCAACCAGGAGACCGTCCACGCCTCGCCTCCGGGCTGCGCCGCGTCGCCCCCGCCCACCCCAAGGCCGGCCGGATGGACGGCCAGGGCCTGGCCGGTGACGTCCTACGGCCGTTTCCTCGGCCCGCGGCCGCGTTCCTCCGATGCGGCGGACACCGGCGGGCAGGGACGACCGCCAGGCTCCATGGCCGGTGTGGTCGATGCCGTGTCGCGGTTCATGGGTGCGGGGGATGATGGGCCGGGGCCCGGCACGGGGAGGTGTGCCGGGGCGGGGGGTGGGGCAGGGAGCATCGGGTGGAGATCGCCGTGGGTACGAGGCTGGTGGGCGGGGCATGGCCGGAGCTGATCCCGGGCCGGTGCCCGGTACTGGTGGTCCCCGCCGGCACGCGAGGCCCGACAGCAGCGGGGCAGGGATGGGCCCGCGACGCGGGCGTCCTGGAACGCGACCCCGCACCGGGCTGGACCGCCAACGCCAACCAGCCCGGCCTGACGGTGCACCGGCCCGACAGCACGGCCTGGTTCGACGGACAGGTCATCGCCGGACGCGAGTGGTGGCGGGCGCTGCGCACGTACGAGGTCCTGCTGCTGGTGACCGGACCGTTCGCCGGCGTCTTCGACTTCCGCCCCGCCGCAGCCGCCGGGAACCTGGCCCTGCTCGCCGTCAGGGCCCGCTCCACCTGCCCCTGACCTGAGCCAGTGAGTTTCGCCCCGCCCCGGCCGCCGAGCGGGTGCCAGACCGGGGCGGCCGGTCCGCGCTGGATGAGGTCCTCGATGCGCGCGGCGCTGGCCGGGACGGCGGTGAGCATCCCGGCGACGGCCTGGTTCTCCTCGGCGGCGAGGCGCAGGTCCGCCACCGCCGAGCGCACCCCGGCGGCCGCCGTGCCGACCAGCACCACCAGCAGCCGCGGGAAGGACCGCCAGCGCCGCTCCCACGCCCGACCCGTCCCGTCCTCGCCCGCCTGCTCCCACAGGTGAGCGCAGGCCGCCAGCTGCGCCGCGGTCTGCTCGTCTCCGGCCCCGGGCCGGTGGCGCTCGATGAACGCCCGCAGGCGGTGCCGGTCGTCGCCGGTGTAGGCGGTGTAGGCGAGATGTGCGGCGGGCCGGTACACCCCGCCGCTGGCGACGGGCAGCTCCGGGGCGGGGACGAGGCCGAGCGGGCCACAGGCCTCGCCCCGGGCGCGGGCATCGGTGACGAAGGCGGCGTGGATCCGCCCGACGTCGAGCAGGGGCTCGCGCCCGTGCCGGACCGCCGGCTTCTCCGAGCCCGGCACCGGGGCGCTCGGGCACAGGGTCTCGGGGAAGGTGGCGGCCCCGGCGGAGCCGGCCGCGGTGAGGTGCCAGGCCTTCGCCCGGCCGACTGCTGGCACCAGCGGGCGGGAAGCCGTCCCGTCGCCGCCCACGGTCCCTCGACGGCCCGCGGGTCCCCGGTCAGCGCGTAGCGGCGGGCGGCGAGCAGCTGCTCGGCGGTGCTGCCGCGCCAGCCCGCCGGGCCCGGCGATCCGGGCCGCGACCGCCGAAACCCGGCCGACCTCCAGGCCACGCCCGGTGCCGCCCCGCTCCTGGCCGGACGGCCGTGCCGCCCGGCGCCACAAGGGGTGTCGGGCGGGCCGGTTCAGCGCAGTACCTCCAGCTCCGGCCAGTCGTCGCCGGGCCGGTCGAGGAAGCCGGTGGGCCGCCCCGTCAGGTAGCGCGTGAAGAAGGCGGTGACGGCGGTGCGCTGGGCGGCCAGGGAGCGCCGGGGGTCGACGGTGCCGATGAGTCCGGCCGCGTCGGGGACCGGGAGGCGGCGGACGAGCTGGGGCAGGAGGACCTGGAGGTCGGTGTACGAGCCGTGGGCGGCGTTCCGCAGCCGCAGTGCATGCCGGGGGCCGGTGGACGCCGCCCAGCAGGAGGCCCAGCTCGGTTCGGTGCGCAGGGTCTTCGTGCCGGAGGCCATCAGCAGGAAGGGCTTGGCGAGGCCGCTGTCGGCGACGGGTCCGAGGAGGGCGCCGTCGAGGTCGGCCGCCGCGCGGACGCGGGGCTCGTCGTGGGCAAGCTGGGCGGCGACGGAGCCGCCGAGGGACTGCCCGAGTACGCCGGTCCTGGCCGGGTCGGCGGCTTCGGCGAGCCCGTCCGGGAGCGGGTCGGTGCCGGTGTCGGGGCGGTCCCCGCGGGCGAGCCGGTCGAGTGCGCCGAGGACGAAGCGGGCGTCGGCGAGGCGGGCGAGGGAGTGCCCGGCGAGGAGGGCAGCGATGACCTCCGGGGTGAGGTCGTCGGGGAGCGGGAGGGCGCGTTCGACCCGGCCGCCGGGGAACTCGACCTGTTCGGCCTCGTACGTGGAGTCGATGGCGACGACGAGGTGGCCGCGGCTCGCCAGCTCCTCGACCAGGGTGGTGCCGAGGGCGCGCGAGCCGCCGTCGCCGGAGGAGAACAGCACCACGGGCAGCCGGCCAGCGCGGCGGGCGACGGGTGCGCCGGTGCGGGAGTGGGTTCTGATCCCCCGCCAGTCGGCGGCGCCGGCGGGGACACCGAGGGCCGGTGCGGAGTGCGCGTCCCAGTCGGCCGCCGCGGCCGGGGGCAGCCAGGGAGCCGTCGGGTGCCCGGCGCCGGGTTGCGCCGGGTACCAGAGGCCGGCCATGAGCTCCCGGTAGGGCTTGGCGGGCAGGAGGGGGTCGGGGCGGCTGTCGTCGACCAGGTGCAGCGCGACGGTGCCGACGGGCCAGGGCCCGGTGGGCGCGGGCAGGCGCAGCGGGACGGGGGTGCCGGGTCCCTCGGCGGGGGTGGCGGGGCGGCTTCCCGGGGCGGGGGCGGCGGCCACGGTGGCGAGCGCGGTGAAGCCGAGCGTGCCGAGCAGGGCGCGGCGGGTCGGGGGCATGGGCGGGCTCCTTGGGCGGTGCGGCTGCGGGGTCGCCACCAGGGTTCCGCCGCCGAGGGGTGCGGGGCGTCCTACCGGGGGACGATCCCGCCGAGCCTGGCCGGATCACTGCGAGCCGTCCTCGACCAGCGAAAACTCCTGGAGAAGCGCATCCAGGAGCTCTTGGACGAGCACCCGCTGTCGAAGGTCCTCACGTCCATGCCCGGCATCGGGACCCGGACCGGCGCCCGGGTCCCGATCAATGTCGGCGACGCGAGCGCCTTCCCGACCGCCGCCCACCTCGCCTCCTACGCCGGGCTCGCCCCGGCGACCCGCAGTTCCGGCTCCTCCATACGCGGCGAGCAACCGTCCCGCCGGGGCAACAAGCAGGCCACGGCAGTCAGCTAACGTGCGGATCCGCCAGCAGCACTACGCGGTCAGCCGCAGGATCGAACCCCAGAACTGGGTGGAGCGGGTCAGACTCCGGACTCAACGTCACCGGCTTGCCGAGCCGGCGCCCGATCGCCCGCAGCAGACGGCACAGCAGATTGACGCCGTCCTGGCCCCGCAGTTCCCGCAGATCAACATCGAAGTCGATCGAGCTGGCCTCATATGCTCGAAAGATCACCAAGAATCCAGTGGCGGGCCAGACCCTCAACAGTGCGTCGGCGCCCTCGCTGCGGGCCAGCATGTCCGCAGCTCGCGGCAGCCGAGCCACGACGCCGTCCTCGGAGTACTCGCACGACCACCCCTGCGATCGCATCAGATCAAGCACCGCCTGCCAGTCCTCGACCGACGTGTCTGCGACCCGCGCATCCGGAAGCGACCCCATCAGGTCAGGGTCGAAGAAGTTCCTGACGTCGTCCCACAGCAGATCCGGCATCCCGCCATGCTGCCTGGCCACCCGCCCGAACGCAGCCCGATTTCCTTGACGAACCCTATAGAGGCACCCCCCGGAGGCCATCGCCGCCGCCCGGGCGGGTCGCCGTCCGCGCCCGAGCCCCTGATACCCACCTGGTCCTGCTCGCCGTCGACCGCCCCGGTTCGCCGACGGTCGTGCCGCTCGCCGCTGGCGCGGTACCGGGCGGCGCCCGGGCGCCCCGGAGCCCCTTGTCGGCGTACACATTGAGGTGCCCAGCCGCGTACACGTGAACGTGCTCACTGCGCGCAGGCTTGGGTGCTGTGTCGAGCTCGGTTCGGCCGGTGGAACTGGGACCGCTGTTCTACTGCTCGGGCGATCCGGCAGGTGCGGGCAGGTCGAGGACCCGGGCAAGGGCGGCGGCGACAGGAGCCTGGTGGTTGGGCAGTCGCCAGCGGGCCCAGTCGGCGGCCAGTGCGAGGAAGCCGGCCAGGTCGTGCTCGGCACCAGCGAGCAGGCTGCGGAGTTCAGCGACGGGTAGTTCGATCACCGGGCTGTCGCTCTGCTCGGCGTTGACCGTGAGCCGGACGGTGTCGCCGATGCACTCCGCGACCGGTGACACGGGTTCGTGGCCGAAGCCGAGCAGGCCGCCGCGCTCGACAAACCGGTGCCAGTCGCGCCAGTCCTCCAGCCCGTCGCAGCAGCCGGGCAGGAACACGGTGCCGGTGGTGGTGTCGGTGATCCGTAGACCGCCGGCCGCGAAGAGGTTGTCGAAGGTCAGCAGTCCGTGAAGGAAAGAGCCGAGCGGGTCGGCGGGCCGGGGAGGGCGGCTGTTGGCGGGGTCGTCGTCGGGGTCGATGTCGTTGCAGCTGACGATGCGCATCACCGCCGTCCCGACCTCGGCGGGCGAGAGTCCGCCGCTGAGGGGCAGGAAGCTGGCCGCCTCGGTCTCGGAGACGGGCCAGAGGTCAAAGCCATCAGGGCTGCGGATCTCCAGGACGGGCTGCATCACGATCACCCGGCGAAGTGTTCCGCACAACCTGCCCTCAGCGCCTCCCGATTACGCGAGGCGCCGCGTTCTGTCGAGCCGGGTTCAGCGTGAAACCTGAGCACCTTCAGCTGTACCGCCCTGGGTAGACCCGGGTGTACGCCGACACCCGTGATGCCCGCCCGGTCCTCGCGGCCGTCCGCGCCTCCTCGCGGCCGGGCTGCGCCCGGTCGCCGGCGAGGTGGTGCCCGGCCCCGCCGCCCGCCTGTCCGGGCCGGGGCCTGGGGCCGTCCTGGGGGCCGTGCTCGCCGCCGTCCGGGGCGTCGGCACCTGGCACGGCGCTGCGCCCCGGTGCCCGGGTCCCGGGGGTGGCGGCGGGGCCTGCTCGTCGCCCGTCCCGCTGTTCCGCCGGCCTGCCGACGGCGCCGTGCTGCGCCGGGGCCTGTTCGGTGCCGTCCCGGGGTTATGGGCTTTTCGCATGGGGCTTTCGGGGTGGAGTTTATGGTTGCACCGGAATTCTGCGTCACATCGTCAACGGCGGTCGGGGGTGGTTTTCTGAGAGGGGTTTTGGGGTGGATTTCTGGGTCTACACGGGGGTTCGGGGTGATGCATTCTGTGGGGTGTGGCCGGATGGGGAGGCCGTCTGCGGCAGGATTGGCTGACGGTGGGATTCTGATATGGGGTCGCGGGCATTGTTTGGGGCTGTTGGTGGGCTTGTCCGGTGTCAGTGGTTCAGACCACTGTGGGAGGTCTGAACCACTGACAGTGGGTGATGGCGTGTGGGGTGGGGTCTTGTGGCGGGGCTGCGGTCTGTGACACTATGCAGTCAGGTGGTCGGGGTGTGGGCCTGGGCCATCGCGGGGCGGGAGGGCGGCGTCGAAGGCGAGGACCCACCCCCTCCTCCCGGTCAGCCAGGCGCACGGAGTGCGCCAAAACCTCTACTGGCCATCAGAAATACGGCCAAGGCCGGGTCCGGACGGGGTGTCATGGGTCCGCCGGTGCGGAGCGCCGGCACCCCCGGAGAAGGGAAGCCCGACCACCAGGCCGAGCCCACCCAGACCAGCGGCGCGGACGCGCCGCAACTACCATCCGTTACTGCGCCCCGGAGGGGCGCCGCAACGCTCCGTCACGCTAGTGACGGCGCGTCATGTCTGCGGAGCAGACGG
>NZ_JBHVSD010000053.1:0-18241 GCF_042885395.1 Kitasatospora sp. NPDC058063
GGTGTCGGCCTGCTCGGTCAGCTCGGCCCGGATCTCCGGCTTCAGGCGGATCCAGGCGGCCGAACCCGTCCGGGTGTGGTTCCAGTAGGCGACGGCGAGCTGCTCGGCGCGCGGGTCGTGCTGCATGGGTCCCTCCCTGTTCCGGGCCGCCAGTCCTGGCGGCCCGCTGCTGATGGGTTGTGCGGTGCGGGCGCCGGCCGGGCCCGGGTGGTGCGGGCCCGGCCGGGGCGCCGGCTACTCGTCGGCGGAGACGATGCCGCCGGTCTTGATGTGCCGGGCCGGGTTCGTGTCATCGGCGAGCAGCTCGGCGATCTCCGGCATCGGCCGGGAGCCCTCGAACTTCACCATCCCCGGGCTGACGCCGAGGCGCAGCGACGTGGTGAGGGTGCCGTCGGCCTTGGTGAGGACGTCCAGGACGCCGGGGCCGGGTGAGGCGAACACCGCGCAGTCGGACAGCACCGCGAAGCAGCGCAGGCCGGTGTCGCCGGCCATCTTGCGGAGCTTGCGGTGAAGGTTGACGGTGGCGGTGTCGATCACGCACGCGCGCATCAGCGGGTCCCAGGTCGACCGCTCCAGGGCGGCCCAGCGCTCGCCCGGCTTGTAGCCGTGGCCGCGCGGGCGTTCGCGCATCTTGCCGATGGTGCCCTTGGCGGTCTGCTTGATCGCGGTGAGCACCGCGAGTTCGGCCGGGTCGCCGGTGGTCTTGATGGCAGCCATGGCGTCCAGGAACGCGACCGGGTCGCGGTCGGCGAGGGTGAGCGGCACGCCGAGGGCTGCCATGGTGTCGACGTACGCCTGGCGCAGGCGCTTGTGCCACGGGTCGAGGTACGGACCGTGCTCATGGCGGAGCCAGCCCTCCAGCGGCTGCGGGCGGGCGCCCAGCTCCACCGCGTACGCGACCTTCACCGTGGAGTACCAGGCCGGCCCGGTCGGGCGGGAGCCGTCCGCGGTGAACGGGCTGGGGAGCAGCGGGTTCGTGTCGAGGCCGGACAGGTCGACCAGCCACGAGCCCGGGATCTTCGGGTCGAAGACCGGGTTGACCACGTGCACGGGCGGGCCCAGCGGCAGGGTGAGGCGGCCGGCGGCGGCGAGGAAGGCCATGTTGACGTCCAGACCCACCGCCCAGGCGGAGCGCTTCTCGGTGTCGGTGAGCTCGCGGTGCCAGTCCCAGGCTTCGGTCACCAGCTCACCGCCCGGCTCCCGGTCCTGGGCGAGCGGGTGCACGTCCGGGACCTCCGGCGGCGCCGGGTCGAACGCGTCCTTCGGGCGGGAGCCCTCCACCGGCCCGGACGTCCAGCCCGTTTCGGTGCGCACCGCCCGGGTCGGCGGGCGCAGCGCGGTGACGAGTTCGAGGCCGGAGACGGCGGTGGAGCCGCGCGGGGTGAGGACGCGCTTCGCGTAGGTGCCGAGCAGGCGAGCCAGGTCCGGGGCCGTGAGGCTGTCGGGGATCTGCCAGCCCCCGGACGCGAGGGCTCCCCAGGCGGGGATGCACAGCTGCACGCAGACCCGCTTGCCGTCCTCGGGGGTGCGGTAGATGCGGGCCCAGGGGCCCAGGCCGCGCTGGGTCAGCAGCCAGCCGGCCTTCTCCACCTGCTTCACGGCCTTGTGGGTCTTCGGGAGCTGCCCCAGGCGCTGAACGAACTCGCGCTTCTCATCCCGGCCCATCGGCGGCAGGCCGATCTCCGCGAGCGCGGCGTCGGTGAGCACGACCAGGGCGTCGCCGTCCTTGCCGTGCCGGTGCAGGCGCGGCGAGCCGAGCTTCACCTCCAGCGCCCACTCGACGACGTCGGCGAGCGTGCGCCCCACCGGCGCGGTCGGCGCCTGGGTGCCGTCGGCGAGGTAGGCCACCAGGCCCCGGCCGGACGGGGCGACGTCCACCACCGCGAGCGGCCCGGCCGGGAACCGCGCGGCCGCCGCGGCCTCCCAGTCCGCCGGGCCCGCCTCGGCGGCCGGCTTCTTCGCCGCCGTCTTCCGTGCCCGCGACGGCGCACCGGCAGAGGGACGGGACGAAGGCCCGCGCCGAGCCGCCGCGGCAACGGGGGCGGGAGCGGCCTGGCGGGGCGCAGCGACCGAAGCGACCGACGCTGCCGGTGGGGTAGCCGGCTCGGCGGGCGCGGCCGGGACGGGCCGCTCCGCGACCGGGACGGCGGGCGCCGACTGCCCGGCCGGAGCGGGCGCGCACCAGCCACCCATGTGCACCGGACGGCCCTGCGAACGGTAGGGCGTCGGCCGGCCGCACCGCACACACGGCGCGGGCCCGGCGGCGACCAGGTCCCCGGCGGCCGTCCGGTCGAGCTCCACCACGGCCTGGTCCCCGCCGCCGTATACCGCCGACGACCCCATCACCAGCGAGCCGTCCCGGTCCCGGTCCGGCACCACCGGCGCTGGCTGCCTGGCCACCGCAGCGGTGGTGAACACCCCGGGCTCCGGCGGCGGGGCCACCGGAGCGGCGGCGGACTCCGGGACAGCCGGCTGCCGCACCGTCTCGGCGGGTACGGTGGCCTCGACCGGGGCCGACGCGGGCGCGGCGGCGCTGTCGGTGCGCACGAGGCCGGCGGCCTGCGCACGGCGCAGCCACTCGGTGGGCTCCACGGTGCCGTGCTGGAGCGCCAGCGTCGCGAGGAACCGGATGTACACCTCGCGCTTGGGCGGGCGGGGCTCCGTCGTCCCGGCCTCCCAGCGCACGATCGTCTCCCGCCGGGTCTTCAGCGCCGCGGCCAGCTCCTCCTGGGTGTAGTCGCCGGCCTTGCGCAGCCGCTCCCGCTCGGCCGGGACCGGCAGGTCTTCCACCGGCTTCGGCCGGGCCAGCAGCGCGTCAATCGACGCGAACAGGTCCTCACTCATCGACACCTCACCTCCACACCACACACCCTAGCTTGAAAGTCACTTCTGGATCGCACATTAAGGCGCACATTCACCGGATCGAGGCAGCGCAAAGCGCACCCGTTGACGAGGGGGTCTGTTCACCGGCCGGACGGGGGTCTCCCCCTGGCCTTCGCACGCCGGGGTGGCCGCACCACGCGGACGGGGGTGGCCGCATCAGGCGGACCCCATTAAGAGCAGTTGATAGAGAAGTAGACGCGCCCTCCCGGACGCCGAAGGCCATCCACAGGTGGCTTCGCGCGCGAGGCCCGACAGCCGCTCGACGACAACTGCGGGCAGGACCGTTTGCGCCCACCGGATTCCCCCCTCCCCGAACCAGCCCCGAGACGGGCGGCGAGGCGCCCGGCCGTCTCGGTTGCGCACCGGTTCACCGGTCGGCCGCTGAGGCCGGGCACCAACCAGGGGCCGTCGAGTCCGCGGCCTCTCGGCGTGACGGTGCAGGCCCCCGCTGGCAGGGCCGGCCGGGGGCCTGCATCTCGTGGTGACTCGGTCAGGGCTACGGTGCGACGGCGACCGGGGTGTCGTCGATCAGCGCTTCGGTACCGCCGCTGTGGAAGCAGTACTCGCAGTTGCACTCGTGCTCGCAGTAGAAGGCGGTGTCCTCGTCGTGGCCGTCGGCCGGGTCGACCTGGAGCGCCGGCCACTGGCCGCCGGCCCTCTCGGCGTCGACGGCGGCCTGGACCTTGGCGACCAGCTCGGCGACCAGGCCCAGGCGGTGGGCGACGATGTCGGGGTGGTCCTTGAGGTAGCCGCGGACGACGAGGTCACCGAAGTCGGTGATCAGGCCGGTCGCGGCGACCTGGAGCGAGTCCATCTGCACGTTGACGCTGCTCATAGCTGGTTTTCCTCTCGGGGTGGGAGGGTCGCCCGACCGGGCGCGGTCGGCACCGGCCGGGCGATGCCCGTAGATCGCCTTCTACGGGGCGATCATGGCTTCAGATGGGGGAATGGACTTACAGGACGGGCTAGGGCCGCCACGGGGCCGCCACGGCCTTTTACAGGTCCTTGGGCATCTGAGCGATACGCCCGTAGTGCCCGAGCATCGCCATCGGCAGAATCCTGTTCTTCACCCCGTTGCGGTTCTTGGCCAGGATCACCTCGACCTCGCCGGGCCTCACCGGCTGGTTCTCCTCGTCCAGTTCGGTGTGCAGCAGGATGATGAAGTTGGAGTCCTGCTCGATCGCCGAGGACTCCTTAAAGTCCGTCGCCTGGGGGCGGCGGTTCTTCGCCTCGCGGTTGAACTGGGCGAGGGCGATGACGGCGGTGTCGAACTCCATGGCGAGGAGCTTGAGCCCGCGGCTGATCGCAGCGACTTCCTGGGCGCGGACCGGGGAGGCCTGACCCTCGTCGGCGGGCATCAGCTGGAGGTAGTCGACGACGACCAGGGCCGGCTTCCTGCCCTGGGCGTCCATCTGCCGGATCCGGGCCCGCAGGCGGGACAGGGTCAGGTTTGCGGTGTCGTCGAGCACGAAGTTGTGCGCCCGGCCCAACACGTCCGCTTGCTGGCTGATCCGGAACCAGTCGTCATCGGTGAGGGCGTCGCCGCCCTCGGCGAGCCGGTGGAGGAGCACGCTGGCCTGGTCGGCGACCATGCGGTCCATGAGTTCCTCGCCGGTCATCTCCAGCGAGCCGAAGAGCACCGGCTTGTCGAGCTTGAGGGCGACGTAGTTCGCCCAGGTCTGCGCGAACAGGGACTTTCCGCCGCTGGTCGCGGCGCCGACGGTGCCGAACATGCCGGGCTTGACCTTGAGGACCTCGTTCAGGTCCGGCCAAGGGGAGGCGATGATCTCGCTGTTGTCGCCGCGCTGCTTCTTGTCGAGGTAGTCCTCCAGGCGGTCGGCAACGGAGAGCTTCTCCACCTCGGTGTTGGCAACGCCGGTGGCCAGCGCCTGGAACGCGGCCATGGCGGACTCGATCACCTTGGCGGGGTCGCCGTGGCGGCCGGCCTGCATGACCGCCAGGGTCTCGGTGATGATCGCGCGGCGGCGGGCGTGCTTGCGCACGATGTGGGCGCTCTCCTCGGCGCCGGTTGCCGTGGTCACCGCCGCCACGCAGGCGTGCAGGTACGACGCGTCGTTGGTGCTTCGCTGCAGGACGATCTTGCGATCCCGAAGCTCGTCGGCGACCGTGATCGGGGTGACGCGCCGGTTCGATGCGTACATGTCCACGATGACCCGGTGGAGCTTCTCGTGCGCCGGCCGGTGGTAGTCCCGGGGCCTGAGGATCTGGGACACCGTGGCGATCGCGTCGGCCGACGTCAGCATCGCGCCGATGACTTCCTGCTCTGCGGTCAGGTCGTGCGGCTGGTTGTCCAGGGGGTCGGCGGCCGCCGGATCGGGGCCGTCTTCGTTGGACCAGTCGGACTCGTCGTTGAACGCGGGGGCGGCGGACTTCTGGCCGGGTAGGGTCATGACGATCTCCTGTTCGAGGTCATGGGGCTGCCGGGCCTGGGCAAGGGAATCCGGCGGCCCCGTTGTCGTTCCGGGGTCGTGGTCAAGCAGGGTCAGCCGGCTGGGACGGCCGCGAGGGTCGCACAGTCACACCGGGCCATGGGCACGCCCTGGTCGTCGGTGACGATCCCGGAGCCGTAGCAGCGGGGGCACTCGGACACCACGGCGGCTCGCGGGGCGGGCCGTCCGTCGGGCTGGCCGGGCAGGCGCACCAGGCCCGGCCGGTAGCGCGGCAGGTCGCGGATCCGGGCGGGCAGCACGTTGGCCCAACGCCGCACCTCGCCCTTCCGGTCGTCGGTCAGCCAGGCCAGCAGCTCCGGCCCCAGCGCCCAGCCCTGCTCGGTCGCGCGGGCCAGCAGCTGCGCGGCGAGCCGCCCGGCGGTGTCCGGGCCCACACCGGGCACCTGCTGGAGGAACTCCTCGGCCTCGGCCAGCGCGGGATCGACGGGCCGCTGCTTGCGCCCGAACCTGCCCTTCGACTGCCGCGGTTGCTGCGCCGCCTGTTGCGCGGCACGGCCCTGGAGGAGGTTGGTGGTGGTGGTAGTACCTACCACCACCGGGGGTGTGGGGGGAGCGGACCGCATGTCGGCGACGCCCACACGCGGTGCGACCTGCGGGTTTACCCCCCGCATGCGGTCATCGCCGCCTGACGCCGTCGCCCGCATGCGGGCATCGCCGACATGCGGTCCGACCTGCGGTTTTGTGTTCTCGCCGTCCAACGATGTCGCCCGCATGCGGGCATCGCCGTCACGCGGTGCGACCTGCGGTTTTACCATTTCATTACTCGCCTGGGTGGGCAACGTAGCCGCATCGGCGGCGGCGGGCTCCACGAACGGTGCGACCTGCGGTTTTGCCGATCCCGGGTCGCCATGCTGCTGGACCGGGAAGAACTCGTACGACACCGCGCCGAACTGTCCGCCGGAGGCGTGCTGCTGCTTCTTGCGGATGTACATCGCCCCGGCCAGCCGGCGCAGCGACGCGGTCACCGTGCGCTTCGAGATCAGCTGGTGGTTGCCGCCGCGCCAGCCCAAGAGCTGGAGCTCGGCCGTCAGCGAGTCCGAGGTGAACTCGGAGCCGTGCGGCTTGAAGCGCAGGTGGATGTACACCAGGATGTCGATCTGGTCCAGGCCGTGCTGGTAGAAGGTCTCCGCCCGGATGTTGACGTCCGGCACGACGGCCGCGATCGAGAACCGCCTCTCGCTCACTTCACCGCCTCCGATCCGGCGACGGGCACCAGGACCGGCCCGGCCTGGGCGACCGGACGGTGAGTGGGGCGGATCTGGGCATGGGTGTGCAGGGTCATGCCCATAGAGGCCGGAGAACCGGGGGCGGTGTGACCCGAGAAGAGGTGACGTGCGTCACGGGTGGGCGGCGTGGCCGGAAAGGCACGGCGGGGCCGGAGGACGGGGCGGTGCAACGAGTGCTCTCTTCCCGCTGTTGCCAGTCCCACGGCACCAGGCGATCGCCCGGCCGGGCGAGGAGACAGGTGTCTCTCGCCGGGAGCCGGGTACGACTGGTACCGTCGGATCGACAACAGCTATACGCGGTGGAAGCGGCCCATTTCTCTTGGCGGAGGGGGCCGCTTTTGCTTTCTCTGTTCAGTTGCGGCATATGGCAACGCCGCGAGCCTAGACCCCAGGCAGGACCCTCCACTCATGGGTGATGGCGCCGGGCGTGTCCGCCAGGTGCCAGCGTGGAGCGGCCCGCCTGTGGATAGAGGTCTCGGTTCTTAGGAGCGCTTGACCCAGGTATGCAAGGCTTCGGCGCGCTCTCGCATCACGTTCATCCGGGCCTCCCACTCCTCGCCGGTCGAGTGGTGCGGGTGCCGGGTGATCTGGTGCTCATGCAGTCGGTACATCATGCCGACCTCCGGGATGAACCACCCGTTGCTCAGAGCGTCCAAGCCGAGCAGGAGGCCGGTGTCGCCGGATGCCGGCAGAGCGAGCCAGCCGCCGAGCAGCGCCACCAGCTCTCGGCGGGCGCAGAGGCTAGCGGGGTGGACCTGGGCGCGACGGTGCTGCTTCCAGTGCTCCAAGACGGAGCCGCTGGTGAGTACGCCCTCGGGCGGGTCCATGTCGAAGCCGCGGGTGCTGCCATCCTCCAGGAGGTCGAGCACTCGGGAGGTGGTCCAGCCGACTTCCGGGTGCTCCGTCAGGACCGTGATGTCGCGGTGCAGAGTGCCCGCCGGAAGCAGGTCGTCAGCGTCGGCGACCTTGATCACAGAGCCGCGCGAGCGACCGAAGGCCATGGTGCGAGCAACCTGCGGTCCGCCCCTCCGCGAGGTCGAGATCCGGATGCGCGGGTCGTCGGCCGGCAGGTAGCCAGATGCTCCGACGTCGTCGCCGTCTTCTTGGACGAGCCACTCCCAGGTCCAGCCGTCGGGCAGGTCCTGGTCGAGCAGCGACTTGTACGCCTCCGGAAGGAACCTGACGCTCGGTCCGTAGACGGGGGTGACGATGGAGATCAGACGCTCGGTCACAGGCATACCTTCGGTTCGGTGGTGGGGGTCCAGCGCCAGCCGGCGCGGCGCAGGACATCGAGTCGGGTGAGTAGGACGGCCGCGAGCGCGTCGCGCTCGGCCTCCTGCCAGTGCGCGGCCTGGGCGGTCACCTGGCCGTTGTGCTTGCGGTAGATCTCACCCGGTTCGGCGATCATCCAGCCGGGGGCAACAGCCTCCAGCAGCACGAGCAGGGCCGCGTCCTCGGAGGCCGGGACGGCGGGCCAGCCGCCGACGGCGTGCAGCAGATCGGCGTGGACGGTCAACGTCGTACCCATCACGGCGAACTGGCCGGCCCGGTAGCTATCAGCGAGCAGCCCGGGGGGCAAAGGGCCGGCTGGTGGGTCGATGGTTGACCCGCGCAGGGAGCCGTCGGGCAGCAGATCAAGCGCCGACGAGACGGCCCAGCCGATTTCAGGGTGCTCGGTTAGGGCTTCGATGCCCCGGCGCAGCGCACCAGCGGGAAGCATGTCGTCGGCGTCGAGCGCACGCACCAGCGAGCCCGTCACCCGAGCCAGCGCCATGGTGCGCGCCATTGCCGCGCCGCCGCGACGGCCCGTGCCGTACGAGATCCTCGGGTCATCAGGCAGGGCAGCGCCCGGTACCCCGGTCTCCCCGTCCTCCTGGACGACCCACTGCCAGGTCCACCCTTCGGGCAGATCCTGTGCGGTCAGCGAGTCGTACGCTTCGCTGAGGAAGCGGTGGCCGCCGTCGTAGACGGGGGTGATCACGCTGATGATCGTCACTGCGACCACCTCGGCAGGGCGGTGCGGAACACCATCTCGACACGGTCACCGGGCAGCGGGATGAAGGCCACCTCCACCGGTCGGCCGGTCGTGTCGTACGTGACCTTCTTGATGTGGATCAAGGGCACACCCGGCGGGATGTCGTAGTCGCGGGCCTCTTCAGCCGTCGGCATGGCGACGGTGACGTGGTCCACGATCTCCCCGACCTCGATCCCGATGGTCCAGAGCTCGTTCATCAGGCCGCCGGGCCAGCGGGCCAGCAAGGCAGGGTTGAGCAGGTCAGGGTTGTCCTTGATCAGCTCGTATGGCACATAGGCGGTCGACCGGCTCAGGCCAGCCTTCTCCTGGTGGCGGCGCTCGTAAATAACCCGCCGCACCTTCTCACCAGGGATGAGATCCAGGGCAGAGGCGACGTCCTCGGGAGGCATCACCACGTCGACCCTGACACCGTTGTGGTGCAGTGCGTCGACCGTGATGCCGGTGTCGTACTCGCTCACACCCAGCGCGCCGCGCTCGCCTGCGTCTGCCAGTTTCGCGCGTCCCTTCTCGTCCAGGTAGCGCTTGGTGTCGCGCTTCGACATGACGGGCGGGACACGGACCCACGTCTTGCCGCCAGCGGCTCCGGAGAGGAGTCCGCCGGCCTTCAAAGCCTGGATCACTTTGCTGGCGGTCTGAGGGCTGACGCCGTGCTGGACAGCAAAAGCGCTGGTCGTAGGGAACTGGTCGCCCGGCCGCAGGCCCGGCTGGTCGCCGCGGGAGATTGCCTCCGTCAGCTCGGCGATCAACCCCTGCGTAGGCCGGGGGTCTCGTGTGCTCATGGTTGAACCTTTTCACCTCGGAGCAACGAAGGCAAGACCTTTCATGAAAGGTGCTTGCGCGTCGGTCGACGGTGTGTCAGTCTTCTTCTCGCAGCAACCTTTCGAGAAAGGTCAGGGGCAACTCTGATCCTTCAAGAAAGGAAGCAGCCCTGACCGCCGGCAAGCTCGTCAGGGCTGTTCCTCGGACCGACTCGTCAAGGGAGTGATCCGTATGACCAGCATTGCGCACCAGGGCCCGATTGGGAGCACCGGGGCCACCCTGACGCTCCACCCCCAGGCGCTCAGCGCCCACAGCATCGTGGACGCCATCGCCGCCCACCGCAGCGCCCCGCTGCAGATCCAGTACGAGGGCCGGGTCCGGTCCCTCATCGCCCGCGACCTCGCGGCCGTCGCCCCGACGGCCGACGAGACCGCGGTGTCGGCGCTCGTCGCCGACGTCTGGCGGCAGGCCGAGGAGCACCTCGCCAAGGCCGGCCGTACCAGCTGGGCCCACCTCAGCTGGTTCGTCCAGAACGCCATCACCCGGCTCCTCGGCGGCGCGCAGCCGCAGATGGCGGGGTGCTGACGATGTCGCAGCCCGACGCGGCGCAGGCCGCCGCCCTGGATGCGCTGAACGCGGAGCGCCTGCGCGCCGCGCAGGAGGCCATGGCGGCCGCGGAGCGGGCCCGCCAGGAGGCGGACCGGCTGCGCGAGCAGATGGCGCAGCAGGCGGGGGGTCGGTCCTGATGGCCCTGTTCTCCCGCCGCTCCTCCGAGTCCCGGCCCGCCACCCGTACGGACACGCCCGACCACGTCGCCGCCGACGGCCGCGTGTGGGCCGGTTCGGACTACGACGAGGCCCGCGCCAATGGCCGACCGGTCCTCGCTCCCCGAACCGTGAACAGCGCCGACGGGTTCGGCCGGTCCTGCGACCTGCACGACGACGGGGGTGCGCGGTGACGATCGCCCCCATCTGCCGCAGCTACGCCGGCGGCGGTACCCCCACCCCGCCGAAGACCCCGCCCGCCGCCCCGAAGGGAGCCGGCCGGTGATCCTCTCCAACCAGGCCGACGAGGCCCTGCGCCGGATGCGCGAGGACCAGGCCCGCCGCGACGCGGCGAAGGCCGGCGGTTCCGGCTCCGGCAAGTAGCCCCTCCTCCTCTCTCCTCTCTATGCAGCACGGCATCCCGCCGCCTGCCTCTCGGAACCGTCCTGGCATGCCCATGCCGGAACGGCGCCGGGAGTGGTGCGGCGGGCCCGCCAGGGCCCAGCACCCGACGCACCACCACGACGCACCCGGAAGTCCGGCCCGAGGGGGCCAGGCCAGGGAAGTGCCCGCCTACTTCACAACTCCACAGCGAGCCAACTGAGAACCACTCAGAGAACGGCCCCGAGGCCTGCGAGCGTGACGCCGCCCCGGGGTGCACCACTCGACTGCTTCCGCAGCACCTTCGGCACGGGGACACCGCCGCCCCGCTCAATCCAGGCGCTTCCGCCCCGGCACCCAGCCGGGCGGTAAGCGGCCGACCCGCCCTCCTTCGAGGGCCCGGCCGTCACGCACCCCGCACCACCGAGAAACCGCCGCTGCACCCCGGCGCTCCGAACGGCCGGCCAGGCCGCGAGTGCCCCCGTCGCCACCAGCTCGGCCGGTGCGCACCGCTGATGCGGCGCGCACCGGGCCGTCAGGTCCGCGGCCACCCGTACAAAGCCTCCTCCCGGCGCCGAACCGGCCCGGGAGTTCGACATCCGTCAGGAGGAGCACATGGTCATCGCCAACCGCATCGGGCCCGACGCCGTCATCCACGGCACCGTCATCCAGGCCCCGGGCGGCACCGCCCTCCCCGGCGACCTGGGCACCGTCGTCAACAGCATCACCGGCGCCCAGGTCGCTGGCCTGGTCCTCCAGGCCGGCGTGCTGAACAACCTCGTCCTCGACGACGAGACCGCCCCCGTCGGGCCTGGCACTGGTCGGGGCCCGCAGGCCCGCTGATCCGCCACTGGCCCCCGTCGCCCGGCCGTCGGCCCGCACTTGCGGGGCCGACGGCCGGGCACGGGCCGCCCGCGCCCGGAGCTGCCCTGACCGGTTCGGCCGCCCGCTCGGCGTCCGCACCGGCCAGGGGAGTCCCGGGACCACCCGGGTCCCCTCCACCACCAGAACGGAGAGGACGCATGTTCGATCGTCTGCGCAAGGCCGCCGCCGACACCGTGACCGAGATCGCGGGCCAGCGCGGGTTCACCCGTGACATCAAGGCCGCCGTCGCCGGCGGCGACCAGGAGGCCGCCGAGGCCTTCCGCACCGGGACCGCCGCCGCCGCGCTGACCACCCGGGGCCGCGACGCCCGCGGCGAGGAGATCAGCGACTACGTCGGCAAGGTCCTCGCCGCCGACGACGGCAACGCCGACCGCCTCCGCTGGCTCCACCGCCGCCGCTGACCCGTCGCGCCCGGACGGAACTCCCTGCACCACCTGGCCATGCCGGCCACCACCCGAACCCGAGAGGACACCGCCATGCGCTGGACCCGCGCCGCCCGAGCCGAGCTCGCCGCGAACCTCGACCTGGCCGCCGTCAACGACTCGGCCGCCGCCGCCAGCGGCCGCGCCGTCGCCGCCGACCTCACCGCCGAGCCCGCCGAGCGCGAGCAGGCCGCGGCCTGCGCCCGGACCCTCAGCGGCCGGGCCGCCGACCTGCGCGCCCAGGCCGCCGCGATCCGCGACGGCGCCGACCCCGCCGAGCTCGGCCACTGACCCCGCCCCGTCCCCGGCCGCCCACCCGTCGACTCCCAAAAAGGGGGGAAGCACATGCAGCACCTGATCCTCTACTTCTTCGTCGGTGCCACGGCCGTTCCGGTCCTGGCGCTGCTGCTCTGGGCCCTCAAGCAGCACCGCGCGAAGGCCCAGACCTCGGCCCCGGTCCCGGCCGAGGAGGCCGACGCCACGCTCGGCCGCTGGAGCGCGGCCGCGACGGACCCGGCCGCGTTCATGGCCGAGCGGATCCGCAGGGCGGCGGGCAGCGATGTCTGACACCACCACCGAAACGTCCTTCAACCTGTTCGCCGCCGCCGGGCCGGGCGGCGCGGGCGGTATGGAGATCATCGACGCCGAGATCGTCGAGGACGACACACCGCCCGCCGGCGGGGCCGGGCAGCCGCCGCACGGGGGACAGCGGACCCACACCCCGCCCCCGCCGCCCGCCCCGCCGGTCGCCGAGCCGGACTGGGCGCACTACGCGGCCGCCGCAGCAGCCGCGGCGGCCGCCCACTACCAGGCCCCGCCCCCGCACGTGCCGATCCCGCCGCAGTACAGCTACCCCGACCCGGGCTCGGTGGTGCCGGTCGAGGTCGTGGCCCCGCAACCGGTCCCGGTCATGGTGGTCGCCCCGCCCGCGCCGCCCGAGCCCTTCTGGGATTTCTCCTGGATGCAGCTGGGCGCCAACGCCACCGCCGCCGCCCTGGCCGCCGTCCCCGCCTGGCTCCTCCACCACAACCTGCCGATCATCACCAATTCCTACGGCGCCGACGCCGCCGCCGCCATCGCGATCCTGTGGGGCGGCAAACCCGCCCTGCGCTCCCTGACCCTGGCCGGCGCCGCCTACTACGGCTGCGCCGCTCTCCACGCGAACACCGCCACCACCGCCGCCGTCGAGCTGGCCGCGATCGCCCTGCCGCTCGTCGGCGCGCAGCGGGCCGAGGTCTCGCTGCTGCGCCGCACGGCGGTGTGGATTCCCATCCTGTCCGGCTGCCTGTCGCTGCCGGCTGTCACCGATGCCATCACCTGGCTCACCACCGCGTTCACCGGAGGACACTGATCATGGACGTCACCCTCGGCACCTACGCCGCTGTTTTCGGCCTGACGGGCTGGCAGCTCGCCCGTACCTACGGCATCCCGCTGCCGAAGGTCGGCGGCAAGGGCGGCGGGGTCTACGGGCGCGCCGCCGGCGCCGGCGCGGACCACGCCAGCCTCTTCCCCTACGCCATCGGCACCGGTTTCGGCGTGCTGTGCGGGCTGTGCGCCGGCGGCATCCTCGGCGGCCTGGGCTGGCTCGGCTACAAGGCCTCCGCCTGGGGCGGCCAGCTGTCCCTGTGGTCCAGCACCGGCGCCGCCTCCACCGCCCAGTTCCAGGGCGCGACCCCGGTACCGGTCGGCGGCGGCGGCGCGCTGCTCCTGTTCGTCGTCGCCGTCGTGCTGGCCGGCGCCCGCAAGTCCGCCAAGGGCGCGGCGGGCGCGGGTGCGCGGACCCCGGGCACCACCGCCAGCGGTCTGGACAAGTGGAAGGTGAGGCTCGGCTTCGTCAACGGAGCCTCGCTGGCCGCGATCCCGCTGGTCACCTACTACGCCAACGAGGCCCTCTCCAAGGGCGGTCAGGTCGTCCTGGACGCCCTGAATCACGTCGCCTCCAGCCGCTGAGACCCGAACCGGAAAGACAAAGAAGGGGGACCTGCCCGTGAGTATCGACCTGCGCCTGGAGCCGGTCGAGGAGGAGATCCTCGAAGGCGAGCTGCTGGACGACGACGACCCGGGCCCGCGCCCGGCCGAGCCGGACCCGGCCGGGCCGCGCCCGTGGTGGCGCCGCCAGGTCGGGCACCTCCCGGCCGGCCTGCGCGTCCTGGCCGCCGAGCGCTCCGACTGGCTGTTCGTCACCGAGGACCACCTGAGCGACCGGGCGGTGGCCCTGCACATCCTCAACGCCCGCCACCAGGTGTGGGAGGCGGGCCGCGGCGCGGAGCACACCGCCCTGGCCGGGCGCGCCGCCCAGGAGCTGGCCGCCGCCACCGCCTCGGCGGCCGCGGCCCAGGCCCAGGACGTCACCCCGGCCGGCCACACCGCGGCCAAAAAGGCCGAGCTCGCCGCCCGCACCGCCGCCGCCCAGTGGGAGCAGAAGGCCGCGGCCGTGCTGGCCCTCACCTACACCGGGCACGCCCCCGTGACCCTCAGGGAGATCGGCGACCACCGGAGGCGCATGTCCCACCGGCGCCGCGTCCGCCTGGCGCTCACCGTGCTGGGCACCTACGGCCTGCCCGGCCTGGTCGGCGGCCTGCACACGCTCGTGGTGGAGTGCGCGGTCACCGGTGCGGCGGTGGTGTTGGCCGCCTGGGGCAAGGGCCTCATTCCCCTGTGGCGCTCCGGCCGCCGCGCCGACCCCGACCTCGCCTACGAGCTGCCCGCCGGCGCCGAGGTGATCGCCCTGCCCGGGCAGCAGGCCACCGGGAACCAGGCGACCGGCACCGGCGCGGCCGCCGCCGGCACCGCCTCGGCGGCGCCGGCGCCGCCGAGCGGCGACCCGTACCCGATCCGCCGGGTCCAGAACGTGCAGCAGGCCGGCGAGTGCATCCACCTCGCGCTGCGCGCCGAGGGCCTGGCGGTCGGCGAGGTCACCGACGTGACCCAGGAGCGGTGGGGCTGGCGCGCCGTCGCCCACCTCACCAAGGGCCGCCCCTCCGGCCTGGTCGCCAAACTCGCCGACCTCGAAGTGCTGCTCGGCGTCCGCGAGGGCGGAGTGATGGCCCAGCCGCAGAAAGCCGCCGCCGGCTCCGTCGTGCTGCGCGTTCTCACCGGCGACCCGTTCGACCCGATGCCCCCGCACCCGCACTACCCGCCACGCTCCAACAGCATCCTCAAGCCGTTCTCGCTCGGCCCCTCCATGGACGCCACCCCCACCCAGGTCACCCTGGCCGGGCAGAACGTCATGGTCATCGCTGTCTCCGGCGGCGGCAAATCCCAGATCGTCCGCAACCTCGTCGACTACATCACCAGCTGCACCGACGCCATCGCCCTCGACATCGACCCCACCCGCCGCGGCTTCGGCCCGCTGCGCCGCCTGGCCGCGATGACCGCCTACGACGAGGAGCGCATCGACGACGTCCTGGACTGGGCGATCCGCGAGGCGAAGATCCGCACCGAGCGGATGGGCGACGACGTCGACAACTGGCAGGTCACCGACGACGCGCCGGCCGTGTTCGCGATCGTCGACGAGCACCCGCAGCTGACGAAGGAGCAGAAGGCCAAGGTGATCCTGCTGAGCCGGATCGGCCGCAAGGCCCGCGTCACGGTGGTCCTGCTGTCCCAGGACGCCACCAGCGACGTCGTCGGCGACGCCATCGCCGACACCTTCGGCATCCGGATCATGCTGCCCTCCCGCAAAGCCGACGTCCCCCTGGTCGTCGGCTCGGACACCGCGGTCAACGAGGGCTGGATGCCACACCGCCTCGTCCCCTCCCCCGGCGACTGGGACCCCGCCGACGCCGGCTGCTTCTACATCGTCGCCCCCGGCCTGCGCGACCCGATCCTGCGCAAGGCCACCCACCTCGACGCCCCGACCGCCACTCTCCGTACACAGGAACGGCTCGCCGCCGGCGCCGTCACCATCACCCCGGAGCCCACCGAGAAGGGCGACGAGCAGGAGCTCCCGGAGGTGCTGATGGCGATCCGGGCCGCGTTCGAGAAGCACGGCGACCCGGACTTCCTCCTCACCGACCAGATCCTGGACCACCTCGCCACCACCGGAGACGAGTGGCGGCAGTGGGACGACAGCGAGCCGGAGCACCGCCGCCGGGAGGTCAAGAAGAAGATCGCCAGGGACCTCAAGAAGGCCGGCCTTCCTCCGCTCAAGACGGTCCGCCGGACCGACCTGAACAAGGACAACCCGCCCTCCGGAACCTGGCGCGCCGATGTCGAGGCCGCCTTCGAGGGCCTGCCGGAATGACACGCAACGTCACCAGCAGCGGCCTCCCGCGATCCGTCGCCTGATCCGTCCGCGATCCGTCGCCGATCCGTCCTGATCCGTCCCCG
The DNA here is from genome assembly GCF_042885395.1 of Kitasatospora sp. NPDC058063. Classification (NCBI taxonomy): domain Bacteria; kingdom Bacillati; phylum Actinomycetota; class Actinomycetes; order Kitasatosporales; family Streptomycetaceae; genus Kitasatospora; species Kitasatospora sp. NPDC058063. The sequence goes on from NZ_JBHVSD010000053.1 coordinate 16,159, forward strand.
CGACAGATCAGCGACGGATCGGCGACGGATCAGGAAACGGATCGTGAGCTGCGAAAACAGATCAGACGGATCAGATTCCCCGCACCCCCCGAAACGGCCCCGACACCCCTGATCGGGGCCGTTGCCACCCCCTCGCCATCCCCGCGGCGCCGTGACCCGCTCCGGCCGCCACAGCCACCACGCACCGTCACCGCTCAGGACAGGAGTCCCCGGCCATGACCCCGGCCCGCACCACCACCCGCCGCACCCGCACCCCCGCCAAGAAGACCGACCCCAAGGCCCCCGTGAAGGTGCCCGCGGCCCGCCCGCAGCCCTCCGCCGACACCCCGGCCGAGGTCCCTGCGGCCTTCACATCCCGGTCGGCCGCCGACCCGCTCCTGGCCGACGCCGCCGACCGCGCCGCCGACGTCCTGGCCCTCGCCGAGGACCAGGCGCTCGCCGTCCTCGCCCGGGCCGCCGTCACCGCCGACCGCCACCTGGCGACCGCCGAGCAGTGGACGGCCGAGGCCGAGCAGCTGCGCGCGGAGGCCGCCGCCGAGGCCGAGACGGTCACGCAGCGTGCCGAGCAGACGGTCCGGCGGATCCTCGACATGGCCACCGACCAGGCCGAGCTGATCCGCGAGGAGGCCGTCCAGCACGCCCGCGAGCGGCGTGAAGAGGCCGACGCCGACGCCCACGCGGCGGCCGACCGGCTGCTGGAGCAGGCCACCGAGCGGGCCTCGGCGCTGCTGGCGGACGCCGAGCAGCGCGCCGCCGCCATCCGTGTCCAGGCCCAGGAGGAGGCGGACCAGATCGTCGCCGACGCCGAGGAGCGGGCCCAGGCCGTGGCGGCCGGGATCACCGGGGCGGCCGAGGAACAGGCCGCGAAGGTGCTCGCCGAGGCCGACCGGGAGGCCGAGCGCACGCGCGGCCGGGCCGCCGCCGACCTCGCCGACGCCCGGGACCAGGCGGCGCTGGCCCGCGAGGAACTGGAGGCCGCCCGGGTCCGCAGCGCCGCCGACCGGGCCGAGGGCGAGCAGGAGCTGACCGGCGCCCGGGAACGGGCCGCCACGGTGCAGTGCGACGCCGCCACGGCGGCCGACCGCACCCTCACCCACGCCGCTACCGAGGCCGAGGCGATTCGCACCCGGGCCGCCGCCACCGCCCGCGACATCCTCGCCACCGCCGAGACGGAGGCCGAGCAGCTGCGCACCGAGGCCGAGGAGCGGGCCGCCCGCCTCACCGAGGCCGCCCTCACCGAGGCGGACACCGCCCGGGATGAGGCCGCCGCGGCCGCCGACCGGATCCGCGAGGACGCCGAGGCCGAGGCGGCGGAGCTGCGCGAGGAGGCCGGACGGCAGGCCGCCGAGCTGCGCCGGCGCGGCCTGTCCGAGGCCCAGGAGCTCCAGGACGACGCCCAGGCGCAGATCGAGCAGGCCCGCCAGCGGGCCGGGGAGCAGCTGCGGCAGGCCGGCTCCGTCCGCGGCAAGGCCGAGGCGGACGTTCAGCGCCTGCTGGTGGCCGCGCGCCGGGACGCCGAGCAGGTCACCGCCACCGCGCTGGCCGAACTCGCCGAGACGCAGGAGCAGGTCGCCGCCCTGCGCGCCGAGCAGGAGCAGCTGGATCAGCGCCGGGCCCAGCGGCAGCAGCGCTGGTGGCGCCGGACGCTGCGCCGGGCGGCGGCGAACCGGGCCCGCCTGGTGCCGTTCCTGCTGACCCGGGCCGTGCTCGGGGCCGGCCTGGCGTACACCTCCTACAAGGAGCACGCCCTGGCCGTCACGGCCGGCATGCACTCCGCGCTGGCCTGGCTGCTCGCGGTCTGCCTGGACGGGTGGGTGGTCGCCGCGACCCGCAGCAAGCTCCAGCGGGAGATGCGGATCGCGCTTGCCGTGATGGTGCTGTGCCAGATCGCCGCGATTCTGACCGACCTGCACGTCCTCGGCGTCGAGAAGAATGCTGACGGACAGTGGCGGCTGCAGGGGTGGATGGCGATCCCGCTCGCCACGGTCGTCCCGATCGCCATCTGGCGCGTGCACGAGATCATCGACCACGCCAAGGGCGCTCACGGCGAACCCGCCACTGCCGCCGCCGGACCGGCCGGGCC
>NZ_JBHVSD010000054.1:0-17901 GCF_042885395.1 Kitasatospora sp. NPDC058063
GCTGCGGCACCGCCCCCGGCCGCGCCCACCGCGGCCCCGGCGCCGGCTCCGGCTCCGGCGCCCGGCGCCGCCGATCCGGCCCCGGAGGCGCCCGCGGCGAGCCCCGCGGCCCAGCCGGCCGCCGCCTCCCGGACTCCGCAGCCCGCCACCACCGGGGCGCCGGAGCCGGTCACGCCCGCGCCCAGCAGCTCGAAGGCGCCGAAGCCGACCTTCACTCCCCCGGTCGTGCCCGTGCCGACCCTGCCGCCGCTGCCCACGCCCGACGTCCCGGTGGTGCCGACGCCCACCCTGCCGCCGGTGCCGACCCCGACCGTCACCACGCCGGTGCCGCCGATCCTCAGTGACTTCTGGGGCAACTCGCTGCCGGTGCTCAAGCCCGGCAACAACCGGGTGCCGCCGCCCGAGCCGAGCATCCGGCAGAAGGGCAGCGACAACTTCTGGCAGCGTGACGGCGGCTGGATCGGCGGCGACTACCACCCGCACGCGATCACCGTGCACGCTCCGGCGACCACCGTGATCGACCTCAACCGCAGCTGCGCGTCCTTCGACGCGGTGGCCGGGGTGGACGACGCCACGCTCTCGCCGGGCAGGGTCGTCTTCTCGGTCCAGGGCGGCGACGGCAGCACCCTGTGGAGCTCCCGCGCGCTGGCCGTCGGTGACGACGCGGTGCCGGTGCACGTGCCGCTGGCCGGGCAGAAGTCGGTCAAGCTGGTGGTCACGCCGGTGAGCGGGATCTGGTCGGCGCTGAACGTCGCGGACTGGGCCCAGGCCCGCTTCCGGTGCTCGTGACCGGCGCCCGCTCCGGTCGGGCCTCCGGGTGGTCCTCCGGCCGGGCCTCCGGGTGCTCCTCCGGTCGGGTCTCCGGCCGGTCATGACGAAGGCCCGCTCCAGGAGTCCTGGAGCGGGCCTCGGGTCCGCGGTGCCGTGCGCCCGGTCGGCGCCGGACGGCCGGGCGTCAGATGGCGCAGGAGCCGTCCGCGCAGGCCTCCCCGGCCGGGGCGACCTGCACCGGGGCGGGACGGCGCTCGCCGATCTCGGCGGCGACCTGGTCCAGCACCTTGCGGAAGGTCTCGGCGTCCTGGCCGCCCTGGACGGCCCACTTGCCCTCGAAGACGAAGGTCGGCACGGCGTTGATGCCCAGCTCGCGGCCCTCGGCCAGCTGGGCGTCAACCTCGGCGACGCCCTCGTCGCCCGCCAGGTAGGCGGTCACCCGGTCCCGGTCCAGGCCGGCCGCCACGGCGACGTCGGCCAGCGCGGCGCGGTCACCGACGTCGACGCCGTCGGTGAAGTGCGCCTTCAGCAGCGCCTCCTTCAGCCGCCCCTGGACGGCCGGGCCGTACTCGACCTCGGCGAGGTGCAGCAGCCGGTGGCCCAGGAGGGTGTTGGCGTGCAGCGCGGCGTCGAAGTCGTACGTGATGCCCTCGGCGAGGCCCAGCTCGGCCACCCGCGCGTCCATCGCCACCGACTGCGGGCCGTAGCGCTCGGCCAGCCAGGCGCGGTGCGGGCTCGCGGTCGCGGGAGCGTCCGGGACCAGCTGGTACGGGCGGTAGACGACCTCGACCTGCTCCTTGCCCGGGAAGTCCGCCAGGGCCTGCTCGAAACGGCGCTTGCCGATGTAGCACCAGGGACAGGCGATGTCGCTCCAGATCTCGACCTTCATTGCGGGGGGCTCCAGGGGGCGTCTTGGCGAATGTGTACAAGATGGGTGAACGATGAACCATCTCGGTGCATTCCCGGCGGCCCGGTCCGTGCAGCGGATCACACCGCGGGCGGCGCCGGGACCACCAGCACCGGGCAGGCCGCGTGGTGCACCACCGCCGAACTCACCGAGCCCATCAGCAGCCGGGCGAAGCCGCCGTTGCCCCGGGTCCCGATCACCAGCGTGTGCTGTCGGGTCGCGGCCTCCAGCAGCACCTCGATCACGCTGCCCAGCACCACGTGCAGCGACAGCTCCCCCGCGTACGGCGCGGGGCGCTGGCGCTGCACGGCGGCCACCGAGCGGCGCAGCCCGTCCGCCATGCTCTCGACCAGCGTCTCCACGCTCTCCTGCACCAGCTCCGCCATCCCCGGCGGGTAGCCGGCCGGTGCCGGGTTGACCACCGCGAGCACGTACAGCGGCAGCCCGAACAGCTCGGCCTCCGTCATCGCCCGGTCGAGCGCCCACAGCGACCCGTCCGAGCCGTCGCACGCCGCCAGCACCCCCGGCGGCCGCCCCGTCGGCGGCCGGCCGAGCACCGACAGCACGACGGGCACCTCCCGCCCCGCGCTCCCACCGGCCACCGCGCACCCTCCTCGCCCCGGATCCACACCCCCGCCATCATCACCGCCGCCCCGACCCGGCCCCGGCAACCGCGCCGCAGGGCGGGGTGCGGGGGCGGGCTCCACAGGCTCAGGAGGTGAGGGCGGGCCGCCGGGGGCTGGGCAGGCCGGTCCAGCAGGCGCCGTGGCGGCGGGCGCGGACCCGGCGGAGCCAGAGCTCGGTGGAGACGAGGTCGGCGAGGCCGGCGAGGTCCGCGGGGGAGAGGGGGGTGGCGGGGTCGGCCGAGCGGGCGAGGCGGGCGTGAACGGCGGGGAGGTCGATGAGGCCGGCTTCGGCGAGCAGCGGGGCGTCGAAGAGTTCGGCGAGGCCGTCGGCGGCGAGGCGCAGGCCCGCGCGGGCGGGGGCGGTGCGGTCGGGGCGGGGGCCGCGGCCCCAGTCGGGGGGCAGGTCGGTGCGGCCGGCGCCGGTGAGGACGGCGTGCAGGAGGGCGTGCCGGGCGCCGGGCTGGAGGCGGACGTCGTCGGGCAGCAGCCGGGCGGCGCGCACCACCTGGTTGTCGAGGAAGGGGGCGTGCAGCCGCTGGCCGGGCTGTTCGGCGGCGTGCACGAGCGTGCGGAACCCGCGCGCCTGCCGGTAGAGGGCGTGTCGGGCCCGGTACGCGCCGGGGTGCTCCTCGGGCGCCGGTTTGCGCGCCGCCAGGCGGAGCCGCAGCGCCACCGAGGAGAGCGCCTCGTCGGAGAGCCAGCGGGCGGCCGGGCCGGGCACGCACCAGGCGAGGTCGACGGCCGAACGGGCCCCCGCCGTGCCGCCGCCGTCCGGGACGTGGCGGGCGGTCAGCTTGGCGGCCACCTCGTCCAGCGCCTCGGCGTAGCGGACCCGGGAGAGCCGGTGCGCGGCCCGGAGCACGGTGAGCGGGGTGCGCAGCGTGCCGGTGAGGACGCCCGCGGCCGCCCGGTCGACGCCGGCCAGGGCGACGACCGGGGGCAGGAGTTCGCGCGGCCGCCCGGCTCGGACGAGGTCGGCGAGCCGGGCCGGGTGTCCGTCCAGGACCTGGCGGGCGCCGTAGCCGGTGAGGTGGTCGGTGCCGCCGGCGTCGAAGCGGGCCTCGGCCCGGGCGGCGGCGACGAGTTCGGGCCCGGGCTCGTCGGTGAGCCGGCCCGCCCGGGGGTCGGCTCCCGGCCCGGCGTACGGGAGGGTGTCCGGTCCGGGGTCGAGCACGGTGTGCCGCAGCCGTGGGGTGTCGGGGGCGAGCGCGAGGCCGGCCGGGGGCCCGGTCTCGCCGAGCGTGACGGCGGCCAACCGCTCGGGGGCGGCGGCCTCCCGGGCGGCGGCGCGGGCCCAGGAGCCCTTGACCGCGCCGCTCCTGGCCCCGGCGGTGGCCGCCCGGGCCGCCGCAGTGGCCGCGGGCACCGCCGGCAGCGGGACGGCGGCGGCGAGCAGGGCGACGGTCGCGGAGGCCGTCCCGTACGAGAGGTCGACGCCGAGCCGGGCCCGTCCGACCGGGTCGGGGACCGGCGTGGTGGTGCGGACCCGGGAGCGGACGGACTCCAGCAGGGCGCGGGTGAGTTCGCGGACGGCGGGCGCCTCGTCGCGCGGCTGCTCGGCGCCGGCCGGGTCGTCGTAGCCGGACAGGTACGGGCGGCCGCCGCGGATGCCGAGCACGTGGCCGGGCGGCACCCGCTGGACGCCCAGGTACGGGGTGCCGGCGCCGAGCGCCTCGGGGGACTCCGGGCAGGCGAGCCGGGCGGCGAGGTGGCCGGTGTCCAGCGGGGCGCCGACCAGGTCGGCGAGCGGCAGGGCGGCGGTGGCGTACGCGGTGCCGCCGGCCCACGGGGTGTGGAAGACGGGCCGGGCGCCGGCGAGGTCGGTGAGCAGCAGGGTGGAGCGGGGGCCGGAGCGCAGCACGACGGTGTAGCTGCCGGGCCAGGCGGTGAGGTGGCGGACGGCGCCGCCGCGGGCGGCGGCGAGGCCGGCGGCGAGCTCGGCGTCGGTGGCTCCGCAGTGGCCGAGGACGGCGAGCCGGGTGGTGGCGGGGGTGTCCTCGGTCCGGTCGGGCTCGGTCGGGCCGGTGCTGACCACGGCGGGGGCGCCGGGGCGGTGGGTGACCAGGCGGATCTCCGCGGGGCGCCAGTCGCCCACGGCCCAGAGCGGGTCGGGCCCGGACCACAGCGGGCGGGCGGCGATCGGCTCGACCCCGCCGCGCACTTCGTGCGCCGGGAAGCCCGCGCTCGGCGTACCCGTGCACCAGCCCGTCAGCCACCGCATCGCGCCTCCACCGGACGAGGACCTGCATCCGTGCGGCGCGTTCGCCGCCCGCCGGGCGGCCGGGTGGTGCTGCCGTGGCGGCCCGGGCGCGTCCCGGCGGGTCCCCGCAGCTCGGACGCGCCGTCAGGAGACATCGTGCCACCGCCGGGCGTCGCCGTGGCCGGTGTTCCGGGGTTCCGCCTCCGTTCGGACCGGCCGTTCGACGGGCCGCGGGGCCGTGCGGGCGGGCACCGATGCGCGCGCGGGCCCGCTCCCGGCCGGAGCTCCGTCCGGTGCGCGATCACTGCGCGTGGGCAAGTTCCGTCCGCCGGAAGGGAGTTCGATCCGCCCGGTGCTCCGGGGAGCGGGCGGGCCGGGCCTCCCCCTCCCCGGCCCGGACCGCCGGCGAAACGCCTTGGCATGGGCATCGCGAGATGGCCGAAAGGCGTCGCCCGGCCCGGGAGGGTATCCGCATGCCCTCCCGGACTTCACCACCACCCGCGGGGATTGAGGCGGCGGCGTCCCCCGGCCCGCCGGGTCCTCGACGGCAGGCCGACCCACGACCACCAGCGAATCGCCGACCAGCCGGTCGGGCCAGGGGGCACGGCCGGGCGCACGTGTACACGGGACCGGAGCACGACGCTCCGGCGCGCGGCACGGTCGGCCGGATCCGAGCGGTCCGGACCAACTCCGGTGCGGCACGGCCGAGTGCGCGATCCCGCCATCCGGAATGCGACCTCTTAACCGTCGGAACGCGTCCGACTACGCTAGGTACAGCAGCTACGGCCCGGTGCCGCCCGGGCCCCGCGCACAAGGCCGCAGGAGGTGCAGCCGCCACCATGACCGTCAGCCCACGTGGACCGAACGAACGGCTCGGCACGCTCCTGACCCTCGCCCAGATCAGCAACGCCGGACTGGCCCGCCGGGTCAACGACCTCGGCGCCCAACGCGGGCTGACCCTGCGGTACGACAAGACCTCGGTGGCCCGCTGGGTCAGCAAGGGCATGGTGCCGCAGGGGCCCGTCCCGCACCTGATCGCCACCGCGATCGGCGGCAAGCTCGGCCGGCCCGTCCCGCTGGAGGAGATCGGCCTGGGCGACACCGACCCGGCGCCCGAACTCGGCCTGGCCTTCCCCCGCGAGGTCGCCGACGCGGTCCGCTCGGCGACCGACCTGTGGCGGGTCGACCTCGACCTGCGCCGGGGCCCCGGCGGCGGCCGCTGGAGCGACAGCCTGGCCGGCACCTTCTCGGTCGCCGCCTACGCGACCCCCGTCTCCCGCTGGCTGATCACCCCCGCGGACGGCTCGGTGGCCCGCGAGGTGCCGCGCTCCCCCACCGACACCTCCTCCTACCGGGTCGGCCACTCGGACGCCGCCAAGCTCCGCGAGGCCGCCCAGGAGGCCCGCCGCTGGGACTCCAAGTACGGCGGTGGCGACTGGCGTTCGTCGATGGTGCCGGAGTGCCTGCGGGTGGAGGCGGCGCCGCTGCTGCTCGCCTCGTACAGCGACGCGGTCGGCCGGGCGCTGTTCGGCGCGACCGCCGAACTGACCAGGCTGGCCGGCTGGATGGCCTTCGACACCGGGCAGCACGAGGCCGCCCAGCGCTACTACATCCAGGCGCTGCGGCTCGCCCGGGCCGCCGCCGACGTCCCGCTCGGCGGCTACGTGCTGGCCTCGATGAGCCTCCAGGCGGGCTACCGGGGCTTCGCCGAGGAGGCCGTCGACCTCGCCCAGGCCGCGCTGGAGCGCAACCGGGGCCTGGCCACCGCCCGCACCATGAGCTTCTTCCACCTGGTGGAGGCCCGGGCCCAGGCCAAGGCCCGCAACGCGGCGGCGTGTGCGACGGCGCTCGGCGCGGCGGAGAGCGCGCTCGAACGGGCGCGCGCCGGGGATCCCGATCCGGCGTGGATGGACTTCTACGCCTACGACCGGCTCGCCGCCGACGCCGCCGAGTGCTTCCGTGACCTCGGAGTGCCCTCCAAGGTCCGGCAGTTCACCCGCGAGGCGCTGGCCACGCCCACCGAGGGCTTCGTCCGCTCGCACGGCCTGCGGCTGGTGGTCTCGGCGATGGCCGAGGCGGAGGCGGGCGACCTGGACGCCGCGGTCGCCGCCGGCGAGCGCGCCGTCGAGGTGGCCGGCCGGATCTCCTCGCAGCGCAGCCGGGAGTACGTGGTGGAGATGCTGCGGCGGCTGGAGCCCTTCCAGGGGGAACGCCGGGTGCGGGAACTGACCGAGCGGGCCCGGGCGGTGATCGTCGCTCCGGCGTGAGCGGACGGGACGGCGGTCGGGCGAGGCGGTCCGGCGGTAAAGGGCGGTCCGGCGGTAAATGGAGTGCGGTGGCGAGAGGGGCCTCGCTATGGTCTCTCTCGTCCAGGTGCGCAGGCAGGGGTTACTTCCACTCTTAATGGGCGTGTCGCGGGTTCGAGTCCCGCCGCCGGTACTCGCCGGTGTAGCTCAGTCGGTAGAGCAGCTATGTCACCTCAGCCGCCTTCGATCTCTGGACACCTGTACGTGAACAGTTCGTCCGCACCTCCCGGTGCGACGGCAGCGGTTACTTCTTGGTGAGGCGCCCCCAGGGCGCTGCGGTTCGAGCCCGCGAAACACCGCCGCCACCTTTGATCTCGGGAGGCAGCTCTTCGTGGTGCCCGGGTCCGCGTCAGCCATGACGGCCCCGGGCACCGCTGCCGCAGCATGCCTCCCTCCCCACTGACACCAGCACGCCGAGGGGGGCTTCCGCATGTCCAGGTTCAACTTCCGCAGGACCAAGGCCGGTCCGAACTCGCCGGTGGCCACCACCGGCGAGCGCACCGTCAACCACAACGGCGGCCCGGGCTACGTCCGGGACCGCAAGTCCGAGCTCTTCCTGCTGGCGATCGCCAACATGGTCGGCCAGGACACCTTCTACGAGCGCGGCGGCAACCGCGACGACCGCTACACCGCGCTGGTGCGCGAACTCGCCGTCGCCGAGCCGGAGTGGACCGTCGGGCTGCTGCGCTGGCTGCGCTACGGCGCCCACATGCGCACCGCCGCGCTGGTCGGCGCCGCCGAGTTCACCCGCGCCCGGCTGGACGCGGGCGCTCACGGACACTCCCGGCAGGCCGTCGCGGCGGTGCTGCGGCGCGCCGACGAGCCGGGCGAGCTGCTCGCCTACTGGACCTCGCGTTACGGCCGGGCGCTGCCCAAGCCGCTCAAGCGCGGGGTCGCGGACGCCGTCCGGCACCTGTACGACGCCCGCGCGCTGCTCAAGTACGACACGGCGGGCAAGGGCTACCGCTTCGGCGACGTGATCGAGCTGACCCACCCCTCGCCGGACCCGGCGAAGGAGTGGCAGGGTGCCCTGTTCGCGTACGCGCTGGACCGCAGGCACCGCCCGGACGAGGCCGTCCCGCCGGCCGCCGACCGGACGCTGACCGCCAACCGCGAGCTGCTGGCGCTGCCCGTCGAGGAGCGCCGGGCGGCGGTGACCGCCGAGGGCGGCGCCGCGCGGCTGGCCGCCGCCGGGCTGACCTGGGAGGCGCTGGCGGGCTGGCTGCAGGGGCCGTTGGACGCGGACGTCTGGGCGGCGGTCATCCCGTCGATGGGCCCGATGGCGCTGGTCCGGAACCTGCGCAACTTCGACCGGGCCGGGGTCTCGGACGCCGTCGCGGCCGAGGTGGCCCGGCGGATCTCCGACAAGGCCGAGGTGCGGCGCTCGCGCCAGTTCCCGTTCCGCTACCTGGCCGCGCACCGCAACGTGCCCTCGCTGCGCTGGGGGCACGCGCTGGAGACGGCGCTCGGTCACTCGCTGGCCAACGTGCCCGAACTGCCGGGCCGGACGCTGATCCTGGTGGACCGCTCCGGTTCGATGTTCGACCGCTCCGGCGGGCCGACCGAGCTCAACCGGGCGGACTCGGCGGCGATCTTCGGCACCGCGCTGAAGGTCCGGGCCGCCGAGGCGGACCTGGTCGAGTTCGGCACCACCAGCCGGGTGGTCGACGTCGGCCGGGGCGAGGCGGTACTGCGTGTGCTGGAACGTTTCTCCGATCTCGGCGGCACCAACACCGCCGACGCCGTCCGCACCCACTACCGCGGCCACGACCGGGTGGTGATCGTCACCGACGAGCAGACCGGCCCCGGCCGCTGGGGCGGCGACCCCCTCGCCGCCGTCCCGGCCCACGTGCCCGTCTACACCTGGAACCTGGCCGGCTACGCCCCGGGCCACGGCCCCGGCGGCGCCCACCGGCACACCTTCGGTGGCCTGGGCGACGCGGCCTTCCGGCTGATCCCGCTCCTGGAATCCGGGGCGAACGCCGGCTGGCCCTGGGAGGAGTAGCGGAGCGGCGGGACGGTCCGGGCCGGGGAGCCCGCGCCGACCGGGCCCGGCCGCGGCGGGGAGGGGACGGCCGCGGCAGGAGCCGGCGCCGGTCGGGGGGCCGACGCCGGGAGGAAGGGGAAGGAGCCGTCACGGGGGTGCGGCTCCTTCCCCGTTCCCCGGCCGCCGACGGGTGGGCCGGGCGCCGGCCGGGCCGGTGGATGAGCCCGGTCACAGGCCCGGCCGGAGAGCCCCGACAGCCCCGTAGACTCGGGTGATTGTGACTGCCACCGCCCCGATCCCCCAGCCCTCGCCGTCCGCCCGGATGTCCGCCGCGCCGGCCGCCTACCCCGCGCCGATGTACCCGCACAAGGCCACCGAGGCCCAGCACCGCGAGCGTCGCATCCGCAGCTTCCAGCCGCGCCGGGGCCGGATGACCAACGCCCAGGCGAGCGCCCTGGACCGGAGCTGGGAGACGTACGGCATCCCCATCGACGGCACCCCGCTGGACCCGCGGGAGCTGTTCGACGGCCTGCCGGTGACCCTGGAGATCGGCTTCGGCATGGGCGAGACCACCGCCGCGATGGCCGCCGCCGACCCGGCCATGGGCATCCTCGCCGCCGACGTGCACACCCCCGGCCACGGCAACCTGCTCGGCCTGCTGGAGCGGGACGGCTCCCACAACGTCCGGACCGCCGCCGGCGACGCGGTGATCCTGCTGCGCGACATGCTCCCGGACGCCTCGCTGGCCGGTCTGCGGGTCTACTTCGCCGACCCGTGGCCCAAGCCGAAGCACCACAAGCGCCGGCTGGTCCAGCCCTCGTTCCTCGACCTGGTGCTGCCCCGGCTCGCCCCCGGCGCGCTGGTGCACTGCGCCACCGACTGGGAGCCGTACGCGGAGCAGATGCTGGCCGTGCTGTCCGCCTCTCCGGAGCTGGAGAACCTGCACCCCGAGGGCGACGGGACCGGCTGGCTGGAGCCCGGGGACCACCCGGACGGCAGCATTCCGGGCTACGCCCCGAGGCCGGACTGGCGTCCGGTCACCAAGTTCGAACGGGCCGGGATCGCCAAGGGGCACGTCGTCCACGACCTGCTGTTCCGCCGCCGCTGACCCTCCGGCACCGTTCGAACGGGCGGCCGCGCGGCGGCCGGACGGGCGGGCCCGGGAGGGACGGTTCGTCCCGACTCCTCCCGGCGGGCCGCCGCCGTGGCCTACCCTGTGCCGCATGGGCAGCCCGTCCGGCGGCGGGTTCCGGACGGGCGGTCGCACGACGGTTCGAGCAGCCGCCGACGCACCGGAGACGGTCCCGAGCACCGGCGACACCCGGACCATTCCGGGGCCCCGGAGGCACCGGGCGCATCGCCTGCTGCCCCGGCCGGGTACCGCCGCCGGGCCGCTCCCGGCCGTCGACCACGTCCTCCGCGCCGGCACCACCGCCCCCGGGGCCCCGCCGGGCCGCAGCCGCTCGGTGGCGCTCTCCTCGGTCACCGCGACCGCCGTCCTGACCCTGATCGGCTGCGGGGTGCTGATCCTGCACCTGGTCCAGCGGCAGACCGGCACCGTCGGACTGCTGGTCGGCCTGGGCCTGGCGGTGGTGCCGCTGCCGTTCGTGCTCGGTGGCCTGGCCTGGCTCAACCTCACCGCCCGGGTCCCGCTGCGGCACACCGTGTTCTGCCTCGGCTGGGGCGCCTGCGCGGCCACCACCGTCGCCATCCTGGCCAACAACTGGACGACGAGCTACCTGACCCGCCACCGGGGCCCGTTCGGGGAACTGCTCGGCGCCGGGATCGCCACCCCGGTGATCGAGGAGACCGCCAAGGCCACCGCCCTGCTGGTGCTCCTGCTCCCGCTCGGCCAGCGGCTGCGCTGCCGCGGCCGCCGCACCGGACGCCCCTGCGCGCCGCTGCTGCGCCGGTCGCCCGCGCCCCGGAACCCCCGCCCGCACCCGCGCCACCCGGTCGGGCCGCACGCCCGCGGCCGACTGCGCCTGCGCCCGTACCTGCGGCCGCTGCCGTACCTGCGCCCGGCCCCGCCCTCCGGGGCGCCGCACCGGCGTTCCCGGCCGCGCACCCTGGCCGCCGGGGTGGTGCTCGGCGGGATGACCGCCTGCGGCTTCGCGTTCACCGAGAACGCCCTCTACCTGGGCCGGGCCTTCAGCAGCGACCAGCGGCAGCGGCTGGACAGCATCGGCCTCGGCGACCCGCCCAGCCTGCGCGACTTCGACAGCACCGTGCAGACCTTCGTGCTGCGCGCCCTGCTCTCGCCCTTCGCCCACCCGCTGTTCACCGCGCTCACCGGGATCGGCCTGGCCGTCGCCCTCACCACCGCGCGGCGCTGGCTGGCCCGGCTGGCGGTGCCGGCCGGGCTGCTGCTGGCGATGGCGCTGCACGGCACCTGGAACGCCGCCGCCGACCTCGGCACGGACGGCTTCCTGGTGGTGTACGGGGCGCTGATGGTGCCCTGCTTCGCCGCGCTGGTCGCCTTCGCGGCCTGGGCGAGGTGCCGTGCGTCGCGGCACCCGGCACCCGGTCGGCGGCGGGTCGCCAGGGCGCCCTGAGGAACCGATTTCCCATATCGGCGACTTCCCCGTATTGTTGTGTTCACCGACGCGGGGTGGAGCAGCTCGGTAGCTCGCTGGGCTCATAACCCAGAGGTCGCAGGTTCAAATCCTGTCCCCGCTACTCAGTAGCCGGAAGGCCCGGAGGATTCGTCCTCCGGGCCTTTCGCGTTCCCGGGTGCGGACGAAGGACGGTCCTGCCACGAAGCTGTAACAGCGGCCGGTCCCACGATCACCTGTCAGGGTCCTGAACCATACTGAGGAAAAATTCATCTCATTGGGGGGCTGTTCGGGCCACCCGGACAGGAAGAACCACATGCTGTCGAAGCGACTGGTCAGCACCGCCGCGATATGCCTCGTCCTGGCAGCCGGCACCGCGGCGTGCGGCAGCACCAAGAGCGACGGGACGGGCGGCGACGCCAAGGCGGGTGCCGCGCAGAAGCTCGACACCGACAAGCTCAGCGCCCAGGACATCGCGAAGCAGGCCAAGGACGCCCTGGCCTCCGCGAGCTCCCTCAAGATGGTCGGCACCGTCGACACCGGCGAGGGCAGCATGGAGCTGAACCTGGCGCTGGACAACAAGAGCCAGTGCACCGGCACCATGGCGATGCCCGGCATGGGCAAGTTCGAGATCATCAGCGACGGCAAGACCTCGTACGTCAAGCCGGACAAGGACTTCTGGACCAACGTGGGCGGCCCGAACGGCGCCAAGGCCGCCGAGCTGTTCAAGGGCCGCTACCTGACGGGCTTCGAGAGCGACCCGTCGATGGGCTCCCTGATCAGCGTCTGCAACCTCGCCGAGTTCAGCAAGAAGATCACCGCCGACAAGAGCGGCAACGACAAGGTGGAGAAGGGCTCCGCGGGCAACGTCAACGGCGTGAAGACCTTCAGCCTGAAGGTCGCCGACTCCAAGGGCGAGGTCACGACCATGCAGATCGCCACCGAGGGCAAGCCCTACCCGGTGCGGGTCGAGCACTCGGGTGCCAAGGACGGCAACGGCAAGATCGACTTCAGCGACTTCGACAAGCCGCTGACCATCCAGGCCCCGTCGGCCGACAACACGGTCGACTTCACCAAGCTCCAGGACCAGCTCAAGACCGCCTGAGCAGCGGATCCGGGCACGCTCCGCACGGCCGTCACCGGGGCCGGGCGGGGCTCCGCGAAATAACCCGTTGCCCTCCGTCCGGCGGGCTGCCTATCGTGGCAGCACACTGAAAGGAGGTGATCCTGAGTTGAGTTCCATCAGGATGCGTGAGGTGGCTGCTCGCTAGAGCCGCCCCTGCCTGCGCAGGATGAGGCCCCTGGCCTCCGGCAGGCGAAATCCACAGCAGTCACCCGGCCCGCGGTCTCACCGGTACATCCCCGGTGCCTCGGCGCCCGGCCAGTGCACGGGCCGGCGCGGAGGAGCAGTCCGCGGGCCGTCTGCGTTCCCGGGGAGCTTCCGGCACGATTCCGGAGGCTCCCCGCGCCGTGTCCGGGGCACCGGCCCCACGTTTCCGCGCGGGGGCCGCGGCGCTAGAGTCGGCGCGCGTTCCGGAGCGGAGCGACGCGGACACAGGGGGTGGGCGATGGCGAAGGCGCGACGGCCGGGCGGTGGCGGGGCGACGCTGCGGACGGCGCAGTGGGGCGCCACCGGGGTGCTGGCCGGGACGGGACTGCTCGGACTGCTGCTGTTCGCGCTCGGCCGGGAGCACGCCTGGCAGGTGCTCGGCGGCGGGCTGGTGGTGATCGGGGCCTCGGTGGTGCTCGGCGGCGCACTGGGCTTCCTCTTCGGGGTGCCCCGGGTGCGCGGCGGGGCCGCTGCCGGCGAGCCGCAGGGCTCGTACGCGCCGAACACCAATTTGGAGCAGGTCTCGGACTGGCTGACCAAGGTGCTGCTGGGCGTCGGGCTGACCCAGCTCGGCTCGCTCGGCGAGCGGCTGCACGACCTCGGCGCGGCGCTGGCGCCCGCGCTCGGCGGCGGCCGGGACGTCGCACCGTTCGCGGCGGCGCTGGTGCTGTACTTCCTGGTCTTCGGGTTCCTGGCCGGCTGGCTGGTGACCCGGCTGGCACTGCCGCAGGCGCTGACCGAGACCGACCAGGCGCTGGACCTCTTCCTCGCCGGGCAGGACCGCGACCGGCACGGCGACAAGGTGGGCGCGGACGACCTGCGGGTCCGCGCGATGCAGCAGCTCGGACTGCTGGGCGGCAGCGCGGAGCGCCCGGCCGCGCTGGCCGGGCAGCTGCCGCCCTCCTCCGGCGCGCCGGCCGGGCCGGAGGGCGTGGTGGCGGAGGTCCGCTCGACCGCGCGGCGTTCGGCGCTGACCGCCGACCAGGTGCGGGCCCTCTTCGCGGACGGCTCCGAGGGGCGGCGGATCCAGGCGCTCGCGCTGATGCAGGGCGATCCGGCGCTGGCGGACCTGCCGAGCGTGCTGGACGCGATCGAGCGCCCGCGCTCGGGCTTCGAGCAGTACCACGCGCTGCTGGCCGCCCGGGGGCTGCTCTCCCGGCTGCCCGCCGCCGGGGAGCAGCGACTGCGGGACGCGGTGGCGACGCAGCTGGTCGACCCGCGGGGCATTCCGTACGGGTCGGACCGCAGTTGGCTGGCGGAAAAGATCCTCTCCCGGCTCCCGGCGCCGGCCCTCGTGCCGGCCCAGCCGGGCGGACCGGACGGACCGGGCGGACCGGGCGGACCGGGCGGACCGGGCGAGCAGGGCGGGCAGGGCGGACCCTTGGCCGAGGGGACCTCTAGCCGGTGAACTCCAGGACGGTGAAGCGCAGTTCGGGACGGTCCCAGGTGATCCTCCCGCGCGCGGGGCAGGTGCCGACGCGTTCGGCGCCCACCCGCAGGTAGAAGCGCTCGGCGGGCGGGTTGGAGACGACCCGCACGGCGGCGATCCCGGCTCCGCGGGCGAGTTCCAGCATGTGCGCGATCAGCGCGCGGCCGGTGCCGAGCCCCTGGGCCTCGTCGGCGACGAACATCAGGTCCAGTTCGGCCGGTTCGCGGATCAGCCCGTAGAAGCCGAGCAGCCGGCCGGTGGCCGGGTCGGCGGCGAGGAACACCTCATGGCGGGCGAGGTACTCGGGCGTCACCCGGTAGCCCTCGATCATCGGCGCGTACTCGCCGTGGTAGGCGGAGGAGGCCTGAATCAGTTCGGTGAGCCGGTCGGCGTCGGTCTCGTCGGCGCGCCGGATCGTCGTGTCGGTCATACGGGCGAGTATAGGAGTGACCCCTGACAGTGACTATTACATGCCCGGCGGCCGGAGCGCCCGGCAACGATGGTCGGCGGCCCGCAGCACCAGGACCCGCCGCGGTCGGCCGCCCACCGGCCCGGGGTAGCGGCGGACCTCGCTGCCGATCCGGCGCTCGCCGAGCGCGTACCGCAGCGGGCCGAGGTGGCCGCAGCGCCGGCCGTACCCGTCGTGCAGCGGCTGGACCCGGACCTCACCGTCCGGGGAGGTGACCCGGACCAGCTCGGTCAGCGCCGCCAACTGGCTTTCAGGGCCGAAGAGTTCGGGGTAGGCGAAGAGCAGGTAGCCGCTCAGGGTGAGGGCGAAGGCGCCGTCCACGAAGGGCAGCCGGGGCAGTGCGGCGGCCACGTACTGCTGCGGGTGGGCGGCCGAGTCGGCGGCGAACAGCAGGCGGGCGCGGTCCCAGCTGCGCAGGTAGCGCTCGGCGCGGTACGGGCGGGGCGAGGGGTAGAGCTGCGGGCGGGCGGCCATCGCGGCGGCCATCGCCGTCCGGGCGGCCAGCGCGGCGTCCGCGACCGCCGGCAGCGGCAGCGCGTACGCCGGATCGACGGCGATCACCCGGCAGCCCAGCCCGCGCGCCTCGGCGGCCAGGCCGGCCGCGCCGCCGGGGCAGTCCAGGACCGGGCCGGGCAGGGCGGCGAGCCGGGCCCGGGTGAGGCCGAACAGGGCGCAGTACTCGTCCAGCGGCCGGGAGGTGACCAGGACGTCCGGGGGAACGGCGGGAATGCCGACGGCGGCCACCCGGTCATCCGAACACGCGGCGGCCCCGCCCGCATCCGGAGGCGTCCGGGGTGCGGGCGGGGCGCGGGCGGGGTCCTCGGCCGGGGCCGGCCGGTCAGCGGCCGAGCAGGCCCTGGGCAGCGACCCGGTTGACGTTGGTCAGGCCGCGGACCAGCTGCGTGGTGAGGAGGATCAGCAGCACGCCGAGGAGCGAGAGCCCGGCGATCTGCCAGGGCGACTGGACGTCGTACACGTGCCGGATGCCGTGGCTGTCGTGGAAGTCGAACAACCGGTACCCCTTCCAGGAGGTGTACGTCGGGAAGACCCAGTGGTACACGGGGTAGAGCGCCAGCGCCCAGCCGAGCACCAGGAACACCAGCGTCACCACGAAGCTGAGCACCGCCCAGGGGAACATCACCACCTGGTACAGCACGGCCTTCCAGCCGGCCCCGTCCGCGAGCCGCGCGGTGACCGCGCCCCAGCCGCCCTGGCGGACCCGGCGCACCGGCGCCGGGCCGGGGACGTCCAGGGCCAGCAGGCCGCGCACCCGGGCCCGCTCCAGCCGGCCGAAACCGCGGGCGACGCTGGTCAGGGCGCCCAGCACGGGCAGACCGATGACGGTGACGAAGGTGCCGACGCCGAGGCAGAACAGGGTGATCGAGACGACGAAGCCGACGATCGCCACCGGCAGGCCGCTGAGCGCGTAACCGACCTCGCGGTAGTAGTACGCCGAGAACGGCGCCCGCCACACGGCCGGCCGCCGCTCGGTCCGGCGGACCCGGGCCGGGCGCGGGTCGTCACCGTGACCGCCCAGGACGTCCCACTCCCGGTCCTCCATGCTGCGGCTGCTGCTCATGCTCCCGGCCCCCGGCCCCTCGTACTGTCGGTCGTTCGTCCCGCTGACAGGCTCCAGTCTGGTGGACACGCCCGGCCGGACGGGATCCGGAGGCCTGGCGCATCCGGGGTGGGGTTAACCCCCCTCCGCCGGGCGGCCGCTGGAGCGGGGTAAGCCGGTGGGGGGCGAGCGGTGGTCCGTGGCCCGGGCGGTCAGCCGGTCGTCCGCCCCCGCGTGCCCGCCCCCGGCCACTCGTCGGCGAGCAGCGCGTAGAGGAACGAGTCGGACCAGACGCCGTCCTTGAACGCGTCGTGCCGCAGCCGGCCCTCCAGCCGGAAGCCCAGCCCGGTGAGCACCTTCACGGAGGCGGCGTTGTCCACGGCGACCCGGGCGGCCAGCCGGTGCAGGTCCAGGGCGCCGAAGGCGAAGTCGCAGAGCAGGCCGACGGTCTCGCCCGCGTAGCCGCGGCCCCAGGACCCGCGGGCGAGCACGCACCCGAGCTGAGCGGCGCGGTGCCCGTCCAGGGTGAGCGAGGCCTGCCCGATCGGCGTCGCGTCCGCCGGCTCCTCGGCGTCGGCGAGCCTGGTGACGGCGAGCCGGTAGGTGTCCCGCTCCTCGGCCATCGCCTCCTCCAGGTAGAGCTCGATCTGGTCGGCGCAGTCCTCCCGGCCGCTCGGCCCGAAGGGCAGGTGGCGGGTGACCTCCGGGTCGCCGAACAGCGCGTGCAGCGCGTCCACGTCGTCCTCGGTGAGGTGGTACTCGCGGACGGCCAGTCGCGGGCCGGTGAGTCGTACGGGGACCATGGCTGCCGACCCTATCCCCGCCCGGCGGCTACCGTTCGGACTATGAACGACGAAGACCTGCGGCTCGCCCCCCGCACCAAGGCCGCCGACCTGCTCGCCTGGGCGGCCGGGCAGGACCGCGCGCCGGTGGCCGAGGCGCCGCTGCGCGCGGTGCTGGCGCTGCTGGAGCTGGGCGACGGCAGGATGCACGACGGCTGGCCCGAACTGACCTCCGACGCGGTGGAGCACCTGCTGTACGAGCGGCTCCACCTGTACGTCCAACCCGCACCCGAGGAGGACCCGCTCGCCTACGGCGACGCCGTCCGGCTGCTGATCGACCACCAGCGGGCGGCCCGGCGGCTGAACGCCAAGCGCCAGGAGCGGCTGCACGAGGAGGCCGAGTGGCAGGGCGAGGTCGCGGCCGGGCTGCTGCGCCGCGCCGACCTGGTGACCTGGCCCCGGCTGTACGCGGTGCTGCTGCACGCGTACGGGGTGGACGTCACGGACGGGGCGGCGGTGCGGGACTGGCTGGCCGGCTTCGCGGAGCTCGCGGAGGAGGACCGGCTGGCCGCGTACGAGGCGCTGGTGCCGGCCGGCTGGCTGGACGAGCCGGACGAGCAGGGCTGGGGCCCGGGCCGGGTGCTGTCGGTCGGCATGGCCACCGACGGCGCCCGGCGGCTGCTGGAGCAGGGCCTGATGCGGCGCAGCTACCGCAACCTGGCCGAGCTGACCGCGCAGGGGCGGCCGATGCCGGACGAACTGGCCGGGGACTTCGGGCAGTTCGAGGAGGCGGCGGTCGACGCGGCGCTCGACCTGTTCGGCGGGTGGACGGTGCCGGGGCTGCCCCGGCTGCTGGTGACGGAGTTCCCGGAGCTGGCGCCGGAGCCGGGCCAGGAGGAGATCGAGGCGTACCTGGCGCAGCTGCCCGCCGAGGAGTGAGACCTCGCGAGAAGGCCCCGGCCCGGAGCCGCTGCTCCGGGC
>NZ_JBHVSD010000055.1:0-17247 GCF_042885395.1 Kitasatospora sp. NPDC058063
GTGGTGTCGGGGGTTTGGGGGGGGGGGGGGGGGGGGGGGGGGGGGGGGGGGGGGGGGGGGGGGGGGGGGGGGGGGGGGGGGGGGCGCCCCCCCCCCGCCCCCCGGCGCCCCCGCCGCCCGGGGAACCCCGCCGTCAGCGCACCCAGCGCGCGGGCCGCTTCTCCAGGAACGACCGCATCCCCTCCTGCGCCTCCTCCGAGCCGAAGAGCCGCGCCGACAGCTCCACCAGCTCGTCCGAGTCCCGCTCGAAGGAGCGCACCACCTCGGCGTTGGCCAGTCGCTTCGACTCCGCCAGGCCCTGCGGGGAGCCCAGGCGCAGCGCGTCCAGCAGGCCCTTCAGCACCACGCCGGTGGACTCGGCGGAGTCGGTGGCGCTGGTGATCAGCCCGATCCGGGCGGCCTCGGCGGCGTCGAAGACCTCGCCGGTGAGGTAGTAGCGGGAGGCGGCGCGCGGCTCCAGCTTCGGGCGCAGCGGCAGCGAGATGACGGCGGGCGCGAGGCCGAGCCGCACCTCGGTGAAGGCGAAGGTCGAGGCCGGTCCGGCGACGGCGAGGTCGGCCGCGCCGACCAGACCGAGCCCGCCGGCCCGGACGTGCCCGTCGATGACGGCGATCACCGGCTTCGCGCAGTCCACGATCGCCCGCTGGAGCTCGACCAGGCCGCGCGGGCCGACCGTCGGGTCCGCGCCGGTCGCCTCGGAGAGGTCGGCACCCGCGCAGAACACCTTGCCGGTGTGTCCGAGCACCACCGCGCGGACCTCCGGGTCGGCCGCGGCGGAGGCCAGCCCGGCGTGCAGCTCGGCCATCAGCCGGGTGGAGAGCGCGTTGCGGTTGTGCGGCGAGTCGAGGGTGAGCGTGGTGACGGCGTCGGCGGTGCTGACGTGGACGAGGGGCGCTGCGCTGGTCATCGGCGGGCCTGCTTTCCGGCTGAGGGTGGGTCGGACTGCGGGTGGGTCGGAACTGCGGGTGCGGTCCGGGAGGTGCCCGGACAACGCGGCACGACTCTGGCATGACCACCCGCCCCTCGGCCAGAGCCCACCCGCCCCTCGGCCGGAGCCGACCGGCCGGGCGCTACCGGCTCCCGGCCGCTCCTCCCCGCCGAAATCCGGTGGTGGCAGGCCCAGCACCGGGGGCAGCATCGTCGCCATGACCACCGCCGATCCCGTCCTGCTGCTCGCGCCGCGCATCAACGAGACGGGCCTCCAGCTGCGCACCGCCGCCGGACGCCGCGGCCTGCGGGCGTGCACCGCGACGTCCTGGCAGGCGCCGCCCGGGTTGCGCGGCTCGGCGGTGCACGTCTATGGCGGACCGCTGTTCGGCGACGCCGTCGGACGGGAGCTCGGCCTCGGCCTGCTGGAGCCCGCCGCCGACTGGCTGACCCGGCTGCCGCTCGCGCTGACCGGACGCCGGGTCTCCTTCGGCACCCTGGCCGAGGCGCGCCGGCTGCGCCGCCCGGCCTTCGTCAAGCCGCCGGTGGACAAGCTGTTCGCCGCCCGGGTCCACCCCGACGGCGGGACGCTGCCGGGGCCCGAACTGCTGGACGGTGACACGCCGGTGCTGGTGAGCGAGGTCGTTCGGTTCGGCGTCGAGTACCGGCTGTTCGTCCTGGACGGCGCGGTGCGGGCCGGCTCCCGCTACGCCGTGGACGGTGACCTGTCCGTCGCACCGCTGGAGACCGCCGGGGCACCCGACAGGGCACCCGACGGGGGAACCGACGGGGGAACCGCCAAGGTGCTCGCCTTCACCGCCGACGTGCTGGCCGCGTCGGCGTCGGACGCGCCGCTGCCCAGTGCCGCCGTGGTGGACGTCGGGCTTACGGAGGAGGGCCGTTGGGCCGTGGTTGAGGCCAACACGGCGTGGGCCGGCGGTGGTTACGCCGCCGATCCGGACGCCGTCCTCGACGTGGTGCTGCGCTCGGGCGGACCGGCCGCCCAACTCCCCTCCACCGACCGCCCGTTCCTGCGCGAACTGCCCGAGGTGGTGCGCTGAGGCCGGTCGGCCGTCGGGGCCGGGGCTTGCGGCTGTGGCGGATCATGGATCAGGATCCGCGCCATGACCACCTCTCACCTCACCCACATCACCGAGCCCCCCGGAGTCGCGCCCGGTACCGGCTACACCCAGGTCGTCACCGGCAGCGGCCGGATGGTCCAGGTGTCCGGCCAGGTCGCCTTCGACGAGCAGCGGAACCTGGTCGGCGAGGGCGATCCGAAGGCGCAGGCGCGGCAGGTCTTCGAGAACCTGCGGCGTTGCCTGGCCGCCGCCGGGGCCGGGTTCGAGCACGTCGTGAAGCTCACCTACTTCATGACGGACATCGCCCACCTCTCGGCCGTCCGCGAGGCCCGCGACGAGCACTTCGGCTCCCTTCCGCTGCCGGCCTCCTCCGCGATGCAGGTGGCCGCCCTGTTCAAGCCCGAGGTGCTGATGGAGATCGAGGCGATGGCGATCGTCCCCGAGTAGCCGGCCCGGGGCCGTCGCGTCTCACACCGCGCTGGGGCTCGCCTCCCGCCGCCCGGCCCACCGGACGGCGGGGCGCATCGCCAGCCCCGCCGCGGCCAGCACCGCGCCCAGGACGACCCAGCCGACCATGCCGTACCCGATGACCAGGGCGCCGACCAGCGCCGGACCGGCCATCAGCGCCGCCGCCGTCCCCGCGTTGAACACGCCCTGGTAGGCGCCGTGATCGCGCTCGCCCGCGAGGTCGTAGCTGAGCGCCCAGCCGCCCGCCTGCGCGGCGACCTCGCCGAGCGACTGCAGCGCGACCCCGCCGAGCACCACCACGGCCGCGACGACCGCGGGCAGGCCGTGCGCCAGCGAGACGACCAGGCAGGAGGCGGCCAGCACCACTCCGGCGCGCCCGCAGGCCCGGGCGGCCCCCGTCCGCTCCTCGGTGCCCCGGGTGGCCCGCACCTGCAGGGTGATCACCAGCAGGGTGTTGACGATCAGGGTGCCCGCGACGGTGATCCGCGGCGCGTCGGTCTCCTGGACGATCCAGAGCGGTACGCCGACTTCAAGGACGGCGAACTGCAGGCAGAGCAGTGCGTTCAGCACCGTCACGGCCAGGAACGGACCGTCCCGCAGCGCCGGGTTCGGCCGCCGGCCCTGCTTGACGCCCCGGCCCGAGGGGTCCGACGGGTTCGCGACTCCGGTCTTCGCGGACGGCTCCGACGCTGCCAGCCCGGACCCCGACGGCTCGGACGGCGCCGACGCTCCGGTCACCGACGGGCGCTGCGGGATGTCGAGGCGGTGGAACAGCACGGCGACGGCCACGAAGGAGGCGGCGTCGGCCAGGATCGCCGTCAGGTACACCGGCCGGGTGTCCACTTGGAGCGCGATCGCGCCGACAGCCGTTCCCAGGCAGATCCCGACATTGGTCACCACCCGCAGGTGGGCCCGGCCCGCCACCCGGCGGTCGGCGGGCAGCACCTCGGCGTAGAGCGCGTTCCGGGTGGCGGCGGAGCCGCGGTCGACCGCGGAGACCAGGCAGGCCAGCGCGACGAACGCCGGGTAGCTGTGCACCAGCGCGTACCCGGCGGTGCCGATCGCCTGCACCGACACCAGCACCACCAGCACCCGCCGCGCACCCCAGCGGTCGGCGGCCCGGCCGGCCGGCACGCTCGCGACGACCCCGCACAGGCCGGCGGCGGTCATCCCGAGGCCCAGCTGGGCGGCGCTCAGGCCGAGCACCCGGGTGAAGAACAGCACCGCGACGGAGAGGGAGAGGCCGTTGCCCACCGTGTTGACCAGGGTGATCCCCGCCAGCCGACGGACCGTCGGGTCGGGGTGCAGCCGGCGTCGCAGCGCGGCGGCGACCCCGGTGGCACGGGGGGCCGCAGGCGCAGCCCGGTCTTCGGGCACGGCAGGGGAAGGTGCGGAGGACTCCGCCGTCGAGGTGGTCATGCATGGATCCCACCGCGCGCCGGAGCGGACCAGTACTCCTTTAGGCTCTGGCTGAATCCTAAGCCGGACCGCCCGCCCCGGCCGATCCCCGCAGAAGGATGCCCCGTGCACCGGTTCACGCTCCGCCTGGCCGACCTCGCCACCACCTGGTTCGCCGTCTCCCCGATCCACGAGGCGGCACTCAGCCTGCGGATGTGGACCCACCCGGGCGTCTACCACCTCCAGACCAGGGCCTTCGAGCAGCTCAGGCCCACCTTCGAACGGCTGGACTCCCGTCTTCTGCTCTCGCTCGTCGCCGAGAACCGCTTCGTCCCCGACTTCCTGACGCCGCGCCCCACCTCCCCCTCCCCCGAGTTCCGTTCCGAGATCGCGACCGTCCGGGCGTTCCCCCCGGATCAGTTGCGCGCCGAACTGGAGCAGACGTTCCTCTCGCACGGCCAACCGCTGCCCGCCGCACTCGCCGCCGGACTCGCCCGCCCGGAACGGCTGTTGGCGCGGATCGCCGACACACTGGAGGAGTACTGGGAGGTGTGCCTCGCCCCGACCTGGTGGCCGCAGGCCCGCGCCGTTCTGGAGGCCGACCTGGTCTACCGCGCCCGGCTGCTCGCCCACCACGGCGCGGCGGCCCTCTTCGCCGACCTGGACCACCGGCTCCACTGGGAGAACGGCGTCCTGTCGATCAGCCGGAACTGGACGGACGGGGACGTGGAGACGCCCGTGGACGGGCGCGGCCTGGTGCTCTGTCCGACCTTCTTCGTCCGCGGCGCGATCACGATGATCAGCAATGACCGTGCGCCGCAGATCAGTTACCCGGCACGCGGGCAGGCCGGGCTGGCCGGCCGGGGCACGCCGGTGCCGCCGCAGGCCGTGGCGGCGCTGGTCGGCGCGCCGAAGGCCCGGCTGCTCGCGCTGCTCGCCGAGCCCGCCTCCACGACCGACCTCGCCTTCCGCATCGGCGTCACCCCGGGCGCGGTCAGCCAGCACCTTTCCGTCCTCGCCGCCACCGGCCTGGTCACCCGGGCGCGGCACGGCCGCTCGGTGCTGTACCGGCGCAGCCCGCTCGGGGACGAGCTGACGGGGGCGGGAACGAACTGACGGAGGCCGGGGCGGGGGCCGGGAGCCCGTCAGTGGTACAGACCTGTTGACGCATTGGTCCAGTCCTCCTACAGTTCCCATGCCTTCGCCTCCCCACGGCACAGGCGTCGATCGCACACGGATCAATGGATCAACCAAGGTTCTACGTCACCCTGTTCAACCCCCACAGCCACAGGGAGAACCATGTCCGCTCGATCCCGGGCCGGGCGCCCGCGCGTGCGCAGCAGACTGCTGGCACTGCTCTCCGTCCTGCTCCTTCCCCTCGCCGCGCTCACCGCGCTGGCCGCCCCGGCGAACGCCGCCGGAAAGCTCACCGCCACCTTCACCACCGCCGACAACGGCTCCTGGTGGCAGGGCACCTACATCGTCCACAACGACAACGCCGCCGCGGTGAGCGGCTGGACCCTGGAGTTCGACCTCCCGGCCGGCGTCACCATCGGCAACAGCTACAACGGCACCGCCACCGTCAACGGCCGGCACGTCACCGCCACGGCGGCGTTCTACAACTCCACCGTCAACGCCCACAGCACCACCGAGCCGTACAGCTTCTGGTTCGTGGGCAACGGGCCGGTCTCCACCCCGCTCAACTGCCGCATCAACGGCGACAAGTGCGACGGCTCCGCGGACGTCCCGCCGTCCGCGCCGGGCACCCCGACGGTGACCGAGTCCACCGCACACACCGTCGCGCTGAGCTGGCCGGCCGCCACCGGCGGGGACTTCCCGGTCGTCGGCTACGACGTACTGAGCGGCGGCACCGTGCTCGCCTCCGGCCCGTCCACCGGCGTCCTGGTCACCGGCCTGACCCCGGCCACCTCGTACACCCTGACCGTCCGGGCCAAGGACAGCCGCGGCAACACCGGCCCGCTCAGCCCGTCCGTCACCGCGTCCACCTTCGACCCGTCCACCGACACCTCGCCGCCCACCGCACCGACCAACCTCCGGGCCACGGCGGTCGGTTCGACGGACGTGAAGCTCGCCTGGAACGCCGCCACCGACAACGTCCGGGTCGCCGCGTACGACGTCTACCAGGGCAGCACCCTGGCGGCCACGGTCACCGGCAGCACGCTCGGCGCGACCGTCGGCAGCCTGTCGCCGTCCACCGCCTACACGTTCACCGTGAAGGCCCGGGACCCCGCCGACAACGCCTCACCCGCGTCCGCCCCGCTCTCCGTGACCACCTCGGACCTGGTCGGCGCCGGAAAGTACGCCCGGGTCGGCTACTTCGTCCAGTGGGGCATCTACGGCCGCCAGTACTTCGTCAAGAACCTGGACACCTCGGGCGCCGCCGCCAAGCTCGACGTCATCAACTACGCCTTCGAGAACATCGATCCGGTCAACCTGACCTGCATGGCGGGCGTCACCAAGGGCACCAGCGGCAACCCGGAGGACCCCGACCAGGGCACCGGCGCCGGTGACGCCGACGCGGACTACGGCCGGGCGATGAGCGCCGACCAGTCGGTGGACGGCGTGGCCGACGACGGCTGGGGCAAACTCCGCGGCAACCTCAACCAGTTGAAGAAGCTCAAGGCCAAGTACCCGAACCTGAAGGTGGTCGTCTCGCTCGGCGGCTGGACCTACTCCAAGTACTTCTCCGACGCCGCCGCCACCGACGCGTCCCGGCAGAAGTTCGTCAAGTCCTGCATCGACACCTGGATCAAGGGCAACCTGCCGGCCTACAACGGCGCCGGCGGCGACGGCGTGGCCGCCGGCATCTTCGACGGCATCGACCTCGACTGGGAGTGGCCCGGCTCCGGCGACGGCCACCCGGGCAACCACTGGAGCGCCAACGACAAGGGCAACCTGACCCTGCTGCTGGCCGAATTCCGCAAGCAGCTGGACGCGTTGGGCGGCTCGCACAAGCTGCTCACCGCCTTCACCCCGGCCGACCCGGCGAAGGTCGCCGCCGGCTGGGACCTCTCGAAGATCTTCGGCTCGCTGGACATCGCCAACGTCCAGGGCTACGACTTCCACGGCTCGGGCAGCGACAACTCCTGGGAGCCGAACCGCACCGGCCACGCCTCCAACCTCTACCAGGACCCGAACGACCCGTACACCACCCACTTCAGCGTGGACACGGCCGTCCAGACGTACCTGAACGCCGGGGTCAACCCGCGCAAGCTGACCATCGGCTTCCCGTTCTACGGGCGCGGCTGGCAGAGCGTCGCGGACGGCGGCGCGAACGGCGCCTGGCAGTCGGCGAACGGCGCCGCACCGGGCCAGTTCTCCGACGAGGCCGGTACCCGCGGGTACAACAACCTGATCACCAGCCTCTCCGGCCTCAAGGTCTACCACGACCCCAAGTCCATTGCGACGTACGGCTACACGGGAGCCGGCGGCCAGTGGTGGACCTTCGACGACGCCTGGTCGATCGCGCAGAAGACCGCCTACCTCAAGTCGAAGAACCTGCTCGGCGGCATGATCTGGGAGATGTCCGGCGACACCCCGTCCGGCACCCTGATGTCCGCGCTGGACACCGGCCTCAAGTAGTCCGCCCGAGGCCGCCCCGGGCCCACGTACACGCCCGGCCCCGCCCGGGCCCACGTACACGCCCACCGCGACCCGGGCCCGCGCAGCCCGCGCCGCAGGCAGCACGGGGCCGGTGCTCCTCCCCGCACCGGGGAGGAGCACCGGCCCCGCGCCACGACGGCCGGGCTACCGCGAGGCCATCGCCGTCAGCCGCCGCGCGGCCCGGTACTGCCGCAGCACCTGGGAGAAGGAGGTCTGCCCCTGGGTGGTCCGGGCGAAGGCCCGCCAGGCCGCCGGCACCAGGCAGACCGCCGCGTGGAACAGGTACGGCCGCCGCTCGAAGGCGCCCAGCAGCTGCTTGCCCGCGCGCATCTCCACGCCCAGCCCGGCCTTGACCGCGAACGCGTAGTTCAGCGCCTCGCGCCGCACCGCCGCCGCGTCGCCCGCCTCGGCGACCTTCACAGCCCACTCGCCGGCCAGCCGGCCCGAGCGCAGCGCGTACGAGATGCCCTCGCGGGTCCACGGCTCCAGCAGTCCGGCCGCGTCCCCGGCGACCAGCACCCGGCCGCGGGAGAGCGGCGAGTCCTCGGCCCGGCAGCGGGTCAGGTGCCCGGACTCGACCTGGGGGGTGAACCCGGACAGGCCCAGCCGGCGGATGTAGTCGGCGAGGTACTGCTTGGTCCGCTCGCCGTCGCCGCGCGCCGAGATGACACCGACGGTCAGGCTGCTGGTCTCGGTCTTCGGGAACACCCAGCCGTAACTGCCGGGCAGCGGGCCCCAGTCGAGGTGGATCCGGCCCGCCCAGTCGGCGGCGACCTGCGCCGGCACCGGGATCTCCGCCTCCAGGCCGAGGTCGATCTGGTCGAAGGTCACGCCGACGTGCCGGCCGATCCGGCTCGCGCTGCCGTCCGCGCCGACCACCGCACGGGCCTCGAAGGTCCGCCCGTCGGCCGCCGTCACCAGCGCCGTCCGGTGCTCGCCGCCGCGCTGCTCGACGCCGGTGACGGTCACTCCGGTGACCAGCACCGCCCCGGCCTGCTTGGCCGCCTGCACCAGGCGCAGGTCGAACTCGTCACGGTTGACCAAGCCGAACAGCATCCGCTTGGACCGCCGTGTGCGGGTGTACCTGCCGTCGTAGGCGAAGGTGACGGCGTGCACCCGGTCCTGCAGCGGCAGCCGGAAGTCCGGCGGCAGGCTGTCCCGGGAGGGGCCGATGATGCCTCCGCCGCAGGTCTTGTACCGGGGGTGTTCGGCCTTGTCGAGCAGCAGCACCCGGCGGCCCTGAGCCGCGGCGGCGTGCGCGGCCGAGGAGCCCGCCGGTCCGGCGCCGACCACCA
The DNA here is from genome assembly GCF_042885395.1 of Kitasatospora sp. NPDC058063. Lineage (NCBI taxonomy): Bacteria > Bacillati > Actinomycetota > Actinomycetes > Kitasatosporales > Streptomycetaceae > Kitasatospora > Kitasatospora sp. NPDC058063. Next base: position 8,795 of record NZ_JBHVSD010000055.1, read on the forward strand.
CGACGTCCCAGACGCCGTCCAGCGGCGCGGCCGCGTCGTCGGTCGGACCGTTCTCGGCCGGGCTGTCGAGCGGGCTGCGGGAATCGGAGCTTCCGGAGTCAGTCACGTCGAGCAATCCTATGCGTCCGGCCCCGTCCGGCGAGCGCGCCGCCCCCGCACCGGCGCCACCCGCTCACCCCGCACCCTCGGAACTCCCCGTTCCGCCCGCCTATGATCGGCACTACCGCAAACCACCTCCTCCGCCCGCTCCACCCCAGGGCGGACCGTCTCCTCGGAGCCCCGATGTCACAGCCCCTGGCCGACGCCGTCCGGTCCCTGATGGACCGTGCCCGCACCGACCTCGCCGAGCTGGTCGCCTTCCCCTCGGTCGCCGACCCGCGCCAGTTCCCGGTCGAGGAGTGCGAGAAGGCCGCGCACTGGGTCGCCGAGGCCTTCGCCGCCGAGGGTCTGACCGGCATCCGGCTGCTGGACACCCCGGACGGCACCCAGTCCGTCTACGGCGAGCTGCCCGGCCCCGAGGGCGCGCCGACCGTCCTGCTCTACTCCCACTACGACGTCCAGCCCCCGCTGGACGAGGACGCCTGGCTCAGCCCCGCCTTCGAGCTGACCGAGCGCGACGGCCGCTGGTACGGGCGCGGCGCCGCCGACTGCAAGGGCAACATCCTGATGCACCTGACCGCCCTGCGGGCGCTGCGTCAGGTCCACGGCGACGCCTACCCGGTCGGTCTGAAGATCATCGTCGAGGGCTCCGAGGAGCAGGGCACCGGCGGCCTGGAGCGCTACGCCGAGGCCCACCCCGAGCTGCTCACCGCCGACGCCATCGTCATCGGCGACACCGGCAACTTCGCCCCCGGCCTGCCCACCGTGACCGCCTCGCTGCGCGGCATGACGGTCGTCGAGGCCACGGTCACCACGCTGGCCGGCAACCTGCACTCCGGTGCCTTCGGCGGCGCCGCCCCGGACGCCCTCCAGTCCCTGGTCCGGATACTGGCCTCGCTGCACGACGAGAACGGCGACGTCGCGGTGGCCGGCCTGACCGCCGACCAGACCTGGTCCGGCGTGCAGTACCCGGAGGAGCAGTTCCGCGCCGACGCCAAGGTGCTCGACGGCGTCGCCCTGACCGGCACCGGCACCATCGCGGACCGCCTCTGGGCCCGCCCGGCCGTCACCGTCCTCGGCATCGACGCCCCGCCGGTGATCGGCGCCACCTCCTCCGTCCAGGCCACCGCCAAGGCCCTGATCAGCCTGCGCGTCGCGCCGGGCTCGGACCCGCACGCCGCCCAGGACACGCTGGTCGCCCACCTGGAGGCGCAGGTCCCGCTCGGCGCCCGGCTCACCGTCGAGCGCCAGGGCAACGGCGCGCCGTTCCGCGCCGACACCGGCGGCCCGGCGTACGAGGCGATGGGCGAGGCGATGGCCGAGGCCTTCGGCACCCCGATGGTCACCTCCGGCGAGGGCGGCTCGATCCCGCTCTGCAACACCCTGCGCTCGCTCTACCCGCAGGCCGAGATCGTGCTGATCGGCGTCGAGGAGCCGACCACCCAGATCCACGCGGTCAACGAGAGCGTCGACCCGCAGGAGCTGGAGCGGATGGCCCTCACCGAGGCGCTGTTCCTCCGCCGCTACGCCGAACTGCGCTCCGTCTGACGGACCTTCGGGGCGGCGCCTCGGGGAGCCCGCCCGACGGCGTCCGGCCGTCCGCCGCGCAGTCGGCGGGCGGCCGCCAGCACCGCCGCGTACCCGACCGCGCCCGCCGCGAGCCCGGCCCCGGCGCCGAAGCAGACCTCCGGCACCAGGTTCCGCCGCAGTGGGCTCAGCCGGTGCACCACCCCGGCGGCCGTCGCCGCGCCCAGCAGCGCGACGGCCGCGCGCCGGGTCCTGGGCGCGAGCCGCACGGCCGGCCGCACCGGCTCCACGGCCCGCACCGCACGCACCGCCCAGCCGCCCAGCGCTGCCAGGGCGAGCGCCGAACTGCCGTACTGCACCGCCTGGTACAGCGGTACCCCGGCCACCGGCCGGTCCAGTACGGGCAGCAGCCGCACCCCCAGCCGGCCCCCGTGGGTGAACGCGTCCCAGCCGACGTGGGTGGCCGCGCCGATCGCCGCCGAGGCCGCGAACCACGCCGCGCCACCGACCGCCCCGACGCCTGCGGGGCCCTGGGTGTCCCCGGAGTCCCGGGTGTCCCCGGAGTCCCGGGTGTCCCCGGGGTCCTGGGTGTCCGCAGCCCGTCGGGCGGTCAGTGCCTCGGCGCCGCCCGCCCAGCGCTCGGGCAGCAGCGCCACCACCGGCCCGCGCAGCAGCCCGTGCCAGCCGGCCACCAGTGCGCCGGCGACCGCCACGTCCAGCGTCGGCACCGCCCACCAGCGGTGCGTCAGCCCGCCGTGGCCGTACACCCCGGGCAGCAGGGACTCGGCGAAGAACGGCACGTCCGGCGCCATCGACCCGGCGACGAGCGCCGAGGCCACCAGGGGCCCGCGCGCGCCGGCGGCACGCAGCAGGGGCAGGACGGCGGCGGGATGGCTCAGCGTGAACGGCATGCCCCCATCCTCCCGCCCGCCACCGCGGCACGGCGCACCGGAGGTGCACCGGATGGGGTTCCACGGGCCACCACGCCGGCCTCCCGCCCCGCCCGCCGCCCCTGCCCCTGCCCCGACCGGCCCCGCCGACCGGCCGCCGCGCCCCGCCGCCCTACCGGCCCTACGCCGCGTCCGCCGTGCTCGCCAGCCCGACGGCCACCCGGCTCCCCGCCTCCAGGTACCGCAGCTCGCCGCTCCGCCGCGCGTCCAGCGCGGCCGCCAGCCGCCGGTAGCGCCCCGGCGGCAGCAGCTCGCCGGCCTCGTCCAGGGTGACGAATCGCCAGCTGCGCAGCTCCTCCTGCTGGAGCAGCAGGTGCTGCCGGCCCTCCTCGTCCAGCAGGCCGCCGTCGTACATCAGCCGCAGGCCGCCGCGGCGGGGGCCGGTGCGCGGCTCCCAGTCGACGGCGAGCAGGCGCAGCGTGGACGGGTCCAGGCGCAGGCCCAGCTCCTCGGCGGTCTCGCGCAGGGCGGCGTCGGTGGGGGCCTCGCCGCGCTCGACCACGCCGCCGGGGAAGTCCCAGTCGGGCTTGTAGACCGGGTCGACCAGCAGCACACGGTCCTGCTCGTCGAAGAACAGCACGGCGGAGGCCACGGTGTCCCCGGTCGGGTCCGGGGTCTGGACGATCGGACAGCGGGCGGCGCCGACCCGGACCAGCTCGGCGATCCGGTGCGCGGTCTCCCGGGGGGAGAGCTCGCTGGTGTCGATCATCCGGGCGTCCCCGACCAGCCAGCGGCGGGCGGCGCGGTAGTGGGGCAGGTGTTCGAGGCACCAGGTGCGGACCCGCTCGCTGCCCTGCGGATCGCCCGGGCACTCCTCGCGGTGGGCTATGCGGTCGCGCAGGATCGTTTCTTCAGGGTCCAGCACGACGTGGTGCACCGTGATCCCGTGCGAGGCCAGATCGCCGAAGATCTCGTCCCGGTAGTCCTCCCTGAGCAGGGTCATCGGGACCACCAGCGGGCCCCCGACCTCACCGAGCAGCGCCGCCGCCGTCTCGGGGACCAGCCGGCGCCAGGCCGCCAGGTCCTGGAAGTCGGACACCGTCGCCAACCGGTCGGCTGGGAGCATCCGGCGCAGGCCGAAGCCCACCAGCTCGGGATCGAAGAGCACGCTCCCGGGCAGCAGTTCCACCAGCTCGCGGCAGGCGCTCGTCTTGCCCGCCCCGAATGTGCCATTGACCCAGACGATCACAACGTCCCCTGCCCTCGACTTCCCCCGGTGCCGTTCGCACCGGGCAGCGCCCCCGTCGGTCGAACCGGCGCCACCCGTGGTGGTACCCGCGCCATGCCGCTCCCCATACCTCTCCGGCGCGCCCGCCGCCACGCCCCGATCTGCCCCGTGACAGCGGCATGTGCCCAGGTCAGGAGCCCGTGGACGGAAATATGCAGACCGGTCTACATCAAAATTGCACCCCTTCACCACGGCGGGAGCACAGGGCGCCCGATGGGTCGACCTGCCGCGCACGCCCCGCTCGTACGCTCCGCACGCCCCAACCCGTGCACCCTCGCGCTCCCGCGTGCACGCCCCGTGCCCGCCCTGTGCTCACACCGTGCCCGCCCCGCGCTCGCCCGTCACCGCCCGCCTCCTTGCGCCACCCGCGCCCTGCCGCGTACAGAGGAACGATGAAGCTGCTTCCCGCCGGTCGGGTCGTCGTCATCGGCTCGGTCAACACCGACCGCATCCTCCGCTGCCCCGTACTCCCGTCTCCCGGCGAGACCGTCCTCGCCACCGGCGCCGCCCGGGGCTTCGGCGGCAAGGGGGCCAACCAGGCGGTGGCCGCGGCCCGGCTGGGGGCGGCGACGCACCTGGTCGCCAAGGTCGGGCGGGACGCCGAGGGCGAGGCGGCGCTCGCCGATCTGCGGGGCGCGCAGGTCGAGACGGGCGCCGTGCTCACCCACCCGGACGCGCCCACCGGTCAGGCGATCGTCATGGTCGACCCGTCCGGCGAGAACAGCATCGTCGTCGTGCCCGGCGCCAATGCCCACCTCACCCCGGAGGAGGTCACCGCCGCGCTCACCCGCCTGCGCCTGCTCCCCGTCGACGTCGTCCTGACCAGCAACGAGGTCCCCGCGGAATGCATCCGGGCGGCCGCCGCCGCCCTCCCCGCCGCGGGCCCCTCGGGCGGCACCCGCTGGCTGCACAACACCGCCCCCGCAGGGTCCCTGCCGGAGGCCGGCCCCTCCGGACGCCGCCCGCTGGTCGTCGCGAACGCCGTCGAGGCCCGCCAGCTCACCGGCGCCGTCGACGTCGCCGAGGCCGCCCGGGTCCTGGCCGAACGCGCCGAGGGCGCCGTGGTCACCCTCGGCGGCGAGGGTGCGCTGGTCGCCGTGGACGGAACGTCCGCCCGGCTGCCCGCCCCCGCCGTCCGGGTGGTCGACACCACCGGCGCCGGCGACGCCTTCTGCGGCGCCCTGGCCGCCGCGCTCGCCCGCGGCGCCACGCTGTCCGAGGCGGCCGCCACCGCCGTCGCCGCCGGGGCCTTCGCCGTCACCGGCCTCGGCGCCCGCGGCGCCCTGCCCCGCCCGACGGACCTCCGACCACGCGTCGGCGAGCACCGGGACCCGCCCGCGCAGCGCCCGTCGGGGGCACCGGGCGGACCCGGCACCCCCGACGGGCCGGCGTCCAGCCCCGCTACGGGCGCCCCATGAACGCTGGGTAGTAGCCGCTGCTGATCCCCGAGACCCGGATGTTGGTCCCGGGCCGCGCGGCCTCGACATACCTGTTGTCGCCCAGGTAGATCGCCACGTGCTGGATGCCCCGGGCGGTCCCGTCCGGCGCCCAGAACAGCAGGTCACCGCGGCGCAACTGGCTCGCCCCGATCGGCGTGGTCGCCGCGTACTGGTCGTTGGCCACGCGCGGCAGGTCGATGCCGCCGCGTCGGAAGGACTGCTGCACCAGGCCCGAGCAGTCGTAGCCGTCCGGCCCGTTGCCGGCCGTGCGGAACGGTACGCCCAACTGGGCGAGGGCGAACTGCACGGCGGTCTCGACGTCCCGGTCCTCGGCGACCGAGTCGTTGTAGTGGCCCGAGCCCGCGGAGTCCGACGAGGAGCCGCCGCCGGTGCGGTCCAGGTAGATGTCGTAGTGCGAGGTCCAACGCCACTCGCCCTTGCTGTTGCGGAACCAGTAGCGGGAGCCGTCCCAGCCCTCCCGGATCCCACCGGAGGGCCTGCTCGTGGCCTTGGCGGCGGACGCGGAGCCACCCCCGGTGCGGGCCGCGTACACGCTGTAGTGCGAGGTCCAGCGCCACTGCCCCTGGCTGTTCTTGAACCAGTACCTGGAGCCGTCCCACCCGGCGTGCGCCGGGGCGGGCTCGGCGGCCGCGGTGCCGGCGCCGGTGCCGAGGCCGATCACGCCCGCCCCGGTCGCGACCACGGCCACCATGGCTATCCCCCGACGGAGTCGCGCGGTGCGGGACGGGCGGGAGGTACGGACGGTGGCGGCGGGCTGCTGCCCGGTCGGTTCGCCGGCGGCCGCCGGCGCGCCGGTGTTGACGGTGGTCATCGTGCTGACTTCCTTCACTGCTGCGGATCGCTGCGGACTGCAGCGGATTGCTGTGACCGGCCAGGACTGGCCGTGCTTGTCGGCAGGGTCCCCGCCCGACACGCCGCGGCTTCCGGTCCTGCGACCGGAAGCCGCGGCGTGTCGCCCGGGGATTCGGTTCTGCCTGCGTGTCACGTTAGGCACGCGTCCGCTCACTGCGCGCAGTGGAGTGCGCCAATGGAAGGGTCACCGGTGGTGAGCACCGACGGCGCATCAGGGTGAACGGCCGTCATCCGAGAGGGCGTCCGCCACCCCCCTCGTCAGCGGCCGCCGGCCTCCGCCAGCAGCTGCTTCTTCAGCACCTTTCCCAGCGCGTTCCTGGGCAGTTCGGGCACCAGGACGACCCGGCGCGGCCGCTTGTGCACCGAGAGCCGCTCCGCCACGAAGGCCGTCAGCTGGTCCCCCGTCACGGCGCCGTCCGGAATGACGTACGCGACGATCGCCTGCCCGAGGTCCTCGTCCGGCACGCCGACCACCGCCGCGTCGGCGACCGCAGGGTGGTCGCGCAGCGCGGCCTCCACCTCGCCGGCGCCGATCCGGTAGCCACCGCTCTTGATCAGGTCCACCGAGGCGCGGCCGACGATCCGGTGGAAGCCGTCCGCCCCGATCACCGCGACGTCACCGGTGCGGAACCAGCCGTCCGCCGTCCACGCCTCGGCGTCCGCGTCCGGCCGGTTGAGGTAACCGCTGAACAGCGTCGGGCCGCTGATCTGGAGTTCGCCGACGCTCTCCCCGTCCCGGGGCACCGGCGCGCCGTCCTCGCCGACCAGCCGGGTGCGGACCCCGTCCACCGGCAGCCCGACGCTGCCGGGGCGCCGCTCGCCGTCCGCCCGGGTGCTGACGGTGATCAGCGACTCGGTCATCCCGTACCGCTCGATCGGGGCGTGCCCGGTGAGCGCCGCCAGCTTCTCGAACACCGGGACGGGCAGCGGCGCGCTGCCGGAGACCAGCAGCCGGGCCGCGGCGAGCCGGCCCGCCGCGTCCGGATCAGCCGCCACCCGGGACCAGACGGTGGGCACGCCGAAGTACAGGCTGCCGCCGGCCGCCGCGTACCCCGCCGGGGTGGGCCGCCCGGTGTGCACCAGGCCGCTTCCGGTGCGCAGGGCGCCGAGCACGCCGAGCAGCAGCCCGTGCACGTGGAACAGCGGCAGGCCGTGCACGAGGGTGTCCTCGGCGGTCCACTGCCAGGCGGCGGCGAGGGCGTCCAGGTCGGCGGCGATCGCCTCGCGCCGGATCACCGCGCCCTTGGGCGCGCCGGTGGTGCCCGAGGTGTAGAGCACGAAACCGGTCGACGCGGCGTCCGGCTCGGCGTAGGTGGTGGCGGAGCGCTGCTCGGGGTCGACCGGCAGCCCCGCCACCGAGGTGCCCTGCGGCAGCGTCTCCCCGACGGCGTGCGCGAGCAGCGCCGCGCCGGAGTCCCGCAGGATGTGCTCGCGCTCCTTGGGTCCCGAGTCGGGCGGCAGCGGCACCACCGGGACGCCCGCCAGCAGGCCGCCGACCACGGCGGTGACGGTCTCGACGGTGGGCCGGGCGAGCACCGCGAGCGCCGGGGCGCCGGCCACCCGGTCGGCGACGGCGGTCGCCGCGCCCAGCAGGTCCTCCCGGGAGAGTGCCCGGCCGTCGATCCGCAGCGCCTCCGCCCCGTCGCCGAAACCGCCCTGAAGTGCCGTCAGCAGTGCCATGCCACCGTCCTCGCCTCGTCCCGCACCACCGCGCCGCGCCCGTGCGCCACGCGCTCGACCGGCGCGTCCGCCTCCGCGTCACGCGCCGGCGCCGACTCTACGGGCCGCCGCCCCGCGCTCCGCGCTCCGGGGACGACGGGCGGGGCCGGCATTCAGGCGCGGTGGGGCTGGGCCGAGGGAGCGGCGGGCGGGGCGGCGGCGCGCCCGGGGTGCTGCCGGAGAACGAGGGAGAAGGAGGGAGAACGACGGAGGGCGCGGCACCGAGTACCACTCGGCGCCACGCCCTCCGCTGTCGTCCGGGGATCAGGCCTTGCGGGCCTTCACCTCGGCGGTGAGCTGCGGCAGCACCTGGAAGAGGTCGCCGACCACGCCGTAGTCGACCAGTTCGAAGATCGGGGCCTCGGGGTCCTTGTTGACGGCCACGATGGTCTTCGAGGTCTGCATGCCGGCCCGGTGCTGGATCGCGCCGGAGATGCCCGCCGCGATGTAGAGCTGCGGGGAGACCTGCTTGCCGGTCTGGCCGACCTGGCTGCTGTGCGGGTACCAGCCGGCGTCCACGGCCGCGCGCGAGGCGCCGACGGCCGCGCCCAGCGCGTCCGCGAGCTCCTCGACCACGCCGAAGCCCTCGGCGGCACCGACGCCGCGGCCGCCGGAGAC
>NZ_JBHVSD010000056.1:0-15174 GCF_042885395.1 Kitasatospora sp. NPDC058063
GGTCCCTCCAGGCCTTCGGCCTTCCGTTTCGCGGCCGTCCTTCGGACGGCCGGCGGACCCGCTCCGCGTGTCCGTGACCTGACCTTCGGTCAGGTCGGCCCGGCTCCGCTCGGGCCTGGCACCACTCCGCTTCGCTCCATGATGCCCGGTGGGCTGATGCCCGTTCACATGGTTGAGCTGGGATTTTGATTGAACTCACGACGGGCTGACTAGGGGGAGGGGTGGGCATCGGGGGCGCGTGCGGGTCCGCTTCACTCCTCTCAGAGAGGTCTAGACCGTGGTCCAGACCGGCATTTCGACCCCGGGTGAGGTTGAGGTGCGCTACCCTCGGAGGGTGAGCAACGGTGACCAGTGTATCAGTTGGCCTCTGTCAGGAAACCTTGCCGGATGCGGGGTCCGCCCCCGGCACTTCCGGAGTTTCTCCGGTTTTTCTCCGGGCTGACTGGTAGGCTACCGAAAGCCGCCCGCACATTGGCTTTGATTCCCGTACTTTCTGGCCTCTCGGCCCGGCCGGTGAATGTATCAGAAACGCACTGTCAGCAGTTCTTGTCAGATCCCGGGTCCGGCCTGGGGCATTCGAGGGGAGAACATTTCTGTGAGCGTGGAGACTTTCCTGGCGGAGGATCAGGGGCCCGAGGAGATCACGCTTCGCCACCACCAGGTGGAGGCGCTGGAGGCGATCGTGCGGGGCCTGACGCTGCGTCCGGGGCAGAGTGCGCCGGCAGGGCTGCGGGTGACCGCGCAGATGGCCACGGGGTCGGGCAAGTCGTTCGTGGGGGCGGCGGCCGGGCAGAAGCTCGCGCCCCCGCTGCCGGCATCTCGCTGCGCGGGTACCGGGGGGCCATGACGCGGGGCCTCGCCGGTGGCGTCTTCAGTGCCTGCGGACCGGGTCACCGCCGTGTCGGAGAACAAGTCCTACGCGGATGTTGTGGGCGCTACCCGGCCGCAATGGGCTGAGGCTCTGGCGCTGGTCCAGCTTGGCCAGCCGCTGCCTCCTCCGGCATGCAGTTGGTACAGCGCGCATGTTGCACCGGGGCGTCAGGGAGACCTTCAGGTCGACAGCCTGCAGACCAAAGGTGCTCGAGAGGGGGCTCCTTCGTCAGGCGTGCAGTACGCACTGGTCGAGCCAGGCGACGTGCCGCAGGTCAACCATGTCGGATCCGGATGGTTCCGGCTTCTTCCGAGCGTCCTGAGACAAGCCGTCATAGAAGCCGGCAGCAGCCTGACCTCGCCGGATTACGGGCTTCCGAGAAAGCTCAAAAAGCTTCAGACAATCAAGTTGTTCCTTCACAGCACACCGCTCCGCCGTGACATCGTTACCCCGCGGCTGGCCAGCCCCTTGCATGATCCACTCCGCGAAGGGAAGTCCCATGACCTACGCAGTCCGCAACGACCTGCCCTCGTTCCCGGTCCGCCGGTACTGGCTGATCACGGTCGTCGTCATCATCGTGGTTGGAGCCACTCCCTGGGTCGGCCAGCCGGTGGCCACAGCCGCACTTGGCGTCCTCACAGCTGCCCTCCCCATGGCCGGCCCGGCCCGGCGCAACCGGAGGCGATGACCTGAGTCCGTGCCGTCACTGAGCCAGTGACACCACGGACGTCACGGCAGAGAACTCCTTGACTGGCACCAGCCGGACCACAGCGGCCCACTCCCCAATTGGCTGGCGCCCATCACCGGGCGGGACAACGAATTCTTCCCCGGGTTCCTGACGGGCATCGGGCTGGGTGAATTGGCCGCGCTTGCCTTTGAAGGAATCTCACCTTGGGGTTATTCCGGAACGCTCTCGGGCTGGGCTCTGAGGGTGCGGTCCGTACGGCCCATGTGGATTCTCTGTCTGCTACACCTTGCCCGATATAGCAGATAGAGAATCCACATCACGATGGTTCGGCTTTTCATAGTCGTTCTGGTATTGACCGGCCGTACGGAATTTGGGTCATGCTGTAGGAAGCGTCTCCGTTGCTTCTGGGCTTCGGCCAGTGTTGTGCGTGGAGGAGACGGACCTGCCACCAGGGGTCGTCCTCGGGCGGCCCGCTCTTCTCGGAGCGTCGCAGGGCGCGAGGAGTGGGCAGTTCCAGAATGAGCGGCCGTCCCTTGGCGGTGCGGCGCTGGTGGTCGCAGGCCGGGCACTCCAGGCGGTCCGGGTGAACCTTCTCGCCCAGCTCGTCTGGGGAGTCATGCGCGCCGCCGAGCGGACCGTGGCAGGTATGGCACGGGTGCAGGGCATCGTTATAGGCGCGGGCGGCGAGCAGCGCCTTGCGCAGCTTCGCCAGCTCGGCGTCCTGCTCGGCCTTGGCGGCCCGCTTCTGCTCGGCTTTCTCCTGGTCCTCGCGTTCTTGGCGGCGCTGGTCGATCAGGTCCCAGTCGGGTTCGTCGTTGAGGGCGTCGGTGAGGGAGTGCCAGCCGGGCCGGCCGAAGCGCCACCAGGTGGGTCCTTGCCAGCCGTGCTCGCGCAGGCGCTCGACGGTGGTGCCGAGCACGGGGATCTTGCCGTGGAAGGTGGCGTACGCGACGCCTTCCTGCTCGCCCGCCCAGCCCTGCCAGTGCTCGCTGGTGGCGTCGCGCAGGCCTTTCAGGCGCTGTGCCAGGGCCTCGGGGCTGTAACGGGGGCGGCTGCCCCTGGTGCCCTGGTCCAGGACGAACAGGACGGGCGGGCGGACGGTGCGACGGTGGCTGTAGCCGTACTCGGGCTCGGGTGCGTTGTAGCGGACCTCGACCTCCAGGCGCTCCTGGCCGCCGTCCTGGACGGTGCGGTCGAAGTAGCGCTTGTAGTTGTCGAGCTTGCCGGCGACCTTGCGCACGTCGGTCATGGTGCCCCGGTCGAGCTCCAGGAAGGCCACCGGGATGCCGATCTCGGGCAGGCGGACGATGGCGTCGGGGATGACGTTGAACTTGCCGGTGATGGTGTGGGGTGTCTCGGTGGCCCAGGCTTCGATGCCGCCGGGCAGTGGGCCGGTGGGCAGGGCGCGGCGCGGGGGTGCCTGGCGGTTGTCGGTGCGGGGCGGGGCGCCGTGGGTGGTGGTGCCGGTGACGGCGGTGATGATGAGCTCGTTGACGAGCATGGCGTGCGGGGCGCCGGTGAGGCCGGCGCCGCGGGCGTGGCCGCCCATGTCGCGGTCGTCGCCGAGTGCTTCGGCGGCGGCGGCCAAGCCGAGCGGGGTGAGGCCGACGATCTTCTCCGCTCCGGGCCCGCCCGGCTTCGGCTTGGCGCCCGTTCCCTCGGCCGGGGCGGTCTTGGGTGCGGGTCGGCGGCCCGGCGGCGAGGTGGCGCCGCGGACGTCGACCAGCTTGTGCTTCTCCAGGTCCCGGACCGCTTCGGCCGCGTGCTCGACGCGGTGGTGGGCGCGGTACTCGTCGGCGGCGATCAGGGCGTGCAGCTGCTTGTAGGTGGCGATCTTCAGCACGCCCAGCGCCGCCAGGACGTCGGCGCGCAGCGGGGCGGTCGAGCCGTTGGGGTTGCGGGCGGAGCGGCGGAAGTGCACCCGGCCGGGCCGGGCCGGCTGTTCGCCGTCGTGCCGCTCGCCCCGGCCATTGCCCCGGCCGTGGCCCTGGTCGTGCTCCTGGTCGTGGTCCATCCCTGCCCCCGGCGCTGTCGTTCGTGGTGCTGATCTTCTCTGCTGTACCGCACACCACCGACACCGGGCCGCCCCGCCCGCCCGCCCGCCGCCGGCTCCCGCTGCGCGCCGACCACCGGGAGGCGCCCGGCCGCCCCGGCCGGGAAGGGGAGGGCAGAGCGGACCTGGAGCGGGTAGGGCAGCACTGGACCCGGCGGTGAACCCGAGCCCGACCTACCCAACTGCACCACCAACCACCAACAGCTCAAAGAAGGGAAGGGAGAGGGTTGTCGGCAGCACCGGCAGGCCAGAATCTTGGGGATGACCTGGGCGGATGTCGAAACCTTGGCGAGGAGAGCCCCCCGGGGCAGCACCCGGGGACGGCCCCGGGGAGACACCCGGGGATCTGTGGCCGGCTCTTTCGCCTCGCCGGCCCGTGCGCGCGCCGTGACGGCGCTTCGGGTAACACACCGAACGCTACCCGGGGCGGGCCTGCGGGCGGTACCTCGTGCGGCCGGCTCGACACGGGCCACGGTCGGCCGGTCTTGCGCTGCGGGTTGGCCGCCGGGGTGACGAACGCGGGTCCGGCGGCGTTGGAGCGGGGGTGAGCAGTACTTCTTCGTCCCGTGCGCGGCGCGGTCTTGGGCTGGGGCCGGGCGCCGGCCGGGCTTTGGCCGCTGTGGGTGTCCCGTCGTCGCGGTCGCCGTTGCCGTGGGCCCAGGAGTCGGTCGAGGCGGATCTGCAGCGTGTGCTGGCGGAGCATCGACGGCTGGTGGCCGAGCGGTGGGAGGAGGCGTTCGAGGACCTGGACGAGGACGTCCTCGGCGAGGCCGGCCAGGAGGCCCGCCAGGACGGCCAGGCCCCGGACCCGGCCGTCAATGTCCTGGTGCGGGGTCTGGTCCGGCAACTGGAGGAGTGGAAGAAGGCCGCCACCGCGCTGGAGGAGGCGCTGGGGGCGGCGGCGCTGGGGCGGCCGTTGCCGGTGTGGGCGGCGGAGGCCCTGGCCGCCGAGCAGGGCCGGCTGTGGGGGGCGCGGCAGGCGCTGCTGGAGGCGATCGCCCGGCACCACCACGGCGGCCCCGCGCCCTGGTGAGGACCGGTCAGCGGGCGGGGGTCGGCCCGGTGGGCCGGTGGGCGCGCAGGATGGCGTCGAGTGCCAGGTTGGAGCTGGGGTGGGTCTTGGGGCGGGAGAAGTGGTCGACGAGGAGTCGGGCGGTGCCGCGCGGCTGGTAGAGGAGGGCGATCCAGCCGGCCTGGCCCCACGGTCCGTCGGGCAGGGGCGCGGTCCAGCCGACCGGCCTGCTGTGGTGGCGCAGCTGGAGGACGCCCTTTGCGTCGGGGGTTAGCCAGGAGCCGAGTTCCCAGCCGGGGCCGAAGGTGACCTCCAGGTCGTCCAGGAGGTCGGGGAAGTCGAAGCGGGTCTCGGGGTCGGTGCAGGCGGTACGCCGGGCCTGCTCGGCGATGTCGGCCGCCGATTGCCAGGCCGGTGCCTCCTCGGTGGCCACCTCGGTCGCGGGGGCCGGCTCGGTCGCGGGGACGGTCGCAGGGGCGGTCGCAGCGGGGGCCAGGGTTTCGCCCCGCGGGGCGTTTGTCTCCTCCGGGGCGGCGCTGGCGTCGTCCGGGCCGTCGAGGCCCCAGCGGTCGATCCGCTCGCGGGAGCGGGCGACGACGCGCTCGTGCGCGCTCAGGTGAGGCCAGCGGGCCTTGTCCCGGATCTCCTGTGCGGCCATGTAGGCGCGGGTGCCGTAGGCGGGCAGCACCCGGGCCAGCTCCGCGAACGCGTCGGCCGGATCGCCGGCGGCGGTCTCCTCCAGGAAGCGGGTCAGGCGGCGGCGCAGTGCGTCGGCGATGCCGAGGAGGTGCTGGCCGTCCTGGCCCAAGTGGGCGAGGGCGTCGTCGGCCTCGGCCTCGGTTGCTGTTGCGGGGGTGGGGGGTGCGGCGCTGTGTGGTGTTGCGGTGGGGCTGGGTGCGGTGTCCTCGGCTGCCGCTGCGCGGGTCTTGGCCTTGAGGCGGTCGATCTTGCTTCGGCACGAGCGCGAGCAGTACTGCTTCGGGCGTCCGGTGGGGCCCTTCGGCGCCGGGTTGGGGCAGCCGGGACGGGCGCACCGCGGGGCTTGGCCCGCGTCGTCGGCCGGCTGGTCGGTGGCGGCGGTCGGCGGGGCGCTGTCCATTCCGGGATCGTAGCCGCCGAGGTCAGCGCCCGGGTCGGGTTTCGCCCCGGCGGTCGGCGCCGGGGCGAAACCCCGGGCGGGCGGGACAAGGGGGTTCTGCAGCATGCCTGGCCAGGTTGTCCCGGGCCGTGCTGCACTCCGGGCGGAGAGTGCAGCGGGTGCAGCACGACCTGGTGCTGCACCCTGTCGGCGGCCCCGTCTGGGGCGCTGCACGGTGCAGCGCCGGACCGGCCGGGGCCGCACGGCGCCGGCCTTCGCCGCGGTCCGTCCCGCACGGCCGGGCCCGCCCTTGCGGGACTCCGCGCGCCCCTCAAGGGCCGCGTTGCGCTGCGGGGCGGACGGTGCTACGCGGGCGCAGGGCGGATGCGCAGGCGGTGCGGGCGGCCGCCCCGGGTGCCGGGTCCGGTTCTCCGGCCGGACAATACGCAGGAGCGGAGCCGGAGCGCTGGCGGCCTCGCACATGCTCTGACCTGCGGCGGGGAGTTTGGTCGGGGCGAAACTCACCGGCTTTGCGGGGCAGAACTCACCGGTTGCGGGAGAACTCACCGGTCCTGTGCGGGGTGCGGCGCGGCGTTGCGCAGACGGTGGTCGTCGCCGTGCGCGGGGTGCCGGGTGCGTGACCTCCGGTCCGCCCGTGGTGTTCACCCGGCATGAGCAACGACATCACCACTGACACGGCCGCTGACGCCTGGAAGGGCGTCTACAAGCTCCCGATGGGCGCGTTCAGCGCCTCCGACCGGGCACGGTTGCAGCTCGCCTCCCAAGCCCAGGCGGTGGCGGGGCAGGCGGCGCAGCTGGCTCTGCTCCTCGCCCACGATCCCGCCGAGGCCGGGGACTACGCGTCCGCAGTGCGTCAGGTCAGGTACTGCACCGATCTGCTCGTCGCCTGGGCGTTCACCGCCGAGGTGGTCAGGGGAACATCGTGGGAGCGGATCACCGAAAAGTACGGCTACGCCCCGGCCGGCGAGCTGGAGAAGTGGCGCGGCGAGGTCGCCACCAATGTGGAGTCCATGAACAGCAGGAGCAGGCCGACGAACTACGGAACCAAGTGCTCGTCGGTCGACCACTGGATCGCTGGCCTCCAGGAGGACTACCGACGCTTCAAGGCCAAGCCGATCGGCCCGGTCCTGGACGCGAGCGCGCCGTGGACCGGTCGGGACGCGGACCGGGCGAACCGCGCCTTCACCGCCGGCCTTCCCGCCCCTCGTGAAGCCGTTGCCGTGCTCGCCGACGCCGCTGGGTGAGCGCAGGCGGACGGTGTGGAAGAGCAGGACAACGTGCTGCGTGCCGGGGACAGCCCGGTCGGGTTGTCCCGCCCCGAGCCGGGACAACCTGGCTGTCGGCGGGTGCAGCACCGTGTTGCCCCGCTGCTGCGCCGGTCACCGGGTGCGGGGCGCGGAGGGTTCGGTGCGCAGCCGCATGCAGGCTGACCTGCGGTGGAAAGGTTGGCGGGGCGAAACTCACCGCCCTTGCGGGGCGAAACTCACCGGCTCGACTGCGGCGGACTAACCGGCCGCGGTGAAGGTGAGCCCGCCGGGACCGAGCGGCCTGCGCGCACCGGCGGCGCTCTGACGGGGGAGATCGGGCTCCGAGGACGGCGGCTCCTGGAAGAGCGAGCGCTCCACCGGGAGCAGCCGTTCGCGTTCCTCGTTCGGCGGCTGGTCGGTGGAAGGCTCGGAGAAGGGCTGCCACAGGGGGCGCCGGTCGGCGGTCATGATCACCAGTCTTCCAGCTTCGTGTGCCTCAACTACGCCGAAGCCGGAGCGCCGAAGGCCGCTGGCCCGGCACGATGGATACAGGCACGGGTGAGGAGACAGCAATGCGGACAGAGGACCTCGTGGTCGGCGAGACCTACATCGCGAGCATCCCCCAGCGGCTCCCGGAGGAGCTGCGCCGTCCGGGAGACACGCCCGAGCAGTGGCGGGCGAACATGCAGCTGCACCTGGTCCGCGGTCGGCGCGTCACGGTGACGGTGACCGGCTTCGGTGAGGAACCCAACATGGTGGTGGTCAGCCGGGACGTCCCGGCCGGGCGCGTCGCGCTGCGCCTGACCACCGAACAGGCCGCGGCCCTCGACCTCGCCGAAGGCCAGGAGTACGAGATCACCGGCATCATCACCGACGCGGACGGGCAGGCCCTCACCTTCCCCGGCACGGTCGCCCACACCATCCCGGCCCGCTGGCTGCGCCCGGCCGGCGAGCAGCTGGTGCTCCCCCCGGACACTGAGCACTTCCACCGGGCGCTGGTGTGCCGGGACGCGGACGGGATGACGCCGCCGGAGGGCGAGCAGCTGGTGCTCCCCCCGGACACTGAGCACTTCCACCGGGCGCTGGTGTGCCGGGACGCGGACGGGATGACGCCGCCGGAGATCGACCGGGCGGCGGAGAAGGCGCTGGAGCAGCTCCAGCACGTCCGGGGCCTGGCGCTGGAGGACCCGAACGTCGACCATTCGGTGCTCGCCTCCGAGGCGGACCACCGGGAGTGGCTGCGGATCGCCGAGCGGGTGCGGGCAGGCGGGCTCGCCGTCTACGACCCGCGCACCGACCCTGACGCCGTGGAGCACCCACCGCTGGTCCGGTTCCGGGAGCCCTGACGAAGGCCGGCTGTCCTTTGACAGGTGACCTTGACCGATTGACAGGCGATCTTGACCGGCGTGAGCTCCGGTTGAGCGGCATCCGACCCGCACCGCAACTTCGAGGGCCAGCAGGACAAGGGCGGCCGTATCCCCTGCCGCCCCGTCACAGTCGTGACCAGGAACGGAGTTGGCTTGCTCGTCCCGGACGGGGCCGCCCCGGGTCCGTCCGGGACGGACCCGGCCCCGCAGGCCCACCGCCGCCACCCGGCCAGGAGGCCGGGCGGCGGCGGTCGGGTGTTGGGTCAGGACGGTTCGTTCGAGGCGAGGACGCGGTCGAGATACTCCTCGCGGGCCGTCTTCTCCAGCTTGCCGTCGAGGCTCAGCGCGCTGCGCAGCGCGTCAGCGCTGACGTCAGCCGGGATCTTCAGACGGGCTTCGGCCTCGCGCTGGATCTCGCCGAGGGTGTGCTGTGCGGAGGCGGGGTGGTGACGGATGAACCAGTCCAGCATCTTGGCCACTGGCGGGACGACGGTGAGCTCGTACCAGGTCATCCTGCTTCCGTCCTTCGGCTTTCCGATTCGTGCGCTGCGCTGGACGCTGCCCGTGAATTCGTCCAGGACGGCGTGGCGGATGGTCGCGCTGAGCAGGTCGGTGGGGAGGATGCGCTTCAGGTCGGCGGCGACCTCCCAGGCCAGGTCGTCGGCGACCTCGCGCACGGAGGTCTCGTTGCGGCTGCGCAGGACCCACTGCTTGCGCCGGTCCGGGCGCTCCCACAGGGCGTCGAAGAAGTTCCGGGAGAGGCGGTCGTGCAGTTCGGCGGCGCCCGGTGACAGGTCGTGCCGGTTTCCGGCGGACAGGACCGCCGTGACGCCTTCGGCTGAGCGCCGGCGGGCTTCTGCCCAGTCCTGGGCCACGGCCCGCGACCACAGGTTGCGGCTGGCGACGGTGGCCTGGGGAAGGGGCACGCTGCTCTCGCCGCGGGTGATGTAGGCGCGCAGGGTCGAGGCGGTGATCCCGCCCAGGTCCGCCATCTCCGGGGCGCCCAGCAGTTGGTCGGCCGCGAGTTCGGGGCAGGCCAGGTTCACGACGCACGAGGACAGCTCCCGGGCTCCCTCGCGCTGCTGGTGCGCCTGGGCCCACAGGGCCAGGTGGTCGCGCCAGCTGCCGGTCAGCGGCGCATCGGGGGTGAAGCCCGCGACCTTCACCGTGTGGGCGTTGCCCGCCTCGGCGCCGCCGTCGAGGAGGTCGGCGGCGGTCAGGGTGACCGCGGCGACGACCTTGCGCCGCTCGTAGCGCTGGTGGACGGGGTGCCAGACCTGGCCCGGGCGGTACCAGGTGGTGCCGTCCCACCAGTAGCCACCGGCCCGGAAGAGCAGCTGCGGCCCCCACCACTCGGTGTGCATGGAGGAGATGTCTCCGTCGCGCATCAGCAGCACGGTGCGGCCGTGCTCGGGGTGGTGGCGCACGACCCACCCGAGATCGTGGCGGATCGGGTCGGTGGTGAACGCCAGCCACGACCCGTCCTCCCGGATCTCGTCGAAGCGGCCCCACATGCCGTCGGCGACGTTGCGCCCGACCGCCTCGATCGCCTCAGGGCCGTCGTCGAGCGGCAGGTGGGAGTCGTCCACGAAAGGCAGGTCCGGGACGGGGTGGTCGGTGCGGGTGCCGTTGGCAAGCGGACGAAGTTGGTACACCACGGTGCTGCTCCCTTGTCTCGCCAAGCGCTGTAGGTCTTGTGCAGCACTAAAAGTACACATGGCACAGCTCTAGAAAGTGCCTTGTACAGCGGAATCCGGCCACACCTGGAGGATCCTGGGCCAGCACAGTGTCGGCGGCAGCCGCCCCGAGCAGCAGAACTCGCGCGCGGCAGGACGGCTGGAACACGCGCAGCCTCAGCCCGGCGGGCCGCGGTAAAGGCAGGCCAGGGCCATGGAGGCGCCGCGCCCATGCCGGACACCGGCCGAAGCCCGCCCCGACCGGTCCGGCAACGCTGGGTCGGGCCCGGCACCGTGTTGGCGGGCGCCCGGCCGGCCGGCGACACGGCGGGAGCGGGCCACCGTCGTGACCTGGGATGGAACGGCTCGACGGGGCGAAAGGCGGCACCTTGGCGAGGCGAAACCCGTCGCCTTGCCCGTGACCTCGGCGGCCCGGGCGAGTTCACCGGCCATGACGAACGTGACCGTCCAGGCGGACGAGGTGGACCTCAGGGACGAGGACCAGGAGCAGCGGCACGTGGTGAACGGGCTGCTCGCCGAGGCGGGCGAGGCGGGCCGGCGGGCGGCGGGGTGGGTGCGCGATCTCGCCGGCCGGCAGGCGGAGGAGGCGCATCGCACGGTGCTGGGGCGGGCGGCCGACGCGGTCGAACAGGCCTGCGGGCGGGAGGTCGTGCCGGGCGGGGAGGGGCAGCTGGACGAGGAGCTGGCCTACGATCTCGGCGCCGGTGTCGTGACTGGCAGTCCGCTCGCCGACGGGCTGCCCGAGCTGGCGGCCGGTGAGCGGGTCGCGCTGGCGGCGGTGTGCGCGCTGGCGGCGGCGATGCCCTTGGCGGTGCTCGGCGATCTGGAGCGCGAGCTGCCCGTCCTGGCCGCCACGATGGACGCCGCCGTCGAGGCCGGCCGCGCCGCCGCCCCCGGCCCGGCGGTTCAGCGTCCGGCGCCCTGAAGGACGCTGGCTTCGGCGGGGGCCGGGCCGGTTCGGTCGGGGGGCGGGCAGACGCGGGCCTCCAGCCGCTCCAGCTGGTGCGCGCTGTCCTGGCACTCGGCGGCGTCTTCGCCGAGGCCTCGCTCGTCCAGCTCGCGGCCGAGCGCGAGGACGCCGTCGCGCAGGCGCAGCAGCGCGCCGCTTGTGCGGGCTGGCTCGCGGGCCGGGGCGGGGTTCTTCTTGGCCGCGGGGAAGGCCTTGGTGTCGAGGTGGTCGACCGCGTCCTGGACGAGCTCCCAGGCGTCCAGCAGGAGGCTCTGCTGGGTGCTGAGCATGGGGAGCAGGGTGACGGGGGTGCCGTCGGCGTTGTGGCTGACCGCGCCGTCGATCCCGAGGGCGGTGCTCCCGTGAACGGTGGCCAGGGTCTGGACGGTGGTCAGCAGCATGTCGGCGGCGTCGCGCAGGGCGGTACGCGCCCGCCGGGCCTTACGCCCCTGCGGGGTGTCCTCCTTCTCTGCCGCCAGCAGGGCCAGCGCCTCGTCGCCGAGCTGGTCGTGGGCCGCCAGCAGCGCGGTCACGGCTTCGGCGAGATGGCTCCCGCGGGTGGTCTGCTGGTCGGTCACCGGACTCCTTCGCTCTTCGCTGTCTCAGGTCTGGGCGCGTTTCGCTGTGACCTGGGGAAATGGGCTGAGACTGTCCCAGCAAACCGGACACAGCAGGCGCGCTGGGACAGTGCTTGGGACAGGGGTGTCCCAAGCACTGTCCCAGCCCCCGGGTGGCCGGGGCCGGCCCGCTGCTGGCGACGGTATCCGCCCGCGCGGCGGCCTGTGGGCCGTTCCGGTCGACCTCACCCCGCTGGCGCGGGCACGGCGCCGCCGGTCGCACGGGCGTGCGACCTAGGATGGCCGGATGTCCGACTCCTCCGGTTTCCCCGAAGACCTGCTCGCCCTCCAGCGCCGCTGGTACGCCGCCGAGGCCGCCTGGGCCGCCTGGGCCGCCGACCCGACCGAGGAGAACCGGGCCGCGTTCACCGAGGTCGGCGCCGAGCTGCACGCCCACACGCACTGGGCCGAGGCCGGCAACCGGCACGAGGCCCTCATGCGGTTGAAGCGGGCCGCGCTTCCGGATGCCGCGCAGGAGCCGGCGGCCTGACTCTCGCGGCCTGGTTCCGGCGTCCGGTCCGGGAAAGGGGTCGGGTATGGGCGAGCGCAGCGACCGGAGCCGGGAGCCCGTCGGCCCGGCTTCGCAGGCCGAGGCCCGGCGGCTGACCGGGGAGCTGCGGGATGCGATCGAGGAGGTCCGCTCCGCTGTCCTGGTCCTGGCCGCGCGGGTGCGCGCCGCGCACCGGGCGCGGGTGTGGACCGCGCTCGGGTACAGCGGGTGGGCCGCGTACGCGGGCGCCGAGTTCGGGGTGAGCCGCTCGACCGCCTACCGGCTGCTCGACCTGGCGGCCGCGGCCGAGGCGATCGAGGACGCCGTCGCCCGCCAGGTGGGCCCGAACTGTCCCACGCGTGGGACATCGGCCTGGTGCTGCCCGTGCGTGCGGTCGTCGAGCTCAAGGGCCGAGGCCAGATCGCGGAGCTCACCGACCTGATCGCCGAGCGCCTGGCCGACGCCCAGGCAGAGGCCGACGGCGCACCGCTGAAGCCCAGCCTGATCGGTGAGATCGTCGCCGGCGCCGTCGCCGAACTGCGCGAGCGGCCGGACGTGCCGGTCGCTGAGCTCGCCGTCTCCGGCGGGCCGGACGGGTACGACGCCGAACAGTGGCGGCGCCACGTCACCACCGGCCGGACCCTGGTCGCCGAGCAGCAGCGCAGCGACCGGTCGCTGGGAGAGGTCGCCCTGCGCCTCGCGCCCGCGCACCTCTCCGACCGCAGCGCCCTGCCCGTCCTCGCGGTCTACGCCGACGACGTCGGGGAGGACCCGGAGCTGTTCCTGGCGTGCCGCCGGTACGTCATCACCGGCGACTGGCGCGCCGTCGATGACGACTACCGCGCTCGGCGGGCCCGCGACTTCCTCGCCCGGCACGGCGACGAACGGTGAGCGCGACGAATAGCTCCGGCGGCCGGGTCCCGGGTACGGGCCGGTGCGCACGGTGGCGCCGGGACGCCGAGCCCTCGCGGATGCCTGGTCGGCGCCGTCACGCTCCACGGGCGTGCTGGTGCTTTGGTCAGGCGGCCACCTCGTCGAGGGTCTCGGCGATCACGATCGGCAGCACGCTGCGGGCCTCGGCCAGGAGCCGTTCGATCGGCACCGCATACGCGCTCTTGTCGACGTCGATGTGGCGGGCCCACTGCGCCGGCTGGTAGCGGGCGAGGTCGGACAGCACGTGCATGACCGCCCACCAGGCCATCAGCGGGTGCATGCCGTGGGTCGATCCCCCGACCGCCGGGGTGAAGTACCAGTTGCCGTCATGACGTCGGGTCACCGGTCGCAGCCGGTCGAGGTACTGGTCCAGGGTGAGGAAGCCGCCGTCCGGCGCCCGGAGGTCCAGCGCCACCGACCCGGACCCGTCCGCTTCCCGCTCGTAACGCCGGTCCAGGCGCTCCTCACCGTCGCGGTACCACCAGGTGGCACCAGAGCTGCGGGCACCGGGGAAACGGGCAAGGTACTCCGCGAGCGCGGCGTCCCGGTCGGATGCATCGAGAACTCGGGCGGGGAGGCCTCCGACACGGATTCCTCCGTGGAGATGCCGCACCGGATGCAGGTGGTGGTCGATGAGGATCGGCACCACCCGCTCCGTACCGGCTCCGGAGAGCGGAATCCCCCTGCTGACCGGCAGGCAGTCCCACAGCTCGGCGAAGGTCACCTCCTGGCCGGCCCACAGCGGCGACCGGAGCAGGCCGGAAAGGCGGACGAAGCTTCCCTTGGACGTGGTGATTGACGGGACCGCCGGCAGGTCTCTCTCCATCACCTTCGTCTGGATTCCGTGCCCGTTGAGCATCCACGTGTCCCCCTTCAGGTCCCGCGCGGCCGCCGCGATCGCCCGTCCGGCCTGACTCAGGCCGTAGAACAGCTGCAGCGGCTGCGTCGCCGTTCCCACCGCGTCCGCAGCACGGAAGAACTGCTCCGCCTGTTCCAACGCCGTACTGAAGGTCTCGCGCCGCCACGGCCCCGGGTCGCTCGCCCGTCCGGGCGGCGCGGAACGGGCCCCGCGCAGCGCGTTCCACGCGTCCTGGGAAGAGGTGTAGGTGACCATGGCCGGACGCTACCGGCCCGCGACCGTCCGGAGAAACGAGTATCGACGGCGTCTGGCACCGCAGGCGGCCCGTCGAGCAGCCGACGGTGCGCACGGGAAGGCGCAAATCGGTGGCGCCACCGGCACACCGAACACAAGACTGCGCAGATGAATAGCCTGCCGCCGCTTCCCGGACCGCTTCCCTGGCCCGTCCCGGACCCGCGTGCCCACCACTTCGTGAACCACTACTCGGACATGCACGCCCTGGTCGCCGAACTGGTCCTGCCCGAGCACGCGCCCGCCTACGTGGTCAGCGTGCTGGAGACCTCCCGCGAACTGATCCGGCACTCGTACTACCGGTACGAGTTCACCACCGTCGCCGTCGCGTACTCGCTGTTCGCCCTGGAACGCGCCCTGGCCGAGCACCTCGGTGCAAAGAAGAAGACGTTGCAACAGCTCATCGAGCAGGCCGCCGCCACCGGCGTCATCACCGCCGACCTCGCCGACCGGCTCGACGCCGGCCGGCCGCTGCGCAACAGGTTCGCCCACGGCGATCTGACTGGCAGCGCTCTTACCCCGGCCATGGCCGTGGCCATGGTGCGCGTCGCCTTCGACACCGCCGGGCTGCTGTTCCCCGCCCCAGCCGTCGCCACGCAGGCCTGACGGGGTCACATCGTCACGAGGTCGTGGCCGAGCGGGCGAAGACGCAGGCGGCCGGGTCCCGGGGAGACAGGGGGTGGTCCGCGGGGCCCGGCCGGTGGGAGGCCAGCAGCGCCGGGGTGGCATGGCGCGGCTGCTCTGCTCGGCGGCCCGGTGGTGCTGTGGTGGGGCCGCCGTGGCGGGAATGCTAGACCCGCCGATCGGCCGGTGAACAGGGGTTTGACCTGCGATCTTTCGGCCGCGAACATGCCATCTCGGGCCCAGGTGTCCGGGCGCGGCGGGACCCGGGCGAGGCAGCCTCGGTTGGCTTTATACGTGGTTCGTGAGAGCACCTGTCGCTGAGCGGCGAGAGCACCCCGTGCCACGGAAGAGTGATGTCGCCGGGTTTTGAGAACACC
>NZ_JBHVSD010000057.1:0-10751 GCF_042885395.1 Kitasatospora sp. NPDC058063
GGTCCCTACGGGCCTTCGGCCCTCCGTTTCGCCACCGCCCTCCGGGCGGTGGGCGGACCCGCTCCGCGTGTCCGTGGCCTTCCCTTCGGTCAGGCCGGCCCGGCTCCGCTCGGGCCAAGCACCATTCCGCTTCGCTCCACGGTGCTAGTGGACTGAGGCTCGTTCACATGGTTGAACTGGGTTTTTGGCTGAACTCACGACAGGCTGACTGAGGGAGGGGTGGGCACCGTGGTCGTGTGCGGGTCGGCTTCACGACCACGGGAAGGGCTGGCTCCTTCGCCGAACCAGCCCTGGGCTATGGCAGGAGGCGGGCTTGCCTGGTGACTGCACGTCAGAAATGTATCAGTTGTAGCCTGTCAGGAAACCTTGCCGGATGTGCGGTGTGGATCCTGACTCTCCGGGGATTCGCCGGGGCGGCGGAATTCCCTGCCCTGGCCTCCCCACCTGGGGCGTTTCAGAATTCGACTGTCGGGAATTCTTGCCGTTTTCCCTGTGCGGGTTGGACGAGGTGCGGTCCCGGGTGGCCTTGCGGCGGCCCGGGACCGGGGCGTCAGAGGTCGATCATGAGCCGCAGGTAGGTGCGGATCTCGTCGGCTTCCTTGTCGGTGACGGTTCCGAGCGGCCTGGCGCCGAGGAGTCGTTGCTCGGAGATGGTGCGCACGTCGTCGGTGCGGGCCCAGCTGGGGCGGTCGAGGCCGGAACCGCGGGAGGTGACGGGGACGTGGTGGGGCAGGCCGCGGTCGGCGGTGGTGAGGGGGACCACGATGGCCATGGCGGTGGGGAAGGCGGCGAACAGGGGGCTGGAGACGACCACGACGGGGCGTCGGCCTGCCTGCTCGGAGCCGATGACCGGGGACAGGTCGGCCATCCAGACCTGCCAGGGGGCGGACTTGCGGCTCACGCCTCACCGCCCAGGCCGTCGCCGGCCACGCCGTCCCACTGGTCCAGCTCGTTCTGGTAGTCGGCCCAGGCGGTCTCGTCGGCCGCCAGGCGGGCGTAGGCGGCGAGGATCTGGTTCTTGCGGTGCTCGGTCAGCAGGTGTTCCAGGGCGGCGTTCAGCGTGACTCCGCCGAGGTCGTCGGCCGCCAGGCGCGCGAGCTCGTCGCGCACCCCGGCTTGCACCTTTATGGTCGTCATCGTCATACCGTCGAGGATACCCAGAGGTATACCGTCTGGCATCCCGGCAGAGGCGCCTCCGGGGGCCCCGGGCAGGCCGCCGGGAGGCCGGCCCTCCCGGGTATGCGCCCTCTTTCTCCAGAGAATTGGTCTTCCTGGGCGCTTCTGTTTCCCTGCTGGAGACGGGTAATTCCGCCACAGAAAGCGCTTCGGCCGCCATATCTGGAATCGACATAGCGGCCAAAGAATGAACACTTCTTCAATGCGCCGTTCTTGATGCCCTACGGAATGGACCGTCCATACGGAATCTGAGTCATGCTGTAGGGGGTTTCTCCGTTGCTTCTGGCCTGCTTCGGCCAGCGTTTTGCGTGGAGGAGACGCACCTGCCACCAGGGGTCGTCCCCGGGCGGGCTGTTCTTCTCGGCGTGGCGGAGGGCGCGGGCGGTGGGCAGTTCCAAGATGATCGGCCGCCCCTTGGCGGTGCGGCGCCGGCGGTCGCAGGACGGGCACTCCAGGCGGTCCGGGTCGGCGTTCCCGTCCAGCTCGCCCTCGGAGTCGTGGGCGCCGCCGAGCGGGCCCTTGCAGGTGTGGCACGGGTGCAGGGCGTCGTTGTGGGCGCGGGCGGCGAGCAGCACCTTGCGCAGCTTCGCCAGCTCGGCGTCCTGCTCGGCCTTGGCGGCCCGCTTCTGCTCGGCTTTCTCCTGGTCCTCGCGTTCTTGGCGGCGCCGGTCGATGAGGTTCCAGTCGGGTTCGTCGTTGAGGGCGTCGGTGAGGGAGTGCCAGCCGGGCCGGCCGAAGCGCCACCAGGTGGGTCCTTGCCAGCCGTGTTCGCGCAGGCGCTCGACGGTGGTGCCGAGCACGGGGATCTTGCCGTGGAAGGTGGCGTACGCGACGCCTTCCTGCTCGCCCGCCCAGCCCTGCCAGTGCTCGCTGGTGGCGTCGCGCAGGCCTTTCAGGCGCTGTTCCAGGGCCTCGGGGCTGTAACGGGGGCGGCTGCCCCTGGTGCCCTGGTCCAGGACGAACAGCACGGGCGGGCGGACGGTGCGACGGTGGCTGTAGCCGTACTCGGGCTCGGGTGCGTTGTAGCGGACCTCGACCTCCAGGCGCTCCTGGCCGCCGTCCTGGACGGTGCGGTCGAAGTAGCGCTTGTAGTTGTCGAGCTTGCCGGCGACCTTGCGGATGTCGGTCATGGTGCCCCGGTCGAGCTCCAGGAAGAGGACCGGGATGCCGATCTCGGGCAGGCGGACGACGGCGTCGGGGATGACGTTGAACTTGCCGGTGATGGTGTGGGGTGTCTCGGTGGCCCAGGCTTCGATGCCGCCGGGCAGCGGGCCGGTGGGCAGGGCGCGGCGCGGGGGTGCCTGGCGGTTGTCGGCGCGGGGCGGGGCGCCGTGGGTGGTGGTGCCGGTGACGGCGGTGATGATGAGCTCGTTGACGAGCATGGCGTGCGGGGCGCCGGTGAGGCCGGCGCCGCGGGCGTGGCCGCCCATGTCGCGGTCGTCGCCGAGGGCTTCGGCGGCGGCGGCCAGGCCGAGCGGGGTGAGGCCGACGATCTTCTCCGCTCCGGGCCCGCCCGGCGTCGGCTTCGCGTCCCCGTCGGCAGAGGCCGGGGCGGTCTTGGGTGCGGGGCGGCGGCCCGGCGGCGAGGTGGCGCCGCGGACGTCGACCAGCTTGTGCTTCTCCAGGTCCCGGACCGCTTCGGCCACGTGCTCGACGCGGTGGTGGGCGCGGTACTCGTCGGCGGCGATCAGGGCGTGCAGCTGCTTGTAGGTGGCGATCTTCAGCACGCCCAGCGCCGCGAGGACGTCGGCGCGCAGCGGGGCGGTCGAGCCGTTGGGGTTGCGGGCGGAGCGGCGGAAGTGCACCCGACCGGGGCGGCTCGGGCCACCGGGCTGCTGCTCGTCCTGGTCGTCGTGGTCGTCCATGCTGCTCCCCGTGGTGATGATCGTCCTGCCTCTCTACCTCACACCACCGACATCGCCCGGCCGCCGCCCGTCTCCGCCAACGCCGCCCGCTCCCGCGCGCGCCGACCACCGGGAGGCGCCCGGCCGCCCCGGCCGGGAAGGGAGGGCAGAGCGGCTCTGGAGCGGGTAGGGCAGCACTGGACCCGGCGGTGAACCCGAGCCCGCCCTACCCAACTGCACCACCAACCACCAACAGCTCAAAGAAGGGAAGGGAGAGGGTTTGTCGGCAGCACCGGTAGGCCAGAATCTTGGGGATGACCTGGGCGGATGTCGAAACCTTGGTGAGGGGAGCCCCCCGGGGCAGCACCCGGGGACGGCCCCGGGGAGACACCCGGGGATCTGTGGCCGGCTCTTTCGCCTCGCTGGCCCGTGCGCGCGCCGTGACGGCGCTTCGGGTAGCACGCCGGACGTTACCCCGGGGCGGGCTGTGGGCGGTACCTCGTGCGGGCGGCTCGACGCGGGCCGCGGTCGGCCGGTCTTGCGCTGCGGGTTTGGCGGCCGGGGTGACGAAGGCGGGTCCGGCGGCGTTGGAGCGGGGGTGAGCAGTACTTCTTCGTCCCGTGCGCGGCGCGGTCTTGGGCTGGGGCCGGGTGCTGGCCGGGCTTTGGCCGCTGTGGGTGTCCAGTCGTCGCGGTCGCCGTTGCCGTGGGCTCAGGAGTCGGTCGACGCGGATCTGCAGCGTGTGCTGGCGGAGCATCGGCGGCTGGTGGCCGAGCGGTGGGCGGAGGTGTTCGAGGACCTGGACGAGGACGTCCTCGGCGAGGCCGGCCAGGAGGCCCGGCAGGACGGGCGGGACCCGGGCCGGGCCGTCGACGTCCTGGTGCGGGGTCTGGTCCGGCAGTTGGAGGAGTGGAAGAAGGCCGCCACCGGGCTGGAGGAGGCGCTGGGGGCGGCGGCGCTGGGGCGGCCGTTGCCGGGGTGGGCGGCGGAGGCCCTGGCCGCCGAGCAGGGCCGGCTGTGGGGGGCGCGGCAGGCGCTGCTGGAGGCGATCGCCCGGCACCACCACGGCGGCCCCGCGCCCTGGTGAGGACCGGTCAGCGGGCGGGGGTCGGCCCGGTGGGCCGGTGGGCGCGCAGGATGGCGTCGAGTGCCAGGTCCGCGGTGGGGTGGGTCTTGGGGCGGGAGAAGTGGTCGACGAGGAGCCTGGCGGTGCCGCGCGGCTGGTGGAGGAGGGCGATCCAGCCGGCCTGGCCCCACGGTCCGTCGGGCAGGGGCGCGGTCCATCCGACCGGCCTGCTGTGGTGGCGCAGCTGGAGAACGCCCTTGGCGTCGGGGGTGAGCCAGGAGCCGAGTTCCCAACCGGGGCCGAAGGTGACCTCCAGGTCGTCCAGGAGGTCGGGGAAGTCGAAGCGGGTCTCGGGGTCGGTGCAGGCGGTACGCCGGGCCTGCTCGGCGACGTCGGCCGCCGACTGCCAGGCCGGCGCCTCCTCGGTGGCCACCTCGGTCGCGGGGGTCGGCTCGGTCGCGGGGGCGGTCGCAGCGGGGACGGTCGCAGCGGGGGCCAGGGTTTCGCCCCGCGAGGCGTTTGTCTCCTCCGAGGCGGCGCCGTCGTCGTCCGGGCCGTCGAGGCCCCAGCGGTCGATCCGCTCGCGGGAACGGGCGACGACGCGCTCGTGCGCGCTCAGGTGAGGCCAGCGGGCCTTGTCCCGGATCTCCTGTGCGGCCATGTAGGCGCGGGTGCCGTAGGCGGGCAGCACCTTCGCCAGTTCCGCGAACGCGTCGGCCGGATCACCGGCGGCGGTCTCCTCCAGGAAGCGGGTCAGGCGGTGGCGCAGTGCGTCGGCGATGCCAAGGAGGTGCCGGCCGTCCTGGCCCAAGTGGGCAAGGTCGTCGTCGGTCTCGGCCTCGGTTGCTGTTGCGGGGGTGGCGGGTGCGGCGCTGCGTGGTGCTGCGGTGGGGCTGGGTGCGGTGTCCTCGGCTGCCGCTGCGCGGGTCTTGGCCTTGAGGCGGTCGATCTTGCTTCGGCACGAGCGCGAGCAGTACTGCTTCGGGCGTCCGGTGGGGCCCTTCGGCGCCGGGTTGGGGCAGTCGGGGCGGGCGCACTGCGGGGCTTGGCCCGCGCCGTCGGCCGGCTGGTCGGTGGCGGCGGTCGGCGGGGCGCTGTCCATTCCGGGATCGTAGCCGCCGAGGTCGGCGTGCCGGTCGGGTTTCGCCTCGCATCCGGTGGCGGGGCGATAGTCCGGGCCCCGCGGGGCGGGACAAGGGGGTCTGCGGCACGGCCCCGCCGGGTTGTCCTGGGGCCGTGCCGTACTTCGGTGGCGGCGGCGAAGCGGGTGCGGCACGGTCGTGGGGCGGGGGTGTACTGGTGCGCTGACCTGCGGTGGGGAGTTCGGCGGGGCGAAACTCCCCGGGTGTGCGGGGCGGAACTCACCGGGCCGTTCGGTGCTCTGTTGGCCGGTCACCGGGTGCGGTGGTGTCCGGCGTCGGCGGAGGGTGGGGTGGTGGGCGTTCTCGTGGTGATCGAGCAGCCGCAGCAGCCGGACCTCCTGGTCGTACACGCCGCCGGCTCCGACCCGGACGTGCCCGGTGACCCCCTGCCGGTGACGGCCTGCGGGATCGAGACCGCGAGCATGGTCGTCGACCCGTGGCGGCCGTCCGGTCCGGGCTCGCGCTGGTACCCGCCCCGGTACGCCGGCCACGTCTGCCCGCGCTGCGAGCGGGCCGTCCGATCGATGTGAGCGCCGGCTCCTGGGCGGTCGGCCCGATTCGGGTCGGCCTCGGTCAGGCCGGGGCCTGGGCGGTGAGGCCGCCGGGGCCGAGGCGTCGCCGGCCGCCTTGCGGGAGGACCTGGCCGGACTCGGCCTCGGAGGAGGTCGGGGCGGAGAACGGCGAGCTGAGACGCTCGGCCGGGAGCAGCCGTTCGGCGAGCGGTTCGTCGGCAGCGTCGCCCGCGTGCGAGAACGGCTGGGCCAACGGGCGCCGGGGCGGATGGCCGTTTTGATCACTCATGGCTGACAGTCTGGCACCCCGGGCTCGGCTACGGACGGGATGGGTACGAGGCCGAGCCCGCCCTGGCCCACCGACCCGAGCGAGGAAAGGCGGGTCGGGTTCGCCGGGGTCAGTGCCGAGCTGTACGCCCACCCGTTCTGGGCGACGAACCCGGCGGGCCTGGGCGAGGCGGCCTCGGCCGGCGGGCCGCCGCTCAGGCGGCCGCCGCTTCGGCCTCGCTGATGCGCTTGTGCACTGCGGTCAGGAGCTTCGGGTACTGGCCGTCGGCCCTGGCCTCGCCGAAGGCCGGATGCTCGCCCGCCTTCGTCCAGGCGGTGCCGGCTTCCTCTCGCAGCTGCCGGAGCCGCTCGGTGAGGTCCGGGGGCCAGAACGAGGCGGCGGGCCCGTCCTGCAAGGCGCCCGCCGGCGGATCGGCCGGCCAGCACAGGCGCTCCAGCCACTGCTCCGGAGCGGGGAATCTTGTACGGGCCTCCGCCGCGATCTCGGCGGTGAACTCCTCGACCGCACGCTGCGCGGCCCGGGCCGCCAGCTGCAGAGCGATCAGGTCGTCGGGAACAGAGATGTCATCAGGCACAGGAGAGGAGCCTACGGGGCTTGAAGATCTGAGACACCTGTCCCAGCACTCCCGCAACACCGGTCCGTCCCCCAGGTGGCAGCGTTTCGCCGCGCCACCCGGGGCACCGAGGCGCGTGGGTGCCACGCCGAACGCGCCCGAGCTTTCCCGCTGGCCCATCGGCCCGGCGGCCGCGGTCCGGCCATCGCGCCCGGCCACGCTGCCAACGGCGCCCGCCGGACCCGAGACGCGCACTCACGGGCCATCACCGGCGGGTGCCGCCTTCCCGACATCCGGTCGAGTGTCGGATCGGGGTCCCGGCTACTCGTCGTCGTGCTGTCCGAACGGCAGGTGGTGGATGGTGGCGAGATCGCCTTCGTCCTGTTCCTCGTTCTCGCCGAGGAGTTCGGCGGCGGCCTCCATCACCAGGGGGCCGACGCGGTAGAAGTTGATCGGGCCCTGCCGGTAGACGAGCTCCAGCCAGCCTTCCGCGGCCAGGCGCCTGATGCTCTTGGAGACCGTCGGCTCGCTGAGTCGCAGGCTCTCGGCGATGGCCTTGCCGACGGTACGGACGGTCTGGCCGAGCGGGACCGCGGTGGCGTAGAAGACGAGCACACGGAAGTCCGCCCCGGGGGCGCCGGCGGTCCGCAGGAGGAGCTCGTGCATCAGCGCCGGGGTGAAGTCGGCGGTGTCCCGGGTCATGGCTGCAGTCGTCACGCGGCCTTCCTCTTCCTCGTGCTCCTGGCGGGCTTGGCCGGCGTTTCCTTGCCGGCCGCCGGGGCGGGCACCACCGGGAAGCGGGCGTCCTTGGTGGCGTCGACCTGCTTCTTCGCAGGGCCGTCGTAGCCCGCTCGCGGGTTGACCCGGTAGAACCGCATCCGCCCGAACTTCTCGGCCTCCAGGAGGAGCCCACCGAGATGGAGCTTCTCCACCGAGGCGCGGACGGTGCCCTGCGCCGGCCCCAGGGTCTCAGAGATCTCCTTGAAGGTCATCCGCAGCGGTTCGGCTCCGTCCGGGGAGTGCGCCAGGTAGAACCCGAAGATGTCCCGGTCGTTCTGGTCGTAGCCCGAGTCCTTGCGCCAGAGCTTGCGCATCAGCGCCTTGGAGACGTTGACGTGACGGCCGGGATGCGGATTCCAGTCGTACCGGACCTTGTCCGGACCGGACTTCGCGTCCTCCTCGCCGAAGAGGTCCAACTGCATGACCTCGCCTGTTGCCCGGTTCACGCCCTGCGCGCGCACCGGGTTGGATCGCGCCATACCCCTCCTCACCTCTGGTCATTGCCTATAGGCAACGCGAGTGACTCACCATACCTTGACCTTGCCTATAGGCAAGTGTCTTGACGTCCAGCGCGCCACGTGTCGCCCCATAGAGATTGCCTATAGGCAAGGTGAATGTGCGATTCATGCACTCGAATGTGCCGATCATGCACTCCATATGCTGTCTGACCAGCAGAAATACCGTCCGCCTCTAAACACTCAGGAGAAGGCGTCCCTTGGCAGGTGCGGCCATCCAGTGGCACGGCAGGCGCAGGCCGGATCGTCGGCCCCTGGCTTGACGAGCCCGGGCAACCTGTTGCCGGTGGGTATCGGCGCTGCCCCCGGCTCCCGGGCTTGGCGCACGAGGCGGCCGGTCCAGTGCCCGCAGTGGTCAAGGGGTACAGCAAAGTGATCGTCAGGTGGGTGGCAGCCTCCTGCCCCACCCGGTGGTGGGCAGGCGCGGGGCCTGGTCACCCAGGCGCGGCAGGTACGCGAGCCACCCCGCACATCAACCAGCTGTTCCGGGGGCAACTGCCCAGGCATAGGGCCGGCCACGGCCCGGGCCGGTGCAGCGACGGGCCGACGGCTGGGCCGGCCGCGGCCCTGACGGCGGATCCGGCGGCGCAGGGTAGGCGGCAGCGAAGGATGGTCCAGCGCATCCGGGCGCTGGCCAGGGTGCGGTAGCGGAGCGCGCCGCGGCCGACCGTCCCGGTCGGGATCGACCGCGACGGCGTCGTGGTTGTTGCCCGGGCCCGGTCCGGGCGGCAGGGCACACGGGCCACGTTCCGAAGTGGGGAGATCGAGGGGAGGCCCCTGGCGCCGTGCCGCTGATCGATTCTCCGCATGCGCCCGCCCTCCGGCCGGGCGAGGGTGAAGGGAACCGGAGGCACTGCGGGAGGCAACGGTGGGTGAAGCCAGAACCGACACGCCGGACGAGGCGCACCGTCGGCCGGCGGGGTTGAACGACGCGACCGTCGAAGCCCTGGGGGTGCTGTCGAAGGCGCTGGAGTACACGGTGCGGGCACGCGGTCATCTGGTGGCCTTCCACCAGATGACCGGCGGCGCTGACAAGATGCTCGCCGAAGCGGCCCGCCTGCTGCGCGAGGCCGGCCACCAGGAGCAGGCCGACCTCGTCGAACACCGGCTGGTGGGCCGCGACGTCCTGCCGGGCATGTGGACCTACCAGGTCGTCGAGGCCTACGACGACACCTACTACCGCGTCCTGGAACAGGCCGAGGACCAGGTCCGCCGCGAGCTCGCCGCCGGACGCCGGCACCTGTGGGAGGCCGAGATGCAGCAGGCCGCCCGCTCCCGACGGCCGTCCTGACCGACGGCCTCGACGGGGCGCAGCGCGGCCGGGTCCCGGGGGACAGGGGGTGGTCCGCGGGACCCGGCCGGTGGGAGGCCAGCAGCGCCGGGGAGGACGTGGCGCGGCTGCTCTGCTCGGCGGCCCGGTGGTGCCGTGGTGGGGCCCCCGTGGCGGGAATGCTAGACCCGCC
Organism: Kitasatospora sp. NPDC058063; assembly: GCF_042885395.1. Classification (NCBI taxonomy): domain Bacteria; kingdom Bacillati; phylum Actinomycetota; class Actinomycetes; order Kitasatosporales; family Streptomycetaceae; genus Kitasatospora; species Kitasatospora sp. NPDC058063. The sequence continues at coordinate 9,341 of NZ_JBHVSD010000057.1, forward strand.
GATCGGCCGGTGAACAGGGGTTTGACCTGCGATCTTTCGGCCGCGAACATGTCATTCGGGGTTGGAAGCCCCGGATTTTGCGCGCGCCCCGGCGTGCCCCGACCGGCCGGAGGGGCGTTGACCGGTCATGAACGATCCCACGCCACACCCCACCCTGCCGTCGGCCGCCGCGTCCTGGTGGCACGCCGGCGCCCCGGCCGGTCCGGCCCCGACCGCGTACGCGAGGAAGTGCGCCATCCCGGGACTGGCGTCCTGGGCGCAGCGGGCGACGGCGGTGGGTGTGGAGGTGGGGATTGCGGGCGGGTTGATGACGGCGTATCTGGCCGGGTTGTCGGTGTTGTCGCCGGCGTTCGCGGCGTTGCAGGTGGTCGCGTTGTTCGCGGGCGAGGACATCCGGGGTGTGTTGGCGGGCGGGTACTGGGTGGTCGGCGGCGGGTGGCTGCTTGTGCAGTGGGCCGAGCGCGGGCGTACCGGTCAGTGGCTGGGTGGGCGGCTGGTGGGGATCGTGCTGGTGGACGAGGACACGGGTGCGCCGATCGGGGCGGCGCGGGCTCTGGTGCGCGGTGTTCTGCACGTTCTGGACGCTCTGCCGGGGTTCGCGGGGTTCGTCCGCCCGGTGACCCAGGTGCGGCGTCAGACCTGGGCCGACAGCATCAGCCGCAGTGTCGTCGTGCGCCAGGACGTGATCGATCGGATCGCCCTGCCCCGCCAGGGGCAGTAGTCGGCGCCGGCTCGCCCGTGCCGCGGCACGGGCGGCGCACGGGCGTGGCGGCGTCAGCGGTGGGGGCCGATGAGCAGCACGGTGAGCACCGCGTCGTCCTGGGCGTCGTGCTCGGGGCGCCCGGTCGTGTCCTGGCCTCAGGTCCAGTAGATCCGCCAGGCGCCGGCGCCGTTCTCCACGTAGGAATCCCAGACGCGGCGGCCGATGTGACCGGGCAGGGCGTGGTAGCGGTGGGTGCGCAGGCCGGGGTGGCGGGGGTCGGCGGCGAGCTGGTCGAGCGCGCGGCGTACCCGGCGCAGCTTCGCCGGGTCGGTGCGGCGGCGTTCCAGGCAGCGCAGGGTGCGGGCGGCGGTGGGGGTGTAGCGCAGCGTAGGCATCGCGGTCTCCTTCGTCGGGGGCATGCGAAAGGGCCCGCCTCCCCGGTGGTGGGGAGACGGGCCCGTCGTGCGTGGGCGGGTGGGTCAGCCGGCGGGGTGGACGTGGCCGGCGGTGGCGATGCACTCGACGTCCAGCTGGTCGGCGAGGGCGGCCAGCACCCCGCACAGGCCGCCGGTGGTCACTGGGTCCATGCCGGGCACCCCGTGCTGCGCCCACGCGTCCCAGACGGCGGCGATGCAGCGCAGCAGGCCGGTGACGGCGTCGGCCGGGACGACCAGGGCGCCGTTCTGGTCGTGGTGCACCGGGATCTGG
>NZ_JBHVSD010000058.1:0-9643 GCF_042885395.1 Kitasatospora sp. NPDC058063
CCCTACGGGCCTTCGGCCCTCCGTTCGCGCCTGACCTTCGGTCAGGCGGCGGACCCGCTCCGCGTGTCCGTGACCTGACCTTCGGTCAGGTCGGCCCGGCTCCGCTCGGGCCGGGCACCACTCCGCTTCGCTCCATGGTGCCGGTGGGCTGATGCTCGTTCACATGGTTGAGCTGGGACTTTGGTTGAACTCGCGACGGGCTGACTAGGGGGAGGGGTGGGCATCGGGGGCGCGTGCGGGTCGGCTTCACTCCTCTCAGGGAGGTCTAGACCGGGGTCCAGACCGGCATTTTCGGCCCCGGGTGAGGTTGGGGTGCGCTACCCTCGGAGGGTGAGCAACGGTGACCAGTGTATCAGTTGGCATCTGTCAGGGAACCTTGCCGGATTCGGGGTCCGTCCTCGGCGCTTCCGGGATTTCCCGGTTTTTTTCCGGGCTGACTGATAGGCTACCGGAAGCCGCCCGCACATTGGCTTTGATTCCCGTCCGTTCTGGCCTCTCGGCCCGGCCGGTGAATGTATCAGAAGCGCACTGTCAGCAGTTCTTGTCAGATCCCGGTCCGGCCTGGGGCATTCGAGGGGAGAACATTTCTGTGAGCGTGGAGACTTTCCTGGCGGAGGATCAGGGGCCCGAGGAGATCACGCTTCGCCATCACCAGGTGGAGGCGCTGGAGGCGATCGTGCGGGGCCTGACGCTGCGTCCGGGGCAGAGTGCGCCGGCGGGGTTGCGGGTGACCGCGCAGATGGCCACGGGGTCGGGCAAGTCGTTCGTGGGGGCGGCGGCCGGGCAGAAGCTGGCGCCCCGCGGCGTGGTCCTGGTGGTGGTGCCCACGCTGGACCTGCTGGTGCAGATGATCGGGGAGTGGCGCCGGGGTGGCCGGGCGGGGGAGATGCACGCGGTGTGCTCGCTGGCCGCGGGCGAGCTGCCGTTCGGGACGCAGGCGAGCACCGGGCGGCGGATGATCGGGTGGTGGATCGAGCAGGCCGCGCGCAAGCGCCGGCCGCTGACCCTGTTCGCCACCTACGCCTCGGCCGGGGCGCTGAAGGACACCTACGAGTACTACGCCGAACGCGGCCAGGAGCTCCCGCCGCTGGACCTGATGGTCTGCGACGAGGCGCACCGGTCCTCCGGGCACGCGGAGAAGAAATGGACGGTCGTTCACGACAACGAGGCGATCCCGGCGAGGCGGCGGCTCTACATGACGGCGACGCCGCGGATCTGGGCGCCGCCGAAGGCCCGCGCGCGGCAGCGTGAGGGGGCGCACCAGCCGCTGCCGGAGGAGTTGGCGGTGTCGATGGACGATCAGCAGGTCTACGGGCGTCAGGTGGTGTCCCTGGGCCTGGCGGAGGCGATCGACCGCAAGCTGTTGGCGCCGTTCGAGGTGGTGGTGCTGGAGCTGCGGGACCCGGGCGCGGACCGGACGGCGGCGGAGCGGCAGCCGGTGCCGTGGGGGCCGGGGGTGGGTGAGGCCGAGGACGGCGAGGACGACCAGGTGCCGGCCGAGCGGATCGCGGCCATCCAGGCCGGGCTGGCCAAGACGATCGTGGAGCGGAGGCTGAGGCGGGTCATCACGTTCCACAACCGGACGATCGAGGCCAGGTATTTCTCGGAGACGCTGAACCAGGCCGTTGACCGGCTGCACGCCGAGAATCCCGCGAAGTACCCGGAGGAGTTCTGGGCGCAGTGGCTTTCCGGTGAGCACGAGGTGGATTTCCGCAAGGAGACCATCCGGGACTTCGGAACGGCCGAGGAGGACGAGGGCCTGGCGCACGCCGTGCTCTCGAACTGCCGAGTTCTTGGCGAGGGTGTCGATATTCCGAATGCGGACGCGGTTCTTCTCCAGGGCCGGGGCAGCATGGTGGATATCGTCCAGGCCATCGGCCGGGCCCTACGCATGAAGCCGGGCGAGGGAAAGACCGCGAGTCTGATCGTGCCGGTCTTCCTGCAGCCCGGAGAGGAGCCCGGGGACATTCTGGAGTCGGACTCGTACGGGCCGCTGGTCAAGATCCTCAGCGCGATCCGCAGCCACGACGCGCGGGTGGTCGAGTCCCTGGCCGTGCCCCAGAAGTCGGGCAAGCGGACCACCGGGCGCAGCGCCGAGGCGCAGGTCGCGCCGGGTGTGAGTGAGGGTTCGCCGTCGTTCTCGCTGCCGGTGCGGTTCCAGTCGCCGGTCGGCTCGGACGTGCTGGCGCTGTTCATCTCGACTCGCGTGCTGACGGGTGAGAATCAGCTCTGGCGTGAGGGGATCGGGCACTGCCGGAATTGGTTCGAGGAGACCGGCGGACTGGATGTTCCGTGGTCCACGCGGGTCGGTGAGAACGAGAATTTTCGGCTCGGAGAATGGCTGGCACAGCGCCGGGTGGAATTCGCGAACGGCGAATTGGCACGCCACCGGGTCGACATGCTCGACGCGCTGGGCATGATCTGGTCCGTGTCGGACGCGCGGTTCGACGCCGGCCTCGACTGGGCGCGGGTCTGGGCGAAGGAGCACGGCGGGTCCCTGGCGGCGCCGGCGCGGGCGGCCGTGGGCGGGTACGCGATCGGGGCCTGGCTCGCCGGCCTTCGGGCGGCAGCCGAGGTGCCCGAGGGCGAGCCGGGGGCGCTGAATGCGGAGCGGCGGGCGGCGCTGGAGGAGATCGACCCGTGGTGGTGCCCGCGGTGGCCGATCGTCTGGCAACGCTCCTACGCGGTGGCCCGGCAGTGGTGGCTGGAGTCGGACGGCCGGGTCGACTGGGCGCAGCTGCCGGTGGAGACCGAGTTCGAGGGCGAGACGCTCGGCCGGTGGGTGCGGGCGCAGCGGGCCGGGTGGGCCGAGCTCGACCAGGAGCAGCAGGACCTGCTGACGGCGCTCGGCATCGAGGAGGACCAGGAGCTCGCCGCCGCGCGGACGCTGGCCGCGGCGAAGCCGAAGGTCTCCCGGGTGGACCGGTTCCAGCAGGGCCTGGCGGCGCTCGCCGCCTTCGTCGAGCGCGAGGGGCACGTCCGGGTGCCGCGCACCCACAAGGAGAACGGGGTGTCCCTCGGGTCCTGGCTGAACAACCAGCGCGCCCGCCGGGACAAGCTCACCGCGGAGCAGCTCGGGCAGTTGGAGGCCCTCGGCGTGGCCTGGTAGGAACGCCCGGCCGGGGTGGTGCCGTGGCCGGCGGCACGCCGCCGTGGCCCCGAGAAGGCACAGGAAGGCCGCCACCCTTCGGGGTGGCGGCCTTCCTGCATTACCTGGATGGCTAGGGCTCGTTCTGCGGGTGGCGGAACTTCACTGTCCGGCGCACCCCCGGCGCAGGTCGTGGTCTTCGTCCTGGAGCTGGCGGACAAACTGCTGCTCCCAGGCCGCCGGCGAGATGACCGTGCCGGTGACGATGCCTCCGGGCACGATCAGGGTGACCTTGGTCTTGGCCTCGATGTCCTCGTGCTCGGCGCCCAGGCGCACCAGCTCCAGGTACGGGTCGGGGTGGGCGTCCCGGTCGATCAGGACCCGCAGGACCGACTGGGCTGCTTCTCGTACCCTCACCGGGTCCTCCTCGTGCTGCTGGGCCTGCGGGAAGGGTGCCCGTCCAGACAGGCCTGGACTCGCGCCGACGGTCAGCCTTCCACGGTAGGGCCTGACGTTCAGCAGGAATGACGATTTGTCACATTCGGCCCCGCTTCCATCGTGGGGTGAGGCCATCTGGCATGGTAGGGGCGTCCGAGTAGCCGCACGTGCGGTGAAATCAACGGACGACGAGAGGTTCTGGGATGACAACATCCACAGCAGCGCAGGCCGCGGTCGACGTCGCCACGGCGCGCCCCGAGACGACGAGGGTCATCGTCGTCATCCAGCAGAAGGGCGGATCGGGCAAGACCACGATCGCCATCAACACTGCGGCGTGCAGCGGGCGCAGCGCGGTCCAGTCGGACGGTGCGTCGCCCGTCGTCGCGGCCGGCACTGACGTCCAGGGCAGCCTGGAGAAGTGGTGCTCGGCTGTCCGCGAGGATGCTCTGCCCTTCGACTATGTGGTCACCCGCGGCAAGGTGGGCATCCTGTCGGAGCTCGTGAAGGATCCGTCGCGGCGCAGGTTTATCGTCGACACCCCCGGCTTCATGGACGTCGACCCGGATACCGAGTGGGGCGAGGATCCGCTCGGGCAGAGCCCGGTGGCCGATGCCCTGCGCGAGGTCCTGGAGTTGGCCGACCTTGCCATCGTGCCAATCACTCCGAGCATGATCACGTGGGACGAGGCGGAGTTCACGATCGAGCGTGTGCTGAAGCCCAGGTCGATCCCCTTCCTGGTCGTGATCAACATGCACGACCCGGGTAAGGACAAGTTCGAGACGCAGCTCAACAAGGTGAAGTCGTGGGTCGACGAGCGGAACTACCCGCGCGTCTCGGACCCGATCCGCCGGTACACCATCCACGAGCACGCCTACGAGAACGGCGCGGTCGTCACCGAGTACAAGATGAGCGGCACCGCGCTGAACGCCCGCGAGGACTTCATGCGCGTTGCCCTGACGATGGAGCAGATGCTCTGATGGGACAGCAGATTGGCTCTCAGGGGCCGGGCAAGCCCGGGACGGCGGTCGCGCTGGCCCGCGCGATCAACAGCCTGCCGACCAAGCAGCTCGCCGAGACCCCGGTCCTGATCGCCCAGGAGCGGGAGCTGCTGGTGAAGTGCGAGGCCGCGCTGGAGAACCTGCGGGTCGCGTACTGGGCGGCGGGCAAGGCCTTGGAGGCGATCCGGGGAGGCCGGCTTTATCGGGTGAGCCACGGCACGTTCGAGGCGTACTGCCTGGAACAGTGGGACATCACCCCGCAGTACGCGGGGAAGTTGATCCGATCGTGGCGGGTCGCGGAGAAGGTGTTCGATTCCCTGGGGCAGAAATCGAACGGCCTGGAAACAATTGTTTCTAAGCGACTGGGCTACGGGCAGGCGTGGGAGCTGGTCGCCCTGTCCGAGGAACACAACGTCGATGCCGCCGCGCTGCTCTACATCGCCCTGATTCAGCTCAAGGGCATGGCCGTCACCGCCGCGATGGTGGCCGGCGCGGCCAAGGCCCTGCCCCCGGAGGCGGTCGGCAAGAAGAAGGCCACCGAGGAGGCCGTGGTCTCCTACCTGGCGAGCCTGGAGGGCAAGAAGGAGCTCACCAACTCCCCGGCGGCCGACCCGTTCGCGGCGCTGCGCCGGGTCACCAAGAAGCTGGACGCCGACACCGTCCAGGCCGCATTGAAGCGCGATCCCGACGGCACGCGCGCGATGGTCCGCGACCTGATCGAGGCGCTGTCGTCGTCGGTAGGGATCGAGGTGGAGATCAAGGCCGCTTCCCCGGAGTCGGCGGCGGCCTAACCGGCAGCAACCCCGAAGACGAGAAGGCCCACACCCTGGCGGGGTGTGGGCCTTCTCGTCTTCGACGGGGCAGGCTGCTGACCGATCGGCAGGCGAGGACGGCGGCGGGCCGCCCCCATCTCCATTGGGGACGGCCCGCCGTCATGCTGTCAGGCCCGGTGGACGCGGGAGCCGGTGACGATGCCACCCGGCTCCGCGTGGAGCGCGGCGGCCTCGGCCGAGTCGAGCAGCGCGTCACCGGAGCTGCTGGCCGGGGTGATGCCGGGGCGCTACTGGACGACGGGGCGGCGGATGTGGTGGTGGACCACCTCGACGCTGGTGTCGTGGATGCGCAGGTACTCGGCCACGGACTCGGCGATCGCGACCGAGCGGTGCCGGCCGCCCCGGCAGGCGATGGTGACGTGCACCGGGCGCCGACGCCGGTTGGCGTAGCTGTAGACGATCGCCTTGGCCGACTCGGCGATGCGCTCGACCTCCGGTATCACGCCGGGGGTCTGGAGCACGTGGTCGCGGACGACGTCGTCCAGGCCGGTCAGCTCCCGCAGCCGCGGATCGTGGTGCGGGTTGCGGAAGCGGCGGTCGCCGACGTTGAAGACCAGGCCGTCGTGCGCGGCGATCAGCTCCAGCGCCTCGTCGTGCAGGGTGCCGATCGAGTGGACGACAACCTGGACCAGGCCGCCGTCCCCGGCGTTCGGGTTGCTTTCCATGTACCCGTCCTTCCTTGCCAGTTGAGATGCTTCATAGGGGCTTGTGGTGTTTCACGTTTCACGTTTGCGCCGGACGAGCAGGCCCTTCGCCGGCGCTCCACCGGTACGGGCGGGATGGGCTACTGCTGGGCGAGGTGGGCGAGGGCGCGGGTGATCAGGGGCCGGTGGGCGGCGTACAGGGTGCGCCCGGCGGCCGCGATGGCGGCCTCGAGCTCGGCGAGCGTGCCCGCCGGGTACCAGGTGGCGTCCAGGGCGTCGTCGGCGGCCGTCGCGGTGACGGTGGCGGGCAGAACGTACAGGGCGGAGGTGCTCGCCACCCAGGCGTGGTCCGACTGGCGCCAGTCGTCCACCAGGCCCGTGCCGAGGATGACCGGCTGGTGGCCCCTCAGGTCCACTCCGGTCTCCTCGTGCAACTCCCGCACGAGTGCCTGGGGCGCGGTCTCCCCCGCGTCCACCATCCCACCCGGGATGGCCTCCACCCCGATGTCGTCCCGGGTGATCAGCAGGATCCGCCGGTCCACGCCGGCGCCCGCGATCACGATCGGGTCGGCCGCCGCGTTCTCACCCCACCTGCCCAGGTTCCTGCCGGAGCGGCCGGTGCGCCCGGCGGGGTGGAGCGGCCAGCCCCGGTGGTCGAGTTCGAACGGGACCAGGGCGTCGGCCCGGCGCTGGTCCCAGTTGGTCACGTCGGCCGGGGTGGCCGCGCCCTCGGCCCACGCCGGCACCTCGGCCGCCAGCGCCTGCGGCAGCAGCTCCGGCGGCGTGACGTCCAGCGGCGCGTACTGCGGCCAGCTCACGGCCCAGTCGCGCAGGCCGGCGGGGACGACCTCCACCCGGTCCCCCGTCCCCTCGCCGCCGTCGGCGGCCGCGGTGGGCAGCGAGATGCGGGAGGCGTGCAGGACACCGGCGAAGCCCTCGTCGGCCAGGCCGGGCAGGCCGGCGGTGATCTGCTCGTGCAGGGTGCGGACCACGTCCTCGGACACCCGGCGGTCGCGGGCGGTGTTTCGGGCCAGCGCGACGTCCAGCGGGGTGTCCAGGACGAGCGCGTAGGCCGGGATCTCGTGTCGCTGGGCCCGGACGACGAGCTCCGCGCGGTGGGCCGTCTCGGCGGACGTGGCGTCGATGACGGTCGGACGGCGAAGCCCGAGGCGGGAGTCGAGCAGGGCGTGCAGGATCGTCCAGACGAGGCCGTTCACGGCCTCGGCCTGGCACGCCCGGTCGCCGCTGGCCAGGCCCCGCAGGTGGTCGGCGTTCAGGACGTCGTCAGGGTCGAAGGCGCCGGCGAAGGTGGACTTGCCGGTGCCGGGGGCGCCGATGAGGGCGATGAGGCACGGGTCCGGCAGGCCGAGAGCGGCCAGGGTGCGGGCGGTGGCGGTGGTGGTGGTCATGATGTCCCTTCCGATCCGGTGTGGTGGTGCGGGCCGTTGGGCAGGCCCGCGAGCGCGGCGACGGTGGCGCCGTCGAGGTGGTGCCGGTCCATCAGGGCGGCGGCCACGGTAGTGACCGCCTCCCAGTGCTGGTCGAGGAGGGCGTCGGCGAGGTCGTGCACGATGCGGTAGTCCTGCCGCTCGTCGTCGCCGAAGCCGATGTGCGGGTTGAGCTTGAGCAGCTCTCGCCGGTCGCCCCGGGCGCCGATCTCGACGGCCACCGCCCGGCCGGGGGTCCACAGCCCCGACTCCCGCAGCCACCTGTCCGCGGCCCGCTCCCCGGCGCCGGCGAACGCGGCGTAGGCACGGCCGTCGGTGAGGCCGCAGCCCTCGACGGCGCCGTCGACATCCAGGTCGTCCGGCATCAGGCGGGCCCGGTGGAGGTGACCGCCGGCGGCGAGCACGGCCACCGCGTGGCCCGCCTCGTGCACCGCGTTCATCAGCTTGTGCTGCTGCTGGGTGAGGCCCTCCAGCAGCTCCTCGGCGGTGGTGACCTCCCGGCGGGGCGCGCGGCTGCGGGTCGGGTAGACGACACCGCCCAGGGTGCAGTTGGTGTGCCAGTCGATCATCACGGTGGTGCTGTTCACTGCCTGGTCCTCCTCTCGACTCGGGGCAAGGAGGGCGGGGCGGCCGTCGGCGCTGGCGGCGGGACGGCCGCCCCGCACTGCGTGTTGGGTCAGCTCCGGCCCCAGCGGCGGCGCCGCTGCTCGTCGCGGGCCTGCTCCTCCGCCTCGCGGCGCATGTGCTGGCCCGCCGTCTCCGGGGATCCGTCGGGGTTGCGGTTGAGGCCGTGCAGGTCGCCGCCCTTGGCGTACGCGTAGGCGTCGCCGAACTCGCCGGCGAGCGCGGCGCGGTGCTCCGCCCGGTGGTCGCGACGCCCGCCGCGGCCGCCGGTCAGGTCCAGCGGAGCCTCGCGGCGGGACGCCTCGACGGCGGCACTGTGCCGCGCCTGGGCGGCGTCGAGCGCGTCGGGCTTGTTGCGGTTGAAGAATCCCATGGTGGTTCCTCTCGGGTGGCGGCCGGGCCCTGGACGGGCTCGGCCTGATGGGTGGGCGGGTGCTCTGTCAGGCGTGGCGGGCCTGGCTGATCGCGGCCTGGAGTCGGGCCTCGGTCGCGGCGGGGTCGGTCGGCTCCCTCAGCAGGTGGTCGACCAGGCGCTGGGCGTCGGCGGTGTCGCCGCGCCGGACGGCCGTGAATGCTCAGACGCGGTGCGGTGTGGTGGTGCCGGGCTGATCAGCGACGCGCGAGCACAGACGGGGCGGCGCGCCGACGGCGGCGGACAGCTGCGCCGGCAGGTCGGAAGGCTCGCCGATGCGGCGCAGCGCCTCGGCGAGGGTGGTGTCCCAGTCGCCTTCGAAGCACAGTCCGCGGTCGTCGATGTAGATCGCCCCGCCGAGTTTCTTGTTCGTCACCAGGACGGGGTCGCCGCGCCAGTAGGCGCGGTCGGGGTCGTCGTCGACGATGGCGTCGAAGCCGTGGCGGATCAGCCAGGCCGCGACGGCGGGGTGGTAACGACGGTGCCGGGCCGTCACCACGAAAACCGAACGACGGGCCTGGAGGACGCGCAGGGCTTCGAGGGCGCCGGGGATCGGGGCGCCGTAGATGCGGCCGTCCTGCCAACCGTCCCGATGAGCCACGAGGGTGAGGTCGAAGTCGACGCCGACAGCGTGGCTGGCGGGGGAGTCGGGGTCGAGCGGGACAACGGTCAAGAGGCTCTCCTCTGGTTGGGTGATGGGTTCGGAGCAGAAGCGGCCGTGCCGCCACGCCTTGGTCTTGTCGTGGGCGTGGGTGCCGGCGGGCCAGGGCTCGGCGCCGCCCTTGGTGAGCTGGCGGGGCCGGCCCTGGGCGGGCGGGGAGTCGATCACGGTGGTGAGCGAGCGGGAGAGGCGCGCGTCCAGCAGGAGGGTCTGGACCTGATCGGCGACCGGCGTCGCGGACTGGTCGGTGGCGGGGTGGTGGTGGGCCGGTCCGGGTGCTGCGCCGAGCCGTTCGGCGCGGCACCCGGGCGGGCGCGGGGTCAGCTGCGGCCGGGCGGGAGTGCCTTGGCGGCGGGCGCGGGGTCGGCCTGGCGGTGCTGGAGGGCGAGCCAGGCCCCGGCGGCGGTCATCAGCCGGCCGTCGCCGAGGGCGTCGAGCGGGGCGGTGTCGATGTCGTGCATCAGCTCGGCCGGGTCGAGCGGGCGCGTGAAGGCGAC
>NZ_JBHVSD010000059.1:0-8519 GCF_042885395.1 Kitasatospora sp. NPDC058063
GCGGGGCTGCCGGCGGACTTCGCGGAGCTGTTCTCGGTGATCCTGGACGGCCGCAACGCCTCGCTGGGCGACGGTGTGCGGCGGGCGCTGGGGCGTGAGCCGCGGGACTTCACCGACTACGCCCGCGAGGCCGCCGCCTCCGGCGTGTGGAACGCGTGACCATCCGGAAGGGCAACACCTGCCGTCCGTACGGCAGTTCAGTAGATCGTCGGTGCCGGGCGGCACCGACCCCCTGACCAGCACCCGGCCGCGGCCGGGAGCGGTGAGGAGGCCGGCGGCCCGGACACCGGGAGAGTCCCCGCACCGGGCGGGGACCGGGGAGACCGAAGGAATACCCATGCGCTCGAACCAGACCGCGACCCCTGCTTCCTACACCGCCGCACAGTCCTTCACCGGCCTCGCGCCGGGCGGCACGGCCCCGGCCGTGCCCGGCACCCGGAGCAAGGCCGCCGGCCCGCTCCTGGTGGGCGCCACCATCGCGATGGGCCTGATGGCCGGACTGTTCTTCGCCTTCGACGTCTCGGTGATGCCGGGCCTCGCGGAGGGTGACGACGGTACCTACGTGACGGCGATGCAGCACATCAACAAGTCGATCGACGGGAACGGGCTGTTCGGCCTGGTCTTCATCGGCGCCTTCCTCGCCACCGGCATCGCCGCCTGGCTCCAGCACAAGGCCGGCCGGCGGCAGGCGGCGCTCTGGGCGGCGGCCGCGACGCTGCTGTACGTGGTGGCGCTGATCGTCACCATGGGCGTCAACATCCCGCTCAACAACGAGCTGGCGGCGGCCGGCGACGCGGCGCAGATCCACGACCTCGCCGCCGTGCGGGCCAAGTTCGCGGACACCTGGGTCCCGGTCAACATGCTCCGCACCGCGCTCTGCGCCGGCGGCCTGCTCGCCCTGACCCGCTCCCTGGTGCTGCACGGCCGCGCCGGGCGCTGAACGCCGGCCCCGCACAGGGCCCCCGACAGCCCCCGGCGGCCCCCGACGGATCCCGTCGGGGGCCTTCGGCCTGCCGGCGGCGGGCACCTGTCGCCCGGCAGCCGCCACCCGGCGCCCGACTGGCCGATTCCGTTCGCTCGCGACCGACGAAGGGTCGCGGCGGACGGGCCCGCGGGCGCAGACTGGCCGGTGCACGGGAGTTCCGACCGCAGGGGGCAGGCATGTCCGTACCACCCGTCAGGCGCAGGGCAGTTGGCAGGCTCCGGACCGCGATCGGCGCACTGGTCGTCGCCCTGGCGGCGGGAGCGGCGGTCGCCCTGCCGGCCGCCGAGGCGCAGGCGGCCGGCGCCAAGGGCGGCAAGGTGGTCTACCTGACCTTCGACGACGGCCCCAGCCCCGCCTACACGTCCAAGGTCCTGGCGACGCTCGGCCGGTACGGGGTGCGCGCGACCTTCTTCGAGATCGGGCAGAACGTCTCCGCCCACCCCGCGGTGACCGCGCAGGTCGCCAAGCAGGGCCACAGCGTGCAGAACCACTCCTGGTCCCACCCGGACCTGAGCAGGCTCTCCGCGGCCGCGCTCAACGCGCAGGTGGCCGACACCGACAAGGTCATCCGCGCGCAGACCGGCCGTACCCCGAGCTGCCTGCGCCCGCCGTACGGTGCCGTCAACGGCACGGTGCGCTCGAAGGCCGCGGCACTCGGCAAGCAGATCGTGCTCTGGTCGGTGGACCCGGCGGACTGGTCCCGCCCCGGCGCGGCCGCGATCAGGTCGCGGGTGTTGAACAACGTCCGTCCCGGTTCGGTGATCCTGCTGCACGACGGCGGCGGCGACCGCAGCCAGACGGTGGCCGCGCTGCCGGGGATCATCTCCACGCTCAAGGCGCGCGGGTACGGCTTCGCCACCCTCTGCGGCTGAGTCCGGTCAGCGGCAGAGGGTGGCGGCGGCGGGCGGCGCGGCCGGGCCCGCCCGTCGAGCGGGTCCGGGCCCGGTCAGCTCTGCCCGTTGAGGACGAGCGCCCAGGCGAGGCAGGCCAGGGCGCCGGTCGACAGCAGGGCGCGCAGCACGTTGAAGCGCACCCAGCGCGCCTCGAAGCGGCTGCGCACCGCGGCCGGGTCGGCGATCCGCTGGGCCGACCCGGCGGCTTCGAGCTCGTCGTTCAGCGGGATGTTGACCGAGCGGGTGACCCCGATCATCGCGACGTACAGCACCAGCGCGGCGATGGTCGCGGGCAGGACGTCGTGCCCGTCCGAGGGCAGGTGCAGGGCGACCGCCGCCGCGGTGGCGAGCAGGGCGCCGACGAAGCCGAGGACGAACCAGCCGTTCAGGATCGCCTTGTTGACGCGCTGCATCACCTCGATGAAGGTGCGGTCGTCGACCCGCGCGAGTGCCGGCATGACCGAGCACGAGTAGCCGTAGAACAGTCCCGCGGTCAGTCCACAGGTGACCGTGGCCGCCACCAGGACGAGTGTGCGTGCCGTTTCCATCGTCGTGAGCCCCTCACTTCTCGCAGCCGGTGTCGCCGTACCGCGGTCGCCGTGTTTCGGTCCGTACCCCCGTGCGCAGATCATCCGGCATTCGGGCGGTGCGAGCCACCTCGATCACTCAAGAGTCTCTCAAATGACGAAGCGTCAAATGATGTCCTGCCGTCTACACTTGGCGTCATGGACACTCTGACGGGACTCCTCGACGGCCCCAAGGCCCGTGGCGCGTTCCTGCTGCGCTCCATCCTCACCCCGCCGTGGTCGCTGCGGATCGAGGACCGGGCCCCGCTCTCGGTGGTGACGATGGTCCGCGGCGACGCCTGGATCCTGCCCGAGCGCGGCACCCCGCTGCTGCTGCACCCCGGCGACGTGGCGATCGTGCGCGGCCCCGAGCCGTACACCGTGGCGGACGACCCCGACACCCCGGTGGACGTGATCGTCGGCCCGGGCCAGGTCTGCACCAAGGGCGGGGTGGACGTCTCCGAGGTGATGTCGCTCGGCGTCCGGACCTGGGGCCAGGGCCGGGAGGGCGACCGGGCCTCCTCGGTGGTGCTGTCCGGCACCTACCAGGCCGAGCACGAGATCGGCCAGCGGCTGCTCGGCTGCCTGCCCGCACTGCTGGTCCGCCCGGCCGGCACCGGCGCCGACGACACCCTGGTGCACCTGCTGGCCGCCGAGATAGGGCGCAACGAGCCCGGCCAGGAGCTCGTCCTGGACCGCATCCTGGACCTCCTGGTGGTCTCCGTGCTGCGCTCCTGGCTGGCCGCCCCCGACTCCGGCGCCCCCGCCTGGTACCGCGCCCAGCACGACCAGGTGGTCGGCCCGGTACTGCGGATGATGCACGACGACCCGGCCACCGCCTGGACGGTCGCCGAACTGGCCCAGCGGGTCGGGGTCTCCCGGGCCGGCCTGGCCCGCCGCTTCACCGCCCTGGTCGGGGAGCCCCCGATGGCGTACCTGGCGGGCTGGCGCCTGGCGGTCGCCGCCGACCTGCTGCGCGAGCCCGAGTGCACCGTCGCCTTCGCGGCCCGCAAGGTCGGTTACAGCAATGCCTTCGCCCTCTCGGCGGCCTTCAAGCGGGTGCGCGGCGTCAGCCCGCAGGAGCACCGCCGGACGGCCGCCACGGGCACCCCGTCGCAGCAGGCGGGCTTCTCGGGGCCGGCGGAGACGGTGATCCTGGCGGGCTGAGCAGAGTATCGCCATTTGCCTAATCCATTTAGGCAATCCCATACTGTCCGTAGACAGCCGACGCGACCGTACGGGAGAACGCACATGGCAAGGGCAGGGCTGACCGTCGAACGCCTGGTCGTCGCGGGCGCCGAGCTCGCCGACCAGGTCGGCTTCGACCAGGTGACCGTCGCCGCGGTCGCCCGCGGCTTCGGCGTCCAGACGGCCAGCCTCTACTCCCACGTCAAGAGCTCCCACGACCTCAAGACCCGGATCGCCCTGTACGCCCTGGAGGAACTCGCCGACCTCGTCGCCGACGCCCTCGCCGGACGGGCGGGCCGCGACGCCCTCGCCGCCTTCGCGGACGCCTACCGCGACTACGCGGCCCGCCACCCCGGCCGCTACGACGCCACCCGGCTGCGCCTGGACGCCGCAACGGCCGCCGCCAGCGCGGGCGTCCGGCACGCCCAGATGACCAGGGCGATCCTGCGCGGCTACGACCTGGGCGAGCCCGAGCAGACCCACGCGGTGCGCATGCTCGGCAGCGTCTTCCACGGCTACATCAGCCTGGAGGCGGCCGGCGGGTTCAGCCACACCGCCGTCGACCCGCAACAGTCCTGGGACTGGATCATCGACTCCCTCGACGCCCTGCTGCGCGCCGGCGGAGCCCGTACGGCCGGTTGATCCACCTCCTCCGCACGCCCCGACGAACCGAAGAGCAGCACCATGACGACGATCACCACCCCCGTCACCGAGGCCCTCCTCCACGGCCACCTCGACCTCGAACACACCGCCCGCGGCCTGCTGCCGCACCGCCTGCCCGCCGCCGCCCGCCGGCGGATCCCCGACGAACAGCTCGCGATGGCCGAGTCCCAGCCCTCCGGCGTCCGGCTCGCCTTCCGCACCCGCGCCACCACCGTCACGCTGCACGCCGTCCCCACCAAGCGCGCCTACCCGGGCGTCCCGAACGTCCCGGACGGCGTCCACGACCTCCTGGTGGACGGCAAGCTCACCGCGCAGAGCACCGTCCCCGGCGGCAACCTGCGGACCGTCGACCTCGCCACCGGCCGCGTCGAACTGACCGAAGGACCGTCCGGCAGCGCCCGGTTCACCGGCCTGCCGGAACGCGACAAGACCGTCGAGCTCTGGCTCCCGCACACCGAGACCACCGAACTGATCGCCCTCGACACCGACGCCCCGATCGAGCCGATCCCGACCGGCACCCGCAAGCACTGGCTGCACCACGGCAGTTCGATCAGCCACGGCTCCAACGCCGCCCACCCCACCGGTACTTGGCCCGCCCTGGTGGCCAACGGCGCCGGCCTGGACCTGACCAACCTCGGCTTCGGCGGCGGCGCCCTGCTCGACCCCTTCACCGCGCGCGCCATCCGCGACACCCCCGCGGACCTGATCAGCCTCAAGCTCGGCATCAACCTGGTGAACACCGACCTGATGCGGCTGCGCGCCTTCACCCCGGCCGTCCACGGCTTCCTGGACACCGTCCGGGACGGCCACCCGACCACACCGCTGCTGGTCGTCTCCCCGCTGCTCTGCCCGCTCCACGAAACCGTGCCGGGCCCGCTCGCCCCCGACTTCAGCAGCGGCACCCTGCGCTTCCGCGCCACCGGCGACCCCGCCGAGGTGGCCGCCGGCCGGCTCACCCTCACCGTCATCCGCGCCGAACTGGCCCGCATCGTCGCCGAACGCCGGGCCGACGGCGACCAGCACCTGCACCACCTGGACGGCCTGGCCCTCTACGGCGAGCCCGACCACGACGCCCACCCGCTCCCCGACGGCCTCCACCCCTCCCCGGAGGCCCACCGCCTCATCGCGGAGCGCTTCGCCGAGCTCGCCCTCGCCCCCGGAGGCGCCCTGGCACCGTGACCCGCCGCGGTCGCCTCCCGCCAGGGCGGCCTTCCGCTTCGGGGCCGGGGCCGATCGTACGAGCGGTCAGCTCCCTGTGCTGTACTACGTGCTCCTCCGTACACCACGGACGCCGCACACCACGGACACCGCACACCACTTCCGGAGTCAGCTCTCGATGAGCACCACCTGCCCGACCTGCGCCGCGGCGGACGAAACGGCCGTCGTGCGCGAAGCCCTCCTCGACTCCGACCGGCTGCTCGACCCGCCCACGCGGGACCTGCTGGCGATGCCACCCGAGCCCGGAGGCACCGCCGGGGCCGCGATCACCCTCTTCATCCTGGCCGGACTCGTCGGCCTGCTCGGACTGCGGCCGCTGCTCTCCGGCGACGACGCCGGCGAAGTCGACGACGCCGCGTACCAACTCGGCTACCACTACGGTGCGTTCGTCCTCGCCGCGATCCTGCTGGGCATCGGACTCGCCGTCCACTTCGGCCACCGCCGCCGGAGCGGCACGGCGGACCAGTGGCCGCGGACCTACCAGCAGTGGCAGCAGCTCCACCGGGTGTGGCGGGCGACCTGGCTGTGCCGACGCTGCCGCGTCGTGTTCCTCCCCGCCGCGTCGCTCGGCCCCGACTCCGCCGGCTCGTCCGCGGTACCCGCGGAGCGCTTCCCGCAGTGGTCGGTGGCCGTCGCACGCCAGGACGACCGCCCCGGAGCCCCGACCACGCCGGCCTGACCGTCCACCCGGCGGCCGTCCACCCGGAGACCGGCTCCGCGAAGGCCGCCCGGCCCGGCCCGGCGGCACGGCCGTCTCATGCGGCGGCCGCCAGGGACGGCGGGAGCGCCAGCGCGGTGACCACCGTGCCGCGGTGCACGCCCCAAGTGCCGGTGCGGACGGCCGGGTGGTGTGGGTGCCGGGCCGCGAACGTGCCGTCGGCGCGCACGGTGACGGCGATGGCCGCGAGCGGGGCCCAGGTGCCGGTCAGCGGATGGACGGCCTTGTAGGCGGACTCCTTGGCGCTGAACAGGACCGTGTCCCACGGGGCTTGGCCCTCGGGCAGCACGGCCAGGGCGCTGCGCTCGGCCTCGCTGCTGACCAGTTGGAGCACACCCCGCGGGAGCGGCCGCGCGGGCTCGGCGTCGATCCCGAGCGAGGCCAGCTGCCCGGTGCCGGCGACGGCGCAGGCCGTGTAACCGTCCGTGTGGGTGATGCTGCCCGTGACCCCCGCCGGCCACCGGGGCGCCCCGCCGGGCCCGGGCAGCAGCGGCACCGGCGGATGCCCGAGAGCGCCGAGCACCTGGCGGGCGAGCGTCCGGGCAGTGGCGAACTGCCGTTGGCGGCGCGGCGAACGGTCCCGGATGTACGCCGCCTCCGGCGGCAGCAGCCGGCCCTCGGACGGGACGCCGAAGGCCTCGGCACAGTGGACGTGGGGCGGGAGCAGCGCGGCCAGCACGCCGGCCGGGGCGGTGGTGGTCACGGTCGTCAGCGGCCGGCCGCGACCAGCAGGTGGACGTGGTGCGCGATGTGTTGAGGGGTCTCCAGCGGCACCATGTGACCGGTGCCGGGAATCCGGTGCAGCTCGGCGTGCGGCAGCGCCGACGTGAGCTCCCGGCTGAACTCGGGCTTCACGATCTTGTCCTCGGTGCCGGTGATGACCGCGGTCGGCGCGGTGATCCCGGCCAGACCCGCGCGCTGGTCCATCTCCTGCGTCGACGCGAAGCACGCGGCCCGGGTCGCCGGCGACGTGGCGGCGAACAACCTGCGGTTGGCCTCCCGCGCCGACAGCGAAGCAGCCGGCCCGTGCGTCCCACCGAGCAGCCGACGGCCCAGCCACGGCGTCCGCAGTGCCCGGCTGAACAGCTTCGACCCCATCATCCTGACCTCGCTCGCCGGCGTGATCTGCCCGTGCGAGGCCGTCGACACGAGCACAAGACCCGCCAGCCGCGCGGCACTTGCCCCGCCCTTCCCGGCCGGCAGCCCCGCCGCCCAGGCCAGCGCCGCGTACCCGCCGCCCGAGTGCCCCACCACCACGACCGGCCGCTCCGGCGTGGTGAGCGTCCCGACGACGGTGTCCAGGTCCCGCGCCAACCGCTCGATGCCGATCGGCTCCCGCCCGGACGTCGACGAGGCGTGACCGCGCTGGTCGTACGTGGCCACCGTGTGCCCGGCCGCCGCGAGCTGCTGCGCGGTGGCGTGCCAGACGGTCCGGGAGGCGGCCCAGCCGTGGACCAGCAGCACCAGCGGCCGGCCCGGATCGGGCTCGCCCGGCTGGTGGACCGTGATGGCGAGGTGCGCGTGGTCGTCGGTCGTCGCGGTGTGGTCGGTGGTGGTGACGGCGTGCCGGGCGGGGAGCACGGGGATTTCGGTGACGGTCACTGGGGCCTCCTTCTCCGGTGGGGTTCCTACTTCTGGTTGTCGAGGTGGCGGCGGAGGTTGCTGAGGGCGTGCTGGGTGGCGGTGGTGTGCTTGGTCGTGAGGTTCGTGAGCTTGTGGAAGAACTTGGCCAGGCCGTGCGGGTCGGTGGCGAAGGTGATCGTCAGCAGCGTCCGGGCGCCGTTGTCCTGGGGCGTGAGCCGGTAGGTCGTCGTGCCCTGGAAGTGGCCGGTGTGGGACTGCGTGAGCTCGGCGTCCGGGACGACCTGCGTGGTGGTCGAGGTGAACCGCAGCTTGGGACCGGGCTTTCCGACACCCGCCGGGTGGACGGTGGTCGTGGTGGTGCCGCCGGTCTGCTGTGGGCCGGTGGACCCCGGCCGGTGGGTGTTGTGCGGGTGCCACCACGTCGTCCTGCCGTTGAGCTCGTCGACGAGGGCGTTCCAGACGGTGTGGGCGGGGTGGTTGAGGACGGTCCGGTCGGTGTGGTGAATGGCGCGCACGGGAAATCGGTCCTTTCGCTCGACGGCGGGTGCGGCAGAGGAACCCGGTGAATCGCCGAATTCCCTTTTCCATTGCGGTGAGTGGAGTGTTTTTGGGTTAGGGGAAGATGTTGTGGCCGGGGGTGAGGGTGTGGGTGGGGTCGTAGGTGTTTTTGGCGTTGGTGAGGGTGGTCCAGTGGGGGCCGTAGT
>NZ_JBHVSD010000060.1:0-6629 GCF_042885395.1 Kitasatospora sp. NPDC058063
GTGAAGTCGGCGTACTGGACGGGCAGCGGCGCCCACTGCGGGGCCGTGCCGTTCAGGCGGGCCCCGTACGCCGCCGCGAGGTCCGCACCCAGCGGCGCCAGCGACCAGCCGTCCGCGGCGATGTGGTGCACCGTCAGCAGCAGGACGTGCTCCTCGCCACCGAGCGCGAACAGCCGCGCCCGCACCGGGATCTCCGTCTCCAGCGCGAAGCCGACGGACGCGGCCTCCGACAGCGCCTGCGCCAGCTGCGCCTCGGTGGTCTCGGAGAAGCTCAGCTCCGGAGCCGCACCCTCCAGCACCTGCTGGTACGGCACGCCCCCGTCCTCGGGGAACACCGTGCGCAGGCTCTCGTGCCGCCCGACCACGTCCGACAGCGCCTGCGCCAGCGCGGCCCGGTCCAGCGCGCCGGAAAGCCGCAGCGCCAGCGGGATGTTGTAGGTGGCGCTCGGTCCCTCCAGCCGGTGCAGGAACCAGAGCCGCCGCTGCGCGTACGACAGCAGCACCCGCTCCGGCCGCACCACCGGGAGCAGCGCCGGGCGGGCCTGCCCGGCGTCCTCGGCGAGCCGGCCGGCCAGCGCGGCGACGGTCGGGGCCTCGAACAGGGTACGGATCGGCAGCTCGACGCCGAGCGCCGTCCGCACCCGGCCGACCAGCCGGGTGGCGAGCAGCGAGTGCCCGCCGAGGGCGAAGAAGTCGTCGTCGACACCGACCACGGGCGCGCCCAGCGCCTCGGCGAAGATCCCGGTGAGGATCTCCTCCTGCGGGGTGCGCGGGCCGCGTCCGGCCCCGCCGCCGGTGGCGAACTCGGGTGCGGGCAGCGCCTTGCGGTCCAGCTTGCCGTTCGGGGTGAGCGGGAGCACTTCCAGCCCGACGAAGGCCGCCGGGACCATGTACTCGGGCAGCGCCCGGGCGGCGTGCGAGCGCAGGGCGCCGAGGTCCAGCGCCTGCCCGGCGGCGGGCACCAGGTAGGCGGCCAGCCGCAGGTCCCCCGGGCGGTCCTCGCGGACCAGCACGGCACTCTGCGCGACTGCCGGGTGAGCGGCCAGCACGGCCTCGATCTCGCCGAGTTCGATCCGGAAGCCGCGGATCTTCACCTGGTCGTCGGCGCGGCCGGCGAACTCCAGTCCGCCGGTCTCCGTCCAGCGGGCGACGTCGCCGGTGCGGTACATCCGCGCGCCGGGAGGGCCGTACGGGTCGGCGATGAAGCGCTCGGCGGTCGGGCCGGGGCGGCCGAGGTAGCCGCGCGCCAGCCCGGCGCCGCCGACGTAGATCTCGCCCGCGACTCCGGGGGCGACCGGGCGCAGCCCGCCGTCCAGGATCTGGATCCGCAGGTCGGGGATGGCGCCGCCGATCATGCTGCCGGGGCCGGCGGCCGCGCTCGGGGCGTCCAGCGCCAGGTGGCTGACGTGCACGGTGGTCTCGGTGATGCCGTACATGTTGACCAGCACGGGAGCACGGTCGTCGTGCCGCTCGTACCAGTCGGCCAATCGCCACAGGTCGAGCGCTTCACCCCCGAACACCACGTACTTCAGGGCGAGTTCGCGGCGCAGCTCGGGGTTCTCCCGGTCCGCCTGCATCAGCTGGTAGAAGGCGGACGGGGTCTGGTTGAGGACGGTGACCCGCTGTTCGGCGAGCAGCCGCAGGAACTCCTCCGGCGAGCGGCTGACCGAGTACGGGACGACGACGAGCCGGCCACCGTGCAGCAGCGGGCCCCACAGCTCCCAGACCGAGAAGTCGAAGGCGTAGGAGTGGAACAGCGTCCAGACGTCCTGCGGGCCGAAGTGGAAGAACCGCTCGGTGGCGCCGAACAGCCGGACCACGTTCTGGTGCGGGATCACCACGCCCTTCGGCCGGCCGGTGGAGCCCGAGGTGTAGATGACGTACGCAGGGTGCTCCGGACGCAGCGCCGTCACCGGGGCGGTATCCGGCCGGGCGGCGAGTTCGGCGAGCACGCCCGGGGCGTCCAGGACGACGCGCGCGGTGTCGCCGGCCGGCACGTCGGTGGCGGCGTCGGTGAGCAGCAGCGCGGGCTGCGCGTCCGCAAGGGTGTAGGCGAGCCGGTCGGCCGGGTACTCGGGGTCGAGCGGCACGTACGCGGCGCCGGCCTTGAGCACGGCGAGGACGGCCACCACCAGGTCCGCCGAGCGGGACAGCGCCAGCGCGACGAAGTCCTCGGGGCCGACGCCGCGTTCGACCAGCAGATGGGCCAGCCGGTTGGCCCGGGCATCCAGCTCCCGGTACGTCAGCTCGGTGTCCCGGTGCGTGACGGCGACGGCCTCGGGAGTGCGCGCGGCCTGGGCGGCGAACAGCTCCGGGACGGTCGCGGGGGCCACCTCGGCACCGTCGCCGTTCCACTCGACCAGGACGCGGTGCAGCTCGGCCGGGCCGAGCAGGTCGATCCGGCCGACCGGCTGGGTCGGGTCGGCGGCGATCGCCTCGAACAGGCGGACCAGCCGCTCGCCGATCAGCCGGACGGCGTCGGCGTCGAACAGCTCGGGTCGGTGGTCGAGGCGCAGCTGCAGCCGCCCCTCGACCACGCTGGCGATCACGCCGAGCGGGTAGTGGGTGGCGTCGATCGCCTGCAGGTCGGCCAGCCGCAGCTCACCGACGGCGGGCTGGAGGGCCTGCGGGTCGAGCGGGTAGTTCTCGAAGACCGCGATGGTGTCGAAGAGCCGGCCGTGCCCGGCGAGGCGCTGCACCTCGGTCAGGCCCAGGTGCTGGTGCTCCATCAGGTCGGCCTGCTGGTCCTGCATCCGCGCCAGCGCGTCCACCAGCCGTTCACCGGCCTGGAGTCGGGCGCGGACGGGCAGGGTGTTGATGAACAGGCCGACCATCGTCTCGACACCCGGGAGCTCCGGCGGACGGCCGGAGACGGTCGCGCCGAACACCACGTCGTCGCGGCCGGTGAGCTTGGCGAGCAGCAGCGCCCAGGCGCCCTGGAGCACGCTGTTGAGGGTCAGCCCGTGCCGGCGGGCCTGGCTGCGCAGCTGCGCCGTCAGCTCGGCGGACAGCTCGACAATCCGGTGCTCGGGTGTGCGGGTGGCCTGCTCGGGCTCGGCGCCGGCCAGCAGGGTCGGCTCCTCCAGCCCGGCCAGCGCCTGCCGCCACGCCTCCCGGGCCCCGTCGGCGTCCTGGTCTCCCAGCCAGGCCAGGTACCGGCGGTACGGCGTGACGGCGGGCAGCGCCGTCTCGTCGCCGCCCCGGCCGTACAGCTCGAACAGCTCGCGCACCAGGATCGGCATCGACCAGCCGTCGAGCAGGATGTGGTGCTTGGTCAGCACCAGGGTGTGCCGCTGCTCACCGAGCCGGTACAGCGCGAAGCGCAGCAACGGCGGGCGGGCGAGGTCGAAGCGGCGGCCCCGGTCGGCAGCCAGCAGACGGGTCAGTTCGGCCTGCCGGGCGGCCTCGTCGGCGTGGCCGGACAGGTCGGTCGCGGTCCACGGCAGCTCGACCTCGTGCGGGATCAGCTGGACGGGCCGGGCCAGGCCCTCGTGCCGGAAGGCCGCCCGCAGGTTGGGGTGGCGGCGCAGCAGGCCGTCGGCGGCGGCGCGCAGCGCGGCCGGGTCGAGCGGGCCGTCCAGGTCGAGGACCAGCTGCACGGTGTACACGTCGGCGGCCCGCTCGTCGTAGAGCGAGTGGAAGAGCAGTCCTTCTTGCAGCGGGGAGAGCGGGAGCACGTCCGCCAGGCCGGGCTTCGTCACTTTGAGATCCTCCAGTCAGCTTCCAGCAGGTCGATCTCGGCCTGGGACAGGGTCACGAGGGAGAGGTCCGAGGGGGTGTGGCCGCCGCTGCCGGCGGTGCGGGCGTGCGCGGCGGTGACGGCCAGCGCGCGGAACCACAGGTCGGCCAGTTCGGCCACGGTCGCCTCGGGGACGGCGCCGTCCGGCCAGGACCAGGTGGCCACCAGCCGGGGGCCGTCCGGGTGGTCCTCGGTGAGCGCGTTGAGCTCCAGCGCATGGGTGAGCGGCATCGCCGGGTCGGCGCCGCCGCCGAGCGCCGGTGCCTCGGCGGCCGCCGTCCAGGGCTCGCGACCTGCGGCGGGGAAGCGGCCCAGGTAGTTGAAGCCGAGCTGCGGCTCGCCGAGCACCGCCAGCTGCGGGCCGGTCGCCGGGTTCAGGTGGCGCAGCAGACCGTGGCCGAGGCCGTGGTCGGGCAAGGCGCGCAACTGCTCCTTCACCCGCTTGAGCGCCTGGCCGACCGGGGCACCGCCGGCCCAGATCCCGGCCCAGTCCCGGACAACCGGGTCGAGCCGAACGGGGTACAGGCTGGTGAACCAGCCGACCGTGCGGGAGACGTCGGCACCGGGGAGCACGTCCTCGCGGCCGTGGCCCTCCAGGTCGACCAGCACCGAGCCGTCGCCCCGGCGGCCGCTCCGGCGGCGGTGGTCGGCGACGGCGAGCGCGAAGGCGGTGAGCAGGACGTCGTTGACGCCCGCGTGGTAGACGGCCGGGACGCTGGTCAGCAGCTCGGCGGTGAGCCCGGTGTCCAGGGTGCGGGTGAGGGTGCGCTCGGTGGCGACGACGTCCCGGGCCGGGTCGAACGGGCGGTCGCCGATCAGCGGGTCGAGCCCGTCCAACTGGCGTTCCCACTGGGACAGTTCAGCCCGCCGGCGGGGGTCGACAGCGGCCTCGGCCAGGCCCTCGGACCAGGTCCGGAAAGAGGTCGGCACCGGCTCGGGGGCGGGCGTGCGGCCTTCCCGTACGGCTTCCCAGGCAGCGGCCAGGTCCGGCACCAGGATGCGCCAGGACACGCCGTCGACCACCAGGTGGTGGACGACCAGCAGCAGCCGGCCGGCGTTGCCGGGGCCGGCGTCGAACCAGACCGCCTGGAGCATGGCGCCGTGCTCCGGGTCCAGCCGGTCGGCGGCCTCCTCGCTCTCCCGGGCCACCAGTTCGGTCAGGTCCGGGGTGGTGGCGGTGGTGAGGTCGATCCGGCGCACCAGCTCGGCGGCGCGTACGGTGCCGGGCGGCGGGACGTCCAGCGCGGGACCGTCTGCGCGGACCAGCCGGGCGCGCAGCGCGCCGTGGTGGTCCAGCACGGCCTGGAGGGCGGCGGTCAGGTGCTCCTCGGTCAGCTCGGCCGGGGCGTGCAGCAGCATCGACTGGTTGAACCGGCCGATCGGGCCGCCGCGTTCGAGCAGCCAGCGCATCACCGGGGTCGCCGGGATCCGGCCGATCCCGCTGTCCTCGATGGCAGGGCCCGCCGCGTCCGGCGCCGACTCGTCGGCGATCACGGCGAGGGCGGCGACGGTCTTGTGTTCGAAGACCTCGCGCGGGGTGATCACCAGGCCGGCCTTGCGGGCGCGGCTGACCAGCTGGATGGAGACGATGCTGTCGCCGCCCAGGTCGAAGAAGCTGTCGTCGACACCGACCCGGTCGAGGCCCAGGAGGCCGGCGAAGAGCTCGCAGAGGACCGCTTCGCGGTCGGTGCGGGCGGCAGTGCCGCTCGCGGCGGTGGACAGGTCGGGGGCCGGCAGGGCCTTGCGGTCCAGCTTGCCGTTCGGGGTCTGCGGCAGCTCGCCCAGCGGCACGACGGCTGCGGGGACCATGTAGTCGGGCAGCAGCCTGCCCACACCGATGCGCAGTCCGGCCGGGTCGAGCTCGGCACCGGCGGCGGGGACGACGTAGCCGACGAGCTGACGCACGCCCGGCTGGTCCTCGCGCACGACGACGGCCACCTGGCCGACACCCTCCTGCGCGGCCAGCGCCGCTTCCACCTCGCCGAGCTCGATCCGGAAGCCGCGCAGCTTGACCTGCTCGTCGGCGCGGCCGACGTACACGAGTTGGCCGTCCGCGCCCCAGCGGGCGAGGTCGCCGGTGCGGTACATCCGGGCACCGGCCGGGCCGTACGGGTCGGCGACGAAGCGCTGCGCGGACAGATCGGGGCGGTTCAGGTAGCCCCGCGCCAGACTCGGGCCGGCGATGAACAGCTCGCCGACCACACCGGGAGCCACCGGGCGCAGCCCCGAATCCAACACGTACAGACGGGAGTTGAACACCGGCGTGCCGATCGGCGGAGCCTCGCCGCCACTCAGCGCGCCACTCATCGAAGCACACACGGTCGACTCCGTCGGACCGTAAGCGTTCACCAGACGACGGCCCCGCGACCAGCGGCCCACCACCTCGCCCGACAGCGCCTCACCGGCCGACACCAACGTGCCACCCGCCAGCAGCCCGGCATCCGCGTCCATCGCCGCCAACACGACCGGCGGCAGCGTCGCGTGCGTCACGCCGTACTCCACCAGGGTGCCCGCCAGGGCCTCGCCCGGCAGCAGCCGCTCGGCCTCCACGACGACCAGCGCCGCACCGGACAGCAGACCCATGCACAGTTCCCAGAACGCCGCGTCGAAACTCGGCGACGCGAACTGCAACACCCGCGAACCCGGACCGACCTCGAACCGCTCCACCTGTGTGGCGAGCAGGCCGGCCACACCCGAGTGCGACACCACGACGCCCTTCGGGCGACCGGTCGAACCGGAGGTGTAGATCAGGTAGGCCGGGTTCGACAGTCGCGCGGGGCTGTCGAGTTCGGCACCCGACCGGGCTGCCACCGCTTCGACGACCGCCGGATCGTCCAGCACGACGACCGGACGGCCCTCGGGTACCCGGTCGGCCACGTCGGAGCGGGTG
>NZ_JBHVSD010000061.1:0-6416 GCF_042885395.1 Kitasatospora sp. NPDC058063
GGACGGGCCCATCGGCCCGTCCGGCCGGCCCCGTCCCGTGTGTCAGAGCACGGCGAGCCGGTCCACCAGCAGTTCCACCCTGCGCCCGGTGTCCGGCGGCGGCAGCCGTCCCGCCCGGGTCAGGGTGGCCAGCCCGTGCAGGGCCGCCCAGAACACCTCGGTGAACAGCGCCGGGTGGACGCCGTCCCCGGCGACCTCGCCGAGGCTTTCCAGCAGAGCGGCGAAGGCGTCCTTCAGCGGCTCCGGGGTGTCCTCGCGCGCGAACGCCAGGCCGCCGTCGAGCTGGAACATGGCGTCGTAGACCGCCGGGTTGCGTTCGGCGAAGTCGAGGTAGGCGCGGGCGAGCGCGGTGACCCGGGCGCGGGGCCCGTCCGCGGCGGAGCTCGCGGCCCGCAGTGCCACGGCCATCTCGGCGGCGCCCTCGAGGGCGACCGCGCCGATGATCTCGCGCTTGCCGCGGAAATGGCTGTAGAGGACGGGCTGGCTGTATTCGATGCGCTCGGCGAGCCGGCGGGTGGTGACCGCGTCCCAGCCCTGCTGCTCGGCGAGTTCGCGGGCCGTGGCCACGATGAGGCGCTCGCGGTCCGCCCGTTCGCGCTGCTTGCGTTCCTGTAGCGACATGATCCGATCCTAGCACTGCTAGACAATCGAGCGGCGACAGGTCTAGCGTTGCCTCATCAGCTAGCAACGCTAGATCCCAGGGGGTCACCATGCTCAACGCACTTGAGGTCTTCACCACCGTGGTCGTCGGCCTGATGGTGGGGGTGGAGTTCTCCGTCGCCTTCGTCATCAACCGGATCCTCGACGCCCTCCCCGAGGACAGCGGTCAACTCGGCCGCGCCCACGGGGGCCGGATGCTCGGCGCCCTGATGCCGTTCTGGTACATCGGCTCACTCGTCCTGAGCGCCGTCTGGGCCGTCGCCGGTTGGCACCGCCCCGGCGCCGGCCTGGTCGTCGTCGCCGGCGCGCTGCTGATCGTCAGCGTGATCATGTCGGTCCTGCTGCTCGTCCCGATCAACAACCGGGGCAAGACGTGGACCCCCGAGAACCGGCCCGCCGACTGGAAGCAGCAGATGCGCCGCTGGGACCGCTTCCACTACGTCCGCGTCGCCGTCATCGTCGCCGCCTTCACCCTGCTGGTCACCGCCCTCACCTGAGCCCGCGGGCGACACCGCGCAGACGGCACGCGCCCCTCCGCTCCATCGGCGGCGGCGACTTGCCCGAAGCCGGGTACGTGCGCCCCTCCCCCACCCGTACTGCGCGCTTCCGCGCAGTACGGGTGGGGGACGACGCGCTCGGCGCCACCGGCCACCGCCCCTTCGAGGACACGGGCGGACCAAGGCCGTCCCCCGACCGGGCGACACCTCCCGGGCGGCGTCCGCGACCGCTCGGCCGCCCGGGTGTCCCGCCCATCGGAGGCGATGCCGACGGGAACGGCGAGATTCCTCAACACGACGCGATCCGGACCGACCGGGTCAGAGCGGCACCGTTCAGCACCCCGACTTCGAACTGATGGACCGTCATCATCAAACTCGTGCGGGCGGGTTCCCCGGAGCCCGCCCGCACCGCCGACTCCGGCCCGTGGAGGGGTGCCGCACAGCGGCTGCTACACGCAGTGGACGTCCACCCCGCGGGCGGTGAACCGCTCCACCAGTTCCTCCGGGGCGTCGGCGTCGGTGACGAGTGCGTCGATCGTGCCGGTGTCGCAGACCTGCGCGAACGCGCGCTTGCCGAGCTTGGTGGAGTCGGCCACCACGATGACCCGCTCCGCCCGCTCGGCCATGGCCCGGTTGGCGCTCGCCTCGCCCTCGTCGTGGGTGGCGGCGCCGAACTGCGGGTCGACGGCGTTGACGCCGAGGATCGCGTAGTCCAGTGAGATCGCCTGCAGCATCATGGTCGCCAACGGTCCGGTCAGCTCGTAGGACTGGGGTCGGGCCACGCCGCCGGTGACCACGGTCTTCACGTACGGGCGCACCGCCAGCTCGTTGGCGATGTTGATCGCGTTGGTGACCACGGTCAGCGCCGTCTGATTGCCGTGCCCGGCCAGATCGGTACGGGTGGCGAACTCGCGGGCCACCTCGGAGGTGGTGGTGCCGCCGTTGAGCCCGACCACCGCGCCGGGCGGGACGAGCCCGGCGGCGGCCTTCGCGATGCGCTGCTTCTCGCCGGCCTGGCGCGCGGTCTTGTAGCGGAGGGGCAGGTCGTACGCGACTTCGCTCAGCACCGCGCCGCCGCGGGTGCGGGTCAGCAGCTGCTGGCGGGCGAGCTCGTCCATGTCCCGGCGCACGGTGGCAGCGGAGACGCCCAACAGCTCGGCCGCCGTCATGACGTCGATCCGGCCCCGATCACCAAGGATCTCCAGCAGCCGCGACCATCGCTCATCCGGGCTCATCTTCTCTCCTCGACTCGGTCGTCCCTGGTCACGAGCCTATCCGCCGGCCATCACCGACCGGGTGCCGCGATCCTCTCGATGAAGCAGTATTGCTCAAAGATGACGCGTTGAGCTATGAATAGAGCAGTTTCAAGCAGATGCTTGCAGTATGAAGCAGTGCTCGGTGCGGACCGATCCCCGAGCACCACCCGTGCCCCCAGCGAGGAGAGCCAGATGAGTCACGTCGAGCGGGAGATCGCCAGTCAGCCGGAGTGCTGGCGCAAGGCACTGGAACTGGAGCCCGCGGGGCTGCCCGAGCGCGGCGAGCGGGTGGCCGTGATCGGCTGCGGCACCTCGCTCTACATCGCGCAGGCGTACGCGGGCCTTCGCGAGGGCGCCGGCCTCGGTGAGACCGACGCCTTCGCGGCCTCCGAGTTCCCGGCGGCCCGTGGCTACGACCGCGTCGTCGCCATCACCCGCTCGGGAACCACGACCGAGGTGCTCGCCGCGCTGGAGCGCTGCGGCGGGACGCCGACCGTCGCACTCACCGGCGACCTCGCCACCCCGATCGGCACGGCCGCCGGCACCGTGGTCGACCTGGAGTTCGCCGACGAGAAGTCGGTGGTGCAGACCCGCTTCGCCACCACCGCGCTGGCGCTGCTGCGCGGCCACCTCGGCCTCGCCCCCGCCGACCTGGCCGCCCACGCCGAGCAGGCGCTGGCCGCCCCGCTGCCCGAACGGGCCACCGAGGCGAGCCAGTTCACCTTCCTCGGGACCGGCTGGACGGTCGGCCTGGCCCACGAGGCGGCCCTCAAGCTGCGCGAGGCCTCCGGGTCGTGGACCGAGTCCTACCCGGCCATGGAGTACCGGCACGGCCCGATCAGCGTCACCGGCCGCAACAGCGTGGTGTGGTTCTTCGGCGAGCCGCCGACCGGACTGGTCGACCAGGTCGAGCCGACCGGCGCCGCACTGTCGGTGAGCGCGCTGGACCCGATGGCCGACCTGATCCGCGCCCAGCGGCTCGCCGTCGAACTGGCCAAGGGCCGCGGCCTGGACCCCGACCAGCCGCGCAACCTCACCCGCTCCATCGTGCTCACCCGGCCGTGACCGCGACGGCGATCGCCCTCGACGTCGGCGGAACCTACATCAAGGGCGCGGCGGTGGCCGCGGACGGCCGCCTCTGCCACACCGAGCGCTGGTTCACCCGCGCCGAACGCGGACCGGAGGCCGTCCTCGAAACCGTCCTCGACTGCGCCGCCGAACTCGCCGGGCGCTTCCGCCCGGCCGCCGCGGGGATCGCCGTGCCCGGCATCGTCGACGAGGCGGCCGGCACCGCGGTGCTGGCCGCCAACCTCGGCTGGCGGGACCTGCCCGTCCGGCACTGGCTGTCCGAACACCTGGGCATCCCGGTCGCGTTCGGGCACGACGTGAGGGCCGGAGGCGTCGCCGAGGCCAGGGCCGGCGCCGGCCGCGGCAGCCGCAACTTCCTCTTCGTCCCCGTCGGCACCGGAATCGCCGCCGCGCTGATGGTCGACGGGCGGCCGCTCACCGGCAGCCACACCCGCGCCGGCGAGCTGGGCCACCTGGTGGTGCGTCCCGGCGGCGAGCCGTGCGCCTGCGGCCGTCGCGGTTGCGTGGAGACCCTGGCCTCGGCGGCCGCCGTCGCCCGCCGCTACACCGCCGCCACCGGGGAGGCGGGCGTCACCGCCGAGCAGGTCGGCGAGCGCGCCGCGACCGGGGACCGCGCGGCCGCCACCGTCTGGCAGGAGGCCGTCGACGCGCTCGCCGACGGCCTGGCGAGCGCGATCACGCTGCTCGACCCCGAGCGGATCGTGATCGGCGGCGGCCTCGCCCGGGCGGGCGAGCCGTACTTCGCGCCACTGCGGGCGGCTGTGACGGCGCGGCTCTCCTTCCAGACGATGCCGGAGCTCGTACCCGCCGAACTCGGCCACGAGGCGGGCTGTTTCGGTGCCGGACTGCTCGCCCGGGACCTTCTGGGCGAGGGAGCGGCGGCGTGATCCTCACCGTCACCCTGAACGCCGCCCTGGACATCACCCACCACCTGGACCGGATGCGCCCGCACGGCAGCAACCGGGTCCGGGCGGTGGCCCA
Source organism: Kitasatospora sp. NPDC058063 (assembly GCF_042885395.1). Lineage (NCBI taxonomy): Bacteria > Bacillati > Actinomycetota > Actinomycetes > Kitasatosporales > Streptomycetaceae > Kitasatospora > Kitasatospora sp. NPDC058063. The sequence continues at coordinate 4,484 of NZ_JBHVSD010000061.1, forward strand.
GCGCGCGGGCGGCAAGGGCGTCAACGTCGCCAGGATCCTGCACACCCTCGGCCACCCGACCGTGGTCACCGGCCTGACCGGCGGCCTCACCGGCATGGCGATCCGTGCCGAACTGGCGTCCGCCGGCCTGGCCGACCGCATGCTGGCGATCGCGGGCGAGTCCCGGCGGACGGTGGCCGTGGTCGAGGAGGACCTCGGGGACACCACGATCCTGCTCGAACCCGGCCCGGTGGTGAGCGCCGAGGAATGGGCGCGGTTCCTCGACCACCTCGACACCCTGCTGCCGCAGGCCGCGGCGGCGGTCCTCTCCGGCAGCCTGCCGCGCGGCGTGCCCGAGGACGCCTACGCCCACCTGCTCCGGCTCGCCCACGCACACGGCGTCCCGGCGGTGCTCGACGCCGACGGGGCGGCGCTCAGCACGGCGCTGGCGGCCGGACCGGCCCTGATCAAGCCGAACGCGGACGAGCTCGCCGCCGCCACCGGCCTGACCGATCCGGTGGCCGCCGCCCGCGGGCTGCGGGCCGCGGGCGCCGGTGCGGTGGTCGCCTCGCTCGGCGCCGACGGCCTCGTCGCCGTCACCGCGCAGGGCGGTTGGCGCGCCCGCTCGCCCGAGCGGCTGGCCGGCAACCCCACCGGCGCCGGCGATGCCGCCGTCGCCGCGCTCACCCTCGGCCTGGTCGGCGGAACGCCCTGGCCCGACCGGCTGGCCGAGGCCGTGGCACTGTCCGCGGCCGCCGTCGCCGCACCGCTGGCCGGCGACTTCGACCCCGCCCTCCACCAGGCCCTGCGGTCCCGCGTGGACGTCCACCCCTTCGCAACCGAGGAGTCCGACCCATGCCCCTGAGCGGAACCGGCGCGATCGCCGCCGCCGCTGCCGAAGCCGCGTGCGGCGTCGGCGCGTTCAACGTCATCCAGCTGGAACACGCCCAGGCGATCGTCGCCGGGGCCGAGGCCGCCGGTGCGCCGGTGATCCTGCAGATCAGCGAGAACGCCGTGCGCTACCACGGCGCCCTCGACCCGATCGGCGCCGCCACCCTGGCCGTCGCCCGGGCCGCGCGGGTGCCGGTCGCGGTCCACCTGGACCACGCCACCTCCGTGGAACTCGTCCACCGGGCCGTGGAGTTGGGCTTCACCTCGGTGATGTTCGACGCCTCGGTGCTGCCGTACGAGGAGAACGTGCGGGCCACCGCCGAGGTGGTGCGGCGGTGCCACGCCGCGGGCGTCTGGGTGGAGGCCGAACTCGGCGAGGTCGGCGGCAAGGACGGCGTCCACGCCCCGGGTGTGCGCACCGATCCGGCCGAGGCCGCGGCGTTCGTCGCCGCCGCCGGCGTGGACGCGCTCGCGGTGGCCGTCGGCACCTCGCACGCGATGCTCACCCGCGACGCGGCGCTCGACTTCGAGCTCATCGGACGGTTGCGCCGGGCGGTGCCGGTCCCGCTGGTCCTGCACGGCTCCTCGGGTGTGGCGGACGGGGACCTCACCGCCGCCGTGGAAGCCGGTATGACCAAGGTCAATATCGCCACCCACCTCAACCAGGTGTTCAGCACCGCGGTCCGCCGGGCCCTGGCCGACGACGCCCGGCTGGTCGACACTCGCCGCTACCTCGGGCCGGCCCGCGCGGCCGTCGCCGCCGAGGTCACCCGCCTGCTCGGCGTCCTCAAGGCGGCACCAGCGGCGGCCTGAGCCGCCACCGCCGCCCGCTGTCCGGCCGGGGTCACCACGACACGGCGACGGCCGCCCGCCCCCGAGGGGGACGGGCGGCCGTCGTCGTCGCTCAGGCGGGTCCGACGGTGGGGAAGGTCTCGCCGCCGAGCACCCAGCGGCCGCGGCGCATCACGGCGACCAGGTCGTAGCTCTCGGAGTCGACCACGACCAGGTCGGCGAGCTTGCCGGTCTCCAGCGAGCCGATCGAGTCGCTCAGGCCGAGCAGCCG
>NZ_JBHVSD010000062.1:0-6376 GCF_042885395.1 Kitasatospora sp. NPDC058063
GTGCCGGAGCGACGGCGACCGGGGCGCTGGGGGCCGGGGGAGCGGCCGCCGGGGGCGCCGGCTCGGGCGCGCCGGTGAGCGCGTACGCGGCGACGGCGGCCGCGGCCACCGCGATGGCGGCGGCGATCCCGGCCTTGGCGGCGGTGCCCAGGCCCTCGCCGGCCGCGGCTGCTCCCGCCCCGCCGGAGGCCGCACCGGTCGAACCGGCGGCGGCCGCACCCGCGGCGGCCCCCGAGGACCCGGAGGCGGCGGCCGTCCCGGCGGCTGCCGCTCCGCCGACGGCGGCGGCTCCGCCCACGGCGGCCGCGGCGGCGCCGAAGCCGCCGACGCCGATCCAGACGAGCACGCCGCCGGGCAGCAGGGCGCGCAGCCCGGTGTTGATCTCGGTCAGTTCCAGGCAGGCGGCCGTGCAGCGGTCGCAGTCCTTGAGGTGCCGGCCGACCTCCGCCGAGGCCCGCTTGCGCAGCGAGCCCCGCGCGTACGCCCCGAGCCGGTTGGCGTAGGCCTCGCAGCCGCTGTCCTGGCTGCCCGAGACGTGCGCCTGGAGGAACGCGGCGGCGAGCCGGTCGCGGGCCCGGTGGGCCTGGACGGCGGTGGCGTTGGCGGTCTTGCCGAGCATCACCGCGACGGTCTTCGGGGATTCCCGCTCGACCTCGGTGTGCCAGAGCACCACCCGGTCGTCCTCGGGCAGTTCGGCGTAGGCCTGCATGACCATCCGCTGGTCGGCCAGCGCCATCGCCCAGGCGTCGGCGCCCGGGTCGGCGAGGTCGAAGTCGACGACGGCGGCCGAGGTCTGCGCGAACACGGCGAAGTCGTCCACGAGTTGCTCGCGGCGCTCGCTGCGGTGCCAGGCGGCGGCGACGTTGCGCACGGCGGTCAGCAGATAGGCGCGGACGGCGAACTCGGGGCCCTTGCCCGCCCGCAGCGCCTGCAGGGTGCGGGCGAACACCTCGCCGGCGAGGTCCTCGGCGGTGAAGTTGTCCCGGCAGCAGGTGCGCGCGTAGCGGCGCACCGAGTCGGCGTGCCGGCGGTAGATCTCCTCGTACGCGGTGTCGTCGCCGGCCCGGACCCGGGCGGTCAAGTCGGCGTCGGAGGCGGGGCGCTCGCCGTCCACCGGGTCGGCGGGGGCGGGCACGGTCGGCCGGGCGGTGCGGCCGTCGCCGGTGAAGGGGTCGCCGACGAACGCCTCGGGGGCGACGCCGCCCCGGCCCGCCGGGGCCTGTCCGGGCACCCGGCCCGGGGGCAGCGCGGCGGCGGAGGCGGAGAGCGTCTCGCGGCTGGGCATCCCGGCCTGGTCGGGGACGTGTCCGGCGGCCGAAGCCGCTGCGGCGCCCGGCACTTGGGCCGTCCCGCCGACGCCGTTGAGACTGCAGGGCCCCTCGCCGGGATCACCGGAGAGGCCTCCGAAGTCGAGGCCGTACCCGTAGTCGTTCTGTTCCTCGGCGCTCACAACGGACCCCAGATTCCACGACAGCCCCCGTAGTGTGGCAGGGCGTGCGGGAGTGCGCAGGCGCACGGTTCCCCGACGTACGGCGCCGACGGCGCGCGAACGGCGCGCATCGGGACATTGGCTCCAACCACGGGCAAAGGATGGCATAGCGCAGGGACCGGCGGAAGCCGGACCAACCGCCTTCCACTCCTCCGAGGGGCCGTCGCGGGGGTGTTCGCCCAGCGTGCGGCTGTGGGGTGTGCGACTCCCGCACCCGGCGCGCGCATCCGGGCCGCGCGCCGGTCCTCCCTCCAACTCCCGTACCCGCCGGGCGTGGCGGACCGGTCGGCCCGGGTATCAGCGCTCCCGCAGGCCGTCCAGCAGGATCTGCAGCAGCCGGTCCGAGGGGCCGGCGGTCGGTTGACCGTCCGTCTGCGGAGAAATCGGCGAGAAACCGCCGGCCGCCTGCGCCGAGACCGACGGACGGGCCGCGTGCACCGGCACCGAGGCCGTCAGCACCAGCACCACGTCCGACACCGTGACGCCCGGACGCAGTTCGCCCGCCGCACCGGCCCGCGCCACCAGGGCGGCCAGCAGCTGCAGCAGCAGCCGCGGATCGGCGTCGGCCGCCGACGGCTCGACCACCCCGCCGGAGCGGGCCTCCTCGCCGCGCAGGTCGAAGCGGACCGCCGCGGGCGGTTCCGGCGCCCGCTGCTCGGGCACCCGGCCCAGTTCCTCCGCGTACCGGAACGCCTCCGGCGGCAGCAGCCGCCCGGCGCCGGTGGACACCGCGCGGGCCAGGTAGCCGGCCAGCGCCTCCCAGGCGCCGTCACCGCCGTACAGCGACTCCCGCGCCTGCGCGGTCAGCCACGCGACCTCCTCGGCGGCGATGCGCTGGACCAGCACCTCCTTGCTCGGGAAGCGCCGGTAGACGGTGCCGACCCCGACCCCGGCCCGGCGTGCGACCTCCTCCATCGGCGCGCCGTAGCCGAACTCGCCGAACACCTCGCGGGCCGCCCGCAGCACGCTCTCCAGGTTCCGCCGGGCGTCGACCCGCAACCTGGCCCCGGGCACCGGCACCGCGGGCGGCGCGGGCTCGGCCCGGTACGCGACCGCCGAGTACGCCGACCCGCTCTGCGGCGGCAGGTCCACCGGGCCGCGCTGCTCCGGGACCGTGCCCGGTCCGGCCTGTGGTGCACCCACCCGCCCCAACACCTGCTCCTGATCCATCATCCCAACTCTCCCCCGCAGGCGTCCGAAACCGGACCCTGTCGTCGCCCGCCCCTGCACCCCCCGGTGCAGCTCAGCCCGTCAGAAATGACCCGATGACCCATTGCTCGTGCCGCCCGTCCCGTTCCGGTGACCACGGTCGTGCCGCCGTGCCGGGTCCACGTCCGGCTCGGCGCGTCGGCACCGTCCGGGGCCCTGTCCGGGAACTACCCTTCCCCGGATGACTGTCCCCCAGTCGGGTTCTCACGCCAACGCTGGAACTGGCCGTAGTGGCCGCTCCACGGTGCGTCGCCGCCGATTGTCATGGCGACGGCCGCCCCGGTACACAATCCGACCATAGTTCACCACTCTCCGAGGCCGAAAGTGCGTCAGAAAGTCGCCCAGTAAGCACAACTGGCCACGACGGCCACTCGTGTCGCAACCAGCCCCGTACGGACTGTGGACAAGACGACCCCTGCCGGTCCTTCATAGGGGGCGTGATGGGGGGACACCCCCGGCCGCGGGGCGGCCGGGACGAAACGTCGCATCGGCAGGAGGCGCACCATCAGGATCCTGATCGCCGGCGGCGGCTGCGCCGGAACGGCCGCCGCACTCCACCTCCAGCGCGCCCTGCGGGAACGGCTGCGGCGCGGAGAGGTGGAGATCACCGTCGTCGAGCCCGAGGCCTACTTCACCTACCACCCGCTGCTGGCCGAGGTGGCGGCCGGCTCGATCGACCCGAGACACGTGGTGGTCCCACTGCGACGGGTCCTGCCGGACTGCCGGGTGCTCACCGCCCGGATCACCCGGATCGAACACGCCGCCCGACGCGCCCTGGCCGACGCCGCAGGCCCCGGCGAGACCCCCGCACCGGTCGAACTGCCCTACGACGTCCTGGTGGTGGCCCCCGGCTCGGTCTCCCGCACGGCACCGGTGCCCGGCCTCGCGGAACACGGCCTCGGCTTCTCCACCGTCGGCGAGGCGGTGGGCCTGCGCAACCACGTCCTGGAGCAGCTCGACCTCGCCTCCGCCACCCGCGACCCGGCGCTGCGCCAGTCGGCGCTCACCTTCGTCTTCGTCGGCGCCGGCTACGCGGGCGTCGGCGCGCTCGCCGAACTGGAGGACATGACCCGCACCGCCGTGCGCGGCTACCACAACGTCCGCGCCGAGGACCTGCACTGGGTCCTGGTCGAGGCGACCGGCCGGATCCTCGCCGAGGAGTCGCCCGAACTGGCCGCGCACACCCTCGGCGAGCTGCGCGAGCGCGGCGTGGACATCCGGCTGGACACCACCCTGGAGTCCGTCGCCGACCGGGTCGTGGCGCTCTCCGACGGCAGCCGCTTCGGCGCCCGCACCCTGGTCTGGACGGCGGGCGTCCGGCCGGCCCCACTGCTGCGCGAGACCGACCTGCCGCTGGACACCCTCGGCCGGGTGCGATGTCTGGCGACCCTGCAGGCCGTCGGCCCGGACGGACGTGCCCTGCCCGGCGTCTGGGCGGCCGGCGACTGCGCCGCCGTACCGGACCCGAACGCGGACGGAGCCCCCTGCGCCCCCAACGCCCAGCACGCCTTCGCCCAGGCCGAGCTGCTCGCCCGCAACGTCGTGGTGGCCCTGGACGGCGGGCCGCACGCGCCGGGCCTGGCCGACTACCGGCCCGGCCCCGCCGCCTGCTCGACCTCGCTCGGCCCGCGCCGGGCCGTCGCCCACACCCGGCGCGGCGGCCGGCTCACCGGCCGGCGGGCCTGGTGGCTGCACCGGGCCCGGCACCTGCGGCGGCTGCCGAGCGCCGAGCGCCGGGTGCGGGTGCTGATGGACTGGGTGCTCGGCGGGGTGTTCTCCCGGGAGGTGGTCTCGCTGGGCGCGATGGAGCACCCACGTTCGGCCTTCGAGGGAGGGTTCGGCCCGAGGTCCGACCGGCCGTCCGACGGCGGACCGGATGCCGCCCGGTGACCCCACCGGTCGACCCGGGCCGGCGGCCGACCGAACGGCGGGCCGGAGGGTGGATCGGAGGGCGGAACGGACGGCCACGCCGGGCGCGCGACTTCCGGAACCGGGCCTCCGCCTGACAGGATCAGCCCGACCTGGTCATTACCCCGTGTGCTGCTGTGCACACAAAAAGTGATGATATGCCTGGAAAACGAGGAAGCGGCCGTCGTTTGAACCTCATGCGCTGGAGCGCCCGCCTGGCCGGAGTCCCCTGGCGTGCCCTCCCGCCCCACGGGACCGGCACCGAGGACGGAGCCCCCTGCCCCGACGGCGTCGTCGTGCCCGGCCCCCGCGACCCGAGCAGCCCCGCCGCCACCGCCGAGCTGCTCGACCCGCACAAGCCGCAGAACCTGCGCGAGGTCCTCAACCGCATCCCCGCCCCGGTGGCCGTCACCTACGGCCCGCTCCACCAGCTCGGCTACGCCAACCGGGCCTACCGCGAACTCTTCGGCGAACGCCCCACCGGCCTGCCCGCCGCCGAGGCCCTCCCCGAGCTCGCCACCATGGGCGTCCTGCCCCTGATGGACCAGGTCATCCGCGGCGGCCGCCCGCGCAGCGTCAAGGCCCGCTGCATCCTCGGCCTCACCGGCAACCGCTACTACAACGTCTCCTGCGTCCCGCTCGGCACCGGCGAGAACGGCGACGCCCCCACCGAGGGGCCGCCCGCCGGAGTGCTGATCTTCGCCGCCGAGGTCACCGACCAGGTCCTCGCCGCCGCCCGCCTGCGCGAAGCCGAACGCCGCCAGCGCGAGGCCGCCGTCACCCTCCAGCGCAGCCTGCTCCCGCAGAAGCTCGACCAGCCGGCCGGCCTGCGGGTCGCCGCCACCTACCAGCCGGGCGGCGCCGAGGCCGCGGTCGGCGGCGACTGGTACGACGTGATCGCCATCGACGGCGGACGCACGGCACTCGTCATCGGCGACGTCATGGGCCGCGGCCTGCGCGCCGCCGCCGTCATGGGCCAGCTGCGCACGGCCGTCCGCGCCTACGCCCGCCTCGACCTGCCCCCGCACGAGGTGATGCGCCTGCTCGACGGCCTCGCCATGGAGATCGACGCCAACCAGATCGCCACCTGCACCTACGCCGTCTGGGACCCGCGGCGCCGCACCCTCTCCTACGCCTCCGCCGGACACCTCCCCGTACTCCTGCGCTGCCCGGACGGCACCATCCTGCGCAGCGAGGAACAGAACGGCCCGCCGCTCGGCACCGGCGGCGGCCTGCACATCTCCCACACCCTGCGCCTGCTCCCCGGTACGACCGGCGTCCTCTATACCGACGGACTGGTCGAGCGCCGGGACGAGGACATCGACCAGGGCCTCGACCTCCTGGCCCGCACTCTGGCCGGAGCCATGGGCGCCCCCGAGGTGATCTGCGCCCGGCTGCTGCGGGCGATGGGCGTGACCTCCGAGCACGACGACGACGTCGCCGTCCTGGCCTTCCAGCTGCCGGCGGAGGAGGGCGCCGAGAAATCGGTTGCGCCGGTTGACTCGGCGAGCCCGGAGGTCTAGTGTTCTTCGAGCTGCCTGGCAGGGAGCACCGGACACGCGTCAGCGCGGACGGTCCCGGGGCAGCCAATCCTCTGAAACACCACTTCCCGGTTCGGGCCGGGTCGCTTCGTCGTTTTTTCACGTTGCGGCCTGGTGCTTATTCGGCGTGCGCATTTTATTGGGTTGCGGTCGGATTCGCTTTTCGGAGCGGGGATCGGCTAGAGTTTGAAACGTCGGACAGGGCGTCAAGCCCCGGAAGACACCGGCG
>NZ_JBHVSD010000063.1:0-5258 GCF_042885395.1 Kitasatospora sp. NPDC058063
CCGCGACGACGATCTTCGCGGAGGTGGTGGCGCGGGTGGGGGCGGCCGCGTTAGAGCTTGCGAAGTCCACTGAGGACCCTTTCGAGCAGCGTGACGTCGGGCTGGTTTCCGGTTTCGCCGCCGGAAGCGGGCTGGTGGATGGCGACCAGGCCGGCCTCGGCCAGGTCGGCCACGAGGATGCGGGCCACTCCCAGGGGAAGCGAGAGCAGCGCCGACACCTCGGCGACGGATTTGACCTCCGTGCACAGCGTGCAGATCCGCTGGTGCTCGGGGAGCAGGGTGGCCAGGCGCTGCGGGTCGACGTCGGCGGAGACCAGGGCCTCCAGCGCGAGTTCGTAGCGCGGGCGGGTCCGGCCGCCGGTCATCGCGAACGGGCGGATCAGCGGGCCGGAGTCGGGTTCGTCCTCGAACTCCTCGTAGTGGCCGGGCTCCTGGGCGGGCCGGTAGCCGGGGGCCGGCTCGGGCGCCGGGGCCGGGTAACCGGGTGCCGGGGCGCCGTACGAGGGCTGCCGGGCGTACTGGTCGTACTGGCCGTACTGCTCTTCGGGGCGGGGGTACGGCTGCTGGGGCTGTCCGTACTGGTGCCGGCCGTACTGCTGACCGTGGCCGACGCCGGGTGCTCCGAAGGCGTCATGGCCTGTGCCAGGGTACGGAACGCCGTACTGGCCGCTGCGGTCGTCGGGCGGTGTCACGGTTCCTCTCCTCACAGGGTGCGGCGGTGCGGTGCGAGCTTCGGCGCAGGTCCGGAGCCGGTGGTGCGAAGGCCGTACAACGTCCGAACCCGAGCCCGCCGAAGCGGGCCCGGGAAGGACGCGGAGGTGCTTCGAATACCTGGACGGTATCCGACGAACCGTCAGTGCAGGAGACTGCCCTGGAGTTCAGCGCGAAGAGCGGGGGTGAGGACGGCGCCGGCGCGGTCGACGAGCAGGGCCATCTCGTAGCCGACGAGGCCGATGTCGGAGTCCGGGGAGGCGAGGACGGCGAGCGCGGAACCGTCGCTGACGGCCATCAGGAACAGGAAGCCCCGCTCCATCTCGACCACGGTCTGGTTGACCTCGCCGCCCTCGAAGATCCGGCTGGCGCCGGAGGTGAGGGAGGTGAGGCCGGAGGCGACGGCGGCGAGCTGGTCGGCACGGTCGCGCGGGAAGCCCTCGGACATGCACAGCAGGAGGCCGTCCGCGGAGACCACCACGGTGTGGGACACCCCGGGGGTGTTGTCCACGAAATTGGTGATCAGCCAGTTCAGGTTCTGTGCGGCCTGGCTCATCTGAGTCAACTCAACGCTCCTGGTGGTTCGAGCCGCCGAAGAGATCGGTGCTCCGGTTCTGTCCGTTGCCGGACTGGTCTGCCTGATCGGGGTCGATCCGGAAGCTTCCGGTGTTACCGGCGCTGCGGCCCTGCTCCACACCGCGGCGCAGGTTGGTGAGGCGGCCACGGACCTCCTCCGGGCTGCGGGAGACCTGCGGCCCGTCCTGCGGGGTGGGCTTGGCGTTGCCGGGCACCAGGTTCTGCTTGGGCACGCGCCTCGGCAGACCGGCACCGGTGGTGCCGCTGGAGCTGGGCTCGCGCAGCTGCTCGGCCCGCTGCCAGTCGCCGTCGTTCGGCGACTGCCAGGCGGTGCTGGCGGTCGGGCCGGTCGGGCCGTATCCGCCGAGCGAGGACACGTCGTGGCCGCGCTGGGTCGGGGACGCCGAGGTGTCCTTGGCGCCGGCGAACCAGTTCGGGGCGTCGCCGGACGCGCCGGCGCCGGACGGGGCGGCGGTGGGGCCGCCGCTCGCCAGCTGCTCGCCGGGGCGGCGCTGCGGCAGTCCGGACGGCAGGGTGGTGTGCGCCTCGGCGGCGGGCAGCGCCGGCGGCTCCGGGGCGTACGGGTGGCCGGCCGGGGACTCCTCGGCCTGCCGGCCGTACTGGTCGGCGTACCCGTCCTGCTGGTAGCCGCCCTGGTCGTAGCCGTACCGGTCGTCGGCGTAGCCCTGCTGCTCGTAGCCCTGCGGGGCGTACTGGTCGTAGCCGTCCTGGGCGTACTCGTCCTGCTGGTACTCGTCCTGCTGGTAGCCGCCCTGGTCGTAGCCGTACCGGTCGTCGGCGTGGGGCTGCTGCTCGTAGCCCTGCGGGGCGTACTGGTCGTAGCCCTGCTGGTAGTCCTCCTCGACCTCGGCGTCCACCACCGGCGCCTGCGGGCCGCCCTCCAGGGCCGCGCGGCGGACCTGGTCGAGGCGCTGCGAGCGCTGGACGGACTCCAGGGCCGGGCTGAACCCGCTGGAGCCGGCGTTGCCGATGCCGGTGAGGTGGTCGTCGAAGCCGAGCTCGGCGGCGCTGCGGGCCGTGGTGTCCGGCGCCCACTGGGCGGTCGGCTCCTGCTCGGCGAAGATCCGCGAGACGGTGAACTGCTCGTCCGGCTCCGGCGCCGCACCCGACTGGGTGACGAACGGCGGGAGCATGACCAGCGAGGTGGTGCCGGCGGACTCGCCGGACGGGCGGAGCTGGACGCGGATGTCGTGCCGCTGGGAGAGCCGGCCGACCACGAACAGGCCCATGCGGCGGGAGATGGTGGCGTCGACCGTGGGCGGCTCGGCCAGCTTCTCGTTGATCTCCGCGAAGTCCTCGGCGGTGAGGCCGATGCCCTTGTCGTGGATCTCGACCAGCACCCGGCCGTCCGGCAGGCGGGTCGCGTTGACCAGGACCCGGGTCTGCGGGCTGGAGAACGAGGTGGCGTTCTCCAGCAGCTCGGCGAGCAGGTGGACGAGGTCGGTCACGGCGGCGCCGACGACGTCGACCTCCGGGATGCCGGAGAGCTCGACGCGCTCGTACTGCTCCACCTCGGATGCGGCGGCGCGGAGCACGTCGACCAGCGGGACCGGGGTGTTCCAGCGGCGGCCGGCCTCCTCGCCCGCGAGGACGAGGAGGTTCTCACCGTTGCGGCGCATACGGGTCGCGAGGTGGTCCAGCTTGAAGAGGTTCTCCAGCTGGTCCGGGTCGGCCTCGTTGTTCTCCAGGTCGGTGATCAGCGCCAGCTGGCGCTGGATCAGGCTCTGGCTGCGGCGCGACAGGTTGGTGAAGATCGCGTTGACGTTCCCTCGCAGCAGGGCCTGCTCGGCGGCGAGTGCCACCGCCTGCTGGTGGACCTGGTCGAACGCCCGGGCGACCTCGCCGATCTCGTCCTTGCCGTGCAGCGGGATCGGGGTCACCGAGGTGTCGACCCGCTCGGGGTCGGTCTTGGAGAGCTTCTCGACCAGGTCCGGCAGACGGTGGTCGGCGATCTCCAGGGCGGCGCTGCGCAGGGTGCGCATGCCGAGGATCATCGAGCGGGCCACGTAGCCGGTGAGCAGACCGGCCAGGATGAGCGCCGCGACGACGATGATCGTGTTGAGGATGGCGTCGTAGAGCGCGTTGTCCTTCAGGGCGCGGGACTCGGCGAGGACGTCGTCCAGCAGCGCGATCTCGGTGTTCCGCAGGGCCTGGATGTGGCTGTTGGCGGCCTGGTTCCAGTTGTCCGGGGTCAGGCCGGCGTTCTTCGCCTCGGCGTACGCGGCGTCGGCGGCGGCCTTGCCCTTCAGCTGGCCCTCCGCGGCGGCCTGGCTGTAGGCGGCGCCGAGCTGGAGCAGGCTCTGCATGGTGGGCGCCGCGCCGTTGGGCATCTTGTACGCCGAACGATCCTGGGCGGTGGCCAGGGCGACCTGGGCGGCCGCGTACTTCCGGGCGTCCTCGGGGGCGCCGCCGGTGTGGAACTCGTTGAGGGAGACCTGCTCCAGCTTCTCCGAGACCAGGATCTGCTGGATCACGTCCTGGTTCTCGTAGCGCGTGGTGGCGTTCTGCGAGATGCCGACCAGCAGGTTGAGCATCAGCGCGCGCTGGGTCGAGGCGGAGGCCTTGGCCAGCGACATCGCGTAGATCGCGCGGCCCTTGCTGGTGGCGTTGGCGGAGCCGATGCCGACCGAGTTGTCGTAGGCCAGCAGCGGGGCGAGCATCACCGAGTAGGCGCTCGCGGTGGCGCTGGCGAACAGCTCGGGGCTGTACGCGTTGGCCCGCAGGTGCGCCAGGTCGAGGACCAGGGCCTGGAAGGCCTCGTGGCGGCGGGGGAGCTCACCGGACTTGTCCGAGGCGGCGTAGGCGGCGTTGTAGGCCTTCAGCGCGGTGTCGGTGTCGTTGCGGCGCTTGGTGACCTCGTTGTTCGGGTCCTGCTTGGTGAGCAGGGGTATGAGCGTCTTGTCGCGCTCGTTCTCCAGCGCCTCGGCGAGTTCGGTCGCCGCCTTGGCCAGCTCCGCGGTCTTCTCGGCGCGGGAGGCCTTGATGTAGCCGTCGACCGAGGTGTTCACGCGCAGACCGCCGAAGACGAGACTGATGATCACGGGGATCAGCAGGATCGCGATCAGACGGGTCGGCACGCGCCAGTTGCGCGGGCGGAGGAAGTCGTACCGGCTGGAGCCGCCGCCGTCGCCCGACGAACCGCCGCCGAGGGGCGCCGTGGGCGCGGCCTGGGGCTCGGGGGCCGGGGCGGGGCCCTGGGCGCGTTCCTCGGTGGGAGTGAACGCGGAGAATCCGGCCGGATCCCCCTGGGTACCGTTCGGCTCGCTCTGGCGGGGCTCGGAGCGCCGCTGCGGGGCGGGTTGCTGCTTACGCCTCACTCGACAACTACCTCTCGGCCGACTGCCGGCCATGGATCAATCCAGCGCTACCCGGGTGCCCTGACCTCCGCCGGACGGGCCGGAGCAGGAGACATCCAGGGGTAGCTGGAATTTCAGCACGTGCGGGGATGGGGGACAAACAGCCGCAGTCCGACACCCACGCCGGAACAATCCGGACATTCACCGACATGGCGGAGCAAATCCGTGATCACCTGGCGCTGAGTGACGCGGATTCGCCACACTGAGTCATTGTTGATCACAAAATGCCTACCGAACTGTTATCCGCTGCTTATATACGGGTCTTGCGCGGGGCCCCCGGAGGACACCGGCCGGTAAGCGTCGCGGCCCCGACGGCCCGCTGCAGGGGACGGACCGTCGGGGCCGGGCGGTTCCCCCTCGCTCAGCGGAGCCGGGCCAGCAGGGCGTGTTCGACGAGGGTGATGAGGGCGCTCTTGGCGCTGTCGCGGCGGCGGGCGTCGAGGGTGACGACGGGGGTGTCGGCGCCGAGTTGGAGTGCTTCGCGGACTTCGTCGGCGGAGTGGGGCTGGTGTCCGTCGAAGCCGTTGAGGGCGACGACGAAGGGCAGTCCGCTGTTCTCGAAGTAGTCGAGGGCGGGGAAGCAGTCGGCGAGGC
>NZ_JBHVSD010000064.1:0-4901 GCF_042885395.1 Kitasatospora sp. NPDC058063
TATCAATACAACTAGTACCTTTGATTCTGTTTTAGCTTTATTTAAGTTTTTTTTCCTTACAGTAGTAGTGGTTGGAGTTGTCGATATAGTATTCTCACAAATTTTGATGAAAAAAAAGGGTCCTTTCAATTTTGCTCTTGAAGCTGTGTTAATGTTTGTTGTGTTTTATCTTTATGTTTTAATTTATTCGTTTAACTCTCAAGATATTGTTATAAGGGATACAGGCGTGTTGTGGGTTTCTCTATTTTTATTTATTTTGTATTTGTTGTTTGCTCTGGTATATCCAGTTTCAAAAAGGATCTATGGGTTAATGATGAAAAAAATACAAGATAAAAATAATTGAAAATGTCGTTTAATAAAACGTTCCCAATTAGATTCTTAGAATAAAAAATTTATTATTCCATTGCGGTGTCCGCAAGCATTTTTTTTATTTTTCAGTACTTCGTTTTGAGGAATATTTTTGTGATAGAATCCGTTCACTGTGGAGGTGTATGTGATGACGATTGTAATTAATGTGATGGATTTAGGAGCATTCATTATTTGTACTTTGCTGTTCGTTGCATTGTGGTTTGAAGAATCAGAAGAAGCCGGCTATTAAGTCGGCTTCTTCTTTACACGCTTGACGGAAATCGAGAGATTTTAGCACGCACACAGGGGTGTGTATAAGTGCGCCATTTTCATGGATGTCCTATTTCCAAAATTGCCACCACTTTTTTTGTTGAGCAGCAGCAATCATTTTTTTTGTTTCAATGGATTCTTTCAAAGCGAGCATGAGATTTTCATCTCGCTTTTTTTGTTGTTCTTCAAATTGTTCGAGTCGTTTTAGGATGGCCCGATTGAATTCCTCTTGTCTTTGAATGAGATCGGCGACATTGATATCTTGTAGCGGTGTAGCGGTATCCGATATGGACAAGTTTGACCGATACAAGGTCGCTACAAGTTTGGCTACTTCTTCTAGTGATTTACCACTCAATTTAGAGTGTGTGTATATATACTCCATAGCGGATAAATCGGACTCATTATACTGACGCCATCCCTTAGTGTCTCTGGCGAAATTATAGCCATTTTTCTCAAGTATGGCGGCGTATTTGCGTATCGTGACGCTGGAGACATTGAGCTTGTTTGCAATGTCTTGTGAAGAAAGGTAGGTTTCGGGTTTCATAGCGGGTTCACCTCTTTATGATTCATTCGCTACGGTATACGCTACGCCCTCCTAGATCAAAAGGCAAAATGTTTTTGTTTTGCGTAGCGGGTTGAAAGAGAAAAATTTTGATAAGTGTCGCTGGAGATATTTCGGAAAAGGTGAAAAGAGCATAAGGGAAAACTGCAACCACTTTATGTTTGAAATCCCAGTGTGATTTGTTTCGTGGCGGTTGCGATTTTTGAAAGGAATGTGCCTAAAAATGAAATTCTGACACACCTTTTTTTAGGAGAAAAATGTGGTGATGTGGCAGAAACGGAAAAACTGCCACACCATAAAAAGGAAAAGTGAGAAGAATTGAGTAACGTTTTGTGTTTAAAAAGGAGCGCACCTGCACACAAAGAAAGGGAGCGTTTTGCAAAAAAATCAGTCGTAACAAGGGGTCAATAATGGTGAATTAAGTTTCGTGTTTGTTTTGTGTTGTTTCGGAAAAGTGTGCACTCAAAAGGAGCGTTACTGTTTAAAAAATGGAGTGAAAAACATATGGCATGAGTCAATGGTAAGCGGAACGAAGTGAGCATTAAGGAGTTGACTCATTCACGACACCCAAAAGCCTGTTTATCAAACAAACCCCGTTTGTTTGCGCCTGCCGAAGGGGCATCCCCCGAAGATCGGGGGTAGGGGGTTTGAATATTTGCCATCCAACGTGCTAGCGTTGGCGGGTTTGGGCAGAGCCCAAGAAAGGCGGTTCGATGATGAAAATGACAAGAGAAAGTTTTGAAAAAGGCATGAGATATGCGAAAGCGACACACGCCATTGAAGGAATTTATCTTACAGCTGACGAGGAAGAATTATTATGGCAGCACGGATCTGGTCAGATCACAGATGAGAAGTTTGAGAAAAAAGCCCTTGAATTGGCTTATAAAGTGATACAATAGAGTTCTAGGCGGAAGGTGCGTAGCGGAAGACGACGGCAGTCGTCGAGTGGCAACGAAAAGCGAAGCACCGAGAGCCAAACGGGAATCCCCTATGCTAACAGGGGGGTAGTACGCAAGATGAAAATAAAACGTATAAAAAAACATGTCGTTCATTTTAAAAATGCCGTTGAGAGCGTTCAGATTCGATTCTGAGCGCTTTTATTTTTGTTCAGGTACTTGAAATGGGGTAATGCGTTAAAAACGCTTATAAGGGCTTTAAATGCGTTTTTTCGTTTTGTCTGCTGTCATGCTTTTTAAATTTGATGGCTAGATGCCGAGGAATTTTCAAAAGTGTTTGCGAGATGCCGAAAATTTTACATATCGAGGGAGAAACAGGGTTTTATTAGGAAATCTTGTGCTAGCATTTAGTATAAAACTGGTTTTATAAGGGGTGATTGTAGATGGCGGCCATACCGTCTCCAGTTGTAGCGGTTAAGATCAATGAATGGTACAAGCATATAAAGAGATTCAATGTGAAAGAGGCTGAGATTCTAAGGGAAGAGGTTAGGAAAGAGATCGATGCTATGGAAGAAGATGAGCAAGCGGTTCTTTATTTTCAATTGATGGAGTTCCGTCATCAATTGATGCTTGATTATGTGCAACCTTCTAAGAAACCATTGGAGCCTTCTGAATATTTGAAAGCTGTAGAAGGACAAGGGAAAAAGATGTCGGGCTTTCTTGAATACTATTTCAACTTTTTTCAAGGAATGTATGAATTCAGAATGGGCGAATTTGTTAAAGCTATCATGTTCTATAGGCGAGCTGAGAAACGTTTGGAGCAAGTTGCTGATGAGTTAGAGAAAGCGGAATTCTATTACAAGATGTCCGAAGTGTTTTATCACATGAAACAGACACATATGTCTATGTATTATGTCACTCTTGCTTATGATACTTATAAGGCTTATAAGACGCATTCAATTTATATGGTTCGTGAAATTAATTGTTTAACTGTAGTCGCGGGAAATTATATGGATTTAGAAACTAGAGATAAAGCATTGACTTGTTTTTCTTTAGCTTTGGAAAAAGCGGAGGCATTGGGGAATAAGCATATAATTTTTAGGCAGCTGTACAATATCGGTATCTGTTATCAAGGGTTAAATCAAATTACGAAAGCTGTGTCGTATTTTCACCAATCCATTTTAGAAGGGGAGCCAATCGGTGAAAAGTTGTTTCAAGTCTATTATGAATTGATACGGATTCATTTGAATCAAAAAGAATTAATTGAGGGACGAGAATTTTACGAGAAAGCTAAGGAACAGTTGGCTTTACATAAAGATGATTTATTTCTGGATATGTTGAAGGTGCTGGAAAATTTATTTTTTAAGTCTGCAAATCTTAGTGAAGTATTGGCTTGCTTGGATAAATTGGAAAGCCCGAGAGGTTTACCTTACATGGAAGACCTAGCTTTGGAAGCCGCCCGATTTTATACTGAAAAAGGGCGTGTGGATGAATCTGTAAAAATGTATGAAAAGATGATATACGCCCAAAAACAAATTCAAAGGGGCGATTGTTTGTATGAATTTCTATAGGAACTGTGCTTTAGGTTTAATTTGTACATCAGCATTGGTTATCGGTGTTTTTGTTCAAGCGAATATAGATAGCTATAGTGCAACTGGTTTTCAAGTTTATGATTCTAGGGCAATGACTTAATTCTTCAGACCTTTTAGGTCTGTTTTTTTGTTGCGCAGCAGGACCAAAAAATCAAAAAAAAATCTCCCCCTGCGGGGAAATTTGGTTTAGTCTTTGGTCTTTTAGGTTTTTGGGTTTTAATCTTTTAAAAAGATGGCGGTTTCGCCAGCTTTTTGGCGATTTTGACGGAGTCAGAATCGTGTCTTTTCTTATCTTGATACATATAGAAACATTGAGATTTTCAAAAAGTGATATAAATCCAGTGGTGTCAAGGGTTTAAAGGTAATTTGACAGGGAAAAACCCCGTCTGCTATTATTAAGTTACCACACCAAATAATAGATAGCTAGAGAACTAGCGGCAGAAGGGGTTTTTTCTTTGTTTTATTCATCTGAATCGAATTATACCATCCTCGAGGATAAAACCGCAACAGGTAAAAAGCGGGATTGGAAGGGGAAAAAGGTGAGATCGTCGCTTATGGCGGCTCACTATGAAGGACTTGAAAAGCGTACCGGTGCGCCTTACTACGGAAAAAAGGCAGAGAAAGTATGTGATTGTGCGGAATGTCTTGCGTTTAAGAGGGATCGAGAAACGGGCAGACTACGATTATATCAAGCCTATTTTTGTAAAGTGAGGTTATGCCCTATGTGTGCGTGGCGAAGGTCATTGAAAATTGCTTATCACAACAAATTGATCGTTGAAGAAGCCAATCGGCAATATAAGCCAGCATGGATATTTCTCACGTTGACAGTAAAAAACGTTGAGGGTGATGATCTGAAACAGACCATTTCGGATATGATGAAAGGTTTTAATAGATTGATGAAATATAAAAAAGTTGATTCTGCGGTGCGTGGGTATTTCAGAGCTTTAGAGATTACGAAAAATCATGAAGAAAATACATATCATCCGCATTTTCATGTGTTAATACCTGTTCGTACTAATTACTTTGGTAAGAACTATATTAATCAAAAAGAATGGACAAGCCTTTGGAAAAGAGCAATGAAATTGGATTACACACCTATTGTGCATGTGCAGAGGGTCAAAGGTAAAAAGGGAATCGATGCGGAAGCGATTGAAAAAGAAGTACGCAAAGAAATGGAAGAACAGAAAGCTATTTTAGAGATTTCTAAGTATCCAGTCTGTCTCTTATACACAT
>NZ_JBHVSD010000065.1:0-4235 GCF_042885395.1 Kitasatospora sp. NPDC058063
CCGATGGTACTGCAGGGGGGACCCTGTGGGAGAGTAGGACGCCGCCGAACAATTCTTCAGAAGAACCCCCATCCGGGATCCGGATGGGGGTTCTTTGCATTTCCAGAACTGCGCGATCTATTCGTCGGAGCCGGAGCCGGAGCCGGAGCCGGAACCGGAACCGGAACCGGAACCGGGCTCCGGTCCCGTCCCGGGTCGCGCCTTCTCGGTGGGCTCCTGCCCTTGGGCCTGGGCCTGCTGCTGGTCATCCGGACGCGGCGTCCGGGAAGCCTGTGCTGCCGGCGAAGGCTGACTCGACCCCTGATCCGACGGCTGGTCCGTCGCCGGAACCGACGGCTGATCCGTTGTCTGAGCCGGTTCGGCGGGAGCCACCGAGCTCTCCGCCGTCCCCCAGGCCGGGCGGCCGAGCCACTTGTCCGCGCTGTTGGTGAGACGGGCGACGCCCGTACCGTCCGGCCGCATGCTGTAGAGGTCGGCGCCGGCACCCGAGGGCGCCTGGGCGAAGACGATGGACTTGCCGTCGGGTGCGTAGGCGGCGGTGCCGTAGTAGGTGTCCGAGGGTGCGGGGGTGAGGGCGCCGATGGCGCTGCCGTCGGGGTGCACGGTGTAGATGCCTCCGCCGGGGGCGTTGTCGGGGCCGGCCGGGTAGGTGGTGAAGAGGATCTGGGTGCCGTCGGGGGACCAGTCCGCACGGTCGCCCGCGCGCAGTTCCCAGGGGGTGAGCTGGCGCAGCCCGGTGCCGTCCGCGCTGACGACGTAGATGGCGCGGCTGCCGGCGGGCTGCCCCGTGGCGCTGGTGCGGTACTCGAAGGTGAGCTGCTTCCCGTCGGGGGACCAGCTGGGGTTGCTGACGATGCCGGAGTAGGGCTTGTCGTTGGTGAGGAAGGTGAGCCGCTGGACTTCGGTGCCCTCGGGGCTCATCAGGTAGAGGTCCGAGTACTGGATCTGGCGGCTGCCGGTCGAGTCCTGGGCGCCCCAGGATCGGCTGAAGGCGACCTGCTTGCCGTCCGGGGAGAAGGCGGGGGCCCGTTCGTCCTCGTTGGCGCAGTCGGCGGTGCCGCTGTCGCAGAGCTGGTTGATCTGGTGTTCGGGTCCGCCGTTGGTGGGGACGGTCCAGAGCCGGGCGGTGCCGCTCTGCGGGTCGGTGCGGTCGAAGGCGATGGTGGTGCCGTCGGGGGACCAGTCCGGGCGGTCGTCGAGGGCGCGCGCCGGCGGCTTGGTGACCTGGTGCTGGCCGCTGCCGTCGGGGGAGAGGGTGACGATGGCGCTGCTGGTGCGGGCGGAGTCGGTGTACGCGCGGCTGACGATCAGGCCGTTGTGTGCGGTGGCCGCGGGCGCTCCGACGGCCGCACCGACCACGCCGGGGGTCTCGGCCGGTCTCGTCTCGGGGGTGCTGGTGGGAGTCTCCGGCCGGATCTCGGAGAGCGGGATGTCCCCGGGTTCGGCTCCGCAGCCGGTGAGCAGGGTGCCCAGAAGCAGAAGGCCCGCACCGGCGCTCGCGCGGGTGCGGGCCCTGCCCGTGGGTGACTGCCGTGTGCCGGTGGTGATCCGTGCCATCTCCGCCTCCGAGCCTTTCGACCGTTCCGACGTGTGCCCCCGCCGCGGATTCAGGACGAAGGCCCCTGGAAGGAGCTGTCACTGTGTCAGACGGGTGGCGTCGGCGGTCGGGCGACACGCGACGGAGAGTTCCCGCTCGGTCGCACGGAGTAGACGGAGGGCGGGGGAGGCGGGGAGGCCGGCAGGAGGGGCGGAGAAGAGAGGAGAAAGGAGAGAGAGGGGGGGAGAAAGAGCTGTCAGTCCCGGGCGGCGCGGCGCTCGGCCCGGGCGAGGGCCTCCGCCTCGTCCTCGGCCTCGGCGACCTCCAGGGTGGGGGCGGTGCCACCGAGGTGGGTGGGCAGCCACCAGGTGTCGTCCTGGCCGGAGGGCTTGGCGGGGTACTCGCGCTGGGCCTGGTCGAGCATCTCGCTCATGGCGGCGCGCAGCCGTCGGGTGACCATCACGGGCTTGTCGTTCGGTCCGAGGTGGATCGGTTCGCCGATCATGATGGTGACCGGGACGTGCCGCTTGGTGAGGGTCTTCGGGCGGCCCTTGGTCCAGAGCTGCTGGGTGCCCCAGAGCACGACGGGCAGCAGCGGGGTGCCGGAGTCGGCGGCCATCCGGGCGGCGCCGGTCTTGAACTTCTTCAGCATGAAGGAGCGGCTGATGGTCGCCTCGGGGAACACCCCGACCACCTCGCCGGCCTTGAGGGCGCGCACGGCGGCCTCGTACGCGGGCTGCCCGTCGGTGCGGTCCACCGGGATGTGCTTCATGCCGCGCATCAGCGGGCCGGAGATCCGGTGCTTGAAGACGTCGTCCTTGGCCATGAAGCGGGTCTTGCGCTTGCCGCCGCGGTACGCGCCGAGGCCTGCGAAGAGGAAGTCCAGGTAGCTGATGTGGTTGCTGACCAGTACCGCTCCCCCCCTGGCGGGGATGTGTTCGGCGCCCACGATCTTGATCCGCACGTCGAGCGCGCGGAAGGCGGTGAGTGCGGCGCCGATCACCGGCGGGTACACGAACTCTGCCACGGTCAGTCCTGACTTCCACGGGCCGGAGCCCGGTTCGGCGGGTACCCGCTCCGTTGTGCGGGCGGCGCCGACCGGAGCACGGCACTCCGCGGCGGTCACGGGTGATTCACGGAGATGATCCCCCGAACGAGTGCCCGCTGTCACCTGAGGCGTGCGGTCAAGCGAATTTTGGCGGTGTGATCTCCGTGATGAATTCGAACGGGAACTTTTCCGCCGCGCACATCACGCGCCGGCGGTGAGTCGGCCCTGGGCGCGCCGGACCAGGGGGTAGAGCTCGCTGCCCACGCAGTAGCCGAACGCGGCGTTGGCGAAGGCGGCGGTGAGGGCGGCCGAGCAGGCCAGCGCACCGAGCCAGGTCACCTCGGCGCAGTAGCCGAGGGCGCCGACCGCGGTGAACACCATGAGGATGCCCTGGTCGAAGCGGAGCGGCCGCTCGTCCTCGGTCTCGGAGGGCGGTGCGAGCCGGGGGAGCACGAGCGCCTGGAACAGCCGGACGTACGGGGCCATGCGCAGGCCGCCGAAGGCACCGAGGGCCAGGACGAGCGTCTGGGCGGCCAGGAGGGGGCAGTTGCCGGTGCGCAGGACGACGGCCAGGACGATGGAGGTGAGCGCTGCGGCGAGGCGGGAGCCGCGGGGATCGGTCTGCAACGGTGGCTCCGGGGGTCGCGACGGGCGGCGGCAGCGGCGGGGCGTCGGCGGCGGGCGTCAGCGTCGTCGGTGGAGGACGGCCCGGGCCGTGGCGGTGACGCGGCGGCAGGCCGGCGGCGGCGTTGGGCGACAGTCGGAATCCACCGGCCGATCGTACGTGGCCGGGCCCTGGCGGTCGACCGTGTTTCGGGCGCGGAGGGCCCTGCCGCAGACTGGGGGGATGACCTGGCCGCCGGTGCGTGTTGTGGTGCCTCGACGGTGGCCGGGACCGGCCCGCCGTGGGCCGGGCGCGGGATCGGGAGTGACGGGAGGCCGAGGGTTGAGCACCGAGGACGGGGCGGTACGGCTGTCGGAGGCCGAGTTGGGCGGGCCGCTCGGCGTGCGGGCGACGCTGGTGCAGTTCTCGACGGCCTTCTGCCAACCGTGCCGGGCCACCCGGAGGGTGCTCTCCGAGGTGGCCGGGATGGTCGACGGGGTCGAGCACGTCGAGGTGGACGCGGAGGAGCGGCTGGAGCTGGTCCGCCGGCTGGAGGTCCGGCGGACGCCGACCGTCCTGGTGCTGGACGGGGAGGGCCGGGTGGTGCGGCGGGCGGCGGGGCAGCCGCGCAGGGCGGACGTGATCGCGGCGCTCGGGCGCGTGGTGTGAGCGTGGTGTGAGCAATCCGGCGGCAGTTGTTCCGCCCCGTCGGGTGGAGTCGGCTCCGGGCTGGGGCAGGATGGGCGCAGGCGGCGGGAGCGGCCGCACGGCATAAGCTACTGGCCAGTAGTGACCGCTGCACTACCGGCGAGTATGCTGCCAGGAAGTTCCGGACCGGCACGGGAATTCGCTGCCCGGAGCGGGTGCGTGCCGTGTTCGCGCCCGCTTGCACCGCCGCAGCCGCCGGACGAGACCAGTACAGGAGACAAGGCCGTGAGCTTGAGGATCGTTGTCTGTGTGAAGCACGTGCCGGACGCGACGGGTGACCGTCGTTTCGCGGACGACCACACCACCGACCGGGAGGGTGTGGACGGCCTCCTGTCGGA
>NZ_JBHVSD010000066.1:0-3970 GCF_042885395.1 Kitasatospora sp. NPDC058063
CAGGACCACCGAAGCGTCCCCCTCCGGGCCGGCCGCCATCGCCTCCAGCACCAACCGGTACATCGCACCGAAGCGCTCCAGGGCCGCACGGCCGACGACGGCCGTGGAGGTCCCGATGTTGATGCGCCCGCCCGAGGCCACGACGCTGAGTGCGAACTCGTTGGTCGCGGACGTCAGGTTGGCGTCGACGTCGACGGTGTCGGTGTCGACCTGGTGGAAGTCCTGGTGCTCGAAGAGCATCGTGATCAGGCGCTCGCCGGTGCCGCTGTCGCGCTGGACGGCGGGCAGCGGGTAGCGGCGGTGGGCCCAGATCTCCGCTTCCTGGGCGTAGACCTGCTCCACCAGCTGGCGCCAGGTGCCGGACGGACGGGTGGCCGGGAACGGCAGGGTGTTCAGGTGCATGCCCAGCACCCGCTCGGCGCCCGGTGCCTCCAGACGGCCGTGGTAGACCACACCGGTGTGGAAGGCCTCCTCCGTACCGAGCGAGCCCAGGACCTTCAGGTGCGCGGCCAGCAGCACGCTCTTCAGCGAGGTCCGGGCCCGGGTCGCCAGTCGGCGCAGGTCCTCCTCCAGGTCCTGGTACCGGACGTACACCCGGTGGACGTCCTCGGCGCTGCCCTGGTCGTCGGCCCAGGTCTCGGGGAGCCGGGCCGGGGCGTGGCCGGCGACGACGTCCTGCCAGAAGGCGCGGTCCTCCTCGGAGGCCAGCGACTCCAGCTCCGCCGCGATGAAGTCCGCGTACCGGACCGACGGCGCCTCGTAGGCGGGCAGCTCACGGCCGTCGCGCAGGTGCTGGTAGGACGCCAGCAGCTCCATGAGCAGCGAGTGGTAGCTCCAGCCCTCGGTGACGGCGTGGTTGTGGCTGAGGGTCAGCCGCCAGGCCTCGTCCGACTCCAGGTGCACCGCGACGCGCATCAGCGGCCCCACGGCCAGGTCGAAGCCCTCGGCCCGGTCCCGCTCGGCGAACGCACGGCCGCGCTCCTCGCGCTGCTGCTCGTCCAGGCCGCGCCAGTCGTGCACGGTCACCGGCAGCTGCGCGGTGGCGTGCACCAGCTGCAGCGGCTGGGAGTAGCCGCTCAGGTGCATCGAGGTGCGCAGGATGTCGTGCCGCTCGACGACGGCCTCGACGGCCCGGAGCATCGCGGGCTCGTCGAACGGGCGCTCGTCGGGAATCCGGAAGGAGGTGAGGTTGTGGTAGGTGCCCAGGCCGTCGGCCCGGAGCATCTCGACCAGGATGCCGGTCTGCACCTGCGACAGCGGGTAGGCGTCCACGACGCCCTCGGGCAGCGCGGCCCGGTCCCCGTCGCCGATCAGCGCGAACGGCTCCACGGCCTTGACGAGGGACTCGCCGCCCTGGCCGGTGAGGCCGGCCGCCATCGCGGCGATGGTGCGCGACTCGAACACGTCGCGGATCGAGACGTCGTACCCGGCGGTGCGCAGCGCGCCGACCAGCCGGACGGCACGGATGGAGTCGCCGCCGAGGTCGAAGAAGCTGTCCTCGACACCGACCCGGGCGACGCCCAGGACGTCCGACCAGATCACCGCGAGCCGCTCCTCCACCGGGGTGCGCGGCGCCACGTGCTCGACCGTGGCGAAGGACGCCTGGTCAGGCGCGGGCAGCGCGCGGTGGTCGAGCTTGCCGTTGGGGGTCAGCGGGATCTCCGCCAGCGGCACATAGGCGGCCGGGACCATGTAGTCCGGCAGCGAGGTGCGCAGGTGGGCCCGCAGGTCGCTCAGGTCAGCACCCTGCTCCATCAGGATCAGGTAGGCAACCAGGGACTTCTCGCCGAGGGCGGTGGTGTGGACGGTGACCGCGGCGTCCCGCACCAGCGGGTGCCGGCGCAGGGTCGCCTCGATCTCGCCGAGCTCGATGCGGTAGCCGCGGATCTTCACCTGGCCGTCGATGCGGCCGAGCGACTGCAGGGTGCCGTCGGCCAGCCGGCGGGCCAGGTCGCCACTGCGGTACAGCCGCGAGCCGGCCGGACCGAACGGGTCCGGGGTGAACCGCTCGGCGGTCAGCTCCGGCCGGTCCAGGTAGCCGCGGGCCACGGCGGGCCCGCCGACGAAGATCTCACCGGGGACGCCGACCGGGACGAGCTGCCCCGCCGCGTCCAGCAGGTGGATGGTCATGTCGGCGAGCGGCGTGCCGATCGGGCTGTCCGCCGGGTGCGCCAGGTCGGCGTCGCCGACCCGGTGGTAGGTGGAGTGCACCGTGGTCTCGGTGATGCCGTACATGTTGATCAGCGCGGGGCGGTCCGTCCCGACGCGGCGCGTCCAGGGCAGCACCTCCAGGAGGTCGAGCCGCTCGCCGCCGAACACGATGGCGCGCAGGTTGAGCCGGTCGATGCGCGGGTCGCCGTCGGCGGCCATGGCCACCAGCGAGCGGAACGCGGTCGGGGTCTGGCACAGGATGGTGGCCCCGGTCCCGACCAGCAGGTCCACGAACTCCTCCGGCGAACGGATCACCGAGGAAGGGACGACGACGACGCGGCCGCCGTGCAGCAGCGCACCGTAGATCTCCCACACCGAGAAGTCGAAGGCGTAGGAGTGCGAGTGCGTGAAGACGTCGTCGGCACCGAAGCCGAACTGCTCACGGGTGGCGCCGAACAGGCGCAGGACGTTGGCGTGGCTGAGGGCGACGCCCTTGGGCTTGCCGGTGGAGCCGGAGGTGTAGATGACGTAGATCAGGTTGTCCGGGGTGACCGCGGTGGCCGGCGCGACGGCCGGAAGCCCGGCGATCAGCGCCTGCTCCGCCTCGTCGTCCAGCACCACGACCCGGCCCTCGAACGAGCCCGTCAGCCGGCCTGCCAGCGAGGACTCGGTCACCAGGATCCGGGCACCCGCGTCCTGAAGGATGTAGGACAGGCGCTCGTCCGGGTTCACCGGGTCCAGCGGCAGGTAGGCCGCACCCGACTTCATCACACCCAGCAGAGTCGGAACCAGGTCCAGACCGCGCTCCAACGAGACACCCACGAGGTCGTCCGGACCGGCACCCAGCGCGACCAGGCGCTGCGCCAGCCTGTTGGCCCGCTCGTCCACCTCGGCATACGTCAACGACTCGGCGCCGAAGACCACCGCGACCGCGTCCGGAGTACGGACCGCCTGCTCCGCGAACACCTCGTGCAGGCAACCGTCGACCGGCACCTCCACCGTGGCATTCCACTCACCCACCAGCGAGGCCCGCTCCGCCCCCGGCAGGCACGCCACCGAGGCGTCCCCGTCGAAGTCCGCGACCATCGCCTCCAGCACCAACCGGTACATCTCCGCCAGCCGCGCCAGGTTCCACCCGCTCAGCACCTCGGTGGAGGCGGCCAGGTTGACGCGCTCGTGCGTGGCGATCACGGTCAGGCCGAACTCGTTGCTGCCGGTGTCCAGGCTGGACGCGGTGTCCACGGTGCCGGTGTCGACCTGGTGGAAGTCCTGGAAGTCGAACAGGGTGGTGACCAGGCGCTCGCCGGTGCCGCTGTCGTGCTGGATGGCGGGCAGCGGGTAGCGGCGGTGGGCCCAGATCTCCGACTCGCGGGCGTAGACCTGCTCCACCACCTCACGCCAGGTGCCCGAGGCGCGCTGCGCCGGGAACGGCAGGGTGTTCAGGTGCATACCGAGCACCCGCTCCGCACCCGGCGCCTCCAGACGCCCGTGGTAGACCACACCGGTGTGGAAGGCCTCCTCCGAGGTCAGCGAACCCAGCACCTTCAGGTGCGCGGCCAGCAGCACACTCTTCAGCGAGGTACGCGTCCGGGCAGCCAGCTCCCGCAGGTCCTCCGTCAGGTCGGCGAAGGAGGTGTGGGCCCAGTGCCGCTCGGCCGCCAGGCCGGTGTCGTCGGCCCAGGTGGCCGGGAGCTGGGCCGGGGCGTGGCCGGCGACGACGTCCTGCCAGAAGGCGCGGTCCTGCTCGGAGGCCAGCGACTCCAGCTCGGCCGCGATGAAGTCCGCGTAGCGGACCGACGGCGCCTCGTAGGCGGGCAGC
>NZ_JBHVSD010000068.1:0-3554 GCF_042885395.1 Kitasatospora sp. NPDC058063
GCATTAAGGAATTGACAAGCTTTCCACACCAAGACCCTCTTGGCACTCAAACAAACGCGTTTGTTTGACGCCAACCGGTGAGGGTGCCCCCTCAAAAAAGTGAGGGGGGTGGGGGAGTGGTTAGGATGGGGTTAAGGGGAAGAGTTCCCCTTACAGGTGGTGGACGGCGTCCACGGTCTTGATGAAAAAGGGCATCCGTTGAGGATGTCTTTTTTCATTTTGGCGAAGCCAAACACAGGGAGGAATCCGACCGCCTACCTCGTAGAGCGCGCTCCCAATTTTATCGAAGATGAAAAATTGGTGTAGTGCGTTACACCAAATCTAAAGTTGTGGTATCCTCGCCCTAAGAACAGTGGTCAAAATTGGGGATTGAGGGATGGCCAAATATGGGATTATCCGCATGTAAAAGTTCCACAAAGACGCAATATTGGAGATCCAAAAACACAACCAACGAGAAGGCGAAAAAACAAATGTGTCAGAAGCTTGTCCGTGATTTTTCTGCTGAACAGAAGGAAAATGTAAAAGATGAGGTTAAGAGAGAACTAGATACGCAATATAAAGCTCATATAAGCTCTCTCAGCGATGATTTAATGATTGAGAAGCAGAAACATAAGAAAACGAAAAAAGAGCTTGTACAGGCAAATAAACTGAATGACAGTTTAACAGAAATGAACATTGATTATATAGAGAATTATGTCCCATAAGAAGAGCTTGATAAAGTGAATCAAGAGGTTAATGAATTACGAAAAGAAAATAAGACATTAAAAGCCTGGAAGGAAAAAGCATTGAATTGGATTGATAAGCATGTAGAAAAGGTGAAGAAAATCTCGTTCTTTCAATATGTTGGTGGGATTCAAAAACGAAATAAAAGACAAGATCAA
The DNA here is from genome assembly GCF_042885395.1 of Kitasatospora sp. NPDC058063. Taxonomy (NCBI): domain Bacteria; kingdom Bacillati; phylum Actinomycetota; class Actinomycetes; order Kitasatosporales; family Streptomycetaceae; genus Kitasatospora; species Kitasatospora sp. NPDC058063. The sequence continues at coordinate 882 of NZ_JBHVSD010000068.1, forward strand.
GAAATGGAAAGATAATAATATGAAATCTAGCTGAGAACAGCAAGCATAAGAGCAATTTGAGTCATCAGAATCTCTTTTAAACTAGAGTCGGTACAGGTCGAATGTTGTTCTATTAGGAATAAGAGTTCCCTGTTGAATAATAGGAGTTCGTATTTACTTAACATGAAATTTCTCCTTTTTTTATACAAACTATTTTTTAAAAGCTTCGAGTAAAAATAAATAGTTTTATATACACAAAAAAAGCTATCTCATTCTATGGGCATTGGCTTTGCATAGAAATGAGATAGCTTTTTTACAGGGTTCGAACGTACAACAATTATAGAAAAGATAACTGCAAGTAAATATTACCATGTTCTTACTCTAAATACTATCTTTTCTAAAAGGAGCATATGAATAAAAGGTGCACTTTTTATTCATCTTTAGGTCATTCATCATGATAAGAAAAGCTGTCATATCAAGGATGTATAAAAAGCTGCATAAAGAAGAAACAAGACCCCATCGAGAACCCTTCTCCCAAGAGGGTTCTTTTTGGTGATGTGTTCCGGAAAGAGACATTATGTTAACTACCTTTGTATAGCGTATGCAGCTTAAAAAACAGAAAAACCTATCTCTTCTCAGTTAAAAGAGGTAGGTTTTTTCTGTAGCAGAGTTTAGTTTTATGAGTCGATGTCTGGGACATCTTGAGTAGTTTGCTCTGGTTATGATGTTTTAATGCATATAAAAAGCAAATAACCCATGAATACAATGTATTCATGGGTTATCTACTAGTTCAATTCATGAGCACGTGAGGTTCTTTTTTAGATTATATGCTTGTCTTTAAAGTTCTATGACTTCTTGTCCATAAAAAAACAAACTACCTCTAAGTCGGTTGAAAGGTGGCGAGGTAGTTTGTTAGGTGCAATGGAGTATTAGCTAAGGAAGAACGCTATCCATTTTGAGTAGTTTGCTCAAAGGTTGCAGCAGTTACGCAACCTTTATATAGCAAATTTGCAATATCCTATTGCACGGGTAAAAGAAAAAGCAGGCTTAAGCCTGCTTCTATAGCCTTTAAGGCTATTTTATAGTTATGAAGTACGTATTAGTTTTTGTGAGGGTTCTTGATGTAAATTCTGAAACTGTTGAACAGCTTCTGTCATAGAGGGTGTATTCAATTTCCTTAAGATACTTCTTCTTTGATTCTTAATCGTGCACTCTTCTTTATGGAGAATGTCTTGTATCTCTAAAATAGAATGACCATCAATAGCAAGAGCAAAGACTTCTTGTTCTGCTTTAGTAAACTGATTCATAAAGACTTTCTCTTTCAGGATTTTGCATTCTTCTTCTAAACTTTTCAGTCGAGCAACTTCATCAACTAAATCAGAGGCTACACTTAGAATATTTTCGATACCCATTAATAGTTTTTCGCTTTGATCCATGATAAGACCCTCCTATTTTTTGAGGGCAACCCATGTTATAATTAACTTGTATATGTTTTCACATGGGGTGTTTCTCTGCCAGGAGAAATGCCCTTTTGTTTTATTTAGTTTGGACTTGCTGTGATTCGTTTGGATCACCTCCTTAATTATCATCTTCTTGCTCTTGTGAGGATAACGAAGATAGATTTTTGTATCTTAATAAGATATCCATTCTTGAATTTTTACCACCTTTAAAAATTTGGTCTGGGTTTACTTCATAGTGACCATTCTTTACTTTTTTGAGAAAATCACTTTCTTGTAGGGCTGTCATTGTATCTGCAATTGTTTTTCTTGAAATACCTGTTTCAGCTTCAATCATGGAGTATGTATATAAAAACTGATTTTCTTTGTTAAGGTTACTCATAATAAAAGTAAGTATATTGATTTTTTTGTTACCAATTAAATCTAAGGATTGAATGACATGACCTAACCAAACTTTATGAAAGTTTGCATCTCTTTCTTCAATTTCAGTAACATTCATTTCGACTATTTCACCAGTATCTTGGTTAATATATTTTTGTGTACCTGTAAATCTTACTTTTTTTCTTGTTGTAATGGTCTTTTTCTTAGGTTGTTTTTCACTCATAATAGTCACCCCTCATCACTTCATTTAGTTTAATTATATTATACTAAATGGTGTACCCTAAATACAACAGTTTATTTTCATTACACCAAACAGTATAAAAAATTACACCAAACAGTATAAAAAATTACACCGATTAAAACCCTCTTAAACTACTGATATATCAATGTTTTTAACCATTTCCCTCCTTTTTTCACTCTTATCTATAAATATAAGGGCTATTTTCCATGCAAGGTTCGAGTAGTATTTTTTAAGAAAATCACTTAAAAAATCTCCACTCTTTTCTCCTTGCATTTCAAATTTCGGCAGGTTAGGGCATATCGCCAAGCCGAACATACCCAAAACGAAGTGAATGATGATCGGCTTGGTATAGCAATTGTACCTGCCGAACCGCCAGATCGGCCGTCCTAAATTTCCGTTTTCTAAAAATAAGAGACGCAAACGGGGACTAGTCCCCGAACCCCTAGCCAGCGCGCCACCCCAAAACGAACGGGGGAAACGGGTATGAACGGTTGCCATGCATCGAATGCAAATTGGTTGCATGGGGGGCATGCACTTGTTTTTCTTATAAATAAAACCTTAGAAAACAAATTAGCGTCAAAACCTTGATATAATGGGATTTACCATATAAGAACG
>NZ_JBHVSD010000069.1:0-3206 GCF_042885395.1 Kitasatospora sp. NPDC058063
TTGGCTTTATACGTGGTTCGTGAGAGCACCTGTCGCTGAGCGGCGAGAGCACCCCGTGCCACGGAAGAGTGATGTCGCCGGGTTTTGAGAACACCTGGATGCTTGCTTCGGGACCATGGTTGTGCTCTGCACGACGAGGGGGCCGGGGTGTTGCCGAAGTCCAAGGTCGATCTGTACGCGGCGATCCGCCGTGACTCGCGTGCCGGGCTGTCGAACCGCGCCCTCATGCGGAAGTACGGCGTCGGCTTCCTGACGGTGAAGAAGGCCCTGGAGTCGGCGTGGCCCGAGCCGCGCAAGAAGCCGGAGCCCAGGGCGACGCGGCTCGATCCGTTCAAGCCGCTGATCGACCAGATGCTGCGGGCGGATCTGGATGCGCCGCGCAAGCAGCGGCACACGGTGAAGCGGATCTACGACCGGCTGGTGGACGAGCATGGCGCCGACGAGGTCTCGTACCAGATGGTCCGTGGCTACGTGGCCGAGCGCCGCAAGGAGATCCGTCTGCAGGCGGGCCGCGGGGTGGTGGACGCGTTCGTCCCACAGACCCACAAGCCTGGTGCGGAGGCGGAGGTCGACTTCGGGGACGTGACGGTGCGTCTGGCCGGCGAGCTGGTGACCTGCTACCTGTTCGCGTTCCGGCTGTCCTACTCCGGCAAGGCGGTGCACCGGATCTTCGCCTCGTGCGGGCAGGAGGCGTTCTTTGAGGGCCACGTCCACGCTCTCAACACGCTGGGCGGGGTACCGACCGGGAGGGTCCGCTACGACAACCTTAGGGCCGCCGTCGCCCGGGTGCTGGGCTTCTCCCGCCAGCGTGTGGAGGCCGAGCGGTGGACCGCGTTCCGCTCGCACTACGGCCTGGATGTCCTCTACTGTCAGCCTGGCATCGGCGGCGCCCATGAGAAGGGCGGCGTCGAGGGCCAGATCGGCTGGTTCCGCCGCAACCACCTCGTCCCCGTCCCCGACGTCGCGACGCTGGCCGAGCTCAATGCGATGATCGACCGATGGGACGAGGAGGACGAGGCCCGCCGGATCCGGTCCCGGCCCCGCACCATCGGCGAGTACTTCGCCGCCGAGCGGCCGCTCCTGGAGTCGCTGCCGGACGAGCCGTTCGAGACGGGCCGACTGTTCACCCCACGGGTCGACCGCTACAGCCAGATCGGGGTGCGCAACAACCGCTACTCGGTGCCGGTGCGGATGATCGGCCGGACCGTCCGGGTCATGCTGCACGCCTCCGAGCTGGTCGTCTACGACGGCCGGGAGGAGGTCGCCCGGCACGAGAGGCTGATCGCCAAAGGCGGCACCCGCCTCGATCTGGACCACTACCTGGAGGCCCTGGTCCGCAAGCCCGGTGCCCTGCCCGGGGCGACCGCACTCGACCAGGCCCGCTCAGCCGGCCGCTTCACCCCGGTCCACGACGCCTGGTGGGCGGCCGCCCGCAAAGCCCACGGCGAGCGCGAGGGCACCCGCGCGCTGATCGAAGTCCTGCTGCTGGGCCGGCATCTGCCCCACGAGCATCTCGTCGCCGGCCTCGCTGCCGCCCTCCGGTCAGGCGCGCTGACCGCCGACGCCGTCGCGCTGGAGGCACGCAAGGCCGCCGAGGCCGACATGAGGACGCCTGCAGAACCGGAGCCGCCCGCCGCAGACCGGGCAACGGTGACTTCGCTCACCGAGCGGCGCCTGGCCCAGCTCCCGCCCGACACGAGGCCGCTGCCCTCGGTGGCCCACTACGACCAGCTGCTGCGACACCGTCGACCGAATCGCCCGACCCCGTGAAGGAGAACGCCGTGACCTTCCCCCGCCAGCGAGGAATCACCGAGCAGGCCGCCACCGCCGCCATCGACCAGGCGTGCCGGATGCTGCGGCTGCCCACCATCCGCGCCCAGTTCCCCGAACTCGCCGAGAGTGCCGCCCGCGAGCAGATGTCCTACCTCGGCTTCCTCTCCGAGCTCCTGATGTCCGAGTGCGACGACCGGGCCCGGCGCCGCTCCGAGCGCCGGATCAAGGCCGCCGGCTTCCCCCGGGACAAGTCGCTGCGGAAGTTCGACTTCGACGCGAACCCGAACATCGACCCGGCGACGATCCACACCCTCGCGGCCTGCGAGTGGATCAAGAAGAGTCTGCCGCTCTGCCTGATCGGCGACTCCGGCACCGGCAAGTCCCACCTGCTGATCGCGCTCGGCACCGAGGCCGCGATGGCCGGCTTCCGCGTCAAGTACGTGCTCGCCACCAAGCTCGTCAACGAGCTCGTCGAGGCAGCCGACGAGAAGCAGCTCGCCAAGACCATCGCCCGCTACGGCCGCGTCGACCTGCTCTGCATCGACGAGCTGGGCTACATGGAACTCGACCGCAGAGGAGCCGAGTTGCTGTTCCAGGTTCTGACCGAGCGGGAGGAGAAGAACAGCGTCGCCATCGCCTCGAACGAGTCGTTCGCCGGCTGGACCAAGACCTTCACCGACCCCCGCCTCTGCGCGGCCATCGTCGACCGCCTCACCTTCAACGGCACCATCATCGAGACCGGCACCGACTCCTACCGCCTCGCAAGCACCCGCGCCCGCGCCGAACAGCAAGCCGTCGGCTGACATCGCACGCCACGGATTCGTGGAACGTCCTCAGCGCTCCCGGATTCTCGACCACCACCAGCCGCCCACCGTCCACTCATCGACGGGACCCGGGTTCGGCAGCGTGCGGCGCTCGAACTCGTCGTCGATGCGATCCACGAGCCGGCCCAGGTCCCGCCGGGCACCACAAGGGAGGTGGAGCATGACCTCTTCCAGGTCATCGCGGGCATACTCGACCTCCAAGCCAGGCTGCCAGACATGGGACGCACTGAGATAGCGGCCCGGCAGCTTGAACATCCACTCGAAGCGGTCCAAGGCGTCAGCGACAGCGTTGGGCCATAGCCGCTCGTCTTCGAGACGGCGGATCGCTGCACGGGTCCGCGCGGAGACCCCTCGGACCCGACGCACTGCAACATTCCTGCGCGGCCGCCACCGTTCAGCACGGACGGCCTTCGGACGCCTACGCGGCATCGACCTTTCGGATCAGCATGGCGTCATGCTGACACAGCCCAGCCTGCTTCCGCACGCGTGACCACCACGCACCCGCCACGCCAGTGTTCCTACTTCTCACCAACATTCGTCGGATCCGCAGCCAACGAGTGATGCTGGAACCCACCGACAAGTGCTCTCGCCTATGACCTACGCAGCCAC
>NZ_JBHVSD010000070.1:0-2817 GCF_042885395.1 Kitasatospora sp. NPDC058063
CTGGCGGAGCGGGTGACCGACTCGTTCGACGGCCGGATCGTGCTGCTGGACGGCGACAGCCGTGAGCAGATCGCGACCCGCCCGGCCACCGCGCCGGCCACCACCGTCACCCCGGACAACCTGATCTACGTCATCTACACCTCCGGCTCCACCGGAAAGCCCAAGGGCGTCATGGCGAGCCACGCCAACGTCCTGCGGCTCTTCCCGGCGATCCAGGACGACTTCGGGTTCACCGGCAGCGACGTCGGCGTGCTCTCGCACTCGTACGCCTTCGACTTCTCCACCTGGGAGATGTGGGCCGTCCTGCTGAACGGCGGCCGTCTGGTGGTCGTGTCCAACGAGACCACCCGCTCGCCGGAGGACTTCGTCGACCTGCTGGTCGCCGAGCAGGTCACCTTCCTGTCCTACGTCCCCTCCGCGTTCGGCGCGGTGGCCGCCATGGCGGCCACCGGCGACCCGCGCATCGACCGGCTCGCCCTGCGGCTGATCGCCGTCGGCGGCGAGCGTGTCGAGGTCCCCCAGCTCCAGCCGTGGGCGGACCGGATGGGCCTCGACCACCCGGTGCTGCTCAACGTCTACGGCCCGACCGAGACCACGGTGATCTCCACCGCGCACCGGCTCGTGACGGAGGACTTCGACCACCCGTCCCGCAGTCTCCTCGGGCACAAGTTCCACGACGTCCGGATCCACCTGCTCGACGCCGACGGCCAGTTGGTGCCCGTGGGCGTGGTCGGCGAGATGTGCATCGGCGGCCCCGGCGTGGCCCGCGGCTACCTGGACCGCCCCGAGCTGACCGCCGAGCAGTTCATTCCGGACCCGTTCGGCCCGGCCGGCTCGCGCCTGTACCGCAGTGGCGACCTGGCCCGCCGGCTGGCCGACGGCACCCTGGAGACGCTCGGCCGTGTCGACACCCAGGTGAAGGTGCGCGGCTACCGCATCGAGCTCGGCGAGATCGAGAGCGCGCTGCACAAGCATTCCGGAGTCAAGAGTGCCGTGGTGACCGTCCACGAGAACTCCGCGGGGGAGAAGTCCCTCGTCGCCTACGTCGTCGCCGACGGCGGCACGGCCGTCGACGCCGGCCTGCTGCGCGGGCACCTGGGCGGCATCCTGCCGGACTACATGATCCCGTCGGCCTTCGTCGCCCTCGGCTTCATCCCGGTGAACGCCAACGGGAAGGTCGACCACCGCGCGCTGCCCGCGCCGGGCCGCTCGGCGTTCGCGGCCTCGCGGCACGTGGCGCCGCGCACTCCGGTGGAGGAGCGCTTCGCCGAGGTGTGGGGTGAGGTGCTGGGCCTGGAGAAGGTCGGTGTCGAGGACAGCTTCTTCGACCTCGGCGGCGACTCGATCCGTGCGGTCCGCCTGGTCGGCGCGCTGCGCACCGCCGGGTTCGAGGTGTCGATCCGCGACGTGTTCGAGTCACGGACGATCGCGGTGCTGGCGGCCGGCCTCACCGGCCAGGGCGGCGAGTCCCTCGTCAAGGCCGTGGAGCCGTTCGCGCTGATCGGCGACGGGGACCGGGCCGCGCTGCCCGAGGGCGTCGTGGACGCCTACCCGCTGTCGCAGGTGCAGACCGGCATGCTGGTCGAGATGCTGGCCGCCCAGGAGCGCGGCGAGTCGGCCTACCACAACATCAACTCCTTCCGGATCCCGGACGAGCAGGCCTTCTCCCCGGAGGCGCTGCGCGAAGCCGTGGCCGTGCTGTCGCAGCGGCACGAACTGCTGCGCACCTCCGTGGCTCTCAGCGGCTACTCCCAGCCGCTCCAGCTGGTCCACGCCTCCGCGCAGCTGCCGGTGACCGTGCACGACTGGCGGGGCCTGAGCGAGGAGCAGCGCGAGGAGCGTGCCCGGGTCTTCGCGGGGCAGGACCTGGCGTCCGGCTTCGAGCTGTCGGCCGCACCGCTGATGCGGCTCGCCGTCCACCTGGAGTCGGACGAGGCCTGGCGCCTGACCCTCAGCCACTGCCACGCCGTCACCGAGGGCTGGAGCGTCAACAGCCTTCTCATGGAGCTGATGGAGTGCTACCAGCACCTGCGCGACGGCCGTGAGCTGCCCGCCTACGAGGCGCCGTCGGTCCGCTACGCGGACTTCATCGCGGCCGAGCTGGAGTCGCTGGCCTCCGAGCAGGACCGCGCCTTCTGGCGGGACATCGTCGCCGGCCACGCCGCGGCCGAGCTGCCGGCCACCTGGGCCGACGACGCCGACCTGGTGGCCGAGAACCTCGGCGCGCGGGTGCCCTTCCACGACCTCGAGGAGAAGCTGCACCGCCTGGCGAACGACGCCAAGGCCTCGCTGAAGACCGTGCTGCTGGCCGCGCACCTGAAGGTGCTGGGCATGGTCGGCACCGAGGACGCCTTCCACACCGGTGTGGTCTACCACGGGCGTCTGGAGGCCCCCGGCGCCGAGCGGGTGCTCGGCATGCACCTGAACACCCTGCCGTTCCCGGCGCTGCGCGCCTCGGGGACCTGGCGTGAGCTGGTCGAGCGGGTCTACGCCCGCGAGTCGGAGATCTGGGCCCGCCGCCGGTACCCGCTGCCCGCCGTCCAGCGCGACAGCGGCACCGGCGAGCGCCTGATTTCGATGGTCTTCGACTACCAGGACTTCCACCAGGTCGACACCGGCACCGTGGACACCGCGTCCAACCTCGACGCGGGCGGCAACGAGTTCCTCCTCAGCGTGATCGCCGCCGGCGGCCACCTCAACATCGGCACTTCGACCGACGTGCTCGGCCGTGCGGCCCTGGAGCGCTTCGGTGCGATGTACCGGTTGGTGCTGGAGGCGATGGCGGCCGGCCCGGAGGGGGACGCTTCGGTGGTCCTG
>NZ_JBHVSD010000071.1:0-2817 GCF_042885395.1 Kitasatospora sp. NPDC058063
ACATGGCGGTGATCGTCGCGGATGCCTCGCCCGTGACGATCACCGCCAGTGCATCACGCCACGAAGTTGATCAATTACCCAACACTTTCTCAGGCGGGCGGGGCGAAGCCGGTGTCGGCGGCGGGCTTGTCGAGGGACGGAGCCGCCGGGGCCGGGGGCGATGCCGGGGGCGAAGCAGGGGTGGCGGGCGGTACGGGCACCGGCGGTGCGGTGGGCGCGGTCGGTGCGGGCCGCTGCGCCGGCAGGCCGAGGACGCGGACGGGCCGTCCGTCGGCCGTGACCGTCGGAGCCGGCGCGGGGACCGGACCGGAGGCCGGACGGGGAGCGGGCACCTGGGCGGGTCCCCGTCCGGCCGCCCACAGCTGCTCCTGGACACGCATCCACTCCCGCCGCTGGCGCTCGGTGAGCACCGCGCCCAGGTACGCCGCCGGGTGCAGCCCCGGCGCGAGCGGGTGGCCGATCCGGGCGGACAGGTCCTCGGCGAGCCGGGTGGACATCCGGAGCATCACCGCCGGATCCAACTGGCCGATCCGGCCCAGCAGTTGGCGGATGGCCAGCCAGAGCGGCTCGGGTACGGCGGACAGGTCCATCGCGACCAGCTCGTGGCCCATCGCCTGCAGCAGGTGCGGGTGGACCGGCGGCAGCGGGGAGGCGGAGCCGCCCGCACCCGGGGTGCGCTCGCGGACGACCACCGTCCCGGCGAAGATGTCGCCCAGCCGCTTGCCGTCCGAGTGCACCACCGAGGTGATCACGGCCGGGGCGCCGGTCAGCACGATCATCTCGAAGAAGCCGACCAGCCCGCGCACCAGCGAGTGCCGGAACCGCACCGGCCCGCCGTCGGTGCGCACCACCCGCAGGCCGAGCGCGGCCTTGCCGAGCGAACGGCCGCGAGTGAGGGTCTCGACCATCACGGGCACGGCCACCAGGAAGAACACCGTCAGGCCGATCATCGTGGCGGCCAGCGCCGCGCCGTCGAGCCCGATCAGGGCGAGGCTCAGCAGCAGCGTGAACACCAGCAGGGCCGCGAACTCCACCAGCAGGTCGATCACGATCGCCAGGGCCCTGCTCGGAAGCTTCGCCGTCCGGAGGCCGAGAACGACCGCCTCACCCGTCACCAGGTCGCTCAAGACACCTGTCCGTTCACGTTCTTGGAGCCCGTACGGCTCGCCCATGGAGATCCGCTCCTGGGAGTGCGGCAGTGCCGGGGGAGGGAATCACCCCGGATCGGCCCCCCTGACCCGCTCTCCGCAGTCTGATCCGCAGCCGCAAACATACGGGGCCCGGTGGGCGCACGGGAAGTGAGATCCCGACGGCCGCGGCGGCGGCCGCTGCTGGCATGCTGGGCCGCACGTGTCCGCCCGGGCCCGCCGCCCGCCCGGACGCACCCGCCCGCGCACGCACGTCCGCGCCCGCCGCCGATCATGGAGCCGCCGAAATGGACCTGGACGTCTTCGTCGCCACCCACCAGGGGGAGTGGGCCCGGCTGGACGCCCTCGCCCGCCGGCGCCGGCTCGGCGGGGAGGAGGCCGACGAGCTGGTCACGCTCTACCAGCGCGCCACCGGACACCTCGCCAAGGTCCAGGCCGCCGCGCCCGACCCGGCCCTGGTGAGCCGGCTGACCGGGCTGGTCTCGCGCGCCCGCAGCGCGGTCACCGGCGCCCGGACCAACGGCTGGCAGGACGTCGCCCGCTACTACGCGGTGAGCTTCCCCGCCGCGCTCTACCGCGCGCGCCGCTGGTGGGTGCCGGTGGCGATCGTCTCCATGGTGGCCACCGCACTGCTCGCGTGGTGGATGGCCACCCACCCCGAGGTCCGCAACAGCCTGATCGCCCCCGAGCACCTCGACGAGCTGACCCGCCCCGGCGGCCAGTACGAGGCGTACTACTCGGACCGGCCGGCCAGTTCCTTCGCGGCACAGGTGTGGACGAACAACGCCTGGATCGCCGTGCAGTGCCTGCTGTTCGGGGTCGCACTGGGCGTTCCGGTGCTCTACGTGATGTGGACCAACGTGGTGAACCTCGGCATCGGCGTCGGGCTGATGGCCTCCGCCGGGCGCCTCGACGTCTTCCTCGGCCTGCTCATTCCGCACGGCCTGCTGGAGCTGACCGCGGTCTTCGTAGCCGGCGGCCTCGGGCTGCGCCTCGGCTGGACCGTGATCGACCCCGGCCCGCGCACCCGCTCGGTGGCGCTGGCCGAACAGGGCCGCGCGATCATCGGCATGTCGATCGGCCTGGCGACGGTCCTGGCCGTCTCCGGTGTCCTGGAAGCCTTCGTGACCCCGTCCGGCCTGCCGACCTGGGCCCGTATCTCCATCGGCGTGCTGGCCGAGGCGGCCTTCCTCCTCTACGCCCTGGTGCTGGGCCGAAGGGCCGCCGAGGGCGGGGAGTTCGGTGATCTGGATGCGGCCGACCGGGCGGACCTCCAGCCGGTCGCGGCCTGAGCCGATGTGATCAGCAGGCCCCTGACCTGCTAGTCTTCCTCTCGTCCGGCCGAACCATTGACGTGGTGAGGGCGGGCTAGTAGGTTTCAACGGTTGGGACTGACTGGACAACGGTCGGTTCCGGGCGTTAGTGTCTACGACACCGCCGAATCGAGGCGAGTGCATTTCACGAAATGCGCACCCTCCGACGAAGCAAATCCCACGGACTGAGCACTCCGAAAGCCTTGATAGGCTTCGGAACGAAGTTCGCAGGAAATCCCGCCAGCGGGAATCGGATGAATGAAGCCCCGGTAAACGGAGCGGAAAACGTCTGGTAAGCTGGAAACACGAAAGAACGAAGCCCGGAGGGTCCGCTGGAAGGCGGTCCGAAGGAAGCG
>NZ_JBHVSD010000072.1:0-2671 GCF_042885395.1 Kitasatospora sp. NPDC058063
TGCGAATCGGTCGATGTCGGAGGACTTGTCCGCAAGGGCCCAGGGCTTCTGTGTAACCCACGCGGGTGACAGTTCGCTGTCCTGAGAGCTCACGGAAGGGGGAGCCTGCCCAATCACGCGGGCAAGTGCCACCGCCGCGAGATGGCCGGTACACGACGCCGATCGGACACTCATCCGAAGCCCCAGGTCGAGCTCGTTCGGAATGACAGATAGTGATGGAATCCACACGCCAGGTCAGCGGATGACCGCCCGTGGGAGTTCGGTACGCCGTCCCAGGTCTCCAGCCCGTCACCCGACCGGACCGGATCCTTCGCAAACACCGGGTTTTCCACCGGAATCCCGGCAGGGGCCAGGACAGTGACCGTTCTGCGGGCAGCCTGGCCCCCACACACCCGTACGAAGGACGCACCCCATGAACGAGATGACCGGGTGGACCACCCGCACCACCGCCCGACTCGCCGCCGTCGACCACCCCACCGTGCTGGCCGGCGCATGGAACCTGTTCGACCAGACCGCGGCCTGGGCCATCGGGCCGGGCGCCGACCACGGCGACGCCCTTGCCGCCACCGGCGCCTACACCCTCGTCCTCGAAGCCCGCGATCTGCTCGACCAGCCCGGGTACGACGACGAACCCACCAAGCTTGCCCTCGCGGACGGGACCGCGCTCGCCGAGCTCCTGGACCAGGCGGAGCAACAGCTCGCGGCCGTCGCCGACACCACCACGCCCGCTGACGCGCACGCCCCGGCCCGGGCCTCCCTGCTCGCCGGCCGGGCCGCGCGGGCCGTCCGCAACGCCACCGGCGGCCCCCGGTGACCGCGCGGTTCGGTGACTTCGTCGCCCTCGCCGCCGAGCACCTCGCCAACGTCGACCGGCTGCCCGTCGAGGACTCCTCGGAACTCGCCCGCACCGCGCTGATCGGGCAGCTCGCCGACTTCACCGAGATCGTGCTCGGCATCGAGCGGCGCTTCGCCTGGGAGGCCGTCGAGGCACTGCCCCACCGGTCCGGGCCCGCCGCCGGCATCTTCCCGCCGGAACCGCCGACCCCGGTCGGCCCGCGCAGCGAGCTCCACATGAGCCTGACCGAAGCCGTCATCCAGCTCCGGACCGCCCGCGGCACCAGGACGGCCGCGCTGATGAAACCCCCACAGTGCATCCCGCGAGCGGGGAAGGCCCTGCGGACCGGGATCGACCTGCTGGCCACGCACACCGGTCCGGACGGCGAACCGCTCACCCGTCACGGCCTCGCCCTGGAGAGCGACGAACTGCGCTGCGCCGTGCTCTCCCGGGTGATGCCCCTGGCCGCCACAGCCGCCGGCATCGCCGACCGGCTCGCCGACGCCACGTCCACCTACGCCTTCCCCCGCCGCGTCGCCGCGTTGGCCGAGAGCGGCCGCAAACTCCGCGTCGCCGTCGAGCAGGCGCGGATCCTCACCGCCCGGGCCCGCTCCGACGGCTACGACTGGGCCGTCGACCTGATCGCTCCCCGCGCCGCGTTGCGCGCCGACCCGCCCCGCACCGCGGAGACCATCGACCGGCTCGCCGCCGGCGCGGTCGCGAGCGTGGACCGGCTCACCGAATTCGCCTGGCGCGCCCTCGACGGCGACCAGCACCACGTCCACACCGCCGCGGCCATGCGTACCGCGGCTGCCGACATCAGCGCCGTCTACACCGTCACCCGCACCCTGGTGGCGCACGCGACGCTCGCCGGCCCGTCGCCCGAAGACCCCGGTCAGAAGGCATGCCAGTCGGCGGAGCGGCACTGGCGCGAGCTCGCCGCATGCTGGCGCCCGGTCAGGACCGCCCCCGACAGCACCACCTTGATGACCCCGGTCTCGGCCGAGTCCCACGCCCTGGTCGACCGCCTCGGCCGGATCCTGTTCACCGATCCCGCCTGGCGCCGGGACGACGGCCTCCAGGGCCGGCTCCGCGACGCCGCCGAGCTGGCCGAGGCCCTGCCCGCCTGGACAGAGGCCCTACGACACATCAGCGGGCAGCTGCAGCACCTGGCCCGGGACCACGCCACCCTCACCCGGCGGATGGCAGAGAGCCACCGGCTCCTGATGCGTGCCTCCGGACCGGCGCACAACCGCCTCCCCGTCCGGCCCCTCAGCACCGCGCGCCAGGCCGAACTCCACAACGGCTACCACCTGGCGGCCCAGGCCGGCGGCGGCGTCGAGGACGCCCTCGCCGACCTCGCCGCCCGCGCCGGTGTCGACCCGGCCGGCCGTCGACTCCAACGCCTCGCCGCCGCACCCACCCCCGCGGCCACCGACCGCGCCGTGCTCCGGCAGTCCGCCGCCCGCCTCGCCGAACCCCAACCGCCCCAGCGGTGGCCCGTCAGCGTCCGGGCGCGCTTCCAGGGCAAGGGGATCCGCCTGTAGGCGCCGTGGAGCACCCTCGGGCTGTCCGCCACCGGAGAAACACCTGCGCCGACGTTTTGAGGCCCTCCTTCACCTGGCAGGTGGCCCGGGCCTCCACCAACATCCGCGCGGTCCTCACCAAGATCCGCGACCCCGAAGGGTTCGCCCAGCTCGAGGCGATGGTCAGCCCGTCCGTGTGGTCCTCGCATGTCGGGATGAACGCCAAGAACGACCTCGTGAAGATCCTCGTGACCAAGGGCGGCACGCTGGCCGACCACCCGCAGAGGGCCAGCCCACCACCCGCCACTAG
>NZ_JBHVSD010000073.1:0-2252 GCF_042885395.1 Kitasatospora sp. NPDC058063
CTGCTCCGCGAACAACCCCGACACCGTCCCCGCCGGAACCGCCCCCGAACCACCACCCCACCCCGACACGATCAGCTCACGCTCACCGCCCACCAGCACATCCACCGACCCGACCGACCGCTCCGGATCCGCAACCATCGCGGCCAACAGCGCGTCCAACCGCCGCCCCATCAGCTCAACCGTGCCGTGGTCGAACAGGTCCGCCGCGTACTGCAGCTCCACCCGGATTCCGCCCGGCGTGCCATCGCCGGCCCGCGCCTCCGTGAAGGCGAAATTGAGGTCGAACTTGGCCGGGGCGTCGGCGAAGGCCTCCGCTTCCAGCGTGACGCCCGGGAGCTGAAGCGCCTCCTCGTTGTTGTTCTGCAGAACCAGCATCACCTGGAACAACGGATGCACGGAGGCCGAACGAACCGGGTTCAGCTCCTCCACCAGCCGCTCGAACGGCACATCCTGATTCGTGAACGCCGCCAGATCCGCGTCACGGACCCGGCCCAACAGCTCACCGAAGGTCGGCTCACCCGACACATCCGTCCGCAGCACCAACGTGTTCACGAAGAACCCGACCAGCTCGTCCAACGCCTGGTCCGAACGCCCCGCCACCACCGTCCCGATCGGAACATCCGTCCCCGCACCCAGCCGCGACAACAACGCCGCCAACGCCGCATGCAGCACCATGAACAGAGTGACCCCGTGCCGACGCGCCAACGCCTCCAGCTCGGCATGCAGTTCGGCATCCAACCCGAACTCCACCCGACCACCCGCGCGCGAAACCACCCCCGTCCGAGGCCGGTCCAACGGCAACGCCACCTCCTGCGGCGAATCCCGCAGCACCTCCGACCAGTACGCCAACTGCTCACCCACGACCCCGCCCAGCAGCTCCTGCTGCCACAGCGAGTAATCCGCGTACTGAACGGCCAACGGCTCCCACTCCGGCGCCAGCCCCGCCAACCGCGCCCGATAGGCCGACGCCACCCCCTCCCACAACGGCCTCATCGACCAACCATCAATCGCGATGTGATGTGAGGTCAGCAACAGCACCGACTCTCCCTCACCGTCGCCCTCGCCCTCGCCCTCGCCCTCGCCCTCGCCCTCGCCGAGCGTGAACAGCGCCAGCCGCAAAGGAAGTTCGGTCGAGAGATCGAACGGCGTGAAAGCAGCCGTGCGCATCTCCTCGTGCAGCGCATCATGTCCGCACTCCACGACCGTGAACGGGACGTGGGCGTCGCCGGCGGGCAGGACCAGCTGGCGCGGCTGACCGTCGACCGCCGGGTAGACCGTGCGCAGGACCTCGTGCCGGCCGACCACGTCACCGACCGCCGCACGCAGAACGTCGACGTCCACCGTGCCGTGCAGACGGAACGCGAAGTGACTGTTGTAGGCCGCCGACGCCCCCTCCAACTGGTCGAGGAACCACAACCGCTGCTGGGCGAACGACAGCGGCAGCACCTCCGGCCGCACGCCCGCGACCAGCGCCGGACGTGCCGGGCGGCCGTCCTTCAGCTTCTCCGCGACGCCCACGACCGTGGAGGCGTCGAACAGGTCACGGATCCCGAGCTCGGCATCGAAGGTACTGCGGATCCGGCTGATCAACCGGGCCGCCAGAAGCGAATGACCGCCCAGGGCGAAGAAGTCGTCATCGATGCTCACCGACAGAACACCGAGGACCTCAGCGAAGATCGCGCACAGGATCTCCTCCTGGACCGAGCGCGGGCTCCGTCCGTTCTGATCGGCGGTGACGGCTGCGGGTGCGGGCAGGGCGCGCTGGTCCAGCTTGCCGTTCGGCGTGATCGGCAGCGCCTCCAGCACCACCAACGCCGACGGAACCATGTGCCGCGGCAAACGCCCCGTGGCGAAACCCCTCAGCTCATCAACGTCGATCTGCCCACCCGCGACCGGCACCACATAGCCGACCAGACGCCTGTCCCCCGCACGGTCCTCCCGCGCCACCACCGCCGCCTGGGCCACCGCCGCGTGCGCCTGCAGCACCGCCGCGATCTCCCCCGGCTCGACCCGGAAACCCCGGATCTTCACCTGGTCGTCCGCACGCCCCACATACTCCAGCACCCCGTCGGCACGCCAACGCCCCAGGTCACCCGTCCGGTACATCCTCTCGCCCGCCGCACCCAACGGATTCGCCACGAACCGCTCCGCCGTCAACGCCGCCCGACCCACATACCCGTGCGCCAGACCGGCCCCCGCCGCATACACCTCACCGACCACCCCCGCCGGCACCGGACGCAACCACGCGTCCA
>NZ_JBHVSD010000075.1:0-1840 GCF_042885395.1 Kitasatospora sp. NPDC058063
CTCAGCTTGACTCTGTCGGGGATCTTGGTCGCCGTCCTCTCAACTGACGGCTCGCCAGGAACGCAGGCGCGGGATGCCCTGCTGGTCGAGGTGGTCCTGGAAGGCTGTCGGCGGTCGTGGGGGCGCGCCTTCGTCGGGGTCATGCTTGCTGAGGCGTTCGATGTTGACGGCGATGGCTGTGAGCACATGCTGCAGGTGTGCCTTGGGCTGCCCGCGGTAGCGGCAGTGGCGCATCCCGTGGCCGTGGGCGAACTCGCAGATGGTGCCCTCGATGCCGGAGCGGACTGCATATCGCTTGTGCCAGGCCGGGTCCTGCTGGTCGGCGCGGTTGCGCAGTTGCAGTTCGAGCAGCTCGCGCGGAGGGAAGCCCACGGTGCGCTGGGCGTCGCGGGAGCTGGTGCACTTGGCCCGGACCGGGCAGGGCTGGCACTGGCTCTTGGTGAAGCGGGCCACGATCAGCGGGGCGGCGGTCGGCGAGGAGGTCGGGTAGGGGCCGTGCCAGCCGGCACTGGTCTGCCCCTGCGGGCAGGTGACCTCCTTGCGGTCGAAGTCGATGTGGAAGTCGTCGCGGGCGAAGCCCTCGCCTCGGCGGTGCTGGCGGGTGGGATTGCCCGGCAGCGGTCCGACAACGGTGACACGGTGTTCGCGCTGAGCCTGTTCCAGGTGCGGCAGGGAGGTGTAGCCGCCGTCGACCAGGTGTTCGCCGGGCAGCAGGCTCCGCCGTTCCAGCCGGGTGTGGACGCCGGGCAGGACCTCGGTGTCGGCGCTGGTGGCGGGCATGGTGGCCACGTCGGTGATCACGTTGGGTCCGTCGCCGGAGCAGGTCTCGGTCACATGGGCGAGGAACCCCGTCCAGCGAGTCACCTGCCCGCGCCGTGCGTAGCGGGCCGTCGGGTCGTAGGGCGAGACGATCCGTTGGGCCGAGGGCGGCAGGCCGCTGGCGTCGTCACCGTCGCGCCAGCGCAGGCGCCCGGTGGGATCCCAGTAGTAGTTCTGCACCAGGATCTGCCGTAGGACCTGGACTTGGAGCCTGACGAGCAGGGACGGGTGGTTGCGGCTGAGGTGTTCGAGCAGGCGGCGGGCGTCTTCGCCGGTGGTGTCGATCCGGGTCTTGGGGCGGGTGGGGTTCTTGCCCAGGCGCACTGGTCGGCCGTAGCGGCGGCCCCAGTCCTCGCCGACCAGGCCGTCCAGCGCGTGGCCGGCGGTGCGGGCGAGTTCTTCCAGGGCCGCGCGCACGGCCTCGGTGACCAGTTCGAGGCGGGTCAGGTCGCGGACGGTGGCCAGGACGTGGGTGGAGTCGGTGCGCTGGGCGGTGCGCTCGCGGACCAGGCCGGCCTCTTTCAGCCGGGCCAGGGCGAGGTCGAGAAGGCGGTCCGCCCGGCCGTCCTGGAGCAGGCGGTCGCGGAAGTCGGTAAGCACGCTGTGGTGGAAGCCAGGGTCGTCGAGTTCGAGGCCGAGCGAGTATTTGAAGTCGATGCGGCAGCGTACTGCCTCGGCGGCATCGCGGTCGGACAGGCCCAGCAGGAACTGCAGCACGCTCACCGTGGCCAACTGGGCCGGCGACAGCCCGGGCCTGCCATCGCGCGGGTACCAGTCGGCGAAGTCCTCGTCCCGCCACAGGCCGTCGAGACGGTCACGCACCCACATCGCCGTCGTACCACCGGGGTTGCTGGCCCGCGCCATCCGCGCCGTCAAGACCGGGACCTCGGCACCCGGACGGGGACGGACCGACATCTTGCACTCCTCGGAAATCTCGCGGTCATCGTGCACCCGCGAGACTGGCGCACCATCATGATCACCCGCAGCCAATCACCAAGATCCCCGACAGAGTCAAGCTCAG
>NZ_JBHVSD010000076.1:0-1445 GCF_042885395.1 Kitasatospora sp. NPDC058063
GTGGTGCGGACCGGGCACCGCAACGGCCACCGCGAGGCGACCATCAAGACGACGTCCGGCCCGGTGACGGTGGCCCGCCCCTGGCTGCGCGGCACCACTCAGAAGTTCGCATCGCGCCTGTTCGGGAAGTCGGTGACGCGGACGAACGCGCTGGAGTCGCTGGTGATCGCCTCATACGTGCGCGGCCTGTCCACCCGGGACGTGACCGGCACCCTGGCCGAGGCCCTCGGCTCGGACGCCGCCCTGTCGAAGTCCACGGTCTCCTCCATCTGCCAGTCCATACGCGGCGAGTACGACGCCTGGCGCGAGCGGGACCTGTCCGGCGTCACCCTGGACTACCTGTTCATCGACGCCTCGCACTTCCGGATGCACCCGAACGCTCCCGCGGAACCGGTCCTCGCCGCATGGGGCATCGACACCGACGGCAAGCCCGTCTTCATCGGACTGGAGGCCGCCGGCTCCGAGTCCCACGACGCCTGGACAGACTTCCTCCGAGGACTCCTCGACCGGGGCCTCGCCCCGCCACTGCTGGTGATATCCGACGGCGGCAGCGGCCTGATCTCCGCCTGCGAGCTCGTCCTGGGCCGCAGCCTGCGCCAACGGTGTCTGATCCACAAATGCCGCAACGTCACCTCGAAGGTCAGCCGCCACGACCTCGAGGCGGTGAAGAAGGACTTCTGGGAGATCTTCGACACCGGCGAGCTCGGCCTGCCGCCCGGGCAGAAGCTCGTCGAAGCCGTCCAGCGCCGCATCGACACCTTCACCGCGAAGTGGGAGAAGACCTACCCCGCGGCCGTCAAGTCCCTCCTGACAGACCGGGGCTCCCTCACCTCCTACCTGCGCTTCCCCGCCGAGCACCACAAGCGGATCCGCCACTCCAACTTCATCGAGCGGACCTTCGGCGAGACCCGCCGACGCGTCAAGGTCATCGGCCGCTTCCCCGGCGAGACCAGCTGCGTCAGCCTGGCCTTCGCCGTCCTGTCCCGCGCCGCAACCGGATGGCGCGGCTTCACCACAACCCCCACCGGCCTACGCCAACTCGAACGCATGCGCCATGACTTGCTCCACCCCGCCAACGCGGAAGTGATCCACCTCGCCCCGCCGGCCCGCGTGTCACTCACCAAGGCCGCGTAACATCAACCCCACGGAACCCCTCGTCGAGCCTTTTACACCGCTCCGAGGACGCGACCGCCCCTGGCCGGGGGCTGAACTGGGTTTCTGAGGTTTTAGGAATGGTTGATTACACCGTCGCTGTTGCTGGTGATGGTGACGTCGGGGCTGTGGAGGGTGATGGTGCCGTTGTCGGCGGTGATGTCCGCCGTGTCGTAGGCGTCCAGACGCACCCCGCCGGCTCTGGTCTCGATGATGACCCGGGCGTTGCCGCGGGCGACGAGATGGGCGTCACCGCCTACGGTGGTGATGGTGGCCTGCTCACGTGCGTAGAC
>NZ_JBHVSD010000078.1:0-1397 GCF_042885395.1 Kitasatospora sp. NPDC058063
AGGCTGAGACCTGATGCCGAGCCGATTGTGGTGAAGTGGATGATCCTATGCTGTCGAGAAAAGCCTCTAGCGAGTTTCATGGCGGCCCGTACCCCAAACCGACTCAGGTGGTCAGGTAGAGAATACCGAGGCGTTCGGGTGAACTATGGTTAAGGAACTCGGCAAAATGCCCCCGTAACTTCGGGAGAAGGGGGGCCATTCCTGGTGACGAGTCTTGCACTCCGAGCTGGGGGTGGCCGCAGAGACCAGCGAGAAGCGACTGTTTACTAAAAACACAGGTCCGTGCGAAGCCGTAAGGCGATGTATACGGACTGACGCCTGCCCGGTGCTGGAACGTTAAGGGGACCGGTTAGCTCTGATTCGTCGGGGCGAAGCTGAGAACTTAAGCGCCAGTAAACGGCGGTGGTAACTATAACCATCCTAAGGTAGCGAAATTCCTTGTCGGGTAAGTTCCGACCTGCACGAATGGCGTAACGACTTCTCGACTGTCTCAACCATAGGCCCGGTGAAATTGCATTACGAGTAAAGATGCTCGTTTCGCGCAGCAGGACGGAAAGACCCCGGGACCTTTACTATAGCTTGATATTGGTGTTCGGTTCGGCTTGTGTAGGATAGGTGGGAGACTTTGAAGCCTTGACGCCAGTCTTGGTGGAGTCGTCGTTGAAATACCACTCTGGTCGTGCTGGATGTCTAACCTGGGTCCGTGATCCGGATCAGGGACAGTGTCTGGTGGGTAGTTTAACTGGGGCGGTTGCCTCCTAAAGAGTAACGGAGGCGCCCAAAGGTTCCCTCAGCCTGGTTGGCAATCAGGTGTTGAGTGTAAGTGCACAAGGGAGCTTGACTGTGAGACTGACGGGTCGAGCAGGTACGAAAGTAGGGACTAGTGATCCGGCGGTGGCTTGTGGAAGCGCCGTCGCTCAACGGATAAAAGGTACCCCGGGGATAACAGGCTGATCTTCCCCAAGAGTCCATATCGACGGGATGGTTTGGCACCTCGATGTCGGCTCGTCGCATCCTGGGGCTGGAGTAGGTCCCAAGGGTTGGGCTGTTCGCCCATTAAAGCGGTACGCGAGCTGGGTTTAGAACGTCGTGAGACAGTTCGGTCCCTATCCGCTGTGCGCGTAGGAGTGTTGAGAAGGGCTGTCCCTAGTACGAGAGGACCGGGACGGACGAACCTCTGGTGTGCCAGTTGTCCTGCCAAGGGCATGGCTGGTTGGCTACGTTCGGGAGGGATAACCGCTGAAAGCATCTAAGCGGGAAGCCTGCTTCGAGATGAGCACTCCCACCTCCTTGAGAGGGTAAGGCTCCCAGTAGACGACTGGGTTGATAGGCCGGATATGGAAGCCCTGTGAGGGGTGGAGTTGACCGGTACTAATAGGCCGAGGGCTTGTCCTCAG
>NZ_JBHVSD010000079.1:0-1086 GCF_042885395.1 Kitasatospora sp. NPDC058063
CTCCCAAGTAGCACGGGGCCCGAGAAATCCCGTGTGAATCTGGCGGGACCACCCGCTAAGCCTAAATATTCCCTAGTGACCGATAGCGGATAGTACCGTGAGGGAATGGTGAAAAGTACCGCGGGAGCGGAGTGAAATAGTACCTGAAACCGTGTGCCTACAAGCCGTGGGAGCGTCGTTCATCAGCTTGCTGGTGGGCCGTGACTGCGTGCCTTTTGAAGAATGAGCCTGCGAGTTTGCGGTGTGTAGCGAGGTTAACCCGTGTGGGGTAGCCGTAGCGAAAGCGAGTCCGAATAGGGCGGTTGAGTTGCATGCCCAAGACCCGAAGCGGAGTGATCTAGCCATGGGCAGGTTGAAGCGCGGGTAAGACCGTGTGGAGGACCGAACCCACCAGGGTTGAAAACCTGGGGGATGACCTGTGGTTAGGGGTGAAAGGCCAATCAAACTCCGTGATAGCTGGTTCTCCCCGAAATGCATTTAGGTGCAGCGTCACGTGTTTCTTGCCGGAGGTAGAGCACTGGATAGGCGATGGGCCTTACCGGGTTACTGACCTTAGCCAAACTCCGAATGCCGGTAAGTGAGAGCGTGGCAGTGAGACTGTGGGGGATAAGCTCCATGGTCGAGAGGGAAACAGCCCAGAACACCGACTAAGGTCCCTAAGCGTGTGCTAAGTGGGAAAGGATGTGGAGTCGCAGAGACAACCAGGAGGTTGGCTTAGAAGCAGCCACCCTTGAAAGAGTGCGTAATAGCTCACTGGTCAAGTGATTCCGCGCCGACAATGTAGCGGGGCTCAAGCACATCACCGAAGTCGTGTCATTGCAGCATATAGGGCCAACGCCTGCTGTGATGGGTAGGGGAGCGTCGTGTGCCGGGTGAAGCGGCGGTGGAAACCAGTCGTGGACGGTATACGAGTGAGAATGCAGGCATGAGTAGCGATACAAGAGTGAGAAACTCTTGCGCCGATTGACCAAGGGTTCCTGGGTCAAGCTGATCTGCCCAGGGTAAGTCGGGACCTAAGGCGAGGCCGACAGGCGTAGTCGATGGACAACGGGTTGATATTCCCGTACCCGCTTTGAAGCGCCAACG
>NZ_JBHVSD010000080.1:0-1083 GCF_042885395.1 Kitasatospora sp. NPDC058063
GAGCCGTTCCCAGGGCCACCTCCTGATCAGCCGGAGCCGTGGAGCTCTTCACGAGAGCGAGGACCCCGGGGGCAGCTGGGGCCACGGACGGCTGATGGGGTGGTGCGCCCGCGAGCGCTTCTATTAGGTCGCCGGGTGGTCCTGCCGCGGCTCGACGCCGACGGACAGCGAAGGCTCGAAAGGGGTGCGCATGCACGTGACCTGCGGGATCGACTGGGCCGAGGACCATCACGACGTGGCGGTGGTCGACTCCGAAGCCCACCTGCTGGGCAAGCTTCGGATCAGTGATGACGCGGCGGGCTTCCAGGACCTGCTGCGACTGCTTGCCGAGCACGGCGACAGCCCGGACGATCCGATCCCGATCGCGATCGAGACCTCGCGCGGGCTCCTGGTGGCTTGTCTGCGGGCTTCCGGGCGTCGGGTCTTCGCCATCAACCCGATGGCCGTGGCGCGCTACCGAGACCGGCACGTCGTCTCTCGCAAGAAGTCCGACCACCAGGACGCCGTCGTGCTGGCGAACATCCTGCGCACCGACGCCGGACTCCACCGGCCTCTACCGGGCGACTCCGACCTGGTCAAGGCGATCGGCGTCCTTGCCAGGGCCCAGCAGGACGCGGTCTGGGACCGCACCCGGGCCCACAACCGTCTGCGATCGCACCTGCGCGAGTACTACCCGGCGGTCCTGGAGGCGTTCGCCGGCAAGCGCGAGCGGCTGCTGTCCCGTGAGGCCCGCGCGATCCTGGCAATCGCCCCCACCCCGGCCGAGGCCGCCAAGCTCACCCGCAGTCGGCTCAAGGCTGCCGTCGTGCGGGCCGGCCGCCAGCGCCGGATCGAGGCCGAGACCGACCGGCTGCTCGAGGTGTTCCGCCAGTCCTGGCTGCACCAACCGGCCCTGGTGGAAAGAGCGATGGGACGCCAGACACTCGCTCTGCTCGGCCAGCTCGAGGCGGCCTGCCAGGCTTGCGACGACCTGGCGCGCGCCACCGAGGAGCTCTTCCTGCAGCATCCCGATGCGGAGATCATCACGAGCTTTCCGGGCCTGGCCGTGCTCACCGGCGCCCGGATACTCGCCGAGATCGGCGA